>JBEKTO010000053.1:0-26716 GCA_049515995.1 Occallatibacter sp. | reverse complement strand
CTGTAAGCCGTAAAGTCAAGCCCCGACACTTCAGATTGAGGCAATGGAGGGCGCTTGCCGGGACAAACCTCAGTCCATGGCGCCGCTGGACGGGGTGACACGCATCACAGCGAGGCCCTCTGGCGCTGAGTAGATTAGTTCGGGCTTTGGGGAATATGGGCAGGGTCTGGAAAGCAGGCTTTGTGAGGGCGAAGGCAAAGCCGGGACGTTCGATTGCGGTCGGCAGTAAAGAAGTTGTCACGCGCGGCCGATCTGTGCGCGGAGACGGAGGCAATCGGATATGAACTGGCGCGAAGAGTACCGGAGCAAGTGCGTGGATGCCATGCAGGCGCTGAAGGCGGTGCAGTCCGGCGATCGGGTATGGATTCAGTCGGGATGCGGGACGCCTTCGCTGCTGGTGAAGGCGCTGGTGGAGCGGGCTCCAGCGGTGCGCGACGTGGAGATCGTGCACATGATGACGCTGGGCAGCGCGGACTACACCCTGCCGGAATACGAAGGCCACTTTCGCCATCGCGGACTGTTTCTGGGCGCGAATGTGCGCGAAGCAGTGGCCGCCGGGCGCGCCGACTACACGCCAATCTTCCTCAGCGAGATTGAGCCCTTGTTCGAAAACGGCGCGATGCCGCTGGATGTGGTGCTGATGCACGTTTCGCCCCCGGATGAGCACGGATTTGTGAGCCTGGGAGCGGCGGTGGACTGCACGCTGACGGCCGCGCACCACGCCCGGACGCTGATTGCCGAAGTGAACGAGCGGATGCCGCGCACGCATGGCGACACGAGCATTCCCATAAGCCGCATCTCGGCGATCGTCGAGAGCTCGCAGCCGCTGATTGAGATATGCAAGGAGGCGTCCTCGGAGCTGCATTTGCGCGTGGCGCGCAATGTGGCCTCGCTCATTCCGGATGGCGCTACGCTGCAGACGGGAATTGGCGGAATCTCGCAGGCCGTTCTGGAGTGCCTGGGCGACAAACGGGACCTGGGCATTCATACCGAGATGTGCCCGGATGGCGTTATCGGCCTGATGGAATCGGGCGTAATCAATGGCGAGCGGAAATCGTTGCACCGGGGCAAAGTGGTGCTGTCGTTTGTGTTGGGAACGCGGCGGCTCTTCGATTTCATTCATGAGAATCAGAGTTTTGAATTCCGATCGATTTCCTACACCAACGATCCGTTCGTAGTGGCGCAGAACGACCGGATGGTGGCGATCAACTCGGCGCTGCAGGTGGACCTGACGGGACAGGTCTGTGCGGACTCGCTGGGAACCAAGCCGTATAGCGGATTCGGCGGGCAACTGGATTTCATTCGCGGAGCGGCTCGCTCGAAGGGCGGAGTGCCGATCATTGCGCTGCCGTCGACGGCGCTGCACGGCGCGGTGTCGCGGATTGTGCCGATGCTGGATCCGGGCGCGGGCGTGGTAACCTCGCGCGCGGATGTGCATTATGTAGTCACCGAGCACGGCATCGCGTATCTGCACGGAAAGACGCTGCGCGAGCGGGCCGAGGCGCTGATCGCGATTGCCGATCCGCGCTTCCAGGCCGAGCTGGAGGATTTTGCCGTGCGCTCGCATTATCTGGAGCGCAAGACGGCGGTGTGCGCATGAAAAGGACCGATGCGCCGGAGAGGAGTGTTGCATGGGCGATGCGAAGAAGCGAGACCGAGGCTTGATGCGGGTCGATGAGGACGAGTGCAAGGGATGCGGGCTGTGCGTGGAAGCCTGTCCGCCGAAGGCGATCCGTTTGAGCGAGCGGCTGAATCACTCCGGCTATCGGACGGCGGCGTATGTGGGCGCGGGTTGCACGGGATGCGGCATCTGCTTCATGGTTTGCCCCGAGCCGGGAGCGATCACGGTGCTGCGCGCCGCGAACGGCAAGACCGGCGCGGCAGGCGGACAAGATTCGAGCGTTGAGGGAGCGGGCCTATGCGCAAGCAACTGATGAAGGGCAATGAAGCGATTGTGAAGAGCGCGATCCTGGCGGGATGCCGCGCGTTCTATGGGTATCCGATTACGCCGGCCAGCGAGATTGCGGAGGCGGCGGCCGAGTTTGTGCCGAAGACGGGCGGAGTGTTTCTGCAGGCGGAGAGCGAGGTCGCGGCCATCAATATGCTGTATGGCGCGGCTTCGGCGGGCGTGCGGGCGATGACGGCTTCGAGCGGGCCGGGAATCAGCCTGATGCAGGAAGGCATCAGCTACATGGCCGGCGCGGAACTGCCCTGCGTCATTGCGGACATCACGCGCGGCGGGCCTGGCCTGGGCAACATTGCGGCGGAACAGGGCGATTATCACCAGGTGGTGAAGGGCGGCGGCCACGGGAATTACCGGACGATCGTTCTGGCACCGCATTCGGTGCAGGAGATGGCGGATTTGACGGCGCTGGCCTTCGAACTGGCGGACCGTTATCGCAACCCGGTCGTGGTGCTGGCGGATGGATTCATCGGGCAGATGATGGAGCCGGTGGAGTTTCCGCAGACGGCTGTTGGACCGCAACTGCCGGGGTGGGCGGTGGCGGGAACGGCCGCGTCGCGCGCCAACCTGATCACATCGCTGCATCTGGACATCGATGAATCGGAAGCGCACGTGCGCCATCTGGAGGAGAAGTATCAGAACGCGGAACGGTACGAGGTGCGCGCCGAGGAGTGGCAGACGGATGGGGCGGAGATCGTGCTGGTGGGCTATGGAATCCTGGGCCGGATCTTGAAGGCTGTGGCGGCGGAGGCGCGTGCCGAGGGGCTCAATGTAGGCGTGCTGCGGCCGATTACGCTATTCCCGTTTCCGAAACTACACTTTCAACGGCTGGCCAAGACCGCGCGGGTTTTTGTGGTGGTGGAGATGAGCAACGGCCAGATGCTCGAGGATGTGCGGCTGGCGCTGAACGGAGCGCGGCCGGTGGAGTTCTTGAACCGTGTGGGCGGCAATGTGCCGACGCACGAAGAGGTGCTGGCGTTTGTGCGGAAACTGGCGCACCGCACGGCCATGGAGCCGGAGGAAGGGCAGGTGGCAAATGTCTAGCGAGACGGTTTGCGAATACACAGTGGTGCACGAGAAGGCGAAGTCGTTTTACCCGCGCTATGAGCGCAAGGAAGAGATGCAGCACCAGACGCATTTCTGCCCTGGGTGCGGACACGGCATGGTGCACAAGATGCTGGCGCGGGCCATCGACGAACTGGGCATTCAGGACCGGACGATTCTTGTCGGGCCCGTTGGCTGCTCAGTGTTCACGTACAACTACTTCGACGTGGGCAACATATCGGCCGCGCACGGGCGCGCGCCGGCCGTGGCCACGGCGGCCAAGCGGAGCCGGCCGGAGAGCATCGTGATCGGCTACCAGGGCGATGGCGATCTGTCGGCGATCGGATCGGCGGAGATTCTTCATGCGGCCAATCGCGGCGAGAACATTACCGTCATCTTTGTGAACAATGCGATCTACAGCATGACTGGCGGACAGGTGGCGCCGACGACTCTGCTGGGACAGAAGAGCACGACGACTCCGAACGGACGCAGCGCGGCGACGGAGGGTTATCCGCTGCACATGAGCGAATTGCTGGCGACGCTGGAGGCTCCGGTTTCAATCGAGCGCGTAGGGCTGGGAGACAACAAGCAGATTGCGCAGGCTCAGCGGGCCATCAAGCGGGCCGTGGAGAACCAGGTGCGCGGGCTGGGCTTTTCGCTGGTGGAGGTGCTGTCGCCGTGCCCGACGATCTGGAAGATGCAGCCGGTGGAAGCGCAGCGCTGGGTGCGCGATGTGATGGAGAAGACATTTTCGTTGGGTGTGTTCCGCGATCGCAGCAAGGAGGCAGAGCCGCGGACCTTGGCTGAAGCGGCGCCAGTGCTCGAAGAGATTCCACGGATTCTGGGCGTGGACGAAGAGAGTTTGCCGGAAGGCAACGCGCACGCAATGGGAGCCGCGGCTGAGGAACTGGATCTTCGCGTGCGCGTGGCGGGATTTGGCGGGCAGGGCGTGCTGCTGCTGGGCGAAGTGCTGGCGGAGGCTGGACTGGATGCGGGGCTCGAGGTGTCGTGGCTGCCGTCGTATGGGCCGGAGATTCGTTCGGGCACGTCGAACTGTCATGTGCGCCTGTCGAGGCGGACGATCGATTCGCCGCTGGTGACCGAGCCCAATGTGCTGGTGGCGATGAATGAGCCGTCGCTGAGGAAGTTTTATGCGAGCGTGCGTCCGGGGGGATGGGTTGTTTACAACGGCGAGAGCTTGCCGGAAGAGTGCGCGCGGGGGGATGTGCGCGTGCTGGCGCGCGACTTCATGCAGGAGGCGGACGGCCTGGGCAATGTGCGCGCGGGCAATATGGTGATGCTGGGCGCGCTGCTGGAGATCACGGCGGTGTTGCCGGAGGCAAGCATCGGCGCCGCATTGCGGCGGTTGGTGAAAAATCCGAAATGGGTGGCGCTGGACGAGCGGGCGCTGGCGCGCGGGCGGGAGCTCTGCCGGGAGTCGATTAAAGAGGTGGTGCTTTAGGCACGATGCAAGGGTTTTCGATGCGACGCGGGATGGCCCGTGGAGCGGGGAAATGAGGTTGACGCCGGTCTGCAGGCCGCGGAAACCACGAGGGTAGAACGCGGCAGGCTGGCGTGAAAAAGGAGGGCAGAAGAATGCTCACGACAGCAAAGGCAGCGAACGCCTATGACGTTGCGCTGGAGAACTTTGAAGCAGCAGCGAACGCATTGGATCTGGACAACGATACGCGGGAGATGATCCGGTATCCGGAACGGGTGCTGACGGTGACTGTTCCGGTGCGCATGGACGATGGGCGCATTCACCGCTTTGAAGGCTACCGCGTGCAACACAGCACGGTGCGCGGGCCCGCAAAGGGCGGCATCCGCTTCCACCCGCAGGTGACGCTGGACGAAGTAAAGGCTCTGGCGACATGGATGACATGGAAGTGCGCGGTGGTGAACATTCCGTTTGGCGGCGCCAAAGGCGGGATCACGTGCCATCCGAAGAGCATGTCGCGGGGCGAACTGGAGCGGATGACGCGGCGCTACACCAGCGCGATCCTGCCCCTGATTGGACCGGAACAGGACATTCCCGCGCCGGATGTGTATACCAATTCGCAGACCATGGCGTGGATCATGGACACCTACAGCATGACCAAGGGATATCCGATTCCGGGCGTGGTGACGGGCAAGCCGATCAGCCTGGGAGGGTCGCTGGGACGCAACGAAGCAACGGGGCGCGGCGTTTTCTACACCATCCAGAGCGCGTGCGAGCATCTGCGGACGCCGTTAAAGGGCGCCACTGTCGCGGTGCAGGGGTTTGGCAACGCGGGATCGATTGCGGCGCAACTGCTGCATGACGCGGGAGCGAAGGTCGTGGCGGTGAGCGACTCGACGGGCTGCGTGTACAACAAGAACGGATTGAACATTCCCGAACTGATTCGCATGAAGGCGCTTTGCGGGCACGTGGAGGGATTTCCGGAGAGCGAGGCGATCAGCCCGGCCGAGTTGCTGGCGATGGAGTGCGACATTCTGGTTCCGGCGGCGCTGGAGAGCGCGGTCCAGGCGGAGAACGCAACGGCCGTGCAAGCGAGGATTGTGGCCGAGGCGGCGAACGGACCTTTGACGCCCGCCGCGGACAGAATTCTGGAGAGCAAGGGAGTCTTCATCATTCCGGACATTCTGTGCAACGCCGGCGGCGTGACCGTCTCGTACTTTGAGTGGGTCCAGGACGAGCAGCACTTATTCTGGGAGGCGCAGGATGTCTACAATCGCCTGGAGCGGGTGATGAAGACGAGCTTCAAGGACGTGCTGAATCTGCACCTGGACCGGAAGGTCCCGATGCGGATTGCGGCGAATATGCTGGGGATTGGGCGCGTGGCGGAGGCGGTGCAACTGCGCAGCATCTATCCGTAGGACGATGAAACAACCTGATAGTAACCAAAGGCCTCGCTTCCTTGAACTCAGGGAGCGAGGCCTTTGATGCGCAATGCTGTCTATGTCAGGACAGTGCTGCGTTGAGCGGAACGATTCAGCGGCCGGCGGGCAACTGAACGGTCTGCGGTTCGCCGTTGTATTGAACGACCCGGTCCGGATTGGCGGTCACTTCAACGCCCGTGCCATGGCTCTTTGCGACGAGCACGAGCTGGAAGGCGCGGGTCTTCAACATGCCGGGGAATTCGCCGTTCCGGGCGTCGATCATGAGCTGGCGTTTCCGGTCGTTCCAGTGAAACACGATGGTCGCATAGACGCCTTTTTCGTAGTTGTAGGTGTCGTTCTCGTCCTCGTAGAGAGTGAAGCTGCCGTCGGCGCCGGGATAGATGCGCAGTTCGATGGGGTCGGCGGGCTTTTCCGCCGCGTATTGGACGAACGGTCCCATGGGCACGATGGAGCCGGCCCTGACCAGCAGCGGCATCTTCTGGATGGGCGCATCCGCCACGATGCTTCTGCCGCCCTCCAGCGTCTCTCCGGTCCAGAAGTCGATCCACGGGGTTCCGGCCGGCAGATAGACGCTTCTTGTCTTCTCCCTGGGCTCGACGACGGTCTCGCTGGCATGAATGGCCGGAGTCTTCCAGTAGAGCTGCGCCCGGAAGGCGCCCAGGGTCACGTTGTCGGTCTCGAACTTGAAGTCATATTCCTTGCCAGCGACCAATTCCACGGGCACCGTCCAGGACTCCATCGATTCGTAGTTATGCGCCAGTTCCTTGCCGTCCAGGTAAACTCGCCTCTTCCCAAAACTCTTCAAGTCGAAGCGATAGGTCCCTGTTGCGTCGGGAATCAGCTTGCCTTCCCAGCGAATGGAGAGCTTCGGGTCCTTGACCCAATCCGGCCAGCCCGTATACCAGTCCAGATTGATATCCGGCTCTGTAACTTCCCGGCAGGGAGTTTTGAATTGATCGTCGCAAAAATAGGTGGCGCGCAGTCCGGGCTTGCCGTCGTTCGTCTTGAAGTGCCCAGGGGTAACGAGAATGCCGTCCTCGGGCGGGCGGTGATCCATATACTTGGTGACCGGAGCGACCATGATCGCCGGGCCGAACATATATTGATCGTCGATCGAATAGGTCTTGCGGTCGGCGGTGAAATCCATCGGCAGGCCGCGCATGATGGAGTAGCCGTTGCGGGTAACCTGCCAGCCCAGCGAATAGATGTAGGGCATGAGGCGGTAGCGCAGGTTGTCGAATTTCTCCAGCACGGGCGTGTATTCGCCGAACTCCCATATCTCGCGCGGAGTTTCAGAGCCGTGCGAGCGGAAGATGGGGCTGAAAGCGCCAAACTGGAACATGCGGGTATAGAACTCCTGATAGGCGGGGTCCTTGCCGCCGTTCATGAAGACGCCGCCCTGGCAGCCGAGCGAATAGGCGCCGATGTCGAAGGTCCAATAGGGGATGCCGGACATGCTGTGGTTGACGCCGGCGGCGATCTGCTTTTTGAACACTTCCCAACTGGCGCCGATATCTCCCGACCAGGTGGTGGCGGCGGCGCGCTGCTGGCCGGCGAAGGTGGAGCGGGTAAGGATGTAAACGCGCTTCTGATCGGTCTCCTTGCGCTGGTTGTTATAGACCGCGGTGGTATCCATCAGCGAGTAAGAGTTGAGATAGCGGGCGAAGGAGCCGAGATGATTGTCCTTGACCCGCTTCATCTCATACTCTTCGCCGCCCTGGGTGAGCGCGTTGACCATGTCGGGCTCGGTGGAATCCATCCACCATCCATCGACGCCTTTTGAGAAAAGGCCTTGGCTGGCATACTTCCAGTACAAGTCGGTAGCGGCGGGATTGTAGACGTCGAAATATTTGAAGCCGGCCCAGCCCACGGTGGGGAAGAGGTATCCGCGCTGGTCCATGTCCTTGTGAATCTGCGCGGACGGCCCCAGCCCGGCCCAGATGGAGATCATGAGGTGGAAGTTTTCGCGATGCAGCTCGTCGATCATTTCCTTGGGGCGGGGATACCTGGTCTCATCGAAGATCATGCCGCCCCAGTTATCGTTGTTGCCCCAGTAATCCCAGTCCTGCACGATGTTATCGATGGGAATGTGGCGCTGGCGGTACTGCTGCGCGATGCCCAGCAGTTCGTCGCGCGTGGCGTAGTGCTCCTTGCTCTGCCAGTAGCCATAGGCCCATTTTCCGTACAGGGGCGCCTGGCCGGTAAGCTGCCGGTAACCCGCGATCTCCTGGTCAATCGTGGGTCCGTAGAAGAAGTAGTAATCGATGTTATCGGCGACCTCGGACCAGAAGGAGGTCTTGCCGGCGGCGTCGTCGAAGATGGTCTTGGAGTAGTTATCCCAGAAGATTCCATATCCGGCGGTTGAAACCAGCACGGGCGTAACGGCCATGGTGTTAGCCTGCACGATCTTCACGGTGTGGCCGCGATAGTTGATGAGGCCCAGTTGCTGCTGCCCCAGGCCGTAGACGCCTTCGTCCGCGCTGAGGGAGAAGTTCTGGCGGACGCTGAAGGCTGCTTTCTCGCGCTCGATTCCCGTGGGCTCGAAGGTCGGCCGTCCCTGCTCCTTGAGAAGGGTGCGGTTGGCGCTGTCGAGATATTGAATCGAGCCGTCGTTTTTGCCGAGCAGAACCTTGACCGGGCCGGAAGTAAGGGTCACCTGGGTTTGGCTCTCCTCGACATGAACATCGAGATTGGGCAGCTCCTTCTGGATTACGGAGAGGCTGAGTTTTTGGGAGGTGCCGCCGGCCGGCCATTTCACGACGCGGACGATGCCCTGGGCATAGAACTGCACCTTCACGTTGAGGTTGCCCGTGGCGAGTTGAACGCCGTTCGGAATGCGTTGCAGGGCGGGCGCGGAGATGGTTGCAGGAGAGATGCCTTGGCAAAAGGCCGGCAAGGAACTCAGCGCAAGCAGCAGGCAGAGCGCCGCCGGCCGCAAGGCAGAAGTGAGGAGTCTCATCGTGCGTGTTCCTTTCTTGTTCCCACCGGCATTGTCCGGCGCAGGTAAATCGCTAAAGGAGGGCGAAATGACATTATGCCACGCGATGCGGCCGGCCAGACACCCATGCCGCGCGTAGGCATCGCCGAGGCTGGGACGCGCGCCATGCGTTCTGCGAGACAAGCGGTTCGGGTCACGCTTCAGCGCGCTTGGAGCGGGCGCCGCGCCAATAGAGAACGAGGCCGAGGAGGACCGAGGCGAGAGTGCCCACCAGCAGCTTGAGTTCGAAGCCGAGCTTGTCGGAGGAGTCGCCGGGCGGCACGAGGGAAACCACGATGCCGATGAGGACGACGATGAATCCCAGGCCGCCGCAAATCCAGACGCCGGGAATGCCTCCCGGCACCAGCACGGCGTGGGGATTCTCTTTGCGGTCCTTGCGGCGGGCGAGCTTGATGACGGCCGCGAACATGTAGAGGAAGGGGATGAAGTAGAGAATGATGGCGGCGTCGATGAGGAATTGATAGGCGCCGCGCGTGCTCTCGTTGATCTGGCTGGCCAGCAGGATCGCGCCGGAGATGGTGGCCTGCACGAGGATGGAAATATAGGGGGTCTTCCAGCGAGGGTGAATCTTGCCGAAGGCCGCGGGGAGATAGCGGTCGATGCCGACGACGAAGGGCACCCGGGCGATGCCGGCGACGGTGCTGCCGACGCCGCCGGCGTTGCCTGCGGTGACGAGGATGGCGGCCAGCATTCCCAGGAAGCCGAGCTTGAGCGCGACGGAGCCAAGGGTAATGGCGTGGAAGACGCCGCTCTGGGGGTCGAGGTCGGCGGCGGGCACCAGGGAGAGAATGGCGAAGGTGCCGACGATATACATGAGGGCGATGAGCGCGCCGGCGCCGAAGACGGCGCGCGGCAGGGTGCGGCGCGGATCGCGGACTTCCTCGCTCATGGCGGAGACGAGTTCGAGGCCGGTGAAGGCGAAGGCGATCTGCGACCAGAAGTTGACCGTGTCCCAGTTCCACGCGGGCATCATGTTGCGGAGCGTGAAGTGGGTTGCCGAGCCGTGGTGAAAATAGACGACGGCGGCGATGCCGGCGAGCATGAGGAGAGGCACATAGGTTCCCACGCCGCCGGCATTCTGGAGCCATTTGCCGACGTTGAGGCCGACGATGTTCAGGACCACGGCGACCAGAAGCATGGCCAGAGAGACGGTGAGCAGAAAGGTGCGGTCCTGCGCCAGAGCGGCGCCGCGGCCGCCGACGATGTAGGCGCTCATGGAGGCGCTGGCGAGCAGCAGGCCGGGAAAATAAAAGACGGTATAGATCCAGTAGGTCCATCCGGCGACAAAGCCGTGAAAGGGACCGAAGGCCTCACGAGACCAGGCGTAGAGGCCGCCCTCCTCGGGGAAGCGCGAGGAGAGCTCGTTGATGACGAAGGCTCCCGGGACGAAAAAGAAGAGCGCGGCGAGGACCCACAAGCTGATCGAAGAGGTGCCGTTGTGGCCCGCGGCGGCGATCCAGCGAGGCCCGAGGACCGTGGCGATATTGAACAGCAGCACATCCCAAAAGCCCATCGTCTTGCGCAACTGCGATTTGGAATCGAGTGCGGTGGGCGCGGAAATCGTCATCGGGTCACCTGGTGGCGCGGAAAGAATTCATTGTGCATTCGGAAATGATAAAGGGGCCAACGTACCATGCGTCAAAGTTGATAGGCTGGCGGCTTTGGCCTTCGGATGGCAGCGCGGGTCTAGAATCGTGGCCAGCGTCGTTCGATTTGAAGGGGAACAGTGACCAACGGGATTTTCGTGGGGCTTTCGACGGTCGATATTGTCTACGGTGTGGATGAGTTTCCCGCACCGAACTCGAAGATTGTGGCGTGCAGCCAGGAGGTCTTCGCTGGCGGACCGGCCACAAATGCATCCATTGCATTCGGCTACTTGGGAGGGAAAGCGACGCTGGTGACTGCTGTTGGAAACCATGCGGTGGCGAGCGCGATCACGGAGGAGCTTCGGCGTTCTTCGATCGAACTCATCGATCTGAACCCCGAATTCGACCGGGCGCCGGTCATCTCCTCGGTCACTGTCAATCGAAAAGGCGAGCGCAACGTGGTCTCAGCGAATGCGACTCATGTGCGCGCGCTGCCCGCTCAGATCGACGAGGCGGTGCTTGAACAGGCTTCGGTCGTTCTGGTGGATGGTCATTTCATGGAGGCATGTCAGTCGTGGGCAAGAGCGGCCCGCGCACGGGGAATCCCTGTGGTGATGGATGGCGGAAGCTGGAAGGACGGGACCGGGGAACTGCTCCAGAGCGTCGATACCGCCATCTGTTCGGCGGATTTCAAGCCGCCGGGGTGCGCGAGCGAAGAGGAGGTGTTCCGGTATTTGAAGGAGCGCGGGGTGGCGAAGATCGCAATCACGCATGGCGCCGAGCCGGTGCGTTTTGTTTCAGGCGCGGCGGAGGGAAGCGTGCGAGTGCCGCGCGTGGAACTGGTGGACACGATGGGAGCGGGCGATATTTTTCACGGCGTATTTTGCTACTATGCCTCGACCGGGCGCGGATTCAAAGAAGCTCTGGAAGAGGCGGCAAGAGTGGCGACGGAGTCTTGCCGCTCAAATGGGACCAGAGAATGGATGAAGCGGGTCAAGGCCGCAGCCCGGTGATTATTCCGGATGGTCGGGGGTCATCAGGCAGATATCGGGCAGGTTGCGGTAACGCTCGGCGTAGTCCATGCCGTAGCCGATGACGAAGAGATTGGGAATGGAGAAGCCGATATAGTCGGCCTCGATCTTCTCCAGGCGGCGCGAGGGCTTGTCGAGGAGGGTGGCGATGCGGAGGGATTTGGGGCGCTGCTGGAGGAAGAGCTTGCGCAGGTAGGCGAGAGTGAGGCCGGTGTCGAGGATGTCCTCGACGATGAGCACATTCTTGCCCTCGATGGGCTCGTCGAGGTCCTTGATGAGCTTGACCGCGCCCGAGGTGCGGGTGCCCTTTCCGTAGCTGGAGGTGGCGACAAAATCGAAGGTGGCGTCGGCCTGGACGGAGCGCGCCAGATCGGCCAGAAAGGGCGCTGCGCCCTTGAGCACGCCGACCATGACCAGTTTTTCGCCGTTCACGTCGCGGGTAATCTGTGCGCCCATTTCGGCGACGCGCTCAGCGATCTGTTGCCGGGTGTAGAGAACCTCAAGGCCCTGGTAGGTGGTGGTAGCCATGCACACAGTATCGCGCGAAACCCCGGCCGCGGGGAATGGCGGCTGTGTAAATCGCGGACCGGGACTGATGTGCGGCGTTTGTTTCGCCCATGCGTCTATACTGGAGCATATATGCTGCCTTATTTACACATTTTTTGGCTGAATGTGCCCACCTTCGGGCTGATGCTCTGGCTGGCGGCGGTGGTTGCCGCTTTTGTCATGGACCGGGGCTTCCGCCGCGCGCGCATCAACGCTGATGCAGTGGGCATGGTGGCCGTTGCCGTGGTGGCGGGGATTGTGGGCGCAAAGCTGTGGCACGTGATCGATACGCCGGTGGAATTTCGTGAGGTGGGCTGGCGGGTGCTTTGGGATTCGGCGGGTTTTGCCTGGTATGGCGGCCTGCTGTTCGGCATCTCCGCGCTGCTGTTTCAGGGCTGGTGGGCGAAGATCGGGTGTCTGCGGACGCTGGATCTGGCCGCGGCGCCGGCGGCGATCGGCTACGGCATCGGGCGCATCGGTTGCTTTCTTTCCGGTGACGGCTGCTACGGAATCCCGACAAAGCTGCCCTGGGGGATGAGCTTCCCGAACGGCATTGAGCCGACCTTTGTTCCCGTGCATCCGACGCCGCTATACGAACTGGCTGCCGGGCTGGTGATCGGATGGTGGCTGTGGTGGCGCGGCGGAAAGCCGCACGGAACGGGCGCGATTGTGGGCCAATATCTGCTGCTGAGCGGAGTGGCGCGGTTCCTGGTTGAATTTGTGCGGCGCAATCCCAAGGTTCTATGGGGATTGTCGAATGCGCAACTGGCCAGCGCCGGGTCGGTGGTGGCGGGAGTAGCGCTGATCTGGTGGGCGGCTACGCGGCAGGTCGACGGGCCGGAAGAGGCCGCTGCGATGGAGAAGGCGGCATAGGGACAGCCATCCCGCCGATCGACAGTCTTCCGTCCATCCCTTCGTTCTCAAAAGGCCGCCGCGCGAGTCGGCCGAAGAACGAAGGGTGGAATAGCAAGCGCAAAGGCTCGTTCAGCGGGATTACAGGGCGTTGATAAAGAGGGCCGTGGCGGTCCCATTCACCACCGCGGCAATCACGCGGATCTGATCGCCCTGCTGGGGCTGCAGCTTGAGTCCTTCCGTTGCACCCATTCCCGACTCAACAACGGTACTCGAAGCAATCTTGAAGGACTGGACCGCACGGGATTTGTCCGCGACCAAGAGCGAGTGCTTGTCCTTTTGAAACTCCGCGACCGTTCCGGTGATTTCGGTGAACGGCCCTGTTCCCAGGCTGCGTAATGCAACTGCCGCACGCACATCGCCGTCGCCAAAGTAATAGACGATAACGCGCGCCCCGCTCTGCTGGAATTCGCCGGCCGCGGCCGCGTCGGTGCGAATATTCTTGTCGAATACGATCGATGTTTTTGTATCCGGCGGAAATTTGAAATATGTTTGGGAGCCGTCGCCAGTATCGAGAGTAATCGTCTTAGCCGTCGCATCGACGGAAGTTATGGTTCCAACCAAAGCATGAATCACCTCTTGGGCCGTCGCTGCAAGAGAACCCAGGAAAAAACATCCTGCGAGGACAAAGATATTCGACATTCTTCTCAGCATTTGATCCCTCCGATGTCCCTCGGGCCGCAGATCGGTGAAGCACCAGAAAGTGAAGTCCTACTTGGACCGCACAGTATAGCGCCGGGCAGAAAGAGCCCGCAATCACCGAAAGGTGGAGGGAAAGGAGGGCGCTGCGGAGCTTCTCAAGCGCAAGACAGACAGGGAAGCGATGAGCGTGTCGAGCTATCTCCCAGGACGCTCAGGGAACGCGGATTCGCCTGGCTATTGTGCATCGATGTTAGAAGTGTCTCGTTTCGCTACAGTCGCTTGATGAACGCGAGGGCTTCTTTCAGTTGCGGGAAGAGAGCTTCTTCGGCTTTGAATTCGCGGGAGTGGACGCAGCGGCGGATGCCTCGCATTCTGACCGGGTGTTTCAGGTGGAGCATCTCGTGGTAGAGCAGATATTCGATGGCATAGCGGGGACTGGAGGGGCGGTCGAAGACGCGGCTGACGACGATGGTGTTATGGGCTGCGTCGTAGTGGCCGAGCGAGCGCTTGGCCATGTGCTCGCTCCAGGTGAGTTCCGGGCGCCCGAGAAGGCCGCCGAAGAAGCGCGTGTTCAGCGAATCGAAGACCTCTTCCAGGTGATAGAAGCGGCCCTCAGGACCGAAGAAGCGCTTGCTGCCGCGGGCATGACGGATCAGTTCGGTTTGGCGGGTGACGGCGGCCGAGGAAGCGAAACGCTTGTAGCGCAGGTTCTGCATGGCGTCGATGGGCTTTTTGTAGAGCTTGGCCAGCAGGATGTGGGCGATGGCGCGGAGCACGGGTTCCGGCGCGCCCTCGAGCAGATCGGAAAGGCTGACAAAAAGCTGGCCTTCGCGCAGGCGGATGGTGGTGTTCAGCGAAGTGAAACGGCGGAAGCGCACCGCGATGGGCGGCATGGGCGCCCTGGGACGCAACGCCCGGTACTCTTCCTGAAAAATTCGAATAAAATCTGCGGTCACCAAGTACAGCTTACAGCTTGCAGCCAACAGTTGGCAGCTACAAGCTGACGGCTGAATTCACTTCGGTTCTGCGCGGTCCTGGCCTCTTTCGTCTTTATGCACGTTGAAATAGTCGGTTTGCTCGGTGAGCAGGCGCTTGGCTTGATCGGCCAGGTCCTCGCCGCTTTCGGTGGCCTCTTTGCGCGCCAGATCGAAGCCCGGCTCACCGTGGAGCGCGTGCAGAATTGCGAGCCAATGTTCGGTGGCTTCGGTCAGGGGCTTCAACGATTTGCGGATATCGGCGTGACGGTCGGAGTAGACGTCGAGATTGGCGCCAAGCTCGTCCATCAGGGCGGTAAAATCCTGCAGTTCATCGTCGAGGCGCTGGCTGCGGGCGGGGGATTTGGGACGGCCGGTCAGCCCCTTGAGGACATCGGCGTGCTCGTTGAGGAATTTGGTGTAGAGGGCAACCCGATCGGTGGGACTGATGCCAGCCTCGCGAATCTGCTCGATCTGGGCTTCGTTCAACGGTTCGCGCTTTTCCTTTTGCGCAAGGAGGGGCATGGCACAGAAGAGGCCGAGCAGGATCGTGGCAAGAGGACGCATCGGACGCATGGAATCGACCCCCCAACAGGCGCCTCTATTGAATCACAGTATTCAAGTCACGAAAAGGCGGAATTACCCTTGCCCGGAAACCGGCGTCTGCATGGCTCCGCTCATTTGCGGAAGACCTGCATCATGGCTTCGTTCTGGGCCTGGTTCACCTGAGCCAGAGTCTCGGCGACCAGCGGGCGGTCTTCAAAATTGCTGGTGTGGAGCATCTCGTTGAGGCGGAACGCGGTGTGGCGGAGCAGGATTTCGGCATTCTTCAGCCGCTTGTCGTTGTCGGCCACGGAGAGGTGGATCTTGCGGGTAAACTGCTGAATCTGCTTGAGCAGTCCCGCGGCGTTCTCCACATTGCCGGCGGCGTACTGGCGGAGGCTGAACTCGGTCATTTCATGCACCAGCTCGGCATAAAGGAAGCACTGCTCGCGCGGCTGCGCTTGGCTGGCCTTGGCCAGAAGCGCATCGATGCTGTGCTGGTCGGGGATTTTGTCGTCGAGTCCGGCGGCGCGGACGGGGACCGTGGTCACCGCGAGAAGGACGACGACTGCCAACGGAACCTTGGACCGCATGAGGAACCTCCTCTGCAGCGGCGCTACCCCAGGCCGAGACTATAGGAGCTTTTGTGAGACAGCGCAAGCGGAAATGTTTGCCGTCTCACCCGCTCAATTGCGGCGACTCGCCCAGGGCCCACCGCTTTCTGGCGATATTCTCGCCGATCCCGTTATTTTTTTTCGAGCAAAAGGAGACGTTGGCGTGCTTGCCACTCCTGATTGGGGAACTTTCCGGCGGCCGCGTCAAGAAAGTGATGATAGTAAGCGGCCGCCTGTTCCCTTTGATGCAGCGCATCGTATGCAGTGGCCCAGAGGAAGTAGGTGGAGGGAACTTCCGGCAGATATTGGGACCGCATGGTAAGGGCGTGCAGCGTGATGGAAGGCTGATTGGTCTTCGAGGCGGCAAAGGCCAGTCCGCTCCAGCCGTCGGCGTTGGCCGGATCGAGCTGGGTGGCCTTATCGAAGGCCGCAAAAGCCTCAGCGAACTTGAGTTGGCGAATGAGGTTCTGGCCGTGGCCGATCAGGAGGACCGGGTCGCCGGGGTTGGCCACCAGCAGTCCGGTATAGAGCTGGTCGGAGCCGGCGGCGTCTCCGGCTTGGGCCAGCACCTGGGCCAGCATGTGGGTGATGGCCGGGTCCGCTGGGTGGGCGTCATGGAGTTTCTGGAGGAGCGGGAGGGCCTCGGCTTTATCCTGGGCGGCCAGCACGGTGGCGAGTTGCGCGGTGAGGGCCGGGTCGTTGGGCGACTGCTCCAGAGCCGCGCGCAGCATCGTCTCGGCCTCGGGATACTGTTTGCGCGCAATCAGCAGGTGGGCCAGGCCGGAGTTGGCGGCAGCGGACTTGGGGTCTTTGGCCAGGATGCGGCGGTAGGCGCCCTCGGCAGCCTCATATTGGCCGGTCTGGTCGGCCAAGCTGGCGGCCAATAGCGTGTCGTCCGGGGTTTCAGCGGTCAGCTTGAGAGCTTCAAGCAGGTCGTTGGAGGCCTCGGTGGTGTCGGAGCCGCGGTCGATCTGGGCCAGTGCGCGCCATGCGCGGGCTTTGGCGGAGGGTCCGGCGTCGCCGGGATCGAGGGTGGTGGCCGTGGCCAACTCGGGACGGGCATCGTCCAGCTTGCCTTGGCGGGCCAGCAGCAGCCCAAGAGAGAGATGCGCCTCAAACGAGTGTGAATTGACTCCGATGGCGCGGCGGTAGAGGCCGGCGGCATCGTCCAGGCGGTTCTGGGCGTCGGCCACATAGCCCGCGTCAAAGAGGGCGCGCGCGTCGCTGGGATGAGCCACGATCCAGGGATCGAGTTTGGTCTCGGCGGCTTTCCAGTCGGATTTGAGCATGGCGGCTTCGGCGTCCGTGACCTGTTCGGAGACGGGCTGGGCTGCGGCCGGCGTGGAGGGCTGCGGCTCTGAATTCTGCGGGGAATCCTGGGCGAACCCGGCGGCCGAGGCGAGGAGCAGGACGAAAAAGGCGAAACGAAGCACGGAATACCTCAAGGAACAGTTTACCGGGCGGAGCATGGATGGGACCGGCTGATGGTTCGACGCAGGGAAACGGGGGAGGGAATCGATATGGAGCACAAGTGACCAGAAGTGAGGCGGGAAGAGAGTTCATGGTAAGGACAGGAGCAATCAACATGCCTGAGCAATTTGTGAATCCGGAAGCCACGAAGCTGGAAAACGAGACAGTCTCGGATGTTTCAGCGCAGAAGAAGGTGAACGTCGTCGCCGATAAAGCCGCGGCGAGGCCCGCAAAGACCGAACAGCGTTACGACAAGGAGAACAACAATCTCTTTTCAAAGTAAGTAGCATTCCGGGGCCTCCAATCCAGATCAATGGGGCAAAGAAGGAACCGGCAAGAGCCAGAGATAGAGGGTAAGACTATGACCTTCAATGCCCAGCAATACATCCCGCTGACCGGGGCCTACCTGTGCCAGGACTGCGACTCGGTTGGCAACAACTCGATGCAGTGTCCGGCGTGCGCGTCGGAAGTTCTCATGGGGCTAGCGGGCGTGCTTGATCGCCGGGAAGTGGTTGAGGAATCGAATCTGCTTCTTTTTCCGGCTCTGGCGGCTTGAGCTTCTCTCGACGCGGGAGTCAGTAACCAAAGATGGGCTATGGAGGATTGGAGTCCAAAATGCCGAGGTGGACCGAACAGGCGCTTAAAGGTCGCTAATTCACTTTACTTTCTGAAATCCGCTTTGCTATATTCCAAGCACCCTATTCGGAGGCTTCCCCCTCCCCGGTCACAACATGCGAAGAATGCCATGGCGCAAGAAGCCTGAGCCAGTCCACGAGGACTCGGCGATGCTGCCAGATGCCACGCCTGCCGAAGGAAGCCCGGCTCAGTCTGGGACGAAGCCGCCTGCAAAAGATTCCGATGGAATGCCGGCCGCGATCAAGGCGGGAATTGGCGCACTGGGGCTTACGGCCGTGCTTGCCGGAGCCGGGTTTATCGGAAAGGTGGCGCTGCAGCAGTTTCTCGGCGTGGAACTTGGGAACTGGACGACGCAGGATTTGGGCATCTTTGCCGGCAAATGGGCGATCGATACGGTTGCCGTCGTGCTTTCGCAGGTTGCGGCACATAAGTCCGCGTTCATCCTTGCGCTCATCCTCTATCTTGTGCCGCCGATTCTGGGGCTGACTTTGCCGCCCGAACACAGGGCGGTGCGCATTGCGGGTCTTTTGAGCACGGGAGCGGCAACGGCCGGGTTGCTTTTTGTGCTGGTGTGGTGGGAGATGCCGACTCTCTCGATGAACGACTGGCTGACGAGGGACTTGCAGGAACAGCTTCGCGCCCCCGGTCCGGGCCTGCTGCAAGAGAGCGAGGCAGAGTTGCGGCTGACCCTGCTGGTTTCGAAGATGGGCAGCCTGGCCTCTCGCAACAAGCTCAATTGCGCGGTTTCAGGCCAGGGGGGGAGCAGCGGGCAACAGGCGCTTCCGCTTCCGCTGTTGAAGCATCTGGACTCGGATAACCCCTCGGTTACGGCCCAGGACAGCCTGCAATGGCTCTACGCCTGCTCGGTGGTTATCTGCCTGGGCGCCTGGTTCACGCTCAGGGTGAGCTTTCCCGACAACGATCCGGTCCCGATCCAGGAGTTATTCAAGGGAACGAGAATCGCTCTCACCTTCGTGCTGCTTCCGCTGGTGAGCTGCCTGATTCCGTACACCTATGCCAAGCTGCTTTATCCAACCTCCTTTCCGGTTGTTACGTTGATTTACACGAATGGGGATGTGAGTCCCACGGAGATGTGGATTCTGGATGAAACCGAAAAGGATCTTCTGCTGCTTCCGGTGGAAGAGACACAGGATACCGAGGACGCGGGTCAATACATCGTACAGACCCGCCACCGGGACGAGATCAAGCGGATGCGTTTTTACGGCAACAGGGACGTGCTGACGACCATGCTTTTGCCCTGCAGATGGATTCCCAAGACCGGCCAGCAAGGAGCCGATGGCAACTGACCCCGGCGATCACCGATCCAAGGAGAAGAGCTATGCGCTATTTCAGGATCTCTGTCGAAGCAGTTCTCGCGCTTTGCCTGTCCATCGATGCCAGCGCGCAGGCAGGGAGCAAGGCGGTGGCGGTGCTAGCGGTTCCCGAACAGATGCGGCATTTGGGCCTCAAGGAGGCGGAAAAGCATTTTTCGGTTCCATACTTGGGACACATCGACCCGGAGCGGAAGATATATGTTCGGGTGTTTCTGGATTCGCTCCAGGACCTGAAGGTGACCTATCCGCAGCGGACCCGGCCGGGACAGTGCGTGGTGTACGCGCATACGGGAAGGTTTCTGGTGGGTCATGCGAACGACGGGCGGCTCATCATGGACGATCTTGTGGACTACATCGATCTGCTTCGAAGCCAGGAGACACAAAACGTTACGCTGGTTTTCGAAGAGGGAGAGGATGAGGACGCAGGCAAGCCGCTGTACCTGCAGAAGGGCAGCGTAGAAACCTATTTTGGCAACGCGATGGAGTTGCCGGTGATCGCTTCCTCCTACATGCGCAGCCAATGGAGAGACGAGGACCGCGCCAGGGCCCAGCCCAAGGAGACGGCGTCGAGCTTTTGGGGATTCTTCAAGAGCAAGCCGGTCTATGCGGCACCGGATATACCGGCCGCGGCCGCGTCGCCGGCGCCGGCAGAGCCGAAATGGCCGAAGAGCCTGCCCGCCGCAAGCCACGACTGCGCACGGGCGACCGCGATCCCCTTTCGTCCCCTGCCGGGCGTCTCCGAGGGCGCAAATACCGCCCCGGCTGCGTTTTCTCCCATTGCCGAGCGGGCTCCACAGGGCTGCTCGAACTGAGCGCGCGGCCGGGATGTCCCGGCTGAGGCAATCCCTTGGGGACGGGAACTGCCGGCCTTCAAGAAGCGCGTCCGCTTGAGAGATGGCTCGGCGCGGGCGCAAAGGGGTTCGCGCCTATAATTGAGAATGGTTCGATGCGCTCCAAGCCTCGCTAAGGGGGCGGGGATGCGCCGGACCGAGTTTTCTCCGGTGCCTTCCCTTTGAATAATGACGCCATCGTTATCCGCGGAGCGCGGACGCACAACCTAAAGAACATCTCCTGCGAGATTCCTCACGGCAAGCTGACGGTGGTCAGCGGCGTTTCCGGGTCGGGAAAGTCCTCGCTGGCCTTCGACACGATCTATGCCGAGGGGCAGCGGCGATATGTGGAATCGCTGTCGGCATACGCGCGGCAGTTTCTTGAGCGGATCGAAAAGCCGGATGTGGACCTGATCGACGGTCTGGCGCCGGCGATCGCCATCAAGCAGAAGAACACCACGCGCAACCCGCGTTCGACGGTGGCCACGGCGACCGAGATCTACGATTACATGCGGCTGCTTTACGCGCGCTGCGGGACGGTGCACTGCGTCCATTGCGATGGGCTGGTGAAGCGCGATTCGATGGACGAGGTGGCCGAGGCCGCGCTGGCTCTGGGCGAGGGAACGCGGCTCCAGGCGCTGTTTCCGGTGCTGAGCGCGGGGCAGGAAGCCGAAGCGGGCGCGAAGGCCGCGGCGAAGCCGGCCAAGGCGGGCGCGAAGGCCGCGGCCAAGCCGGTGGTGAATGGGGGCGACTCGCCGCACACCGAAACGCTGAAGGCGCGGCTGACGGAACTGCGCGCGAACGGCTTCAACCGGCTCTACCAGCGGGGCCGCATTGTCGAGTTCTCGACGCCCGAGTCGCTTTTGGATCTGGACTTTACCCTTCCAGTGTTCGTCCTTTTGGACAGAATTGTCGTGAGCAACGAGAATCGCGCGCGGATCGTGGACGCGGCGGAGATTGCGTATCGCGAGGCTGGCGAAGTGACCTTCGAAGAGGTTCCGCGGGATGAGACGGCGGAGCGCAGGCGGCACAGATTCTCGGCTGCCTACGAGTGCAAGAGCTGCCACCGGCCGGGCAAGGAGCCGGAGCCAAGGCTGTTCAGCTTCAACAATCCCTTTGGCGCCTGCCCGCGCTGCCAGGGTTTCGGTAACACGGTGGACTTCGATCTGAACCTGGTGATTCCGGACAAGGGGTTGAGCCTGGCAGACGGTGCCATCGATCCGTGGAACCGGCCGAAGTACCGGCCGTGGTTCAGCGAACTGCGCAAGCTGGCGGCGGAACTGGGCGTTCCGCTGGACGTGCCCTGGCGCGAGCTGCCCGAGGCGGCGCGGGAGACGGTGCTGCGCGGCAAGGGCGGATTCGTGGGCGTTTATGGCTTTTTTGCGCAGATGGAGCGCAAGAAGTACAAGCTGCATGTGCGGGTGATGCTGAGCAAATATCGCGGCTACGCGGAGTGCCCGGATTGCCGCGGGCAGAGGTTGAGAGCCGAGGCTCGCAGTGTGCGGATCGATGGAAAGAATATCTGCCAGACGAGCGCGATGACCATTGCGCGCGCGAAGGAATTCTTCGGCTCGCTGAAACTGACGCCGATGCAGGAGGAGATTGCCGGACCGATCTTGGAAGAGGTGCGGCAGCGGCTGAATTTTCTGGATGCCGTTGGGCTGGAGTATCTGACGCTG
Source organism: Occallatibacter sp. (assembly GCA_049515995.1). Classification (GTDB taxonomy): domain Bacteria; phylum Acidobacteriota; class Terriglobia; order Terriglobales; family Acidobacteriaceae; genus Telmatobacter. Next base: position 5,034 of record JBEKTO010000053.1, on the reverse strand, counting down.
GACCGGCTGGCTTCGACGCTCTCGGGCGGCGAGGCGCAGCGGATTCAACTGGCCACCTCGCTGGGCTCGCGGCTGGTAGGGGCGCTGTATGTGCTGGACGAGCCCTCGATCGGGCTGCACACGCGGGATACGGCGCGCCTGATCCGGATTCTGGAGGAGTTGCGCGACCTGGGTAACACGATCCTGGTGGTGGAGCACGATGCCGACGTGCTGCGGGCGGCCGATCATTTGCTGGACCTGGGGCCGGGAGCGGGCGAGTTTGGCGGCTACCTGCTGGCCGAAGGAGTTTTGGCGGAGATCGAGGCCAATCCCAACTCGCTGACTGGGCGGTACCTTTCCGGCCAGATTTCCATTCCCGTGCCCACGCGGCGACGCGCACCGGGAAGGGAACGGCTGGTGCTGCGCGGGGCTAGGGCCAACAACCTGCACGGGCTGTACGTGGAAATTCCGTTGGGAATGCTGGTGGCGATCACTGGGGTTTCCGGCTCGGGCAAGTCCACGCTGGTGCACCAGGTGCTCTACCGGGCCGTGTTGCGAGCGCTAGGCCAGAGCGACGGCTCCGACCCCTCCGGGGTATTTACTTCTTTGACTGGCGTTGAGCGGCTGAATGACGTGGTGCTGGTGGACCAGACGCCGATCGGGCGCACGCCGCGGTCGAATCCGATTACCTACATCAAGGGCTTCGACCTGGTGCGCGAGTTGTATGCCGCGCAGCCTGAGGCCAAGCGGCTTTCGCTCACGCCGGGGCATTTCTCGTTCAATGTGCCGGGAGGCCGCTGCAATACCTGCGAGGGCGACGGGACGGTGACCGTGGAGATGCAGTTCCTGGCCGACGTGGAGCTACCATGCGAGGACTGCAACGGGACGCGCTATCAGGCCAAGGTGCTGGAGGTCGAGTACAAAGGCAAGAACATCCACCAGGTGCTGCAGATGACGGTGAAGGAGGCGCTGCGCTTTTTTGCCGGTCAGACGCGGCTGCTGGAAAAGCTGGCCGTGCTGGACGAGATCGGGCTGGGATATCTGCGGCTGGGCCAGTCGGCCACCACGCTTTCCGGGGGCGAGGCACAGAGGGTGAAGCTGGCTGCGCATCTGGCGCAGGTGCGGGCCGCCAACGCCAACGCCAAGCCCTCTCAGGCCAGCCGGGTGCTCTACATCCTGGACGAACCGACGACCGGACTGCATTTCGACGATGTTTCGAAGCTGCTGACGGCCTTTCGCAAGCTGATCGACGGCGGAGGGTCGCTGATCGTGATCGAACACAATCTGGACGTGATCAAATGCGCGGATTGGGTGATCGATCTCGGTCCGGAGGGCGGCGAAGGCGGCGGACGGATTGTGGCCGAGGGCCCGCCGGAGGAGATTGCGGGCAACCTGCTGTCTCATACCGGGAAGTGGCTGGCGCGGGTGCTGTGAAAGGCGGCCCTGGCTGCCTGGTGGGCCGCTGCGTTTTCTGACGTAGAATCGTTTTTTGCCCGGAGGATGCCATGCAGCGCCGCCAGTTTCTTGCCGCTTCACTTGCTACTTCTGCCTTGACCGTCGCACGAGAGGTCGCGGCGCAGGCGCCAGCAGCCAGTCCCCGCGAGTATTACCAGATTCGCCGCTACCAGATGCGCCAAGGGCCGCAGACCAAGCTGACCGAGAGCTATTTCGGCGACGCCCTGATCCCGGCGCTGACGCGCATGGGCATGGGTCCCATAGGAGCATTCCAGGCAGACGTTGGGGACGAGACACCGGCTTTCTATGTATTGATACCGAGCGCTTCTGTGGAGGCTTTGGCGCAGGTGAGCTTACGTCTGGCTGAGGACGCGGCATTTCTCAAAATAGCGGAACCGTTCTGGAACGCCCCTGCCACTGCGCCCGCGTTTGAGCGCGTGGAGACATCTCTGCTCCTGGCTTTTGCAGGCTGGCCGAAGTTGACGCCGCCCCCGACCTCAGCCACTAAAAGCAAACGCATCTTCCAGATGCGAACCTATGAGAGCCCCAGCGACCGGGACCATGTCCGCAAGGTGGAGATGTTCAACAACGGCGAGTTCGAGTGCTTCATGCGCGCAGGTTTCCATCCGGTTTTCTTCGGGGATATGCTCATCGGTCCACGGATGCCGAGTCTGACCTACATGCTCAGCCTGTCCAGTCTGGACGAACTGAACGCGCGTTGGGACACCTTTCGCAACGATCCTGGCTGGAAAAGGCTTTCTGCCGACCCTCGCTACAGCTTCGAGCCGATCGTGAGCAATATATCCAACTTGATCCTGAGCCCACTGGCGGCGTCGCAGATCTGAGGGCGGGTTATTGCGCCATTCGGGTCGTCCGGGCGCCGGCCCGATCTGCCATGAACCATGCAGATTGATTAGAGAGGATGGCGTCAATCACCGCCAAAGTGAGCCGGGTCGCGGGTTGAAAAGCACCAGGCGTCGCCGTGCAACCAGCAGGCCGCGTCTTTCTCATGAGAGTCGCAGCGCAGCGATTTGACGCCCGCGCCGCGATCGCGATGAAGGGCTTCGGAGAGGCGGCTGCCCACTTCGGCGTCGCACGCTCCACTGAACGCCATAAAGTAGGTTCCATAGTGCAGCCGGGCGGTAAAACTCTCCTCGCTCATGCGGGTCAGGAGCGCCATGGCGCCCGGTCCCTTCGCAGGATTCAATGGGAAGAGGAGCCTCCCGCCGGGCTTGACTGCCGCAAGCCAGTCCGGCTGCGGATGTGTCGCGCCGGCGCTTGCCACAATCACGTCGGCGGATCCAAATGGGCCGATCGACCCGTCACCGTGGACGACTGTGACCTGGGGCCAGATGCCGAGGGCAATACGCGCCCGTTCGGCAATCGCCGCGTCGATCTCGATCGCCGTGACTTTTCCCTGTGGACCGGCGACTTCGGCGAGGATCGCGGTGTAGTAGCCTGTGCCGCAGCCGAGATGCAAAACATGATCGTTGGCCTGGACGCCAAGCTGGTCGAAAAAGAGAGCCCAAAGGCTGGGCTGCCCGTTGTTGATGCCCTTGGCCTCGTCGAGCGCGATGAGCGCGTCGTGATAGACGTGCCTCGGGTCAGCGTCCTCGGTTGTCCAGAATCCCTGCTGGCCCAGGATCCGCCAGGGGCCCGGCCCAACAAAGCGCTCGCGGGGCACGGTTGCGAAGGCGGCAAACAGGGTCGGGGACGACATGTGCGTAAGGAAGCGCAGTTCCTCCGCATAGAATTGTCGGGCGGCGCCGATCGAGGCGGTCATCGAGGACCCCGTTGCACAGAATGAACCCAATTGCCCCAAGCATACAAGTGCGGGCGTACTGGATCTTGGTCACGCGCGACTGGATCTTCAAATCCGAGCCTGAGAAATTCAAATGAGGGCTGTTTGCAGCCCGATTTGCCATGACCCATACAGATTGAGTAGAAAGGATGGTGCCAGTCACCGTTAAAGTGAAGAGGGCCGAGATGGAAAGCGCGTTCGGCGGAACGGCGCTGGGGGAGTATTGTGTCAATCGCGTCTGAGGAGGGTGAGACCGCTTTGAGCATTTCTACCGGATCGATCGGGTCTGAACGCAGGCCCTTGCCGCATGAGGATTTGGAAGCTCCACTGATTCCGGGGGGACGCATATTGCCCTTTCTGGTGGTGACGGCGCTGTTTTTTCTATGGGCCATCCCCAACAACCTGAACGATATTTTGATCCGGCAGTTCATGAAGTCGTTCAACATCAACCGGTCGAGCGCCGCGGGGATTCAGATCTGGTTTTACCTGGGCTACTTCCTGCTGGCGGTTCCAGCCGGCCAGCTGATGCACAAGTTCGGCTACAAGCTGGGGATTATCACCGGGCTAGTGCTGCTGGGGACGGGGTGCCTGCTGTTCTATCCGGCGGCGCAGATGGGGCTGTATTGGTTTTTTCTGGTGGCGCAGTTTGTGATTGCCAGCGGATTGTCGTTTCTTGAGACGGCGTCGAATCCGTTCATCGCGCAACTGGGGCCGACGGCGTCTAGTGAGCGGCGTCTGAATCTTTCGCAGGCCTTCAATCCGCTAGGTTCGATTACGGCGGGTCTGATCGGCACGCTGTTTATCTTCTCCGGCGTGAAGTTGACGGATGCGCAGACGGCTGCGATGCAGGCGGCGGGGACCTATCAGGCGTATCTGCATACGGAAACGCTGCGGGTGGTGACGCCTTACCTGGTGCTGGGCTCGGTGGCTCTGCTGTGGGCGATCCTTGTGGCGCTGACGAAATTTCCTCCCACAGGCGCCGAGGATGTGTCACGGGCGGATGCGGGACCGGCGAAAAATGTGCCGTTGTTTCAGCGGCACTTTGTCTTTGCCGTGTTGGCGCAGTTCCTCTATGTGGGTGCGCAGGTGGGCACGTGGAGCTATTTCATTTCCTATGTGGAGTCGGCCACGGGAGTGGGCGATAAAGCTGCGGGCTATATGCTGACGGGTACTCTGGCGGCCTTCGCCGTAGGGAGATTCAGTTCGGCGTGGTTGATGAAGCACTTCCAGGCGCGCACGTTGCTGGGGATTTATGCCGTGGTGAATGTGCTGCTGGGCTTGGTGGCGGTGACGCGGGCGAACTGGCTGGGCGTGGGCTGCCTGTTGACCACCAGTTTGTTCATGTCCATCATGTTCCCGACGATCTTCGCGTTGGGACTGAAGGGCATGGGCGAGAAGACCAAGACGGCCGGATCGCTGTTGGTGATGGCGATTCTGGGCGGTGCGGCGCTGACCAAGGTGATGGGGATTCTGGCGGATTCTGCCGGCATCCAGGCGGCTTACCTGGTACCGGTAGTCTGCTTTGCCGGGGTGGCGCTGTACGCGTGGTTTGGCGGGGAACATAAGGAGAGCGAAGTAGCAAGTTAGCCGAGTTCGTGTAGTTCGCGAGTTAACGAAGAGGTCCCGGAGCGGGGCCTCTTCTGTTAGCTAGTTAGCGGGGTTCGGTGGCGGGATGAGTTTATCGGCTCTTGACGAGAATCTGTAAGAGTCAGCTTTCTACGCGGCTTTCTGGAAGGCGACGAGTTGGGTTTTTGTGGCGGCCAGCCGCTGCGCTTTCAGCAGCAGGTAGTTGAGGTTGC
>JBEKTO010000052.1:0-34882 GCA_049515995.1 Occallatibacter sp. | reverse complement strand
CCGGAAACAATCTCGATGATCTCCTTGGTAATGGCCGCCTGGCGCACGCGATTCATATGCAGCGTGAGCGCGTCGATCATATCCGAGGCGTTGTTGGTTGCCGAATCCATCGCCGTCATGCGGGCCGCGTGTTCCGCGGCAACCGACTCCGTCATGGCGTGATACAGCATGGATGAAACATATTGCGGCAGCAGACCGTTGAACAGATCGTCCGCCGGCTCCTCGTAGATGTAATCCACCTGCGCGGTGCCGAACTTGCGCGCTTCCTCATCGGCCTCGGCGGTATCGACCGGCTCCAGCGAGATGCCCGCGCTGGCGGCTGCCTCGGCGGCGCGTTCGCGCTCTTTCTCGGTCGGCTCCTGGGCGCCGGTGATCTGCGGAATGCCGATCTTCATCAGCGGCAGCAGCTTCTCCACCACCAGCCGCTGCTGAATCACCGACTTGAACTCGTTGTAGACGATGTACGCGGCGTCGATCTCCTCATGCACATAGCGGGAGATGACGCTCTGGGCCAGTTCGAAGACGCGGCTGTTTTCCAGCTTCAACAGCATCCCCGGATGGTCGCCTGTGACTTCGACCGCGGCCTTGCGCTGCCGGACTTGGCGGGTGTTGCCGCTCTCGTCCGTCTGCTCGGCATACACTGCAACAGGATAATGGCGGCGCATCTGGTCGCGGCTCTTGCGGCCCACGGCCTCGATGTCGATTTCCTTGTCCGGATTGCCGGAAATGAACTGAAATGCCGTCTTGAGAATATTTGCGTTGAAAGCGCCGGCAAATCCCTTGTCGCCGCTCACCACAATCAGCAGCACGCGCTTCTCAGGCCGCGTGGCAAACAGCGGATGGCGCAGATTGCCGGTCGTCTCGTCGAAGATATCGACGCGGCGGGTCAGCGATTCGAGCACGCTGGTGATCATCTTGGCGTAGGGCCGGGCCGCCAATGCCCGCTCCTGCGCGCGGCGCAGTTTGGCCGCCGAGACCATCTTCATGGCCTTCGTGATCTGCCGCGTGTTCTTCACGCTGCGGATGCGCCGCCGTAGATCGAGGACGTTTGCCATAAGTCTTTCCAGTGCCGAGCTACTAGCCTCTAGCTACTAGCTTTGGCTTCCAAATCCAAGGTTCCAGCTTTCCTCCGCCGGCTCCTAGCGAGAAGCTAGAAGCCAGAGGCTAGAAGCTGCTTTTACGCCGTTACCGCTGCCGCCAGCTCCGCCTTGAAGTTGGCCGTGTATTCCTTGAGCGCCGCGTGCAGCCGGCTGCGCAGGTCGTCGTCCAGCGCCTTCTTCTTGGTCAGGTCGTCGATCAGCGCGGTTTGCGCATTGTCGATGTACTTGTACAGGCCGACCTCGAAGGCGCGAATATCGGCAATCTGCAAATCGTCCAGATAGCCCTGCGTGCCGGCAAAGAGCACCACCACCTGCTGCTGCCAGGTGAGCGGCTGGAACTGCGGCTGCTTGAGCAGTTCGGTCAAGCGGGCGCCGCGGTTGAGCTGCTTCTGAGTGAGCGGGTCGAGATCGGAACCGAACTGGGCAAAGGCCGCCAGCTCGCGATACTGCGCCAGATCCAGCTTGAGCGTGGCGCCCACCTGCTTGACCGCCTTGATGGCCGCCGAAAAGCCCACGCGTGAAACCGAAAGGCCTACGTTCACGGCCGGACGGACGCCGGAGTTGAACAGATCGGTCTCAAGGAAGATCTGACCGTCGGTGATGGAGATGACGTTGGTCGGAATATAGGCCGAAACGTCGCCGGCCTGGGTCTCGATGACCGGCAGCGCGGTGAGCGTTCCGCCGCCCCGCTTGTCGCTCATCTTCGACGAGCGCTCCAGCAGGCGCGAGTGGAGATAGAAGACGTCGCCGGGATAGGCTTCGCGGCCCGGCGGACGGCGCAGCAACAGCGAAATCTCGCGGTACGCCATGGCGTGCTTGGAGAGATCGTCGTACATCACCAGCGCGTGGCGGCCGGAGTCGCGGAAGTACTCGCCGATGGCCGTCGCCGCATAGGGCGCGATGTACAGCATCGGGGCGGGCTCGGAGGCCGAGGCGGCCACGATGATCGTGTGGCCCATGGCGCCGGCTTCGGTCAGCGTCTGCACTACTTGGGCGATCGACGAGCGCTTCTGGCCGATGGCGCAATAGATGCAGATCAGGTTGTTCTTGGCGTTGTTGATGATCGTGTCCAGCAGCACGGCCGTTTTGCCCGTCTGCCGGTCGCCGATGATCAGCTCGCGCTGGCCGCGGCCGATGGGAATCATGGCGTCGATGGCCTTGAGGCCGGTAGCCATGGGTTCGCGCACAGGCTGGCGGTCGATGATGCCGGGCGCCAGACGCTCGATCGGCAGCGAGGCCGTCGAGACGATGGGTCCCTTGTCGTCGATGGGCTGACCCAGCGCGTTCACCACGCGGCCGATCATGCCCTCGCCCACCGGAACGCTCAAAATGGTTCCCGTGCGCTTCACCTCGTCGCCTTCGCGAATCTCGGTGTAGTCGCCCAGAACCACCGCGCCCACCTGGTCTTCTTCCAGGCTCAGCGCCAGTCCCGCGATGCCGTGCGGGAAGCTGAGCAGTTCGCCGGCCATCACCTTGTCGAGTCCGTGGAGACGGGCAATGCCGTCGCCCAGGGATGTGATGGTCCCGACTTCGTCGACCTGGACCTTCGAGTCGTAGTTCGCGATTTGCTCGCGAAGGAGTTGCGTAATCTCGTCTGCCTTGATCTGAGCCATCTGTTGCTCTTCCTGTCCTTTAAGTGGTCAGTTGTCAGTGGTCAGTTCGCGCTTTGCCTGCCGCTGGCTGCCGTTCACTGTTCACCGACTACTGTTCACTGACTGCTGATTCCTGATCGCTGCCTGCCGGCCACTCACTGCTGAAAACTGCCGGCTGTTCACCAAACACTGACAACTGAAAACTGACCACTGCCGGCGCTAGCCGGCGATCAATGCTTCCTTCAACCGGTCCAGCCGTCCGCGCACCGAACCGTCGTACACCGTGGAACCGATGCGCACCACCGTGCCGCCGAGGATGGATGCGTCGAGCTTGAAGCTGGCCTCGATGCGCGAACCGGCCAGTTTGCCGATCTCCGCCGCCAGCGCCTCGCGCTCCTCCGCGCCCAACTCGCGCGCCGTCACAATCTCCGCCTGGCGGATGCCCAACTGCGCCTGCAACTGCCGGCGATAGGCCTCGGCCACCTCGGCCACCGCGCCGATGCGATCGTTGTCGATGAGCACGGCCAGCAGATTGCGCAGCTCCTTCTGGAGCCCCAGCTTCGCGTTCAACTTGTCCAGAACCCCCACCTTCTGCACGGCGGGAATGGCCGGATTGGCAAAGAACTCGCGCAATTCCGGGCTGCCGTTCCAGGTGGCAAGAAAATCGGTGAATTGCCGGTCGATCGCGGCCGTATCCAGCTTGGCTGCGGTAACGACTTCGAGAAAGGCGCTGGCGTAACGTGCAACAAAGGCTGCCATCTAGTTCTGCCCTCCCCATGTCTTTCTGTTCAGACTCACGTCGCCCACGAACTCGGCGATCAGGGCCTTGTCGGTCTCCGGCGAGAGAACCAGTTGCTTGGCGGCCTGGTCGATGGCCAGATCGGCGGCGAAGTTGCGCAGTCCGCGCCGTGCCTGGGCGGCAACCGAGCCAATCTCCTGCTCGGCGGAGGCGACGATGCGGGCGCTCTCCTCTTCCAGGCTGGACTTGACGCGGGCCTCATCGCGGCCCATCTCTTCCTCAACCTCGACGCGGAACTTCTGAATCTCCTCGCCGAGTCCCGAGAGCTTGGCTTCAATCGCGCTCAGCCGGGTGTTGGCGTCCTCGGTAACCTTGCGCGCCGACTCGATATCCTCGCGCACCTTGGCGGCGCGCTTGCGCAGGAATTTAGGCAGCCAGCGCAGCAGCGGAATGCCAATGGCCAGCACGACGATGCCGAAGTTGATGAATTCAAAGATCCGCGCCATGATCTCGACGTGCTTTTCCTTCAGCTCCGCCGTAGCTTGGCTATCCTGGAACAAGACCTTGGACGCCGCCTGCACCATCGCGGAGTGGCGGAACTGGTCGGTTTCGTTCCCTTCCTGCTTGGCCGCCTCGGGCTTGGCCGTATCCTTCGCCTGAGCTTCTGGGGCGGGGGCGGACTGGGCCGCCGGAGCGGGTTGCTGAGCAGCCAGCTTGCAGGGCGCCGCCGTGATTCCGGCGGTCAAAGCAATCAGAAACGCAAACCCGAAGATCCGGGAACAAAAACGCGCTTGCACGGTGGAATATTTCAACGGGTACCCCCGGCGGCCAGCGGCAGCACCGCACGGACCACCTGACTGGCCAAATCGCCGGCCGTCGCCTGAATGGTCTGCCTGGCGATAGCGGCTTCGGCTTCCAGCTCGGTCCTGGCCTGGCTCACCTTCAGGCTGGCCACCTTGCGAGCGGCCTCCAGTGCGGCATCGCGGTCGGCGTTCCACTGCTTGACGCGCTGCTCGCGAACCTTGTAGACCTCGGCGCGCGCCTGGCGCAGCTTGGCGGCATACTCGGCCGCTTTGGCCTCGGCCTGGGCGATGGCTTTATGCGCATCCTCGATGGCGCCCTCGGTACGGGCGCGGCGCTGTTTCAGCGTCTCGGTCAGCGGCCCCTGCACCAGGAACTGATAGGCCATGACCAGCACGATGAACAGCACAACCGTGGGCGCTGAGCCAAGGAAAAGTGTACCGAGTTGTTGCATGATTTCTTGCATAAGTGATACCGGTTCGCTCCGGCTTTCAGATGAGTCTTTTCACGGGTGGAACACTTTTTTGTATCAGGGGCAGCCCCTCAAGTCAACGCAGAGTGGGCCAATCAAGCGGAGTCCTGTGACTGCGATCACGAAACGGGAATTTTGTGCAAAAAAGGGCTTGCTTTCACCGGGAACAAGCCTAAACTAACCATACCACCCAGACCCGGTCCAGGGTCCAGCGGGCAGCCGGTTTCGGGAAGTCCTTCCACTCCCGAAGCCGGTGGCCCGCCTCTTAATTTTCACGACAATTTTTTATCTACGGTTTGCCTCCGGCAACGGACGTATCCACCGTCAGCAATCCCTGTGCGCGCAGCCAGGTCTCCAGCAGGCCGGGCCACTGGTCCAGCGCCGCGTCGCCCTTGCCCAGGCCGGTGCCGTGCGGACCGTTGGCGAAGATGTGCGCCTCGGCCGGAACCCCGGCCTTGACCAGCGCCTCATAGAAGCGCAACCCCTGCTCCACCGGCACCGTCTGGTCGTTGTAGGTGTGATACCAGAAGGTAGGAGGCGTGTTCTTGCCGACAAACAGGTCCGGAGAGTACGCCGCGCGCAGCGCCTCGCAGCGGTCCATGACGTTGAAGATCTTGCAGTAGGTCAGGTGCGACGTGTCCGAGGAAATGGCTCCAATCCACGGATAGCCGAGCACCAGGTAGTCCGGGCGGCTGGAAACGCGCTCGATGGGATCGTCCGCGTCCGGGTCGCCGGGGACAAACTGGGTTGCCGCCAGAGCGGCCAGGTGCCCACCGGCGGAGAAGCCGATGATCACAATCCGGTTGGGAGCGATGAAGTAGTCCCGCGCCCGGGCCCGCACCAGTTGCACGGCGCGCCGGGCGTCGAGCAGCGGCACCGGCAGCAGGTAGCCGTGCGAGCTGAGCCGGTAGCTCAGCACAAAGGCTCGAAAGCCGCGCGACGTGAACCAGTCGGCAAACTGGCGGCCCTCCAGGTTGCCCGCCAGGTGGGCGTACGCGCCGCCGGGCAGGATCACCACGGCAGAGCCGTTCGCATGGCCGTTCTGCGGCTCGAAGATGGTCAGGGTGGGGATGTCCTCGCAGGCTTTGCCCTTGGCCTGGGGAGCGTCGCCGGGCCACAGGCGGATCGTCTGTATCCCCAGGAATTCGTTATTGTTGCCCGCCGCCGTGCAGGGCTCTTCTCTTTGCGCGAGGGCCGCCGAACAGGCCAGCAAACCCACCGCCAGCATCGCAAGAAACTGTTTCACCTTGAACCTCCCGAGGTTTCGCGAGGATTATACGACCGAAGAACAGGGACGAGGGACTGGGGACCAAGGGAATCATCCCTGACCCCGGCGTCACAGCCAGAGCGCTGTATGCCCTGGGCAGGAATCCGCGGCCTGCGCGGCGATCTCTTCCGCCAGCCCGAAGCCGTAGCGGGCAAAAAAGTAGGCCGCGCCAAGGAGCCGCTCCTGGAGCACGCCGCCGGGATAGAGCGCCTGGCCGATGGCCTCGGCATGGCGCCCGAGCGAGGCCTCCCGCTGCAACTGGAAGTTGGCCGCCAGCCGGCGCAAGCGGTTCATCTGGTAGCGCATCTTGCTGGCCGCGGTTGCGGCCGACCGGCCCAGCCCCGCGTCCAGCGCCCCCATCCACTCCAGCAGCGGCGTCAACTCGGCATCCAGCTCCGTTCCCGCGGCGGCCAGCTTTCTTTTCCCTTCGACCGGCATCGCGCGCGCGGCCAGCAGTTGCGCCAGCGAGGCCGGACTCTCGGCAAAAACCCGCTCCAGCGTCAGATCGTGCTGGCGCAGCAACGCGCCCACGGCCGGCTCGACCAGCGTGGCGGAGAAGCGCGGCTGCACCGGCGTGGCGCGGCCCAGAATGCGCTCGAAGAGCACGGCGGACTGGGCGAAGTAGGCCACCTCGGCCGGACCGCCGATGGTGAGCGAGGTCGCGAGCAGAAAGTCCTGAAAGACGGGCCTGAGCAGCGCCGAGGGCGAGATGCGTTCCGGCTCGGCCTCCAGAATTTCCACCAGATCGGCGGTAGAAAAGCTCTGCCGCCCCGCCTGCCAAAGTCCGTCCGGCTCGGCAGCGCTGGGAGCCAGCCGCTTGAGCGCCACCCGTGCGCCCGTGCGCTCGTCGATGAGGAACAGCAGACTGGATTGCCCGGTAACAGCAACCTGTGCGTGATAGCCGGCGGCTGCCAATTCCCGGTCGCGGTCGAAAAGCGCCGCATGCAGCTCGTCGGCGCGCTCCAACCCCGCGCGCAGCACCGGCGCACCCATGCGGTGAAAGGCGCGGCCGCCCGCGTCCAGCACCAGCAACCCCTGCGCGGCAAAAACCTTGGAATAGAACGCCCGGAAGGCCTGGGCGAAGGTGCAGCCTGGCCGGTAAGCGTCGGCCAGCGCGTCCATGGCGTCGGAGGACCCCAGCAATTCCCATGCCTGATCGACCAGCGGCGCGATCGAGTCGTCGAGCACGATGCCGCCCACTGGACACGGCGCTGTAGGCGCTTTCTCGTAGACCAGCTTGCGCAACTCGCGGCGGGCGGGAAAGACGACGTGGTTGATTTCGGCAAAGTCGTGGTCTTCGGTGGCCAGCCAGAAGATCGCCGCGTGCGGCCGGCCGGCCGCAGTGGCCTGACGGGCGCGGGCCACGGCTGTCGCCGCCTTGAAGGGCGTAAACAGGGGTCCGCCAAAGAGGCCGACCTGCTGCCCGGTCACCACGGCTCCGGCGCCCTGCCCGAGGGCTGCAAGCGCCGCCGCCGCAGCTTGCGAAGGAGACGAATTCTGCTCCGCCAGCAGCCGCACCAACTCCTGCCAGTGCGCGGGGAGCGGCGGACGCCTCTGCCAATCCTCGTCCGAAGGGCCGGGGGCGTAGAAGGCTCGCGCCGCCGGATCGCCGGCGCAGTAGTCCAGAAACAGCCGGCTCAACCCCGGCGCCACGGTAATGGGATGACAATCTGCGGTTGGCAACTGGCTCACTTTTTGCTTGCCTGTCTCGGGAAAACCCTCTGCGACCGGCGGGGAAGGATGGTTCCAGTCCCTGGTCTCTCGCGGAAATCCCTGGCACAGGCGGAATCGGAATTCGGCTTCTGTTAAGGATGCCACGCCAGGCGCAATCGATGCACAACCACGCTTTCTTCGCCGTACCGGGAGTGCCGTGCGTATACTCTTGAACTGGTTGCGCACGATTGCGCTTGGAGGAGAGAAACAGAAAATGCCCAGCAAAGAAAAGGCCGTGAAGACCGCCGTGCCCGGCAAAGCAAAAGCTGCCCAGGCGAAAAAGGCAGGAGCCGCCAAAACCAAGACGGCGAAAACCGCAAAAGCCAAACCGGCAAAGGCCGCAAAACCGAAGGCGAAGAAGGCGCTCAAGCCCGCGTCCGAGGAGACGGCGCAGGTGCTCAGCTCCGAGGTGGTCTTTGAAGGGAAGGTCTTTCGCGTCCTGCGCGACCGGCTGATCGAGCCCGGCGGCAAGGAAAACGTTCGCGACATCATCCGCCATAACGGCAGCGCGGTCATTCTGGCCGTAGACAGTTCCAAAAGCAAGAAGGACCCCTGGATCGTGGTGGAACGCCAGTACCGCCATGCCGCCCGGCAGTTTCTGTGGGAGCTGCCGGCGGGCAAGCTGGAAGCGGGCGAAGATCCCGTCGAGGGCGCCAAGCGGGAGTTGGAAGAGGAGACCGGCTACCGGGCAAAGAAGTGGAAGCCGCTGGTGGAGTACTTTGCCAGTCCCGGCTTTCTGGGCGAATCGATGAAGGTCTTTCTGGCCGAGGGACTGGTGGCCGGCGACGCGCATCCGGAGGAGGACGAAGAGATTGAACTTCGCCTGGTCAAACTCTCCGAGGTGCTCAAGATGATCGACAAGGGCGCGATTCTGGACGGCAAGACGCTGACCAGCGTGCTGTTGTATGCCCGCAAGCTGGCCGGCAAGCACAAGAAGTAAGGGCGCTCCGCGCGCACAAACTGTTTCTTTTCAGACGGGCCGGCCCACTGGGGCCGGCCCGTCTCACTTTATGAAGACCCTCGCAAGGAAATGAATCAACCTTTCTCGCGTTTTTCACGTCTTAAGAATTGTCGGTGTGCGATCCCCTCGCACGCCGTATCCCCGGAAGAACCAAAGAAAGCAGGAGCCTGTGGCTCAGTACAAAGGGAAGGTCAAGTGGTTTAACAACGCCAAGGGCTACGGATTCATTGGACGTGAAGACGGGCCGGATGTATTCGTCCACTACTCATCGATTCAGTTGGACGGGTACAAAACGCTGAAAGAAGGCGACGACGTTGAGTTCGACATCGTCGAGGGCCAGAAAGGTCCCCAGGCGGATGCAGTAGTCCGCATCAAGGACGCCGTCCACAACGCAGCCTAGCAGCTTGTACGACCGGGCGTGAAGGCAAGACTACCGCCAGGTGGTGTACTTGAGTTGTGCCCGATTGGCGCGGATTTGTCACACGGTGCATTTGCGAACGGTCGCAACTCTACCGTGTGGCACGATCCCGCGCGGCGAAATCCGCTCCGTTCGCTTTTGTGCCGCGCGCTCCAGCCGCTCGGGTGCGCTGCGCGAAATGGCGCCGTTTCGGCCGCACAAATACAGGCGCTTCCGCGATCTCAAAAAACTTTTTCGGGATGAGGCGGCCCTTTTTGTTCTGAAAAGGATAAGATAGGGGCGCTATGAGCCTACTTCATCAGGACTCTCCGGAAGAAATCGACGATGCCGCCCTCGGGGAATCGTTCACCAAGGGATCCAGTCACGTAGTCTGGGCCAGCGTCATCGCGGCTGTGCTGGTCACCATCGCCATCGCCGCCTATGTGATCGCCGGGCAAAAGCCGCCGGTAGCCACCGGGGAGATCGTCGGGGTGTGGGCTCATCCGATTCACAATGAAACCTCGGGCGTTGACGCCAACGGCGTACCCATGCCCAAGGAAACCTTCGATCAAGTGCTGGTCTTCGCCCGCGTCAAGGTGCATAACCAGAGCGACCATCCGCTCTTCCTGCACCAGGTAATGACCAATGCCACGGTGGACGACGGCATCCACTCCAGCTACGCGGCCATTCCCGCCGATTACGAGCGTGTCTTCCATGCCTATCCGGAGCTGGCCCCGCTGCACGGCAAAGCTCTATCGCCCGAGACGGCGATCGATCCGGGACAGACGCTGGAGGGGGATGTGGTCTCGGCCTTCCGCTTGACCAAACAGGAGTGGGATGCGCGCAAGGACCTGAACTTCACTTTCGCCTTGCGCTACAATCCCAACCTGGTGCTTGCGCCGCACGCAGCGGTTATTGAGCAGTAGATGGAGACGGCGCGTTCTTGGGCGTGGAGAGATATCCGCTGATCTGATTCTTCGAACCGATGGAATTCACCACGATCTCGAAGAGTGCCGGATCCTTGCCGCTGTAGAACTGCAGCGGTTCGTTCACGTTTCTGTCCTTCTTCTCATACTGCTTGTCGTCGGAATACACCACCAGGGTAAGCTTGCTCTTCTTGGGGTCGGCCTTTTTCAACTCCAGGCTGACCGTGCCAACGGGCTTCTTTTGGCCCTTGGCGAGGGTGAACTCGTAGTAGTTGCGATCGCCCCGGTGCTTGAGCAACTCCAACTCATCGTGGTTGCGGGCGATCAGGCTGCTGTGGCCGCTCAAATCCCCCTTCATCGACGTCAATTGGCTGATCGTGTTGGCCAAGTCGCTCTGGGTCTTGGCCACGTCGGTCTTGACGCCGCCCACATCGGTCTTGACATTGGAGACCTCGCTCGACACGGCCGTCACCTGCTGCGCGGTCTGCTTCTGGGCGCTCTCAAGCCGCTGGCTGTTGGCCTCCTGGGCGCTCTCGCGGCGAATGATTTCTTCGGCCTTCGCGTCCATCTGCTTCTGTGTCAACCCCAGCGACTGGCCCAGTTCTTCCGTGGCCACTTTCAGCCGGGCATCGGTCTCGCGCAGTTCCGCGGCCAGCTTCCTGTTCTGGTCCTTGGCATCTACCAGCGCAGCTTCCTGGGTCGTCAGACGGCTGCTGAGCGTAAAGCTCCAGATCAAGCCGCCGAGCGCCAGCAACAGGGCCGCGGCGATCGCAGCCAGCAGCCCGTTGGAATGGGTTCTGGGAGTTGTGTCGAATTCACTCATGATTTACCTTTCTTCTCTCTGTCGGTCTGTCGTGCGGACCGCTCTGTGCGTGATGACGCCATTCTGTTCCATTAGACGCCGCTATGAGAATACTCTCTGGAACATCCCGCCTGCTGGCGCAGGTGCGGCCCTCAGCGGGCTTGGGAAACCCTTCTCCGCGCACCTCCGGGGAAACAACAGGATATAGAAAGGATGCGGGCCGGGCGGAAAAAGCCGCCCGCCTCTCTCCGGCGGCGCCCTTCCAGGCCGAGCCGCAATTGCGCTTTTGCCCCCTCCCGTCCCGCACTCCGTGACAAGCATGGAATGGCTACGTTATAAACATCTTTACTGCAAATTCAGGCGCCGGACTCATTTTTTCAGGTTCAGGAGCCCCGGAGGCGGTCTTCGCCGCTGGGGTGAAAGTCCGGAACAACCGCCGCTATCGCCGAAAAACCACTGCAGGGGGAGATCCGAAAGCCTATGTCGACAGCTGTCCAAGGGAAGGGTCTGGAAGGAATTGTCGCGGCGAACTCCGGGATCTGCTGGATCGACGGAGAAGCGGGCGTGCTGGCCTACCGCGGAATCGACATTCACGAACTGGCCGAGAACTCGACCTTCGAAGAAACCACCTACCTGCTCTGGAACGGCATTCTCCCCAATGCCTTCGCCTTGCGCGAGTTCCAGTCGCAACTGGCGCTGGCCAGGGGGCTGGATTTTCGCATCGTCAGCATGCTGCGCGGCATTCCCGCCTCCGCCACCCCCATGGAGGTGCTGCGCACGGCGGTCTCGTCGCTCAGCTTTTACGACGCCGACGAAAAGGACAACTCCCACGACGCCAACGTGCGCAAGGCCTACCACCTGACCGCGCAGATGGCCATGATCGTGGCCATCTACGACCGGCTGCGCAAGGGACTGGAGATTGTGCCGCCCGACCGCTCGCTGAACCACGCGGCCAACTTCCTGTGGATGCTGAACGGCGTCAGGCCCTCGGAGACGGCGGTTAAAACGCTGGACATGGCCCTGGTGCTGCACGCCGAGCACGAGTTGAACGCCTCGACCTTTGCCGCCCGCGTCATCGCCGCCACCCTGGCGGATATTCATTCGGCCATCACCGGCGCGATCGGCGCGCTGAAAGGCCCCCTGCACGGCGGAGCCAACGAAGGCGTCATGCGCATGCTCTACGCTATCGACAAGGCCGGAGCCGATCCGGTGGAATACGTCAAAGGGATGCTGGCCGCGCGGCAGAAGATCTCCGGCTTCGGCCACCGCGTCTACAAGACCGAAGACCCCCGCGCCACACACCTGCGCAAGATGAGCGAGCAACTGGGCAAGGACGCCGGCGTACCCAAGTGGTACGAGATGTCGCGCGCCATCGAGCTCTATATCAACTCCGACAAGAAGCTGAACGCCAACGTGGATTTCTACTCGGCTTCGACGTATGCCACCCTGGGCATCGATATCGACCTTTACACGCCCATCTTCGCCATCAGCCGCATCGCCGGCTGGGCCGCCCACGTGATCGAGCAGTTAGACGACAACCGCCTCATCCGCCCCCGCGCCGAGTACATCGGCCCGGTTTACCCCGCGCATTGGGTTCCCATGGAAGAGCGCGGATAAAGAGAGACGCAGTCAGGCTCCGGGATCGACGCTCCCTCAGCCCCGTCGCGCCTTCCAGAGCAGATACAACGCCCAGGCCGACAGCGTGCAGTTGTCGCGGATCGTTCCGTTCCGCATCATCTCTTCGAATTCCTCCACCAGCACGTTGCGCACCACCAGGTCGTGCTCCTCGGGATCGGGTTCCTTCTCAGTGTGCGTGAGGCCGGTGGCCAGAAAAACGTGCTGCTTTTGCCGGGTGAAACCATAGGCGATCCAAAGAGATCCCAGGCAGGTCATCTGGGCCGCGTGCAGGCCCAGCTCTTCCTTCAACTCGCCGCGCGCCAGTTCCTCCGGGTCGTCGATCTCCTCTTCCCAACCGCCCTGGGGCAGCTCCAGCGCCCGCTCCTGGATGGTGTAGCGGAACTGCTCCACCAGCCAGATGCGTCCCTGGTCGATGGGCAGAATGATGGCCGCTTCGTCCTTGTCGACCACGCCATAGATGCCCTTCTTGCCGTTGGAGCGGAGAATCTCATCCTCGCGCACGCGCATCCAGTGGTTGCGGTAGACCTCGCGGCTGGAAAGGGTGGCGATGGTGCGGCCTGCGCTGGCTTGTTCTGGGTTCATAGGAGCCCATTCTAGCGCAGGGAGATCACGCCCTTATTTCAATAGGAAGGCCGCCCCATCGGTGAGGAAGTGGGCCAGCATGTTGCAGGGCAGGTCACGGCGCCCGACGTAGAGAAGGGCAAAGACGACCGCCGCGCCGAAGACGGGAATCAGATGGACAAGCCCCCATCCGCCAAAATGGGCGGCGGTGAACGTCAGCACGGAGAGCGCGACGGCCGGCACGACGCTGCCGGTGAGCTGGCGGACCTTCTCGATCATGTATCCGCGGAAGAGAATCTCCTCGACCACCGCAGCCCGGAGCACGAGGAGTACGCGGACCCAGTACGGCAGGATGAGAATCATCCGTTGCCGATCGAGGGTAGCGGATGTGTCCAGGTGGAAGACGCGGACGATCACGGCGAAGTGAATCATAAACACCAGCATGATCGCCGCCGCGCCCAATCCCGCGAAGAGCAGAGTCTTCCATCCAGGACGGCGAAAGCCGATCGAACTCAAGGGCAGCCGCTCGGCAAAGACCAGCCAGGCCAGCACTGCCGCTGCCAGAAACCACCAGACCGCCTCGCGGATCAGCAAAGCTGGAATGGAAGCGCCGGGAGCGATCCACCCGCCGATGGGCAACAACGAAAGAACTACGACCGCGGCGAGACCGCAGGCGGCGAGCGCCGCGGCCCGTCCGGATTTCGACTGCGCAGACTCCATCGTCATGGAACCGGTTCCTCGATTGTCTTGGCGTTCCTTGTTCAGGAGGTACGACGAAGCGGAATCGGAGGTTCCATCTGCCGTGGAGGAATGTGCATTCAGGGTCCGCTGTGGCCCGGCCGGCGGAGGCAGGCGTGCAAAAGTTCCGCAGTTTCACAGCATCACGCATCCTGTGGAACTGTGAGGTTGCCGTTTTTTGCCTTTTATTTTGTGCGACTTAGGTGCGCTTTCACAGTTTCACAGCGAAAAACGCGGGCAAAAGAAAGCGTGCCAGTCCGGCGTTGCATACCCCCCAGGGGTATAAGGGGGGGGGAGGGGGGTACGGGTAGGTACGGACCGGGCACATTCCCGACAGATTGGACCGAAGGCGCGGCATGGATCAACCACATGCGCTCTATTTTTATTGTGCTCCTTTGGAGGGAAATCATCGGCAAGTTGCGGAGGAAAAATTTGGCGACGGGCATCCGGAAAAGGCCGCGGGAATCTGGCCTGATCCGATTGCGCTCAAAAAACATGCCTCAGGGGGGCCTGGAAAGCGGCTAAGACGGTCTTCTTGCCCATTGATCCGGCCCGTTTAGGTAAGACTTACCGATAAGCCCGAAAACATACCGCAGGGGCTAAAGCCCCGCTCATTTGCAGCGATTA
This sequence comes from Occallatibacter sp., assembly GCA_049515995.1. Taxonomy (GTDB): domain Bacteria; phylum Acidobacteriota; class Terriglobia; order Terriglobales; family Acidobacteriaceae; genus Telmatobacter. The sequence continues at coordinate 20,548 of JBEKTO010000052.1, read as the reverse complement.
GCGGCACGGCTAAAGCCGTGCCCTTTCAAAACACGAGATCATCGGTGGGTTTGGTCCCGTCTGAAGCCGTGCCCTTTCAAAACACGAGATCTGCGACGGGTTTAGTTGCGGCTGAAGCCGTGCCCTTTCAAAACTCGGACCTGATCAGAGGTTCCCTGGAGATTCGGGTTCCGGGTCGTCGCGGAGGCGGTACTTGCGCAGGCGTCCGACGAGCGAGGCCGGTCCGCTGACGGTCAGGCGCACCAGATTGCCCTCGTATTCCCTCGAGTGGACCACCATGCCGGCGTCGATGGCGGCCAGAACGCCGCCCTCCTGCTGCGGGACGCGCAGCTCCGCCTCGATGACCGGATCGGAGTGCAGAGCCCGGTCGATGGCCGCGAGCAGCGCGTCCATTCCCTCGCCGGTGCGGGCCGAGACGGCCACTTCGCCGCCGCCCTGAAATCGCTCCTGGAGACCGAGCCGCTCGTGCTCGCCGAGCAGGTCGATCTTGTTGAGCACCTCGATGCGCGGCTTGTCCAGGACTTCCAGCTCGCCCAGGACCTTTTCGACCTGCGTCTTCTGCTCCTCGCCATAGGTGGAGGCGGCGTCGCGGACGTGCAGGAGCACCTCGGCCTGGGCCACTTCTTCCAGCGTAGCGCGGAAGCTGGTGACCAGCGTGTGGGGCAGGTTGCGGATGAAGCCGACCGTGTCCGAGAGGAGAATCTTGCGCCGGCTGGGCAATTCGATGGCGCGCAGCTTGGGGTCGAGCGTGGCGAACATGCGCGCAGACTGGAGCACCTGGGCGCCGGTCAACTGATTGAAGAGCGTGCTTTTGCCGGCGTTGGTATAGCCCACCAGCGCCACCGTGGGCACGGGGACCGACTCGCGGCGCTGGCGCTGCTGGCCGCGGACGCGGCGCACCGACTCCAGATCGAGCTTCACCTGGTCGATGCGGCGCTGAATCTGACGCCGGTCGGTTTCGAGCTTGGTTTCGCCGGGGCCGCGGGTGCCGATGCCGCCGCCCAACTGGGACATGGCCTTGCCCTTGCCGGCGAGGCGCGGCAGCATGTACTGGAGCTGCGCCAGTTCCACCTGCAACTTGCCTTCGCTGGTGCGCGCGTGGCGGGCAAAGATGTCCAGAATCAACTGGGTGCGATCGAGCACGCGACAAGGCAGCGCGGCGTCGAGGTTGCGCAGTTGGGTGGGCGTCAGGTCGTGGTCGAAGAGAACCAGGTCGGCTTCAGTAGAAGCGGCGACCCCGGCAATCTCCTCCACCTTGCCGGAACCGATGAGCGTGGCCGGATCGGGCCGGGAACGGCGCTGCATCAGCTCGGCAACGACCTGGCCGCCGGCGCTCGAAACCAGTTCGCGAAATTCGGCCAGGGATTCGTCGGCGTCAAGACCCGCAGAGGGCTGCGCCTGTCCGGATGGAGAGGAATCGCTGCTAAGAAGAGGTTCTTGCGGAGCGGCCTCGTCTGGAACGGCTGTGTCCAGGCACACTACCGCTTGGCGCGCTCCCTCAGCGCCTGCGCGGTTACCGCGCGGGCGAACCCCAAAGTCCACTCCCACCAGGACTGCCCGTTCCAGCAATCCCTCAGACCCCGTAGTCCTGCTCTGTTCCACTGCCAAGCGAAACCGCTTCCCGTCTTCTATCGCTGCTCTGCAAGAGCTGGAGACGCAACCGGAGCGGCGACCGCAGCCGGGCCAATTCCCGTTGGCACGGCGACCGGGCGATGCTCCGTATGCATCACGCTCCGGTTGCTCACCACGGTCGAAATGGCGTGCTTGAAGATCAACTGTTCCTGGCTGTTGTTTTCCAGCAGCACGGAGTATTTGTCGAAGGAACGAATCTTTCCGGTCAGCTTAACGCCGCTCACCAGATAAATCGTAATGGGGGTTTTGTCCTTGCGGACCGTGTTCAGGAACGTGTCCTGAATATTTTGTGCCGGCTTGTTCTCCATTGCCGATCTCCTGCTTTCCTCTTAAGGATTTGCGTGCGACTACAGTGCACTTGCGTGAAATAACAAATGGGCGGGCACGGCACCGGAATCCCCAGGGGCCGCCAGGTCCCGCAATGTGACAACAATATAGGGGTTTGCGAACCTTTTCAACTGCGGAAGAGCATTCCCGGCCGGAATGGACCGGGAAAACGCCGTTCAGCATTCGATTCGCTCCAGGGAGCACCGATTCCGCGCTCCAATCCACTTACCGTAGGCTCCGCGGAGATTCATTTTGGCATATTGCAATGCCGTTTGCTCCTTCCCGGTTTCGAAAGCTGGGACGGGAGAGATTCCAACCTCGCAGACGCCTTCCCGCGGTTGCGCTGCGGCTAAAGCCGAATCGTTTTTGGGGCGCTTTTGCGGCACGACTGAAGTCGTGCCCTGTTACAAGGCCTGCTTGCAATCGAGTTTTTACGCATTTTTGAATGCATACTCCCTTCATTTCCTGCTTGCATTTCAAATGCGTTTGCCCTGCCCGGCCTTGCCATGGGACGGCCCACTTTCAGAGGCTGGTACCATAATCACGTGCAAAATCCTGGCCCGCATCCTCCGACTTCCGCGCAAACCGCTCAGCCCGTGCCCATGCTGGACCTGAAGCGACAGTACGCCCCGCTGCACCGGGAACTGCTGGATGCCGTGGGCCATGTGCTTGAGACGCAGCAGTTCATTCTTGGCGAGCCGGTGGCCGCGTTTGAGCGAGCCGCGGCGGAGCAATTGGGCGTGGCCCATGCGCTGGGCGGCTCCTCGGGCACCGATGCCCTGTGGCTGGCGCTGGCCGCGGCGGGCATAGGCCCAGGCATGGCCGTGGTGACCACCCCCTTCAGCTTTTTCGCCTCGGTCAGCTCGATTCTGCGCGCCGGCGCCACCGCGCTGCTGGCCGACATCGATCCCGCAACCTTCAACCTGGACCCCAAGGCCGTGGAAGCGGTTCTCGACGGCCCGCGCGGAGGAGCCGTACGCGCCATCCTGCCGGTGCATCTCTACGGACAGGCAGCCGACTGGAGTTCGTTTGCCCGCATTGGGAAAGAGCGCGGGCTCAAGCTCATTGAAGACGCCGCGCAGGCCTGGGGCGCGGAGTGGCAGGGCGTGAAGGCAGGCGCATTGGGCGACGCCGCGGCCTTCAGCTTTTATCCCACCAAGAACCTGAGCGCCGCCGGGGACGCCGGCATGGTCACGACCAACTCGGACGAGCTGGCCGAGCGCGGACGGATGCTGCGGCAGCACGGAATGCGGCGCCGCTACTATCACGACGAGATCGGCTGGAATACCCGCATGGACGGATTCCAGGGCGCCATCCTGAGCGTCAAGCTGAAATACATTGCCGGCTGGAACGCCGCCCGCCGCACCGTGGCCAAGCGCTACCACGCGCTCTTTGCCGCCGCCGGGCTGGCGGAATCGGGCCCGTATCCCGCGCACGGCGTCGTGCTGCCCCACGAGGTCCCCGGCAGCCGGCACGTCTGGCACCAGTACGTGGTGCGCACCGGCCGACGCGATGCTTTGCGCGAATTCCTGTGCAGCCGCAGGATCGGCTCGGAGATCTACTACCCCGTCCCGCTGCATCTGCAGGATGCCCTGAAAGGCCTCAGCTACGCCGCGGGCAGCTTCCCTGAGGCCGAACGCGCCGCGCGCGAGGTGCTGGCGCTGCCCATCTTCCCGGAACTCCGCGAAGACGAGCAGCGGACGGTCGTCGACGCGATCGCCGAATTCCTGAGCTGAACGGATCGGCAACCCGCCCGCCGCAGACGGCCGGATTCGGCCCTCCCCAGCGCCGGCGACAGGAGTAGTATTGAATGTGAGGACTCAAGCGGCATCTTTAACGACAGGCCAGGCCGTAGACCCAAGAATTATTCATTAGAAACGACTATCGCAATCTCTACAATCCGCCGATAGGTAAAAATCTCACTTTTCGTACGATGGAACGGTTTCGCTGCTCCGGTCTTTGCACCAACGTAGGAGCCGCGTTGCAGACCGTTCTCCACAGCGTCTCCTTAATCGATCGTTCGGCAATGCGCCGGGCTGAGCCGTCACGGCCGGCCAAAGGGCTTGAGAACAAGGGCGAAGCTGAGGACACTGCTCAGATGAAGACTCACACGCACGTACCTTCGGGACCGATCGATGTCCTGGAGGCGATGGGAGTCGGAGCATGTCTCAAGAGGAAGTTGTCACAGCTCGATCCATAGCAGCCTCTGCCATGGCAACGCTGGAGCGCTTCGGCGTACCGGCAACTCCGGCCAATTATGCCATCTGGTACGAGTATCACGCCGGACAGAGCCCCAACCTGCAGCGAACCATCGACGTGCTGATTTCAAACCAGGCCATCTTCGACGAGAGCACCCTGCAAGAGCTGTATTCAACTTTCTTTTCCTCGACAAAAGAGGCGCAGGCGGTTCGCAACACCTCGCTGCAGGCCCTGGAGACTCTACAGGAGATCGTCGGCGTGGCCGACTTCGCCCGCGACGACGCGCATCAGTTCGGCGCGACATTAAGGGGCTTCGCCTCAAAGAATCTGGGAACAAGCCTGGACAATCTGAAGAACCTCATCGAAAACCTGGTGCTCGACAGCAAGAAGATGGCCGGACGCAGCGAGTATGTAGGCCTGCGCATGCGCGAATCCGCCGACAAGATCGAGGCCCTGGAACGCAATCTCCAGGATGCGCTTCGTGACTCTTCGCTGGACGGCTTGACCGGGGTGGCAAACCGGAGATCCTTCGACGCCATCATGCGCAAGACGGCCGGAGAAGCCATGAACAGCGGCGACGACCTGGCGTTGCTGATGATCGACATCGACCACTTCAAGCGGGTGAACGACACCTGGGGACACCAGACCGGCGATACCGTGCTGCAACACCTGGCCGTGACCCTGCAAAAAGCGGTGCGCGGCGGGGACCACGTGGCGCGCTACGGGGGTGAGGAATTTGCCGTCATTCTGCCCCGCACCGATGTGAAGGCAGCTGTGAACGTGGCGGAGAACATCCGCCAGGCCCTGGCCAGGGAACCTCTCCAGCTCGACCTCGAACCTCCGATGACGCCGATCACGGTTTCCATCGGAGCCGCCTGTTACGAGCCCGGAGATCCGCTGGCCGAATGGGTGGGAAGAACCGACGCAGCTTTATATCACGCCAAGAAGGAGGGCAGGGACCGTGTTGAATTCGATCGAGTGTGGAATTAGCGAGGGTGCGGTTTCAAATGAGGTCCCCCGGTCGTGCCTGGTGACAGACGATTCGGCCATGGTGAGAAAGATCGCGCGCAGGCTGCTTACCGGCCTGGGCTTCAACGTGGACGAGGCCGAGAATGGACAGGTCGCCCTGGAGAAGTGCCAGGAGCGGATGCCCGACGTGGTCCTGCTCGACTGGAACATGCCGGTGATGGACGGCCTGGAATTCCTCCAGGCGCTGCGCCGCACGGAAGACGGAAAGAACCCCACGGTCATCTTCTGCACCACGGAGACCGATGTCGAGCACATTCAGAAAGCGATCGAATGCGGAGCCAACGAGTACTTGATGAAGCCCTTCGACAGGGACTCGTTGAGTTCGAAGCTGGCCGTGGTGCACATGCTGCAATAAGTTGCGCTGGCGCACCGCGACCGTCGTATTCAAGAAGTAAGAAGAAACCGATTCGATAACCAAGAGCGATCCTGCGATTGCCCTGCCCGGCGCCCCGATCCCTGTTCCCCGTTCACTGTTCCTTATTCCCTGTTCCCTGCCCCTGTTCCATGCCGTAGAATCGCCTCTAGCATGAAGTGTCCCTATTGCGGTTTCGGGCAGGACCGAGTCGTGGACTCGCGCGAGAGCAAGGAGGCCGACGCCATTCGGCGGCGGCGGGAGTGCGAGCGGTGCAATCGCCGCTTCACCACCTACGAGCGCATCGACGAAATCCCCTACATGGTGGTGAAAAAGGACGGACGCCGCGAGCGCTTCGACCGCCAGAAGGTGCTCAGCGGCCTGCTGCGCGCCTGCGAGAAACGGCCCGTGCCGGCCAGCGCGCTGGAGGGCATCGTGGACGCCGCGGAGAGCTTTCTGGTGGACGCGCCGGAGCGCGAGCGCACCGCCAGCGAAATCGGCGAACTCATCATGACGCACCTGAAGGGGCTGGACACCGTGGCCTACATCCGCTTCGCCTCGGTCTACCGCGACTTCAAGGATGTGCGGGAGTTCAAGGAAGAGCTGGAAGGGCTGCTGGGCGGACGGGGCGGAAAAAGCAGGAAGTAGGAAGCAGGGAATAGGGAGTAGGAAAAGACACACGCGGGGAGACTCCTCCATGGCCGAGCAGAAAACGCATACGGTGACTCTGATTCCGGGCGACGGCATCGGCCCAGAGGTGACGCAGGCGGTGGTCCGCATCCTCGAAGCCACCGGCGTCAAGTTCGAGTGGGAGCGCTTCGCCGCCGGCGCCGAGGCCTTCGAGATCTACGGCGAATACATTCCCGCCGCGCTTTACGAATCCATCGAGCGCAACCGCGTGGCGTTGAAGGGTCCGGTGACCACGCCCATCGGCGGCGGCTTCAAGAGCATCAACGTCACGCTGCGCAAGAAGTTCGATCTCTTCGCCAACTTCAGGCCGATCAAGAATCTTCCAGGGCTGGAAACGAAGTGGCCCGGCGTGGACCTGATTATCGTGCGCGAGAACACCGAGGGCGAGTACGTGGGCCTGGAGCACGAAGTGGTGCCCGGCGTGGTGGAAAGCATCAAGGTGATCACCGAGAAGGGCTCGACGCGCATCGCCAAGTTCGCCTTCGAGTACGCGCGCAAGCACGGACGCAAGAAGATTCACTCCATTCACAAAGCCAACATCATGAAGCTCTCGGACGGGCTTTTTCTGCGCTGCGCGCGCCAGGTGGCCGAGGGATTTCCCGACGTTCTGTATGGCGAGCACCTGATCGACAACACCTGCATGCAACTGGTGATGAATCCCTACCAATACGACACGCTGCTGCTGGAAAACCTCTACGGCGATATCGTGAGCGACCTGTGCGCGGGACTTGTCGGCGGGCTGGGACTGGTGCCCGGCGCGAACCTTGGGCTGGAGTGCGCCATCTTCGAGGCGGTGCATGGATCGGCCCCGGACATTGCCGGCAAGGATGTGGCCAACCCGACGGCGCTGTTGCAATCGGCGGTGCTCATGCTGCGCCACTTGGACGAGACGGCCGCGGCCGACAAGGTGCAGAGGGCGCTGGAGACGGTCTACGCGGAGCGCAAGACGCTTACCCGCGACGTGGGCGGCACGGCCGGAACCAGCGAGTTCGCCGACGCCGTGCTGGCGGCGATGGGGTAGACCGAGCCAAGCATTTCGAAGAAAGGAACACGACCGTCCCATGCATTACCTCCTCTTTTACGAAGTCGCCGACGATTACCTTTCCCGCCGCGCCGAGTTTCGCAACGCCCACCTGGAATTGGCGTGGAAGGCAAGCGAACGCGGCGAGCTGTTGCTGGGCGGCGCGCTGGCCAATCCCGCCGACGGGGTCGTGGTGGTGTTCAAGAGCGACTCGCCCGCGGTCGCGGAGGAGTTTGCCAAGGCCGATCCGTATGTGATCAACGGGATCGTGAAAAGGTGGCATGTGCGCGAATGGACCACGGTCGTCGGCGAAGAGTGCGCGACGCCTGTCAGGCCAAACGCAGCCCCGCCGGCAAGATAACGCGGAACGCGTCTCGGCCTTCGCCACCCAGGTTTTTGCGGACCTGCGCCCGTCCTCCTGTACACTGGAGTGTTTATGGCCATGAAAACAAAACATCCCATCGGTATTCTGGGCGCGACCGGCATGGTCGGCCAACGGTACATTCAACTTCTTGAGAACCACCCGTGGTTCGAGATCGCGTGGCTGGCGGCCAGCGACCGCTCGAGCGGCAAGCCTTACGGCGAGGCCGCCAAGTGGCGGCTGGACACGCCGATGCCCGAGCGCATCGCCAAAATGACCGTGGCCCCGGCCGAGCCCGAGGGCGCGCCGAAGATCATCTTCGCTTCAGTCGACGCGGCCATTGCCCGCGAATTGGAGCCCAAGTTTGCCGCGGCCGGCTGCGCCGTGCTTTCGAATTCGAGCGCCTTCCGCATGGCGCCCAATGTGCCGCTGGTGATTCCCGAGATCAACGCCGAGCATCTGCACCTGATCGAGGAGCAGCCTTCGCGGAAAGAGTCGGGCGGCTACATGGTGACCAATCCCAACTGCTCGACGATCGGGCTGGTGATGGCGCTGAAGCCTCTCGAAGAGCGCTTCGGCATCGAGCAAATCTTTGTCTCGACGATGCAGGCCGTGAGCGGCGCGGGCTATCCCGGCGTGGCGTCGATGGACATCCTGGGCAACGTGGTTCCCTATATCGGCAGCGAAGAAGAAAAGATGGAAGAGGAGACTCTGAAGCTGCTGGGCAAGCTGGAAGGCCACACGGTGGCGCCTCTGGCCGCGCGCATCACGGCCCACTGCAATCGCGTCGCGGTGGAGGACGGGCATACGGAATGCGTGTCGATCAAGTTTGCCAAGCCGGCCACGCACGAAGAGATTCTGGCCGCGTGGGAGGAGTTCCGTCCGCTGGCCGGGCAGGGATTGCCGTTCGCTCCCGAGCAGCCGATCGTGTGGGCTCCGCAGAACGACCGCCCGCAGCCGCGCCTGGACCGCAATCGCGGCCGCGGCATGGCCGTGACCGTGGGCCGTCTGCGCCCCTGCGGCCTGCTCGACTGGAAGTTTGTGGTGCTGTCGCACAACACCATTCGCGGAGCGGCCGGCGCGACCATTCTGAACGCCGAACTGCTGGCCAGTTTAGGAAAACTTTAGCAGCTTTTAGCTTTTAGCTTCCGCTGGGAGCTGGATACTTGGATCGATGAGCCAGAAACCGAATCAACGGCTGAACGCATCTGGCCATAAAACGGAGCTAGAGGCTAGCAGCTAGAAGCTTTTTTAGGAAGACTCGCATGAGCCTGGTAGTCATGAAGTTTGGCGGCACGTCGGTGGAGGACCCGGCGGCCATTGGCCGTACCGCGGCAATCGTAGCCGGACGCGTGGCCCTGGGGAAGCAGCCCGTGGTGGTGGTCAGCGCCATGGCCAAGGTGACCGACCAGTTGCTGCGCGCCGCGGCGGCAGCCTCGACCGGCGACCGCACCGGCGCTCTGGCCATCAGTTCGCGGCTGCGCGCGCGCCATCGCGACACGGCTGCCGCGCTGGTGAAGAACTCCGCCGACTGCGCCGCGCTGATCGATTTCATCGACCAGAAATTCGACTCGCTGGATGAGGTGCTGCGCGGACTGGCGGCCATCCTGGAACTCACCCCGCGCATATCCGATCTCATCGTGAGCTACGGCGAGCGCACCTCGAGCCGCATCGTGGCCGCGGCCTTCCGCGAGCGCGGCATGGATGCCGTTCACGTGGATGCGCGCGAGATCATCATTACCGACTCGCAGTTTCAAAAGGCCATTCCGCAAGACGACCTGATCGAGAAGCGCGCGGCGGAAAAGCTGCGCCCGCTCGTGGCCGAGGGCAAGGTTCCGGTGATGGGCGGCTTCATCGCCTCCAACGAAGCCGGCATTACCACCACGCTGGGCCGCGGCGGCTCGGACTTTACCGGCGCCCTGCTGGGCGGCGCGCTCACCGCCGAAGCCATCGAAATCTGGACCGACGTGGACGGCATCATGACCACCGATCCGCGCGTCTGCCCCGACGCCCTGCGGGTGAAGGTCATCAGCTTCGAGGAGGCGGCCGAACTGGCCTATTTCGGCGCCAAGGTGCTGCATCCGGCCACCATCCTGCCGGCGGTGAAAAAGAACATTCCGGTGCTGGTGCTGAACAGCCGCAACGCGGCCTGCGAGGGCACGCGGATCATCTCGCTCGCGCCTCACTGCAAGAGTCCGTTCAAGTCCATCGCCGTGAAGAAAAAGCTGAGCATCATCGACGTGGTGGCCAGCCGCATGTTGATGACCCACGGCTATCTGAGCGAGGTCTTCTCCATCTTCGACAAGTTCCAATGCCCGGTGGATATGGTCTCGACCAGTGAGGTGAGCATCTCCCTGACCGTGGACTCGAACGAGAAGCTCCCGGTGATCGCCGCCGAACTGGGCAAGCTGGCGGACGTGAAGTACGAGGGCAAGAAGGCGCTGGTCTGCATGGTCGGCGAGGACATTCGCGGGCAAAGCGGCATGGCCGCACAAGTCTTCTCCGCCATCCGCCACATCAACGTGCGCATGATCTCGCAAGGGGCCAGCGAGATCAATATGAGTTTCATGATCGATGAGGACGACGCCGACGAGGCGGTGCGCTCGCTGCACGCCGCCTTCTTCAAAGATCCCGATCCCGCGATCTTCGACGTGGAAGCGAGAAAAACCAGCGCCTAGCTGCTAGCCCCCAGCTTCTAGGGCCCTATCCTCGCGACTCTTTTCCGTCGCAAGGGTGAGAAACCACATAACTTCATCGCCGAATGTTGGTCTGAAAGCTAGAAGCTAGAAGCCGAATTGAGGTCATCATGCTGTTTCTCGTTCTTGGCAAGGGAAAAACCGGAAGCCTGGTCGCCGAGGTCGCACGCGAGCGCGGCCACTCGGTGCGCGCACTCGACATCACGGAAAACCAGCACGCCTCCGCCCTCACCGCGCCTACCCTTGCCGGCGTGGACGCGGTCATCGACTTCACCGCTCCCGAAGCCGCAGTGGAAAACATCCGCGCCGTGCTGGCCCTCGGCTCGCGCATCGTGGTCGGCACCACCGGCTGGTACGCGCACCTGGACGAGATGAAGTCCAAGGCGCAAAAACGAGGAGCGCTGCTCTACGGCACCAACTTCTCTATCGGCGTGCAGAAGCTCTTCCGCCTCACCGCCGACCTTGCGAAACTGGAAGGCTATACGTTCTCGATCAGCGAGACTCACCACGTCTCCAAACTCGACGCGCCCTCCGGCACGGCCATCACTCTGCGCGAGATCGTGGAAGCCGGGCAGGCCAGGACGGGGGCCGACGCGAAGGTCGAGATCACATCCCACCGCGTGGGCGACGCCAAGGGCGAGCACATTGTGACCGCAACCAGCTACGTGGATACTCTGGAAGTGCGCCACGACGCCCACAGCCGCCGCGGCTTTGCGTTGGGCGCTGTCCGCGGCGCCGAGTGGATCGCCGGCAAATCCGGCGTCTACGACTTCCGCGAAATCTTCGACCAGTTGTAACGCCGAATCGGTCCGGATCGAGAGACCGCCGGAGACTTGCCCTGCTCCGAATCCGGGAAGCGCGCGGCATGGCCACCGCAGGCGTGTGCAGGCCAAAGCCAGGCTCTTTCAAGCGCCGTAAAGAGCCTTCCCCAGACCAACTATCTCGCGTTCTTCCGGTTCATCCTTCGCTTGGAAAGGACTCTGCCCAGCTCACCCATCCACCCTGATTGCGGTGGTGCGATGGAGTTTCTGGGAGCGGCCCTGGAAACGCCGATTCGACGGGAAGTCGCGCAGAGCTTATTCGGACGCTGAACTCCGGGCGCTGGGCGACATTCTGGGGACCAATCTGGGGCGGCCTCGGCATCATTCAGTTGCGACAGGCTGCCAAAGCTCGACACGATTTCCTTCTGGATCGGTGATCCAGCCAAACTTTCCGAAGTCATAGCTTTCGCGTTTTGGATCGACGGTGACACCTTCGCCTATCAGACGGTCCAGCACACCGTCCAGGTCGTCCACCTGGAGATTGATCATTGCTTTCTGCGCCGGAGGGAAGTATGCATTGTCTTGTTTGAAAAGAGCGAAGACGACCTGAGTGTGTTGCGTTGGGGCAGGAAACGCGAAAGATCCTTCGGACTTCACCAGACCGAGATGCCGCTCGTACCATTGATACAGAGCTTTTGGATCATCCGCTCGCAAAAATATCCCGCCAAAGCCAGTGATTGAAGCCATGGAACCTCCTCATGAGAACCCTTTGACAGTTTAGAAGATGGAAGGCCGTGGCTTGCGCCCCGGCCTTTTGATTTATGTGGGCATGCCCGCGGGAGCGCCGGTGGGTTCGACAGGGGCTCTGCGGCGGAGGATGGCAGCGGAGATGAGAGTCATGATAAGGCCGACCGGCAGGGGCTCCATGAAGGTGTAGGCCATGTTGACGAAGGGGTTCTGGTAGAGCTGCTGAGAGCGCTGGATGGCAGCGACCCGCGCGGCGGTGGTGGCGGGGTCAAGCCCGGAGGACTGGACCTTGTGAATCTGCGCGGCGAAGTAGCCGTCCATGAAGTGGGGCATGAAGTTGAAGTAGAGGACCTCCCACGTAGCGACGTAGCAGACGGTGGTGATGAGGGCGATCAGGATGCCGCAGGCGAAGGCGCGGCCGAAGGAGATTTGGCCGGCGAGGGTGTTGTCGCGGTAGCTGCGGATGCCGAAGTAGATGAGCAGGAACGACGCCACCATGATGGTGTAGCCGAGAGCCATGCTGTGGCCGGAGCCAATCTTGTCGGCGAGGAGAAGCGATCCGTCCATAAGGACGGAGATGATGAGGCCGGCGATGAGGCCGAAGGTGAGGACGGTTTTCTTCATGGCTGGCTCCTGGTGCGAGTGAGGATGGAGTCACGATGCGGTGTAACGGGGCCGGATGTCGTCATCCTTTCGGATGATTTTCTGAGGAGTGGAGCGAAAATCGTGCTTTCGGGTGACGCGTTCCCACCCCAGCGACGAAGACCTGCCGCCTCACCCCAGAGGGCAAAGACGTGCGGCGGGCGGCTCCGAGCTTGTCGAAGGCGCGGGCACAGTGTGTCTTGACGGTGTTTTCGGAAACGAAAAGCTGCGTGGCGATCTCGCGATTGCTGAAGCCGCGGGCGACCAGGGTGAGGATTTCGAGCTCGCGTGCCGTGATGCCCAGGGCCTGCTGTTGGGCCTGCTGGCGGGCCGTATTGCGCGCGGAGGGCTCGAGGGCGGGGGCTTCCGCGGGGACAGGCACCTCCCTCACCACCACCGTTTCGCGGATGGTTTCGCGCTTGCGCGTGATGCGGAGGCCGAGCCAGATACCGAAGGTTGAGAAGAGGATGGCGACGAGGGCGCTGTAGAGCTCGACGGAGTGCTCGATAACCACGAAGCGGTATTCGGTGTATTGGCGGGTGGCGATGAGGAGGCCGCCGACAAGACCGAAGATGAGGACGTGGCGCTTCATGATGGGGCTGTGAAGAAGTATAAGGGAGACGGCGAAGAAGTTATTTCACCGGGGGAGAAAACAGAAGGGCCGAGGCGTGATGCCCTGGCCCTTTCATTGTGTGAGCGGCGCGTGGCCCGGATCTCATACTTTCTCACATTGCGGCTGCTTCACACTCGATTTTGAGATGTGAGCTTCAACAGTAGCACGATTCCTCCGGGAAACTATCCACTACGATTCATGGCTTTTGAACTCGTCGAGAGCCGTCGACACGATTGGTACTGAGAACGCCGTTGCATTCACCGGCCCGGCGACCCTCCAATTCGGCCGAGGTTTTTCCCGGGAGCACGGCCGCAGGTTTTCCGTTTGGGCGGCGGAAAGAGCCAGTTTGGGCAAAGATATGCGTCCCTGCGGGCGCTGCGGAGATTGTCCGCCGTGAGATGGCGGAGAAACGCTGCTGGTATCCTTATTTTGATGGCCAAACCAGCGATGACAAACGAACCGAACACGCGCAATCGCCCGCACACAGCGCCCTCCGCGCTGGCTGCCTGGGTGCTTCTGGCGGCGATTTTTGCCGCTGTGCAGTTTGCCAGCCTGTTTACGCCGCCGCTGTTGGACGACGCGGACGCCAGCCACGCCCAGGCCGCGCAGCATATGGCCGAGAGCGGCGACTGGGTAACGCTGAAAGTGAACGGCATCCGCTACCTGGAAAAGCCGCCGCTGCCCTACTGGCTCGACGCCGGGCTTTACCGCGTCTTTGGCCAGAATGCCTTTGCCACCCACCTGCCCAATGCGCTGGCCCTGCTGGGCTGCGCGTGGCTGGCTTGGCTGTGGGCGGGCCAGGCCTGGGGCAAGCGCGCCGGACTGTATGCCGGGCTGGGCGTGCTCACGTCGATGGGGCCGTTTCTGTTTACGCGCTTCGCCATTCCCGAGGCGCTGCTGAGCTTTCTGCTGCTGCTGGCTCTTTATTGCCTGCTGACGGGCCTGGAATCGATCCGGCCGATCCGCTTTTATGGGATGTGGGCGGCGCTGGCACTGGCCGTGCTGACCAAGGGGCTGATCGCGCCCATCTTCTTTGCCGCGGCGGCGATTCCGCTGCTGCTGATCAGCGGCCAATGGCGGCGCTGGAAGGACTTGAAGCCGTTCTCGGGGCTGCTGCTGTTTCTGGCCATCGCTGCGCCGTGGCACATCCTGGCCGGGCTGGCCAATCCCACCCAGGGCCACCCGCTGGGCAACCACCCCATGCCGGGCAGCGTGCACGGCTTCTGGTACTTCTACTTCCTCAACGAACACGTCTTCCGCTTTACCGGGACGCGCTTTCCGCACGACTACAACAAGATGCCCGCGGCGGCCTACTGGCTGCTGCACCTGGTATGGCTCTTCCCCTGGAGCCTGTTTTTGCCCGCGCTGGTGGCGGTGGCGTGGAAGACGCGGCGCAACTGGCTGCAACACCTGCGCCGCGAGGCCGGCCTGACGGTGGACTTCTACCTGGACAACGCCGACCGCGAGGATGTGGCCAGCTACGTCTTCCGGCTCAAGTTCCGGGTGCGCTCGGCCTGGCTGCTGAGCATGTTTTCAGTCTTCATCCTGCTGTTTTTCTCGCTCTCGACCAACCAGGAGTACTACACCTTTCCGGCGTGGACGCCACTGCTGATTCTGATTGCCGGGGTAGTGGCCAGCCTGGAGGAGGGACGCGGGCCGGGCGGCAGCAAATCGCCGCTCTCGACGGCCTGGCTGACGGGAGCGCAGGCGGTGTTTGCCGTGGCCGGAGTGCTGGCCGCGGCGGCGCTGGGCTGGAGCTTGTGGGAGTCGCGCAACCTGCCTTTTGTGGCCGACATCGGCACCCTGCTGGCGCATCGCGATGTGGGCGGATACACACTTTCGATGTCCCACTTCTTCGACCTGACCGGCCCGTCGTTTGCCGCTCTTCGGCTGCCCGCGGCGCTGGCCGCCGTGGCGCTGCTGGCGGGCCCGCTGGTGGGCTGGATTTTGCGCGTCAGAGGCAAGCACCTGGCCGCCACCGTGAGCATGGCGCTGACCGCGGCGGTTTTCCTGGTGGCCGCGCACATCGCCTTCGCCCGCTTCGAGCCGATGCTCAGCTCAAAGCAACTGGCCGATACGATTGTCGAAAAGGGCTCGCCGGCCGACTCGTTCATCATCTTCGGCGACCAGTCCGATGCCTCCTCGGTCGTCTTTTACACCCACAATTTCCTGCGCAAGCCGGCGCTGCTGATCGAGCCCCAATGCTCGGCCAGCGGAGAAGGCTCGACGCTGCTGTGGGGCTCGTGCTATTCCGATGCGCCGAAGATCTTTCTCAGCCCGGACGAGTTGGCGAAGACGTGGGGCACGGGTGAGCGGAAGTGGCTCTTCGCGCAAGACACCAACCAGCCCAAGGCCGAGCAACTGCTGGCCGGGCGGCTGATTCCGGTGCAGTCGATCGCCGACAAGATGTTGTGGACGGACCGACCGCTGCGGTAGGGTGATTTGCGAATCGGCGGCGTGACCTACTCCGCCGCGCGCATTTTGCCGCCGGGGAGAAGCTGGTAGACTTGGCCGCGCCAGAGGATGCGGCTGCCGAGGTAGCTGGCTGCCCAGATGCCGATGCCCATGAGGTCGCGGACGGGGTACAGCACCAGGAGGCCGAACCAGCTTGGGTCGCGAACGACAAGGCGGCCCACGGCAATGGAGAGCGCCAGCCGCGTCATCAGGCTCCAGGCAAAGAGAGCCAACCCCCACCATGGGTAGCCCAGCGCCGCAGAAGCCGCCCAGGCCAGCAGGCCGAAGGGCAGGCTGAAGGTAAGCGCGGTGCCAAAGTGGCCCTTGGGGCGCGAAAAGCGCGTGGACTTCATCCAGCGGACCTGGTGCTTGAGCGAGGCGGCGAAGCTGGAGTTGATGACCATGTGGTCGATGGCGTGATGGCTCAGGATCACGATCTGGCCCAGCTTGTGAGTTTCGTTGCCGAGAACGAAGTCGTCGGCGCAGTAGTCGGCCGTGACGCGGAAGCCGCCCATGCGGCGGATCGACTCGCGGCGGAAGGCCATGGTCGGCCCCAGGACAAACTGCATGCCTTCCATGGAGCGCGCCACCAGCACGCCGGAGGTCATTTCCACGCTCATGCCAACGGCCTCAAGCCGCGCCCACAGGCCGCCTTCAGCCGCCACGCCGCGATAGGGACAGCACATGGCGCCCACTTTTTCGTCGGCAAAGGGGAGAGCCACGGCGCGCAGATAATCGGGCGTCACGCGCACATCGCTGTCGCTGACCACCAGAATCTGGTGCGCGGCGACGGCTTCCATGGCTTCCATCGAGGCGACCTTGGCGTTGATGTAGTCGGGCTGGCCGCCGGTGGAGAGGAATTGGACCGGGATGTGCGGATAGCGCGCCGCCACGCGCCGCGCCGTCTCGAGTCCGGCGTCCTGGGGCGAGCGGGCGCAGAAGAGGATTTCGTACTCCGGATAATCCTGCTCGAAGAAGCTGGCCAGATGGGCATCGAGGCCGGGTTCGTCGCCATGCACGGGCTTGAGCAGGGTGAGCGGAGGCGTAAAGCCGGGCCGCGCGCCGAGCTGAGCCAGCGACCGCCGCCGGTCGCGCAGGTAGCCGGGAACAGACGCCAGCACCATGCCGGCAAAGACCGAAGAGGTCACGAGACCGAAGAGCGAAAGTACAAGAAGAACGTGCGACATGCAGGTTTAAGAATACCCGGCTGGGGCACGCTGAGGGGCGAAGATTCCCCGCCGCGGGCGAACTAGGGCTTGCGCGGTGACGACTTGGCGACAACGGACGGGCGGCGAATCGGCACAATGGCCCCGGCGGAGCCCTGCGCGGCCTGCTGGAAGCGGGCCAGCATCTCGGTGCGCACGTACTCGACAAAGCTCTGCATCTGGCGGTTCATCTCTTCCATGCGCTCGCGCATTTGCAGGATGATGGCGATGCCGGCGATGTTGACGCCCAGGTCGCGGGCCAGGTTGAGGATGAACTCCAGCCGCTCCAGGTCCTCGTCGGTATAGAGGCGCGTGTTGCCCTCGGTGCGCGACGGCTTGAGCAGGCCCTCGCGCTCGTAGAGGCGGAGGGTCTGGGGGTGAATCTCGTACATCTCGGCCACCGCCGAGATCATGTACGCGCCTTTGGTCTTGCGTTTTGCTGCCATGGGGTTTTCTCGAATCAGATTACCTTAACTCGTTCGCGAAACGCTCCAGGTTCGGTCCGCACGTCCTTACAGCTTGTCAAAGAGCGTCACGCGCGGGTCCTGGTTGTTGAGCTTGGCCAGCTCGCGCATGATCTCGCGGCTGCGCTCGTCCTGGAGGTGCGGCACGACCACCGAGACGGTCACGATCTGGTCGCCGCGCTGGTTGGGACGCTGGGCGTTCTCGACGCCGCGCTCCCTCATGCGCAGCTTTTGCCCGCTCTGCGTGCCGGGAGGAATCTTCAACTGGGCGCGGCCATCGATGGTGGGCACGTCCACCTTGGCTCCCAAAGAGGCCTCGGGCACGGTCACGGGAACGGTGAGCTGAATGTCGTCGCCCACGCGCGTGAAGACCGGGTGCGTGCCGGTGCGGACGATGAGGAACAGATCGCCGGCAGGACCGCCGTTCGGACCGGCATTGCCCTTGCCCTGGAGGCGGATGCGCTGGCCGTCGCGCGTGCCGGCCTTGATGCGGAACTCGACCGCCTCCGAGCGGCTGACCACGCCCTCGCCATGGCAGGTGGGGCAGTCGTTGGAGATGCGCCCGGTGCCGTTGCAGCGGGGACAGGGGATATTGAACTTCATGCGCCCGCCCATCTGCGTCACCTGGCCCAGGCCGTTGCACTCCGGACATTGCAGGATGCCGCCGGTCTGCGCCTGGCCGTGGCAGGTGGGGCAGGTCTCCTGGCGGTTGACCTGGATGCGCGCCTGGCCGCCGCGAATGGCCGTCCAGAAGTCCACCGTGGCCTGGTACTCGAGGTCCGAGCCCGGCTGCGGTCCGCGCGCATGCTGCGGCTGCTGCGCACCGTTGAAGATGCCGGAAAAAATGTCTTTGAAATTACCCCAGGAGGACGAACCCGCGCCTGCCTGCGACGCCGCCGGGCGCCCCGGCCCGCTCTGGAAGCCGGAGAAGTCGAAGCCGTCGAAATCCACCGGAGAGCGGCCGCCCGCGCCCTGGCGCGCATAGGCCTCAGCCTGCGCGGGGTCGATCTGGTCGGAGTAGAAGCCCAACTGGTCGTAGACCTTGCGCTTCTTCTCGTCGCTCAGAATGTCGTTCGCTTCGGAGATTTCCTTGAACTTCTCCTCGGCGCGCTTGTCTCCCGGATTAACGTCGGGGTGATAGCGGCGCGCGGCCTTGCGGAAGGCCTTGCGAATCTCCTCCGGCGTGGCCGTCTTCTTGACGCCTAGCGTGGCGTAATAGTCCTTGTTCTGGGTGGTGGGCATGTGTGTTTAAGCTCGATCTCCGGTTAAGCCCAACTGTGGGCCGTTTGTTCCCTTGTCATTCGCGAGTTCATCGGTTGAGTTCCATTTGTACAGATTGCCAACGTTGGCGGACGACTCAGGCGATGGCCCCGGATTCCGCATTTTCTCGAATGTGGTTCAAAGGGCGCGGACGAATCGCTTCATGAATTGTCGTTTCCTCAGCGTCCACTGCGGACTCCAAATCGAAGTCCATCTGCAATCGCATCCAGAATTCCGGCGACATGCTGAAGTAGCGCGCCAGCCGCAGGGCCGTATCCGCCGTAATCCCCCGCCGTTCCCGCACGATCTCGGAAATCCGGGTTACCGGCACGCGCAACTCCATCGCCAGCGCATTGGACGACAACCCCAGCGGCTTCATGAAATCCTCACGCAGCATCTCGCCGGGATGCAAAGGAGGCATCCGCGCCCCTTCTTCCAGTTCCGCGCCCGCGGACTCCTGCTTATTGGTAGTGAACGATCTCGACTTGGTAGGCATCGCCATTTCTCCAGGTAAAGCAAACTCGCCATTGCTCGTTGATCCGCAGGCTCCATTGCCCTTCCCGGTCACCCTTCAGCGGTTCCAAACGGTTGCCCGGCGGCGCCTGGAGCTCTTCCAGCCTTGAAACCCGATGGATCTGCCGCAACGTGCGGAATGCCGCCCGCTCAAACGCCGCGTCGCGGTGGCTGTGGCGATGGTTGAACACCTGCTCGGTATCTGCGTCGGCAAACGAGCGAATCATGCTTAACGCTTATCGTAACACGAAAAGCGTTAGATTCGCCAGGTTTCCGCTTCGACCGAGTTGCTGGAGTTCCAAAAGACAAAATGCAGAAGCCGTGTTATCTTTCCGCCATGAGAAATACGACCTTCGCGAGATCGCTCTTGTTCCGTGTTCACCTCTTTTTCCTCCTGGCGCTTGGCTTGATCTGCGTGGCAGCCGGCGCCCAAGATGCAGCCCCCAGCAAGGAAGCTCCAGCCTCCGCTCTACCCAGCGATGCGAAGGTACTGATGCTGCTGGCCGCCAAGAGCAACGGGCTGACCGGGGACGATCTGAAGCCCTGGCACGTGAAGATTACCCTTCCCATGAGCGGCCAGCAAGCCGCCGATCATGTATCCATCGAGGAATGGTGGATCAGCGACAAACATTACAAGATCGCGATCACCAGCTCTCATTTTGAGCAGACAGAGTATGGCACGGAGTCCGGCATTCTGCGCTCGGGCGTGCGCGGTTCTGCGCCAAGCTTCCTGGTACAGATGCGGAACGATCTATTGCATCCCATTCCGCTGAAGCCCGAGCAACTAGTCAGGGAACCTCAAGATCGAGATGAGCACGCGGAAAATAGGCGAGGCGAAACTTTCTTGTCTCTCGATTAACGGGAGCGCGCCCGCGGCGGCCGCGGATGCGATCAAGCCCTACACATACTGCCTGAATTCCGATCTGCCCGTGCTCCGGATGCGCATCGACCCCGGAAGCGATGATCTGCATGTCTACAACCACATCGTCCGCTTTCAAAACCGATACGTCGCCAAGCAGGTCGAGTATGCCTTTGTAGGCCTCTATGGGCAGAAATCTGGAATACGCTGGACGGCGCAGATCGACGTGCTGGAAACGCTAACGCCTGCCGATGCAAAGGATCTCGATCCTCCCGCAGGCACATTGCCTGCCATCAAAACAGTGACTGTTCCCGAGAAGGACTCCAAGCCATTGCTCCTCGAGCATCCCAAGCCCGTCTATCCGCCGATCGCAAAAGCGGCGCACGTCTCTGGATCGGTTGTACTCCGCGCTACGGTGGGAGCCGACGGCCGCATCACGGATTTTGTTATTGAGAGCGGTCCGGCGATGTTGCAGCAGGCGGCTATCGATGCGGTGAAACAGTGGACCTTCAAACCATACATGGTGGACGGAGATGTTGCGGAGATGGAAACCACCATCACCGTTCCCTTTATTCTCAGTCCCTTTGACCATTAGTTTGAATCACTGCTGTCCGGTTAAAAGTCGAACAGAATCAATTGGTTGCCAATATCGTCTAAGTCGTTATCGTTGTCTGTTTCCTGAAGTGCCTGTAAAATGGGCGTTTTCTCGAATTGAGTTATGCT
>JBEKTO010000051.1:0-27684 GCA_049515995.1 Occallatibacter sp. | reverse complement strand
TGTCGAACTCGTCGTAGACCGCAGTGCCGGGGCGGAAGTAGGGCCAGATCGAAACCATCAGGTGAAAGTGCTCGTTGTGCAGCGTGTCGATGAGTCCCTGCGGGTTGGGATAGTTCGGGTTCCACTTCATCTCGCCCATGGTGACCCACCAGAACCAGTCCTGCACGATGTTGTCCACGGGAATATGGAGCGCGCGGTATTTGGCCGCGACGGTTTCCAACTCCTGCTGCGACTGATACTTGTTCTTGCACTGCCAGAAGCCGTAGGCCCAGCGGCCGAAGAGCGGAACCTCGCCGGTCAGTTCGCGATAGCGCGCGACGATCTGGTCCGGCTCGGGACCGTAGATGAAGTAGTAATCGATGCGGTCGGCAACCTCGGCGCTGAGATAGAGCATGTGAACGAAGCGGTTGTTCACGCGGCTGCGCGAGGGATTGTTCCAGAAGATGCCGTAGCCGTTGGTTGAAACCAGCAGCGGAATCGCGATGTTGGTGTTTTCCTGCGAGAGATCGACGGTTTCGCCGCGATAGTTCCACACGCCGGCCTGATGCTGGCCCAGCCCGTAGAGCCCCTCGTGCGATCCATAGATCCCAAAGAAGACCTCCGCATGAAAGGTTTTTTCGCCGTTGACCTCGACGGGCTTGAGCGAGCGGTAGCTTTCGGTGGTGAGCAGCTTGCCTCTCATGCCGGGACCTGTCGATCCGGGCCCCGTGGCGCCGGCCGCGGTGAAGGCGTTGCCCTCGGCGCCGACGTAGTGCAGCGCGCCGCTTTCGCGCTCGACGATCACCCGCAACTTCGCCGTGGAAAGAGTCACGGCCTTTTCGTTCGAGCTGACGGCGAATTCGGCCGCGGGCCAATCCTTCTTGATGACCACCGAATCGGAGGCCCGCTGCGGCGCGGCGGAATCGAGCGGCGCATAGGTCACGTGGATCACGTCGGCTGCCTTCACTTCCAGGCGCAGAACGCCATCCTTCTGCCGCACTTCCAGGCCGTCGGCCCGCTTTTCAAAGCTCACCACCGGATTGGGCGGATTCCACTGCGCCTGCGCCGCCGGCGCGGCCAAAACGCCCATCCACAAAGCAACAAGAATTCCCGCAAAACGAAACCGATCGATCACCGTAGTTTCCTCTCAAGACGCATTGCCTAGGGCGGTTCTCCCATATATATACCCTAGGCGGCTTTTTACAAGGTGGCTTTTTCTTGAGGAAAAAGCCACTCGGCAGCATGGCTTCGGATTATAGCAATGGGAGAACCGCTGTAGCCGCCCCAGTTTACGCCAGCGCGGCCGGGTTGCTGTTGCGCCCGCCTCGGGGTTCCGCGCAATGCATGTAGGGTGCTTCATGCGGCAGCGGAGGGAACTTGCAGGTTATTGGCAGAAGAATCAATAAACGGCCAACCCTGCCTCCGCCTGTTGCGCGCAGGCGCGGCCCATCGCGCGATTTCCGCGTTCGATTCCTGTTCCCGCGCGCCGTTACCGAAGTGCAAGGGCGGAAGATTTTCAGGCACGGCTGCGCCGTTGCGCTGTACACTTTCCCTTGCCTTCAAGCAAAGGAAAAAATCCATGCAAATCTTCGCCTTTGTGCGTCCCGCTACCGTGCTTCTCGCCCTGGCATCGCCGGCCCTCCTGCTCGCCCAGTTCCAGCAGCCCACCAGCGACGAACTCAAGATGACCTCCGACCCCAAAGCGCCGGGCGCCGCGGCCGTGTATCTGAATGTCTCGGAAATGGAGAACGATCCGCTGGCATACCGGAGCTATTACGCACGGATCAAAGTGCTTCAGGAAAAGGGCAAGGAACTGGCCACGGTCGAAATTCCCTACCAGCACGGCCCCGTCAAGGTCGAGGCAATCCAGGGGCGCACGATTCACAGCGATGGAACGGTGATTCCGCTCGCCGTGAAACCTGAAGACCTGCTGACCTCGAAGACCTCAACCGGGCAGGTCAGCCGTATGGTGTTTACTCTGCCCAGCGTTGAAGTGGGCAGCATCCTGGAATATTACTTTCAGCTTCACTACGACTATTTTGCCCTGCCGCCCATGTGGGAGATTCAGAAACCATTCTTCGTCCACAAGGCGCACTATTCCTATACCCCCATGAAGCAATTCATGGATCGCACGAACGGCGCGCCCTCCACTTCGGGCCTTGTGGACGGGCGGGGAAACATCATCCGTTCCCTCAATTGGTGGCAAAATCTTCCTGCCGGAATCGAGCCGAAGGTCGAAGCCAGCTATCGCTACACGCTGGAGATGACGGACGTTCCGCCGATTCCGCAGGAAGAATGGATGCCGCCGATCCAGACCACGCTCTATCAACTGAACTTCTACTATTTGAGCGCCTACAACGGCGCGGACTACTGGATCTCCGAGGCCAAGCGCTGGTCGAAAGACGTGGACCACTTTGCCGAGCCCACAACCGCGCTCCGCGCGGCGGTCGCCGGCATCGTCGCTCCCGGCGACAGCGATCTGGACAAGGCGAAGAAGCTCTACAAGGCCGTGCAGGCCCTCGATAACACCGATTTTTCCCGCGCCAAAGGGCAGTCTGAGCTGAAGCAGCTCGGGTTGCACGCCACCAAGCGGGCCGAGGACACCTGGAACCAGAAGAGCGGCTCCAGCCAGGACATCGCCCTGCTCTACCTGGCCTTGGCACGCGCCGCCGGGCTCGCGGCATACGACATGAAGGTGGTGGATCGCGACCGCGGAATATTTGCTCTCGGCTATCTCAACTTCGATCAACTCGACGACGATATCGTGATTCTTGGCATCGGCGGCCAGGAGATCGTCGTCGATCCCGGCGAAAAGATGTGCCCCTTCCAGATGGTTCACTGGCGGCACACCGGCGCCGGCGGCGTGCGGCAGAGCGGAAGCGGCCCCGCCACAGGCACTTCTCCCCTGCTGCCGTATAACGTGAACACGCTGGTCCGCATCGGCGATGTCGCGGTGAACGAACGCGGCGGCATCGCGGGCAACTTCCGCTTTGTGATGGCCGGCCAGCAGGCGCTCCAGTGGCGGCAGGCGGCGCTGCGGCAGGATGTGGACGAAGTGAAGAAGCGCTTCGACGAGTGGCTCGGAGGCATGGTTCCCGCGGGCGTGGAGGCGCACGTGGACCGCTTTGTGGGGCTCGACGACCCGAGCGCGAATCTGATCGCCGCGGTCAAGGTGCAGGGCGCGCCCGGAACCGCGACCGCAAAACGCGTTCTGCTGCCCGGCTTCTTCTTTGAGACCCAGAGCCATCCGTTTGTGGATCAGGCACAGCGCCTCGAGCCCGTGGATATGCACTATGCCGAGCAGGTCACCGACCAGGTGGTCTATCACCTGCCGGCAAGCCTCGCGCTGGAATCCGCGCCCCAGGATGCAAAAATTCCCTGGGAGGGCCATGGAGTCCTGGTGGTGAAGACCAAGACCGACGCCAGCCAGATCACCATCACCCGTTCGCTGGCCCACGCCTTCACGATTCTGAAGCCCGAGGAGTACCAGGACCTGCGCGGCTTCTACCAGAAAGTTGCCGCCTCCGATCAGCAGCAACTGGTTCTCACCGCGTCTCCGGCAACGAAAGGCAATTGATGAACAGCGCGGCACGCATTCTCTCTCGGTCGGCCAGAGGCGGCGGACGGCGCCTCTGGCTGCGTGGCCCGCTGCTCGCGCTGGTTCTAGCCTGTCCTGCGCTGCTTTCGGCGCAGTTCCAAAAGCCGACCGGCGAAGAGCTCAAGATGACCGCCGATCCCAAGGCGCCGGGCGCCGCGGCCGTGTATCTGAATGTGGAGGAAACTACCGACGATACGGTGCACTTCCATAGCTTCTACGCAAGAATCAAAGTGCTCCAGGAAAAGGGCAAGGAGCTGGCGACGGTCGAGATTCCCCACCTGCGCGGAGGCGAAAAGGTAGCCGACATCAGGGCCCGCACGATCCACGCGGATGGAACCGTCATCCCGTTGGAGGGCAGCCCCGCTGAACTGTTGACCGTAAAAGCGGGGGAACATGAATTCAGCCGCACGGTCTTTACCCTGCCCAGCGTGGAAGTCGGCAGCATCCTGGAATACCGCTACGAGCTTCGCTACGACGACGACCACGTTTCCTCTCCGTTCTGGGAGATTCAGCGGCCCTATTTCGTGCACAAGGCGCACTATGCCTTTACTCCCTTCAAGGCATTCCTGCATCTCAGCGAATTTGCAACCGAAAGCAATGTGGTGGATGCCCACGGGAATCCAGCCAATCACCTCGTCTGGTGGCCGAAGCTGCCTCCCGGCGCGGCTCTGAAAAGCGACGTCGTCGGACACTTCAGCGTCGACCTGACCGACATCCCGCCGATCCCCGACGAAGAGTGGATGCCACCCATCAACAGCTTTCTTTACAAAGTGCTTTTCTATTACAAGAACGAGTCGAACGCCAGCGAGTTCTGGATCGCCGAGGCCAAGCGCTGGTCAAAGGAGGTAGATCACTTTGCCGAGCCGACGAAGCCGATCAAACAGGCAGTCGAAGGCCTGATCGCCCCTGGCGACAGCGACCTCGATAAAGCCAAAAAGCTCTACAAAGCCGTGCAGGCGCTGGATAACACCGACTTCTCCCGCACCAAGAGCAAATCCGAGCTGAAGCAACTGAATCTGAAGGCCGCCAAGCGCGCCGAGGATACCTGGACGCAGAAGAGCGGCTCCCGCCAGGACATTGCCCTGCTCTATCTGGCCATGCTGCGCGCCGCCGGCCTGACCGCCTACGACGCCAAGGTGGTCGACCGCAAGACCGGCCTTTTCGATCCCGGCTACATGGATTTCGGCCAGCTCGACGACGACATCGTGATTCTGAAGATCGGCGGCAACGAGATCTTCCTCGATCCCGGCGAGAAGATGTGCCCGTTTCAGACCCTCCACTGGAGGCACGCGGGCGCCAGCGGCATCCGGCAGAGCGCGGAAGGCCGCGCCACCATGTCGACTCCGCTGCTGCCCTTCAACGGAAATGCCGTGCTGCGGACCGGCGATATTGCGCTGGACGCGCACGAAACGGCCACGGGGACGCTGCGCATCGTCATGACCGGGCAGGAGGCTCTTCGCTGGCGCCAGGCCGCCCTGAGAAACGACCTGGACGAGGTGAAAAAGCAGTTCGACCGGTGGCTGGAGTCCACGGTTCCCGAAGGCATTCAGGCCCACGTCGATCACTTCCTGGGCCTGGACAATCCCGACGTGAATCTGCTGGCCATGGCCAACGTACAGGGTTCGCTGGGCGCCGCAACATCGAAACGGCTGATGCTGCCCGGCTTCTTTTTCGAGACTCGCGGCCATGAGCCTTTTGCCGCTCAGGAGAAGCGCCAGGAACTGGTGGATATGCACTATGCCGAGCGCGTAACCGACGAGGTCGTCTATCGCCTGCCGGCCGGCTTGACGGTGGAAGGAGCGCCGCAGGACGCGAAGATTCCGTGGATCGACCATGCGGTTCTCATCACCAAAACGGTCTCCGCGCCCGGCCAGTTCACCATCGCCCGCTCGCTGGCCCGCGCCTTTACCTTCGCCAAGCCGGAAGAGTATCAAGACCTGCGCGGCTTCTACCAGAAGATCGCGGCCTCCGATCAACAGCAACTGGTCCTCACCGCGTCTCCGGCAACGAAAGGCAACTGATGATCCCGCGCCTCCATGGTTTTCAGTCCCTGGCCGCAATGGCCGCTCTTGCGGCACTCGCCGGCGCACTGCCGGCGGCGGCCAAGGACAAGCCCCTGCCCGCGCCGGATTGGGCCGTCGCGGCCGCCAAGACCCCCACGCCCGCCGCGGCGAAGGATGCCTCCGCGGTGGTGCTCTCCGAGGAATTCCTGATCACCTTCGACGCCGACAACCACGCCATCGAGCGCCGCCGCTTCGCGGTTCGCATCCTCAAGCCGCAGGGCCGCGGCTACGCGCATTGCTCGGCCGAGTACGATATCGACGAAAAGCTCACCTATTTCCGCTCCTGGACCATCGCCGCCAACGGCCATCAGTTTCAGGCCATGGAAACCGACTTTACCGACTACGGCGCCTATGAGAATCCCGTCGAGCAGGCGACCGACCGCATCCGCACCGTCAATCCCCCGGCCAGCGATCCCGGTTCGGTGGTCGTCTGCGAATCCGAGGAGCATCTGCGGCCCTACATGAGCGAGGAGGAATGGGAGATTCAGCAGCCCATTCCTGTAGTGGATGAGGCGATGGAGCTGATTCTTCCCGCGGGCGGGCACTACGCCGAGGCCTGGCACGGTTTTCCGCCCGTGAAGCCGGTGGAAGTGGCCGCCAACGATCTCCGCTGGGAGATCAAGGAGATGCCCGCGCTGGATTTGGAAAACATCCACGCCACGCCTCCCTGGGGCGCGCTGGCCGCGCGCATGTCCATCAAATGGGGAGACGAGGCGGTGAAAGGCGCCGATGCCCAGTGGCGCGCCATCGGTCTCTGGCAAGACAAGCTGGAGGAGCACCGTCCCGATCCCACGCCCGAGATCGCCGCCAAGGCCCAGGAGCTGATTGTCGGCGCGCCCGATTTTTACACCAGGCTCAGCCGCATCACCGATTACATCCAGAAAAATGTCCGCTATTTCATCGTCTCCAAAGGAATCGGCGGATGGCAGGCGCATCCGGCCGGAGACATCTATCGCAACCGCTACGGCGACTGCAAAGACAAGACCACCCTGCTGATCTCGATGCTTCAGGCCGTGGGCATCCGCGCCCACTATCTCCATGTCGACAGCGAGCGCGGCATCATCGATCCCAACACTCCGTCTCTCATCGGCAATCACATGATTACCGCCATCGAGCTGCCCGAGGGCGAGAATGATCTACGGCTGCTGGCCCGCGTGAAGGCAGTCAATGGTAAGACGCTGCTGATCTTCGATCCCACCGACCAGGAGACGCCCGTGGGCCTCATTCGCGGCCAGTTGCAGGGTGCTTACGCCAACATTTCGAACGGGCCCGACAGCCAGGTGCTGCAGATGCCGGTGCTTCCGCCGGAGTCATCCGGGCTGAGCCGCAAAGGCTCCTTTACGCTGACCGCCGATGGCGCTCTGGCCGGCGATATCACTGAGACCTTCACCGGCGACGACGCCAGCGAGGAGCGCTGGCATATCAAAAGCAAAGACGCCAAGGAACTCCGCGAGGGCCTGGAAAAGACTCTCGGCGCCGATCTGCCCGGCCTGACCTTCAAAGGCTTCGAATTCCGCCAGGCGGCCGAACTGGACAAGCCGCTGGAACTCGATCTGCACCTGAGCACCGCCAACTATGCCCACGCCGCCGGCCCGCTGCTGCTGCTGCGTCCGCGCGTGCTGGGCAGCCACGCCCACGCCGTTCCCGACGTGATGGAGGGCAAACCGCGTAAGTATTCCATCGAACTCGGCCACCCCGGCCGCTGGCGCGACAGCTTCGACATCGCCATTCCGCCCGGCTACGTGGTGGACGAGACACCCGACCCGGTGAAGATCGATCTCGACTTCGCCAGCTACCGTTCTTCGGTGACGGCCAAAGGCAACCTGCTCCACTACGAGCGCGAATACGTGGTCCGCCAGGTGGAGATTCCGCCCGCCAGAGCCGCGGCCTTCCGGCTGCTGGAGGGGACGATCCTCACCGACGAAAAGGGCACCGCGGTGCTGAAAAAACAATAGAAGCATCCGCTCGCAAAGCATCCAGTCCGAAGATTTTGTTCTCCCACCCTAGGTCTTCGACCGCGTGAATTTGTACCAGCTCCGTGCCCCATCCTTTCTGTCATCCTGAGCGAGCGCAGCGAGTCGAAAGACCTGCGTTTCCGTCGCTGCACTACTGAAACGAATTTCTCGGACACCACCCAGGCCGCAAAAACAAATACGCGGCGAGGGCCGTGCGCCCTGGACCTTGGGCTGCTTTGAATCCTCAGCCTTCCCCGATCATCCATTCACTCGTGAGCCAGTCTCTTTTCTCGCCCTTTCAGCTTCGTTCCGTCGAGTTTTCCAACCGCATCGGCGTTTCCCCGATGTGCCAATACTCCAGCCACGACGGCTTCGCCACCGATTGGCATCTGGTCCACCTGGGCAGCCGCGCCCAGGGCGGCGCCGGCCTGGTGATTCTCGAGGCTTCGGCCGTCGTCCCCGAGGGCCGCATCTCCTCGGGCGATCTCGGCATCTGGAAGGACGAGCACATTCCGGCCCTCCAGCGAATCGCCGCGTTTCTCCACTCGCAGGGCGCGCGGGCCGGCATTCAACTGGCCCACGCCGGACGCAAAGGCAGCATGAGCGTGCCTTTCGGCGGCGAGCGTCTGCTGCTGCCGCCCGAGGGCGGATGGCAGCCGGTTGCGCCCAGTGCGCTGGCCTTTTCTTCGAGTTACGCCGTTCCTCAGGCGCTGGATCAGGCCGGCATCGACGCGGTCGTCGAGGCCTTTCGCCAGGCGGCTCGCCGCGCGCTGGCGGCGGGCTTCGACCTGGTCGAGGTTCACGCCGCCCATGGCTACCTGCTGCACCAGTTCCTGTCTCCGCTGGCCAACCGGCGCACGGACGCGTATGGCGGCAGCTTCGAGAACCGCGCGCGGCTGGCGCTTCAGGTGGTGGACGCTGTGCGCGCCGAGTGGCCGGCTCATTTGCCGCTCTTTGTGCGCATCTCCGCCACGGACTGGGCCGAGGGCGGTTGGAACGCTGACGAATCGGTGCAGCTTGCGCGCCTCTTCCGCGAGCATGGAGTCGACCTGGTGGATGTCTCCTCGGGCGGGCAGGTTCCGGACGCGAAGATTCCCGTCGGACCCGGCTTTCAGGTGCAGTTTGCCGCCCGAATCCGCCGCGAGGCCGGCATCGCAACCGCTGCCGTGGGCCTGATCTCCGATCCCGCCCAGGCCAACGCGATTGTGGCCAGGGGCGACGCCGATCTGGTGCTGCTGGGCCGCGAGTTGCTGCGCGATCCCTACTGGCCGGTCCACGCCGCGGCCGCGCTGGGCGAGGCAGCGAGTTGGCCGGTGCAGTATCTGCGCGCCGCTCCGCACCACTCGCCCGCGCGCGCCGCCCTCAGCCGCCCGGAAAGAGCATAAGAACCGGCTGGACGGGGCGCTTTCCGGCCCGCTCCGCGCAGGCAGGACGGCACAGATCGCGCCAACCTGCCGATTTTGCTTCACAAATTGTGCAAAGAGTGGCCTATACTTCTGTCAGAACGGGGGTTCCGCAGGTTGCGAAGCTCCCTCGATTCCCCATGGCCACGCAACTCTCCCAGAAGCGCGCGCTCGACTCGCCCTCGATTCCCGATCGGCTCTATTTCAAGATTGGGGACGTGGCCCGCATCTGCGGCGTCGAAACCTATGTGCTGCGTTTTTGGGAGACGCAGTTCCCTCAGCTCAAACCCAACAAAAGCGGAACCGGCCAGCGGCTCTACCGGCGGCGCGACGTCGAGATGGCGCTCGAGATCAAGCGCCTGGTCCACGGCGAGGGATACACGCTCTCGGGCGCGCGCCAGGCCATCGAACAGGGACACCGGCGCCAGAATCCGCAGCCGCGTCTGCCGCTGGCCGAGGGCGACGCCAGCCAGCGCCTGGACGCCGTTGCCGCAACCATCGGGCAGGCCCGCGCCGAACTCAGGGAGATTGCGCGCCTGCTGACCGCGCCCGACCCACAACCGCCCCGCCGCCGCTCTCGTCTGGCCACCATTCGTTCCTCCACAGGCTCGCTCTTTCCTTCCTGACGTCTTCCTTTTCAAGCCACGCGCCCCAGTTACCGGTTCGATGTGATTTAGGGCCTGCTCACACATCCCCAGGTGGGTGGCGTTGCGCGCGAAAAACGGGCCAGACAAGGCGGAGGCCGAAGGCTTTGGTGGTTCCAAGGTCGAGGCCGACAACGCAGGATGGCCCGTTTTCGCCGCAACCCGAAGGGACGGGGCCAATCTTCCCCCTCTCTTCGTCCATCGTCGCTCGGATACTCCCGGTATCCGTCGCTCCTCTCTCCTCGACAGGAGAAAGATTGGCTCCCGTCGCCGCCACTTGGGGAGTGTGAACAGACCCTAACCAACCGGCCTCGGTTTCTGTGGTAACTTAAGTCATCTGCTATCTGCGTTCCAGCGTGAAGCTGGAACGGCCCCTCTGTTATGACCGATTGATCTGTTCTTTCCCTTGATCTGGAGCTTGAATGAGCATGAAATGCCAGCATTGCGGATCGACGACGATGCACACCTCGCGATTGCGAATGGCGGATGTACCCCGGTTGTTTCTATTCCAATACCCGGTACGGTGCCGCTTTTGCAATGAGCGGTATTATGTGGATTTTTTCACGGGGTTCAATCTTCGCCAGGCCGAGAAGATCCGCCATCAGGAAGACAAGAGTCGAAGAAGAGCGCGGCCAGTCCCGCTGCCGGAAGGAAACTCGATGCAGGAAGGAAGCTCTTCAACCCCTGGGGAAACTTCTTCGGCGCCCGGAAAGAAGTAATCGCCTGGGCGATGCGCTGAAGCTGATTCAGTCCTGCACATGCATTGGAAATGCTGCAGCGATCTGGCCGGCAGACGATGCGCCGATCTTCTTTAACGATCGATCAATCCAAATATGCCGATGCGATAAAGCCTTGCGTTTCAGGCTTCTCAAAAGCCGCAGAATCGGGGATGCCGCAACCGGCCGCGCGATGCAATGCGCCGGTCTTCCTGCATCGCAATTCGAAGAATAATGGTCGGGACGGGCAGATTTGAACTGCCGACCCCTCGCACCCCAAGCGAGTGCTCTACCAGGCTGAGCCACGTCCCGACACAATGGAGCCGGCTCGGGGGAGCCGGCTTTTTGGGGTCCAGATTAGTTTACACCAGCCCGGCCCTCGCCCCCGTGCGCCCATCCGGAAAAACCATGGAGCGATGGGCGATCGCCGCACCGCACGGCGAGGCTGCGATCCGCCGGCCGTTCTCAGTGCGTGGGCGGAACGAATTCCGAGGGCAGAGCCGAGCCCGCGCCGAAGAAGAACTCTTCCATCTGCTCCACCAGAAACTGCTGCGCCTGCGGGGTCCAGGGTTGGAGCCGATACTCGTTCAGCAGCATCTTCTGCCGGTCGACCCATTCGGCCCAGGCGGCCTTGGAGACGTTCTTGAAGATCTTTTGACCGAACTCCGAGTCGAAGGGCGGCTCGTCCAGGCCCTCCATCTCCTTCTTATTGCGCGTGCAAAAAACCATGTGTACCATTCTTCATGCTCCCAGGCCCCATTGTATTGGATGAAGG
The DNA here is from genome assembly GCA_049515995.1 of Occallatibacter sp. Classification (GTDB taxonomy): domain Bacteria; phylum Acidobacteriota; class Terriglobia; order Terriglobales; family Acidobacteriaceae; genus Telmatobacter. Next base: position 16,551 of record JBEKTO010000051.1, on the reverse strand, counting down.
GCATACCGGCAGCCGGCGGAGCTGCCGCGGCCCTCTCCGGCGGATAAAACGGCCGCGTTGCAGGGGACGAGCGCGCGGGCGGCGTGCGCAACAGCGATTCGCAGTGACTTGAGCAATTCTGACCGGCCCACGGCTCCTGATAAGCCCACAATTCCCTTGGCGTTCGATCGGCTTTCCAACTGCGGGCAATCTCCGATCGAGCAGCCACGCGCCAAAGGAGCTACCATGTCCGACCTGAATCCTTCCGGCCTCTCCGACAACGCCGCCGGCGGTTTTGCCTACATCACGATTATCCCGGCCATTGTCTTCCTGATCGTTGAACCCTTCAAGAGAAGCTCGTATGTCCGCTTCCATGCCTGGCAGTCGATCTTCTTTTTCGTTGCCTGGGCGGTGGCGCACATTCTGGTCGAGGTGGTGCAGAACCTCGTTCCCACTGTCGTCTTTCTCACCTTGACCCTCTGGCAATTTGTGGATCTCGCCTTCTTCGTCGTCCTGGTGATCGTCTTCGTCAGCGCCTTCAACGGCAAGCGCTTCAAGCTGCCCATCCTCGGCGGGCTGGCCGAGCGGCAGGCAAGCCGCTAACTCCCGTCACCGCGGCAGCTTGAGCGGCCTCCGCGCAGAGGCTGCTCAAGCTCTAATGCCGCCGGCCCTTCTTGCCCAGCTTTTTCCGACCTTTGTAGGAGCGCCCCGGCGCGGAGGTAGCTTTCTTTTTCTTGGCTTTCGGGCGAGACTTGGCGGCCGGCTTGCCGGTGAGCGGGATGCCCTCTTCCACAATGGAGAACTGCAGCCTGCGTTCCTGGGCCAGGATGCGATCCAAAATCACCTGCACGCGGTCGCCGGCGCGAAAACGCCGTCCCGTGCGCTCGCCGACAATCTCGTGCGTGTTTTCGCGCCAGGCATAGCGGTCGTCGCGCAGCGAGTCGATGGGCACCAGTCCCTCGACAAACAGGTCGGTCAGCTCGACAAAGAGGCCGTATTTCGCGGGGTTCAGCACCAGCGCAGCAAACTCCTCGCCCACGCGGTCTTGCATGAAGCGAACCTTCTTCCACTCCACGAGTTCGCGCTCGGCCTCGGCGGCGCGGCGCTCGGTCACGCTGGTTTCCTCGGCAATCTGCGCCAGCTCGGCCTCGGGAATCGGCGGCTCGCCGGCGAACTTCGCTTCCACCTTGGGCGCCTGAAGGTGGGGCGCCCGGCTGATTGGAAGCCCTTCGTTGGGATGCGTCCAGGGTGAATTCTGACGGCCCTCGGCCACTTCGCCGCGGGCGGTCACGCCGTCGCGGAGCAGCGCCTTGGCGATACGGTGCACGATGAGGTCGGGATAGCGGCGGATGGGCGAGGTGAAGTGGGTATAGGTGGGCGCGGACAGGGCGAAATGGCCCTCGTTGATCTCGGAGTAGCGCGCCTGCTTGAGCGAGCGCAGCATCAGATAGCTCAGAATCCGCTCCTCCGGCTTGCCCTCGATGCGCGCGGCCAGCTTTTGATACATGCGCGGCGTGACAGGAATCTCTTCGGGAACCTCGATCTCGCGCGCCTTGCGCCCTGTGCCATAGGCGTCGCGCCGGTCGCCGCGGGTCTGGATGCGCTTGACCGGCAGAGCGCCAAGGCCCAGCGTATAGCCGAAGGCGGCGGCCAACTCCTCGAACTGCACCACGCGGCGTGGTTCGGGCTTCTCGTGAATGCGGTACAGCGAGGGCACGCCCAGGTCTTCAAGCCATGTGGCCACGCACTCGTTGGCCGCCAGCATGAATTCTTCGATGAGGCGGTTGGCCCAGGTCCGCTCGGACTTGGTGACGCCGCGCATCTGGCCCTGCTCGTCGAACTCGATCACCGGCTCGGGCAGGTCGAAGTCGATCGAGCCGCGCTCCTCGCGCCGCTTGTTCATGAGCACCGCCAGCTTCTTCATGCGCTCGAAATCCGGAACCAGCGCAGCATAGCGTGCGCGCGTCCCCGGGTCGTCTTCCAGGATGGCGTGAACCTCGGTATACGTCATGCGCGCGGCGGAGCGGATGACGCCTTCGACAATCTCATAGCTCTCGATGCGGCCGGAGGGATCGAGCTGCATGATGCAGCTGAGAACCAGCCGGTCTTCGCCGGGACGCAGGCTGCAAATGCCGGTCGAAAGCTCCTGCGGCAGCATGGGAATGGCGCGATCGGGAAAATAGACGCTGGTTCCGCGCAGCCGCGCTTCCAGATCGAGGTCCGTCGCGGCGCGCACATATTCGGATACGTCGGCGATGTGCACCTGCAACTCATAGCCGGCGCCGTGGTCGCGCTCGGTCACCAGAACGGCGTCGTCGAAATCCTTGGCTGTCTCGCCGTCGATGGTCACAATGGGCAGCCCGCGGAAGTCGCGCCGGCTGTCGGCCTCGGCCGGGTCCCAATGGGCCACGCTGCGCGCCTCGGCCAGCACCTTGTCCGGGAAGATCCGCGGCAACTGGTGCTTGCGGATCATCATCTCCACATCCACACCGAAATCGTCCTGATCGCCCAGCACCTCGATCACGCGGCCGACCGGCGGCCGGATGGGCGTAGGCCATGCGGTGATCTCCACATCCACCACCAGGCCTTCCAGGCTTTCATGGCCTTCCATGCCCTCGCGAAAGGCCACGGCCGCAGCGGCCTCGGAGCCCAGCACGCGATGCGGCGTGGCCGCTTCGCTGGCAACCGGCAACTCCTGCCCCGGCGGAATCAGGATGGATTGCGTCATGCGCTCGTCGAAGGGAACCACGAAATTCCCTTGCTCCCGGTTGGAGCGCGCGTAGTGAAAGATGCCCACGACGGTGGGGTTGCGCCGCTCGAGCACGCGGACGATGCGGCCCATCCTGCGCCCGTCGGCCTTGGGCGGCTCGACCTCGACCAGCACCTGGTCGCCCTGCATGGCGCCGTTGATCTCGTTGGGAGGAATGAAGATATCTTCCTGCCCTGACGCCTGCCGCGCGTTGGGCCGCACAAACCCGTAGCCGTCGCGATGCAGGTCGAGCCGGCCGGCGGAAAGATTCTCCCGCGTGCCCGGCGTGCTCGAGATCGGCCGGGGAATGCTCCAGTGCTCGCGGTCGAGCTTGGCCAGTTCGCCCCGTCCCGTCAGCCGGGCCAGTTGTTCCAGCAGCAGGCGCCGCTCGCGGCCGCCGGCCAGGCTCAGTTCGCGCACCAGTTGCTTGTATCCGGCCTTCTGGCCGGCTGAGCGGGCAATCCGCGCCACCAGTTCACGATCGGTCATAGGTTAAGAGTAGGACACTTTGGCCGCGACGCGCTTAGATCTGCTTGCGGACTCGCTGCTTGCCGCCGTCCGGGTTGCCCACAACGACGAAGCCCTGCTTGGCAAACAGGCTGCGCGTCCCGGTCCAGGCGAAAGCCGGGGGAGTCTTCTTTCCGCTTTTGAAGGGCTTGACAGGATAGCCCTCGGCAATCTCCGCGCCCCGCGCCTTCATGGCCGCCAGCGCGTGCCGCAGCAGAGCCGTGCCCACGCCCTGACCCCGGAAGTCCTTGTGTACAAAGAAGCAGGGAACCGACCAGACCCGGTCCGCATCGTCGCACTTGAGGCTGGGCGCGCGATCGAGTCTGGGATAGTCCACCCGGCGGTCGAAAGAGCACCAGCCCACCGGCCTGCCTTCGCTGAATGCCAGAATTCCGTGCGCCTTGCCCGTGATTACCAGTTCCCTCAAGCGCGCCTTGTTCACCTCGCCTTGGGCTTTTTCCCAGTCGTCGCCTTTCTGACGGCGCCAGGACATGCACCAGCAGCCGCCACAGGCGCCGTTTGCGCCAAACAGTTGCTCCAGCGCCGGCCAAAGGCCAGGTTCCAGCTCCTTGGTTTCGATCTTCATTCTGCCCTCATTTTCAACATCATAAGCGTCGGCCAGAGCCGAATGAGCCCGCAGGGGTTGGGATGCGCTGCAATGGAGTCTTTCGCCCGGCAGGGCCATCGAAATGTTGTCGATGCTGGCTACCGCTCGCTCTTGTCCGGCAGTCTTCTCGATTCGGGGTGGGCGGGCGTCTTAAAATAACAAGGACGCAATGTTTTGGCGGACCGCGAGACGTTAGCATCGTATTCGTAGCCGCGGGCGGGGCAGCGGAACGCAGATCTTCCGGCTCTTCGCGACTTCAATTTTTTGGCCCACGGCCCAGGCCCTGCCTTGGCAACCCGTCCCAGCAGGACAGGAAAGGAAACCCCTTGAGCGCTATGTGGAAACCTAGCCAATCCGGATCGAATACCCCCAGTTCCACCCCTGAGCCTCCTCGCCCGGCGCCCCTGGCTCCGGCTCAAGAGCCTGCCAACCGCGCCGTCGCCGTGGTTGCCGACCAGGCCACCATCAGCAAGGGCCTCTACGTCAAGGGCGAGATCACGGGCTCCGAGTCGCTGTTTATCGACGGCAAGGTCGAAGGCAGCATCAACCTTCCCGGCAACCGCGTTACGGTAGGCCGGAACGGCCAGGTCGCCGCCAGCATTGCCGCCCGCGAAGTCGTGGTGCTGGGCAAGGTGCGCGGCAACCTGACCGCATCGGACCGCGTGGACATCCGCACCGAAGGCGCTTTGACCGGCGACGTGACCGCCGCGCGCATCAGCATCGAAGACGGAGCCTTCTTCAAGGGAGGCATCGAGCTGCGCAAGCTGGAGGCCAAGACGCCTGCCGGAGCAACCCCGGCAGCGCCCGAGCCAACCCCAGCTCAGGAGTAACTGCTCTACGCATCGCCGCCGCGGCTCCCTTCCGCAAGGTAGCCGCGGCGGCGATCTCTGTAACTTGCTCCTCGCGCACGAACGGAAAGCCAAAACCCAGACCGAAACTGCGCTGAGTCGAAGGCGCGTCGCAGCTGCGCGCCAACTCAATTCCGGTGAGTGGATGGAGTTCTTCGCCGGCCGGCTCACAGACTCAGTTTTTGTAACACTGAGCGAGTTATTTAGAAATAAGTCACCTGCCAGGAACGCAATGCGCGGGCCGGCGATCGCATAACTCTTCACGGCAGAGAAAATGATGGATCCTTGTCTTGCCGCCGCGCGAGCGTTTTTTGCGCATGTTATCAAGCCGGCAAGCGCTCTTTGAGTTTCCGCATCTTCTTTCTTCCCTGAATGGGTCGATCGTGTTAGTTCGCCAAGACTGCAAGAACACAGGCGGGCCGCGGTCGGACGAATCTAATCCCGCGTCCTCTGAAAAATGAGTCACTCCGCTGCTTTTCTGCTGCTGCTTCAAGGCGGGCTGTTCTATAATCGGTGGTCGGAGCACCGCAAGGGTTCGCGGGTTTTCTGCGGACCGTCCATGAAAAGCATCTCACTTTGGTAGCAACCAAGGGAGCCGGTTGCAGTCGGCTGGCAGCCGGACGCGCCTCGCTTTTTGACACCCGGCAGTGGTGTTGCTGGAACAGCCATTTACCCCCAGGAAAGGAAGTACCTCCCGTGAGCGCGATGTGGAAGCCCAACGAGACCGGAACACCTGCTGTCAGCCCCAACCCAGAGCCCGCGCGTCCTTCGCTGAGCGTCGCCGCCCTTGACTCAGTTGCCCGCGCCGCAGTCTCCGCTGGCGAACAGGCGACCATCGGAAAGGGCTTGGTCATCACCGGCGAAATCACCGGCTCAGAGTCGCTCTTTATCGATGGCAAGGTCGAAGGCAGCATCAACCTGCCCGGCAACCGCGTAACGGTAGGCCGCAATGGCAAGGTGAACGCCAGCATCACCGCCCGCGAAATCGTAGTTCTGGGCAAAATCCGCGGCAATGTTTCCGCTTCCGATCGCGTGGACATCCGCGCCGAGGGAGCTTTGACCGGCGATGTGGCCGCGGCCCGCATCAGCATCGAGGACGGCGCCTTCTTCAAGGGCGGCATCGACATTCGCAAGGTTGAAAACAAGCCCGGGCTTTCCATTGCCACGTCGGCGGGCCACGAGGCGCACAGAGCAGCCCAATCCTAACGGCGCGCCAGCGCTTCGCCATAGCTGAACCCCTGCCCCGGCAGGGGTTCTTGCATAGGGCCGCGCCTGGCTCTAGAGCGTTTTCAGCTCTGGTGCATACAAAACTTTGGGTGCCCCATCCATTCCGCGTATTTTGCGGAATGGGTGGGAAAGCACAAGGTACGGGTTCAGTTGTAAACACTTGAGCTGAAAATGCTCTAGCTCGAGCGCAGTCCCAGGCGCTTCATCGTCACCCTGGGCAGCGCCGATCCGGCTTTCTCCAGAACCCATCGGGCAATCGCCATCCAGAGCACCGTTCCGGCCACCAGGAATGCCAGATCCAGCCAGCGGCCTGGAGCGGGATGGAGCGCGCGGTTCACTCCCGCAAAGACGCCCCACACTCCGGCCCCGGCTCCCGCGGCGGCCAGCAGGCAGCGGCCCAGCTCGGTAAAGTCGAGGCTGGCCAGCGACACCATGCGGCGCTGGTGGAGCAGCACCGCCAGAGTCAGGGTTTGCAGCCCGATCCCGATGTCCGAGGCGATGGCCAGCCCCATGGCGCCCTGCCAGTGGTAAAGCGATGCGTAGATGGGAATGGAGACCGCGGTCACTGCCGTCGCGGCAAGCATGGGGGTAAACGTGTTGCCTGCGGCGTAAAAGGCGCGCGAGTAGATGGCCTGCGCCGACCACAGAAACAGCGAGATGGAGAAGACGACAAAGTAGGCGGCGCACGCGCGGCAGTCGGCTCGGGAGAAGCGTCCGCCCAAATAAATCAGCTCGACCAGCGGCGGGGCCAGTGCGGCCATGGCTGAAGCGGCCAGCAGTCCCAGCGCGGTCACCCGGGCTACGGAATCGGCGACTCCCACGGCGAATTCGTAGTGGCGCTCCTTTGCCCATAAGCTGGCGAAAAAGGGCATCGAGGCTGCGCCCGCCGCGCCTGCCAGAATGGCGATGGGAGCGGCAAAGAGTTGCTTGGCGACATTCATCAGCGTGATCGCGCCGTCGGTGGACGAGGCGAAATACGAGATGATCCATGGATCGGCGGAAACCAGCGAAGCCCCGGCCATGAGCGGTAACGAGAGCCGCACCCACTCGCGAAGGCCTTCGTCGTGCCAGTCGAGAATGGGCCGGAAGCGCAGTCCCGCCCGATGCACGAAAATGGCGTTCAAGAGGAAATTGCCCATGAACGCGCCGGCCAGCGTGCCCACTGCCAGCGAAGAAATTCCCATCTGCTTGACAAGCAGGGTACCGCCGACGATCGTGCCCAGGTTGTAGATGAGCGGCGCAATGCCTTGCACGGTGAACTGCTTGCGCACAAAGAGCACGGCGCCAAAAACTCCGCTGGCGAAGAAGCACAGCTGAGCCGGCAGCAGGATGCGGGTCAGACGCACGCACAGTTGGGCTTTTTGCGCGTCGAATCCGTGAAACATGTATTGGACATACCAGGGGGCAAGGAATTCGGCAGCCACGATGGCGCTGCCCAGCACCAGGCACATCGTCGTGAGAATGACGGAAAGCGACCGCTCTCCTTCAGCCTCGTGCCCGGTATCGCGATAGCGGGTGAGGATGGTAACCAGAGTGGCCGAAAGCGCGCCCCCCACCAGAAAGTACGAAACCATGTCGGGAAGCTGGAATGCGGCGTAGAAGGCATCCGTATTGTGGCCGAAAAGCCAGGCAATGTATTTTGTCCGAACCAGTCCCATGATCCGCGAAAGAAAGCTGAAGCCCATCAGCAGGATCGTGGCGGAAAAGACCGTGTGCGTGCGCGAGGGGCGCAACATCCCCAGGCCGCGAGCCCACCGGGAGCGCGCAGGCGGAAGAGATTGAGTTGGGGGCGTGCCTGCCACTGAACTCGATTCTACCGGGGTTACGGCCAAGGGCCGTAAAAGACGGAACGCAACAGTAGCGATCTATATTCCATCTCCAGGGTCCCGCGCGCTGGGATTGCAGCTGGAAATTGGTGAGCCTACCGCGGTTCTGCCGGGTATTCTGTCCGCAGGAGGGCATTGCATGAGGCGGACCTTTGGTTTGGGAATGGTGTTCTGTGCGGCCGTTGCCGCGGGCGCGGCGGCACAGACGATTCACGGGCGCGAAGGGATCACGCTGCCGCCTCCGCCGGCCGTCGAGGCGATTCCGGTTGCCGACGATTACTTCGGAACCAAGATCGTGGACAGCTATCGATGGCTCGAAGACGCCAAAAGCACCGCGACGCGAGCCTTCATCGACGCCCAGAACGCCTACACGGCCCGCTACATGAGCCAGGCGCGCATCCGCCCGCAGGCGGTGGACGATCTGGAGGATTTGGAGCACGTTTCGAAGTGGTCGCTGCCCCTCCAGCGCGGCGACAGCTACTTCTTTCAAAAGCGGCTGGCCGGCGAGGACCAGGCCTCGATCGATGTGCGCCGCGGCTGGGTCAGCCTGGGCGGGACGGCGAAGGACGAGCGGCTGATCGATCCGGCGTCTCTAAGCCGGGACCCCAATACCTCGGTCGATCTGATGGATGTTGCGCGCGACGGGTCGTTGGTGGCCTACGCGGTCAGGCAGGGCGGCGCGGATGAGACCACCATCCGCGTGGCCGACTCTAGGACCGGCAAGCCGCTGGAAGATGAGCTGCCCAGCGGGCTCTACTGGTCGGTCAACTTTACCCCCGACGGCAGCGGCCTCTATTACACGCGCGCCAACGCCCAGGGAACGCTGCTTTACCTCCACGTGCTGGGCACGCGCCTCTCGCGCGACACGCTGCTCTTCGGCCACGAATTCCGCGGCGAGGCGCTGGGCCCGATCGACCTCTTCAGCGCCGATGTGACCGACGACGGCCGCTACCTGGTGGTGGAGATCGACCGCGGCGTTCCCGCCCGGCGCGTGGACATCGTCTTCCGCGACCTCACCAAGCCCGGCTCGTTCTTCGACATTCTGGTCTGGGGGCTGGATGCGCGCTTCTCCGCCCTCTACGCCAAGGGCGCATGGTACGTGAAAACCGACTACCAGTCGCCCAATGGGCGCATTCTCAAGGCCGACCCCGGCGTTTTGCCCGACGCGTGGAAGACGATCGTGCCCGAGGGGCCGGACGCGATCGAGGACTTCTCGATCGTGGGTGGAAAGATCTTTGTGAAGCGGCTGAAGGACGTGAAGCCGGAGATCGGCGTCTACACGCTGGAGGGAAAACCCTGGACCCCCGGCGGCACGGTCGATACCGGCGGCATCGGCTCGGTCTCCACCGTCCAGGGGCGGTCCACCGACCGTTACGGCTTTTTCAGCTTCGAGTCCTTCATCGCGCCTCCCACCCTCTACCGCCTGGATACGGTCACCGGCAAGCGCGAAATCTTCGCCCAGCCCAAGATTCCCTTCGATTCCAGCCAATATGAGCTGACCCAGGTCTTTTTCAAGTCCAAGGACGGCACGCGGGTGCCCATGTTCATCGCCGGCCGGAAGGGCCTCAAGCGGGACGGCACGGAGCGTCTGCTGATGGTCGGCTACGGCGGCTTCGACATCAACATGGCCCCGCAATGGAGCCCGGCCATTGCCTGGTGGCTGCAGCAGGGCGGCTGGTTTGCGCTGCCCAACCTGCGCGGCGGCGGCGAATATGGCGAACGCTGGCACGAGCAGGGCATGTTCGAGAAAAAGCAGAACGTCTTCGACGACTGGTTTGCCGCGGCCGAGTACCTGATCGCCGGCAAATACACCTCTTCGCAGCACTTCGCCATCCTGGGCAGCTCGAATGGGGGCCTGCTGATGGGCGCCTCCATCGTGCAGCGGCCCGAGCTCTTCTCGGCCGTGCTCTGCGGCTTTCCGCTGCTCGACATGCTCCGCTACCAGAAGTTTCTGCAAGGGCCGCAGTGGACCACCGAATACGGCTCGGCGGAGAAGGAGAATCAGTTTCCCTATTTATTCAAGTACTCCCCGTATCACAATGTGAAATCAGGCACGGCGTATCCTGCCGTCCTGTTCTTCACCGGCGACAGCGACACGCGCGTTGATCCGCTCCATGCCCGCAAGATGACGCCTCTCCTGCAGGCGGCTTCATCCAGCGGAAGGCCCATTTTGCTGCACTATAGCCTTGCTGGAGGCCATTCCGCCGGGGTGGGCGTCGAGCAGCAGATCCAGGATCACGCCGACGAACTTACTTTCCTCTGGACGGAAACCGCCCAGCCGGCAGCACGAAAGTAGTAAGCGTTTCCAATCAGGTACTCACCCTGACAATTCCTGCGTAACCTGTCGCATTTGCCCGACGTTACCGATAAGGTGAATGCGTAACCAAAAAAGCATGCCCTGATGGGCTATTTCACAGGCCGCAATCGTGGAATTTGGGGACGGAACGGCCAGGACGGCCGTTCGCTCGACCGGAAATCCTGCAAAGGACCGGCCGGCCCCGGCTCTACCGCGCGACTGGAAAAGCCACTGAACCGGGGCTCCCGGCGACTCGGGAGATCCAGCGAGGGTTTCGTGCTCGCAAGGTGAGGCGACAGGTTTTCGTCGCCGAGTGGTGTGTCGGAGTGAGAATGCCACAAGCAGAGTTGGAAGCCAAAAGAATCGATCGCCGCCGGGAGGCTGTTCGCCTGGCCGCGCTCACTTCGACTGGGATTCTCGATACCGCCCCGGAACCCAGCTACGACGTCATTACCCGGCTGGCTGCCGAGTACTTCCACGCCGAAGTGGCCCTGCTGGGCTTTGTGGATGAAACGCGCATCTGGATCAAATCGCACTGGGGCGAAGACGTTCGCGAACTGCCGCGGGCCAACTCGATCTTTGAAATGGTGCTCGACGAAGACGGTCCGGTGGTGATTCCCGACCTCTCCCAGCATCCCCGCTTCCAAGGCCACCGGCTGCTCATAAGGCGCTTTCAGGTGGCCTTTTTTGCCGGCGTTCCAGTCCGCTCCGGCAGTGGCAGGATTTTGGGAATGCTGACCATCTTCCGCCGCGAACCCCGCGGCGCCATGGAACCGGACGAGCTCAGAATGCTTGAGAACCTGGCCGGCATGGTGGCCAACCAGATTGAACTCCACCGCCTGCGCAAGAGCTTTGCCAAGCAGAGTCTGCGCCGGCCCCGCGCCACCGGCGCCAGCACCCGAACCGGACGGGCCTGGCCGCGCAGGGTGGATCTGCGCCGCGCCCTGGACGAGCGCCAGTTCGTGCTCTACTATCAGCCTGAAATCGATCTGACCACCCGCAGAATTGTCGGCCTCGAGGCCCTCATCCGCTGGGCGCACCCGGAACGGGGACTGATTCCGCCCATGGACTTCATTCCCGTCGCCGAGGAGAGCGGCTTGATCCTGCCCATCGGCGACTGGGGGCTGGCCGAGGCCTGCAACCAGATTCAGAGCTGGAGCAACGAGGACCCGCGCCACGGCTCGCTCCGGGTTTGTGTAAACCTTTCCGCCCGGCAGTTCTCCCGCGAGGGGCTGGCCGACCACGTCGAGTCGCTGCTGGTGCAATCGGGCATCTCCAGCCGGCAGCTCGGCCTGGAGATGACCGAATCCAGCCTGATTCCCAACATGGGCACCGCGCTCGAGGTGCTGAGCAGCCTGCGCAAGCTGGGCGTTTCCCTGCTCATGGACGACTTTGGCACCGGCTACAGCTCTTTGAGCTACCTGCATTCCTTCCCCATCGACGTGCTCAAGATCGACCGCTCCTTTGTGGGCCGCCTCACCGAAGGGGAACAGCCGCTCCAGATCGTGCGCACCATCATCGAACTGGCCAGGGTGCTGGGAATGGATGTGGTAGCCGAGGGCATCGAAACCCGCGAACAGTACCGCCTGCTGCGCCAGATGGGCTGCCGCTTCGGCCAGGGCTTCCTCTTCGCCCGCCCCATGACCGCCGAGGCGGTCACCAAGCTGTTGCGCCTGCCCGGACGCGTCCTCCCCGATCCGGAAGCCTGCGAACTCCTCTGCAACTGATCGCCCGCAGCTTTGCCGGCCGCTCCGGCTCCTGCGAAAGCGGACAGGCGGGCAGGCAGGGCCAGTTCCGTTTCGAAACCAGCGGCCTTTAATTCCTCATCCGGAATCCGCCCAACCGTCCCATGGGAAAATTCTCACGCCCGCGCTTCCGCTGCGGGCTATGCTCCACTCCATGCAGCAACCCGCCGAACCCGGATTCTCGCCCAGCTTTGCAGGTCTGCTGGCCGCGCTGGCCGCCCCCGCGCAAAACCCTGTGGTCCCCAGCGACAGGTCTTCGTCGTTGGGGTGGAAATCCTCACTCCCCGGCGACGGTTCCTCCTTGCTCGGGCTGAAGGGTGATCCGGATTGGAACACCGACGATCCTGCCGACGATGGGTCGACCCTCAGCTACGAAGACGCCCTGCGCGCCCATGCCCGCTACCGCTCCGCCGGCCCGCCAGCCGGCGATCTTCCCGACGCCCAGCCCTTTACATTCGAACCAGCTTATCCTCGCCCGGCCTTCCCGGCCGATGCATCTTCCAGAACGCAAGCGGCGCCGCTTTCGAGCGCAAACGATGACAAGTCAGGGACCGCCCGCGCTCTGCCGCCCGATCCGGAGCTGAAATGCGCCAGCGTCACCATCCGCCTGAGTCGGGCGGAGTCCGCGCAACTGCGCCGGCGCGCCGCCGAAGCCGGGCTCACCGTCTCAGCCTATCTGCGTTCCTGCACATTTGAAGTGGAAAGCCTGCGCGCGCAGGTGAAAGAAGCCCTGGCGCAAATGCGTTCGGCCGCGGCCGCCGGAAAGCCCACGCCGAAGCGCTCCCGTTCCGGCTGGCTGCGGCGGCTCTTCGGTTTCCGAAAGGTTCTTACATATTCGCGTGGCCGGAGCGCATCGACTCGTTGAACTGCGGCTTGGTAAAGTTCAGCGCGGCCTCCAGCTTGGCCTGGTACTCCGGCGCGCGCGCCATCAGTTGCGGCGTGGCCGCGGCAAATTCGCCCTCCAGCGCTAGCAGACCCTCTCCGGCCTCGTGCCCAGCCATGCGCAGCAAATCCTGTTCGGTCGTATTCAGGTACTGTCCGTCCCTGGGATCGGCGATCCACACCGGCTGCCCCGAGCCCAGCACGCCGCTGAGCCAGTAGACCTTGCGCAGCAGATACTCCAGCCGCTCCGCGTCGTTGGTCTCGGTAAAGAGGAACTTCTTTTGCCAGCGGCTATAGTAGCGGGTAGTTACCGGCACCGGCTGGCGGTTGCCGGACTTGAGAAACTCGAGCTGCCCCAGGTCGATCGTCTTGCGCACCGCGTTGTAGACGAAGCTCTCCGCATAGGGCTGCTCCATCGCCGGAACAATCTCGGCAAAGGTCAGCGTCACCGAGGCTGCCACCTTGGCGTGCAGGGTATGCGTGCCGCCGTCGGCCAGTTGGATCTCGCCGTGGACAATAAAGGTGTCCGCGCCGGAGGTCGAGCGGTGAAACGGCCACTGAAACTGCCCAAAGGCCACCGGCAGCCCGCCCAGCGTCACATAACAGTCGGGCCGCGGATTGCGCAGCCGCTTGGCCTCGGCGGCCAGGTGGGCCGTGATCGTAGGCAGCAGATGCGGCTTGTCGAAGTCGAAGGCTTCGCTCAGTTCCAGCCGCAGCGTTCGTCCGTCGAGCGCGGGGAGCCCAAGCTCGAAGACCGCCGTGGGCCGGCCGCCCGAATCGCTGCCTTTTGTGACGGAAACCAGCGCCAGCCCGGCCTTGCCGGCGGCCGCTTCAAGAGAAGAGACAAGAGTGGATTTCAGATCGACGCTCATTCGTGGGGAATCCTGAGAAGAAGATCGGTGCGTCTCCATTCTAGAGCATTCCCGCACGCTCTCCGCACGCCCGCTCGATCCAACGAAATGCTCCCGCCAGGATCTCTTCGCCACACCGCTCATCTTCTACGCAACACAACGGAATCCTGCCGCTTCGATTCTGTTTGCCAGGTCTTCGACCGCGTGAATGTTTACCAGTCCGTGCCCCATCTTTTCGCCTTCTCTCTGGCGAAAGGATGGGATAGCAAAACTTGAAGGAACATATTCATAGGGCCAGAGACCAATCCCTATTCCCCATTCCCTAGTCCCTATTCCCTATTCCCTAGTCCCTAGTAGTGTCCGCTCCACGGATCGTTGTTGATGTTTTGAAAGGGCACGACTTCAGTCGTGCCGTCAACAGCTGGAATGAGCAAGCTTTAGCCCCTGAGGGATGGTCTTTGGAGAATTGGATCCAATGGAGGGGCTTCTGAAAATGACTTCATTCCCGGCGGACCACACTAGCCAGTAACTGCCGGCTTGGGGACCATCTGGCCACTATGCGGAGTAACATTCAAGGCATGGTGAAAAGGTACCATCGAATCCTGTGGACGGTGGTTATCGGGGGGACGCTCGTTCTGGTCTGCATGGCCTTTGTGGGTGCAATCCTAGGAGGTTTGGTTCCGCAGCCGAGGCCGGTGCAATCTGCGAGGTGGCTGCTCAAATCCCGGAAGTACAAAAGCGAAGTGTTGCTCGAACCGACAGGGCTCAACGGAGAACTGAAGCACATTGAGTGGGACGGATGGGGATGGGGCAGGAACGACACGACAGTCTATCTTGTCTTCGATCCAAACAATGCGCTTGCCCATGGTGCCACCAGTGGCTTAGCGGGCAAGTATCCGGGCATCCCCTGCGAGGTCTATCGCGTTCGCAGGCTCGAAAACCGCTGGTATACCGTTCAGTTCTATACCGAATCCGACTGGAATCACTGTTAGTGAGAATCTAGGCTCCTGGAGAGTCACCGGAACTCGGCATCTACTCATTCGCCAAAATTCGCGCACACTTTCAGCGTGGAGGATACTCTGCATCTCTCAAGCCGCCGGTGGCGGAATTCGCTGCATTCGGCTGAGGCCGCGGGCAAGTAAAAAATCCCTGTGTAGTCGAATACCGGAAGCAAATCCTTGGCATAGAAATCCCTTGTAAGGACTTGAAAATAAAAGATCTGTCATCCTGCGCGGAGCCTCTCGTGGTTTCATCGCGAGAGGCGGAGTCGAAGGACCTGCGGTTTGCGTCCTGCGCCGGCCAGCTTCACTTTGTTTGCAAAAATGACCTGTCATCCTGCGCACCACAATATCCAGGTGGGATGGTTTGCAGAAGATTACCCTCCGCCGGCGCATACTGGTAGAGCGAGGAGAAAGGGTCTAAGAATCCTTCTCGGCAAACGCCCCACCAGCCGTGCCTTTGCCTCCGCAAACCCTGCGAGCGCTATTTTTTTCGTGCGCGTTTTTGGCTGTGAAACTGTGAAAGCCGACCTAAACCGTTCAAAATAAAAGGCGAAAAATTGCCGCTCCACAGAAACACAGGAACGGTGAAGCGGTGAAACTGTGGGCTCCGGCCGCGGCACGATACTGAACCGGACCGGCGGCCGCCTCGGCAAAATTGCAACCAGGCTGTCGCGTTTACAATGGCTACTGTGCAGCCCGAAAAGTCTTCGCCGATCATTCTCGCCGAAAACCTCACCAAGGTTTATGCGGCGGGCCGACTCCAGGTCACCGCGGTCCATGGAGTTTCGCTGGAAATCGATCCTGGGGAGTTTGTGGCCATTGTCGGCCCATCCGGCTCCGGCAAGTCCACCCTCTTTTACCTCCTCGGCGGGCTGACCCGAGCCACCCAGGGCCGGGTGGTAATCGACGGCGTGGATTTTGCCACGCTCAACGATGCCGAACGCACCAAGCTGCGCAAGCATCGCATTGGATTTGTCTTTCAGAAGTTCAACCTGCTGCCCACCCTCTCGGCAATGGGCAACATCGAGATTGCCTATGCTGTCAGCGGGCGCACGGAGCCGCTGGACCTGAAGTATCTCGACCATCTGAGCGACATGCTCTCGATCCAGGGACGTCTCAAGCACCGGCCCTCGGAACTGAGCGGCGGCGAGCAGCAGCGGGTGGCGATTGCCCGGGCGCTGATCACCCGGCCGGCCATTGTTCTGGCCGACGAGCCCACCGGCAACCTCGACACCAAGAACTCCGACGCGGTGCTGCACATGCTGCTCCGCTCCAACCGGGAACTGGGCCAGACCACGCTGATGATCACCCACAATCCCGAGGCGGCCTCGGTCGCCAGCCGGATCCTGTACATGCGCGACGGTGAAATCGTGCGCGAAGAAAAGGGTTCGCGGGCCGATGCGGTCCTGCCGGCGCCGGTCGCGGTTTGACCTGATTTCGGCCGCCCGGTATACTCAATCTTGCAACAAGCGGGAGTAGCTCAGTGGTAGAGCATCGCCTTGCCAAGGCGAGGGTCGCGAGTTCAAATCTCGTCTCCCGCTCCAATCCGCCCTCCGGCGCCAGCCGGGTTGGCTACGGTGGATTGGAGCGAACCGAAAATTAAGCAGCCCTGCCAAGGCGCGGTACCCAAGTGGTAAGGGAGAGGTCTGCAAAACCTTTATGCGGCGGTTCGATCCCGCCCCGCGCCTCCAATCTTTCAATAACTTAGAGTGAATAGGCGATAGGGCCGAAAGGCCACTGTAGCGGGTCGAGAACCTTCCTCAAAAACTGGGCGCCTACTGCGGTGAAGCAGGGTCTTCGTTTCACGGCTGAGCCCGTGTCTTTCCCGCAAAATTGCCCCAGGATTGGGGCAGCCGTATTACTAAAATTGAGACCAAATGATTGACATCTGGATTGCTCGCTGCGGAAAAAGGTAAGCGTCCTGAGTTCCCCTCTGGCATGACGTCGGGTATTGGGCTGACCATTTCGTTATGGTTCATGAAGAGGAAGCGGGAACTGAACGTCGCGTTCGCCGGTGGCGGTCGGTTGCGGAG
>JBEKTO010000050.1:0-27946 GCA_049515995.1 Occallatibacter sp. | reverse complement strand
AAAAATCCCTGTTTGGCACATGCCCTCATGCCGGTCGCGGCCACTCGCCCAACGGCTTGAAACTGCCGCCGGGAAACCGATGCTGCCACGGAGTGCGCGGGAAAACAGGAAACCGGCCGCGGGCCGGCTGCCCTACGCACTCTATTGTCTTAGACACCGGAAGACCCCTGAAGTGTTCCCGGTCACTCACCTTTTTCCTTTTCCCAAGCGGTTTCGGGGCCGGCCGCCGGCCACTGCACAGCCGGACTGAAGCTGCCGCTCGGAGTTTAAGGGGGATTTTGGCAGCGTTTCCTTGGCGAAAATCCCAGCTTCTGGCCGGCTTTGATTCCAGGCGGGCACGGGGTTTGACGAATCGCGCCAGAGCGGAGACAATAGGGAAGTTGCATCCCTGCAGCATGTGGGCCTGTGGCGCAGCTGGGAGCGCGCTTCCATGGCATGGAAGAGGTCATCGGTTCGATCCCGATCAGGTCCACCAATCCTCCCAACAATCTGGAGATCCGAACGGCGAACAGCTCCTGCCCGCGTTTAGCATGGGAGGCGGAGACAATTGCGCCCATGTTTACGCCGCAGCCGATCGGATTCGTCCAAAGTCCCTTCAAAGAAGCGTCCGCCATTCCGAAAGGTCTTGGCGCCCAGCACCCGGAAGAGGGCGTACTCCGCATTCTTCCCGAATTCGAACTCGGGCTCACCGGGATCGAGGGCTACTCGCACCTTTTCGTGATCTGGGCCTTCGACCGCTCCGACGGCTTCGATCTGATGGTCACGCCGCCTTCCGACGACCGCCCGCACGGCGTCTTCACCACGCGCTCTCCGCGCCGCCCCAATCCGCTAGCGTTGACCGTCGTGGAACTTCTGCGCCGCGAGGGAGGGTCGCTCTACGTGTGCGGCGTCGATATGCTCGACGGCACGCCGATTCTCGATATTAAGCCGTATGTTTCAAGCATTCCGCCGGAAAAGCTGCGCCGCGGATGGCTCGCGGAAGCCGAGGCGCGCAAAGGGTGAAGATTCCTTAGCTTAGGACTGATTTGGGCGGAGAGGCGCGGATCAGTTTTCCAATTCGCCCGCATAGATACACCCGCTGGTGCAGGTCTCGCGCACCACAATCCTGCTCAGTTCCGGGAGCGCCGGGAGTAGCTTCGTCCACAGCCATCTGGCAAGATTTTCGCTGGTTGGGTTCTCCAGCCCCTCGATCTCATTCAGGCAACGGTGGTCGATGCGGTCCTCGATGCCCTTGAAGGCCGACTTGATCTCGGCGAAGTCGATGACCCAGCCAAGATGCGGGTCGAGCGGGCCACTGACATGAATCTCGATATGAAAGCTATGGCCATGCAGGCGTCCGCATTTGTGGCCCGCGGGAACGTTGGGTAGCCAGTGTGCCGACTCGATTGTAAATTCCTTGAAAATTTCCATTGATTCCATTCTAAGGAATGCCGAGGAGTTTGTGCGTCTGCAGGCTCAATCGCCACTGCGGATGATCGAGGCAGTAGCGTAGCGCAAGGTCCGTATTGGCGGCGCGTGCCGGCCCGTCCATCGGCTGCAGAAAGAAATGCCGAAAGGAGAGCAGTTCAAAATCCGCGGGATCGGACCCCTCCTGCGGAAAAACCAGCTTCAACTCGTCTCCGTTCGTCTGCGCGAGCTTCGCTCCGGCCTTGGGGCTGACGCAGAGCCAATCCACGCCCGCCGGGGCGGCGACCGTCCCGTTGGTTTCCACGGCAATCTGAAAATCGCGCGCATGCAGCGCGGCAATCAGGCTTGCATCCAGTTGCAGCAGAGGCTCGCCGCCGGTGCAGACCACGAACCGCTTGCCTAAAACCGAATCTTTGGGCCACTCTTGCTCGATGGCCGCGGCCAAAGCCTCAGCGGAATCGAACTTTCCGCCTCCGGGCCCATCCACGCCGAGGAAACCCGTATCGCAGAAGCGGCAGATTGCCGCCGCCCGGTCCGCCTCGCGACCAGACCAGAGGTTGCACCCCGCGAACCGGCAAAAGACCGCCGCGCGGCCTGCCTGCGCGCCTTCCCCTTGCAGGGTATAGAAGATCTCCTTGACGGCGTAGCTCATCGCGAAGCCCGATCCCCGGCTGCCCGATACGGCAGCGGGTCTTCGATCCCGTTTTCGCGGAATCCCTTTTGCCGCAGAAGGCACGAGTCGCACTGGCCGCACGGCTCGCCCGTGGGCGACGGATCGTAGCAACTGCTGGTCAGCCCGTAGTTCACGCCCAGCTCGATTCCTTTGTGGACGATCTGCGCCTTGGTGAGGGCAATCAGCGGCGTGTGAATCTTGAGCGCCTGGCGGCCTTCGACCCCGGCCTTGGTCGCCAGGTTGGCCATCTTCTCGAAAGCCTGGATGAACTCGGGACGGCAGTCGGGGTAGCCCGAATAGTCCAGCGCATTCACTCCGATGAAGATGTCGTTCGAACCGAGCACCTCGGCCCACGCGAGAGCGAATGAAAGAAAGATCGTGTTGCGCGCGGGAACGTAGGTGATAGGAATGCCGTGCGACATATCGTCCGCTGAACGCCCCTTGGGCACCTCGATGTCGTCTGTCAGCGCGGAGCCGCCAAAGATGCGCAGATCGATGGCCGCAATCCGGTGCGCAGCCACGCCAATGGACGCGGCTACGCGACGGGCTGCTTCGAGTTCAACAATATGCCGCTGGCCGTAGGAAAACGAGAGCGCGTACAACTCGTAGCCCTGGCTGCGGGCAATGGCCAGCACCGTCGATGAGTCCAGGCCCCCGCTCAACAGCACAACTGCGCGTTTTTTCTGGGTCTCTCTCTGCATCTCGCGCACCTACTTCAGGTCCCCACCCTTGCCGATATCCATTGAGGGCGGAATTGGATTGCTCTCGTCGATGGAAGCATCGATGCATTGCTGCAACAGGCCCTTGGCTTCGAGGATGAATTCGATTGCATCGCGGCCCGCGCCGTCGCCACCACGGCTGGGCGTCACATAATGCGCCTCGGCTTTTACCTGCGCACGCGCGTTCGCCGTGGCCACGGCAAAGCCGCACGCGCGCATCACCGGCAGGTCGATCACGTCGTCGCCCACGTAGGCAATCTCGTCCAGCGTCACGCCTTCCTTCTCCATGATCTCGCGCACCGGACGCATCTTGAAGGCCTCGCCCTGATAGACGAACTCAATCTTCAGGTCACGCATGCGCAGGGCCACGGTTTCGCTGATGCGCTTGGTGATAATGCCCACCTTCATGCCGCCCAGCCGCGCCAGCGTCATGCCGGCGCCATCGTGAGCGCTGTAGCCTTTGGCTTCCACCATTCTGGAGACAATGGAGCCGTCGGGCGAGGCCACCGGAACCGGAATAATCCAAATGGCCCCATTCGTCAGAACGCCATCGACGTCGAAAAGAATGATTTTGATGCGGCGGGCGCGATCCCGCGCGGAAAGTGTCATGCTTCAATTCTACCCATTGGCTGCGGCGGCCCGGGCGCAGAAGGGTTGTTCAAGAGAAAATGAAAGAATGGATGGGAATCCGCAGGCGCTGCTCGAAACCGAAGACTACTACTTTGAGGGGCCGAATAGGGTCTTCACGGCGGCATTTCACCAGAAGCGCGGCTCCTGCTGCGGCTCAGGCTGCCGGCATTGTCCCTACGGATTCGCGGCGGCGCCAGCGGTTCCCTGCCGGGTGCCCGTCGCGGAGACGCCGCCCGAGGATTGAGAAGCGGCCGGCTGCGCGGCCGCCGCAGCAAGCGGCTCGCGCACCAGCACAGCAAAGCGCGGGAATGCGAAGCTGCCGCCGGCGTCGTCGATCACATTCAACTGGCACAGGTAGGAACCCGGCTTGAGCCCGGACAGCGGCACGTCCAGTTCGATGGCCACCGCGTCGCGCCCTTCTACATTGATGGCCGTGGCCCGGACCAACGGCGTTTCGTACACCTTTGTAGCCCCCTGGATGAGTTCCAGGCTGCTCAGCAGGTTAATGCCCGGTTTGGTCCCCTTCGCCGCATCCGCCGCGGCCTTTTCCCGCGCCGGGCCATAGACTTCGTAGAGCAGAAAGAGGTGCTGGTCCTGGCGGAAGACGTGGCTGATGTTGGGTACGTACTCTTCTCCGCCACGCACCAGCGGGCTCTGCTTCTTGCTGGGCTGGCGCATTGAGGCCAGCAAGATCGAACTCATCTTGAGCGGCGCCTTCTTCATCTCCGGCAGCGTGATCTCCGCTTCGAAGGAACCCATGCGACCTGTCTGGTTTTCGCGCACCACAAACTTCAGCCGGTACTTGCCCGGCGGCAGGTTGAAGCTGGTCGTGTATTGGATGTTCTTCTGCCGCGCCTGCAAGCTCGGATCGAGATTCAGCTTGACCGTCTCGCGCGCGTGGCCGATGGGCCGCTTCACTTCGTCGATGACACTGCCGATGATGTCCAGCGTCGCCTTGTCCTTGTCGCCGCCCTTCACAAAGGGAATCTGCGAGCCGGGAACGATCAGCGAAACCGGCACAAAGAAGCGATTCTCGTCCAGGCGGAAGTACATCGCGTCGAGATAGACGGCCATGTCGGTGGCCGGCAGGTCGCTGGCCAACTGCTCCTCGAGTTCGCGCTCGCGGTCTTCGTGGCCGGAGTGTTGGAAGTTCGCAGGCGCATAGTAGCCGGGCCGGTATTCGAGCTTCACGCCGGGCCGGTTGATCTTGATGGTCAGCTTGCGATAGCGGCCGTCGCGCAGCGGATTCGTACTACGAAAACCGATTGCGTAATACGCAGAGGCGTCGCGCTCCACCTGCGCGAATGCCGGAGCGAAATCGTTGGAGTCGAAGAACGCCTTGCCGCCGGTGTCGGTGCTCAGCGTCGCCATTACCTCTTGCGTGGCAAAATTGGCGTTCATGTTGTTGAGCAGCGCGCCCCCGCTGTAGGCGCCCGTGCCGCGATAGCTTCCCGTCGACGCATCGCCCAGCGGCGAAATAGCTTGCAATCCCCGCGTATCCACGCTGTAAATGGCCAGGTTGGCGCGCACGGCCGCGTTGATGGCGGCCCGCAGCGACGCTTGATTCTCGATGCCGTCGCGCGAGATTCCGCCGGAAAAATAGAGCAGCGACTTTTTCTCGGTAATCTTTTCCAGCGACTTGGCCACCGCGCGCAGCGCGAACAGTTCGCGGTCGGTGTTCAGGTCGTTGTACTCGCTCTCGTCGGGCGTGTAGCCGGTGGTGTCTTCCACCTGGTTCGAGTTCGCCGTCGCGCCCTCGGCAAACCCCTGCCCTTCGGTGCCGTTGTAGACGGCGACCTCGTTGATCAGCGCATTCTTGTCCGCCGTGAAGTCCTGATCGACTTTCAATGTGTCGCCCAGCGAGACCAGCGCCACCAGGTCGGCGGGCTGCATTTTTTTCTTGAGAAAATCCTGCGCCGCCTCCACGCTGCGATCCAGGTCTTCGGGCTGCATCGAGGTCAGGTCGAAGAACATCACGATCAGGCGGTGATTGCGCAGATCCTCGGGGCGTGCCACCACCACAGCCTTGCTGCTTGTCCCCGCGGCCAGTCCGCTCACCGTGGCCTCGTTCAGCGGCGTGGCTTTGTCGACGCTTTCAAAATCGAAGGTGTCGATCTGCTGCTGCTTGCCGTTCTCGTAGATGCTGAAATCGCTCCGCTTGAGCCCCTGTACCAGTTCGCCGGTCTTGGCGTCGCGCGCCACCACGTTGGTCAGCACCAGTTCACCGTTCACCTTGAGCACGAAGCCGCCCTGCGGAGTCACCGAGACCTGCTGCTGGGTCGATCCCTGACCGGAACTCTGCGCCAACGCCGGCTGCGCGCCCGGAAGCCCAAGCGCCAGCGATGCAATTCCCGCCCCGATCTTTTGCGCCCAACCCGTCATTCACTTTCCTTCCGCCGCCGACTTGCTAACTCCGCTAAAACCTGAATCTCCCCGTAAACTGGAACGACCGCATGGAACCAACCGAATTTACCTGCCCAAAGGTCGGCGAAGTTACGCTGGTATCTACGCCCGAATACTGCACAGTATTGAAAACATTGTTGGCCGTAGCGCGAAACTCCATGCTGCGCGTGTCGCCCAACTGCATCGTCTTGGCAAGCGCCATGCTGTTTGAGATCGTCCCGGGCCCTGGAATCGAGTTGCGCGAGGCCGTCCCAAAGGGACCCGCGGGAAGCGCAAAGGCCGCGGTGTTAAACCACTGCAGCAACGAGCCGCCGCCAGCCGTGAGCGAAACGCCCGGCACGCGATCCGGGCGCAGGGTTCCGGCCGTGCCCCGCGCCACATCTTCCACCGCCTCCTGATAACTCGGCGTCAGCGGCGTTCCGGTAGCAAAGGTAAAGCTGCCGGAAACCGAGAATCCCTCCAGGATATGCGAGCCAACGCCGCCGGTAACCCAGAACTTATCCTTGCCAAAAGGTAACTCGTAGAGATATGTCCCGCTGACTTTGTGCCGCTGATCGAAGCTCGAGTTCCCTTCCTCGGCCTGAAGGTCCTGCCAGTTTTGCGCCACCACGGTCGAGGTTCCGCCCACCGAGCCGGCATCGTCGATGGAATGGGAATACTGGTAGTTGGCGCCCAGGGCAATACCGCTGGAGAGCCGCTTGTTCACGCGCAGCGTGCCGGCATTGAAGCGCGAGAACGCCGCGGCCTGCTCATAGTTAAAGATCAGGTTTGTGGGGTCTGTGTTGGGGCTGCTTGCACTCGCGCGCGGCGCGATGGTGTCGTCCAGGCGGCTTCCCCGCGATCCGTTATAGCCGGCGTTGAGCACCACGCCCCAGGGCAGCGTCTTCTGCACATCGACGTTCCACACCTGCACATAGGGCAGGCGATAGTGCGGGTCGAGCGCGTAGTTGCCGGTCGTGTCCGGCGCGGGAAAACCGTTGGCCAGCGAGAGAGCGCCGGCAGAGGGCGACTCGTTGGTCTGCTCGTTGGCAAAGGGCGGCTGATGCGCCATGGTCGTGGCAAAGGTGGCGTACTGGCCGACGGTGTAATTCATGCCATAGCCGGCGCGCACCACGGTCTGCTTGGGCAAGCGCAGAGCCATGCCCAACCGCGGCGCAAAAGCCGTGCGGAAGGGAAAGACCAGCGAATCGGGCAGCGCGCCGCTGAAAGAAGCCGAACCGCCGGACTGGACCTCGGCAGCGCCGGTAAAGCCCGCGCCGGGATTGGTGTCGACCATCGCCAGGTGGCCGTACTTCTCGGTGTACGGCGCGAAGAACTCGTAGCGAACTCCAAAGTTGAGCGTGAGGCTGGGCCGCGCGCGCCAGTCGTCCTGGGCATACACGTCCATCACGTTGTCGCGCAGATAGCTCTTGGCCACAGCCGAGTCAATGGAGGTTTCCTGCGGCTCGCCGAGAAGAAAATCTCCCAGCGAGGAGCCGGTATAGAGACCTGTGAAGTAGAACGTCCCGGTGGCATTCGACCCGCCCAGGAAGTCGCGGTGCACGCGGCGATAGTCGCCACCGAAACGCAGGTTGTGCTTCTGGTGAATCCAACTGAGCACCTCGGTGAACGAGATGGTCTGCGCCACGAAGAAGCTGGGCTGCAATTGGCTGAGCCCGGAGAGATTGCCCAGTTGCACGTTGGGCAGGCCATAGTTGAGCGGGCTCGCGTTGAGCGGCGCGTTATTCGGCCCCAGGATGCCGATCTGGGTGGCGATATCGGCGCCGCTGGTGAAAAAGTTCGTCGTCTGGCTGTCGCTGCGATTCCAGTTGGCGTTGAAGACGTTGGTCAGCTTGTGGTAACCGACCGTGTAACCGGCCTGCACGGAGTCGCCGTTGGAAAAGCCTTTGCCGCCCAGTTCTGGAAAAAGGTTGACATGATCCGAGGCCGAGTGGCTCCAGTTGTAGTTGAAGTTGATGCTCTGGCGCAGCCCCCGATCCTGGTTCCTGCGCCCACCCCCGCCGGCGAACCCGCCGCCTCGTCCGCTGCCGGGTTGCGTGGCGTTTGCGCCCAGGCTGCGCATGTAGCGCACGCCGGCCTGTGTCGTGTTCGATTGCGCCGTCGTCAGCAGGTGATAGTTCTGCTCGTCGCCCGGCAGGTTCGGCTCGGGAAAGTACTTGAGCAGCGCCGCTGCCTGGCTGGTGGGCGTGATCGGCGCGGCAAGACCGGGAATGTTGCCCGCCCGCTCGGCATCCGTGGGCACGGTGGCGTACTGGTCGGATGGATTCGAGCTGCGCTGGCCGGAGAGCGTGAGGAAGACCGTGTCTTTGCCGCTGGGCTTGGTCAGCCCAGGCAGGTACGGCGCGCTCATGAAGGTGAGTCCGAAACGGTTCGTTCCCGAGGCCGGCTGCTCCTGCGACTGGCCGCGCAGCGCAAAAGGCTCCGCGTTGAGCGCCGAGTTGCTTCCGATCCAGAAGATGGCGCCGTGCGGCTGGCCGGGATTGAAGCCGCGGAAGTTGCCCCGTCCGCCGCCGGGCCCCCCGCCAAAACCGCCCCCGAACCCTCCACCGCCAAAACCGCCGCCCCCGAAGAGACCTCCGCCGGGTCCGCCGAAGTTCCCGCCGCCCTGGGCACGCATCGTCTCCATCGCGTCCCGGAGGCGGTCCATATCCATGCCGGCCATCGGGCTTACCTGACCCGATTGCCCGCTGATGGCCACTGAGTCGCCGCCGAAGTCCGAGTTGCCGGCGATGGAGGGCAGCGCCGCTCCCGCCGAACCGGACGAAGCCGATGGGCCGGACTGGTTCTCGGTGTCGGCGGCCAGCGCGCTCACCAGGCTCAGACTCTGCGCGCCCGTCCCGGCCAGTTGGCGGATGGCTTCAGCCGCTCCGGAGCTTTGGGTTCCCTGCCGGGCCTGTTGCTGCTGCTCCGCCGCCCGCGACGCCAGAATCAATGAAAAAGCGACCGTCTGGTCGTGGCTCGCGGCGTTGAGCACCGCCTCCTGCGATCCAGCGGCAAAGGCCGCGAACTGCGTCTTGACCACGTAGCGGCCATTCTGGGGAATGCTCAGCGACCAGGCCCCGGCGATGTCGGTGGTGGTTTGGTAGCGCTTGCCTGTAAGCGTATTCTGGGCGGTCACCGTGACGCCGGGCAGAGGGATGTTGCCGCTCTTCACCTGGCCGTGCAGCTTGCCGCCGCTCACGGGAGCGGCCGGGACCGGCGCCGAGTCAGCGGCGGCAGCGGGCGGCGGGACCTGGACTGGAGCCTGCGCCCAAGACGCCCAGCCGCCAGCCACAAAAATCCCCACCGTAACTGTCCACCCGGCCGCTCGCCGCATCTGCGCTCCTTGCCATTTCCCGCTCGTACTCAGTCAGACGCTTCCCGCGCCCCCAGGGTTTACGGCCCTTCGCCGTGCGCGCCCCGAGCCCCTTGCAATGGCCATCCCGGGGAAAGGTTGACGCATCTACAAGATATCCGACCGCCGCGGCCTGCCCGGCGCGAAAATTGCCTTGCAACCGAGGTCCCCTCATGAAGACTCTTCGCATTCTCCTCTGCGCCGCGCCCTTGCTGCTCTTCTTCAGTGCCTCAAGCGCGCGCTCCCAGCAGGCGGTCACCTTCCCCAGCGGCGACGCGACTGCCCAGGGCATTCTCTACCTACCCCACGGCGCCGGCCCCCATCCGGCACTGATCGTCATCCACGAGTGGTGGGGGCTGAACGACTGGATCAAGCAGGAGGCCGCGGGCTACGCGGCCAAGGGCTACGTAACACTGGCCGTCGATCTCTATCGCGGCAAGGTGGCGGCCACGCCCGACCTGGCCCACGAACTCTCCCGCGGCCTGCCCCAGGACCAGGGCGTGCGCGATCTAACTGCGGCCATGACCTATCTGGAAAGCCGCAAGGACGTGAAGCGCGACCGCATCGGCGCGGTGGGCTGGTGCATGGGAGGCGGCTACGCGCTGCAACTGGCCATCGCCGCACCGGCTCTGAAGGCGGTCGCCATCAACTACGGCTCGCTGGCCACGGACAAGGCGGCCTTGGCGCAGATTCACGCCGCTGTGCTGGGCAACTTCGGCGGCCAGGATCGCGGCATTCCGCCGGAAGCCGTTCACGCCTTCGAAGCCGCGATGCAGTCGCTGGGCAAGCCCGTGGACGCGAAGATCTATCCCCAGGCAGGCCATGCCTTCGAGAATCCCAACAACGCGGGCGGCTACCGCCCGGAGGACGCCGCCGACGCGCTGGCCCGCGTGGACCACTTCCTTGCGGAAAATCTGAGGCGCTAAGGCCGCTTTTCCCGATTTGGGCCAGAGCCCGGCCGCAATCGATCAACCGGAGCCACATATTACTTTGGTGTTTGGAGGTCCTGACAAAAGTGCTTGCATTCAGGCGCGGCGCATGTTAACTGTTAAGCCAATACTCATTTGATTGCTGCCACGAAAGTAAACTCGGGCAGAGATGGAACAGGGCGTATCCCGCAATGAAGATTGGCACCACGATCCGCGCTCACCGGCTGCAGAAGGGGCTCTCTCAAGGGGATATCGAAAAGAAAACCGGCTTGCTGCGCTGCTACCTCTCGCGTGTGGAGAACGGCCATACCGTCCCCTCGCTGGACACGCTGTCGAAGATTGCCCTGGCGCTGGACCTGCCCATCTCCCAGTTCTTCGCCGACGACTCGCTCGGCCACCAGTTCAACACCCAGAAGCTCTCCGACGAAGAACTGCGCTTTCTCACCCAGATTCGCCGCTACTCCTCGAATCTGAACGAGAGCGACCGCAAGCTGCTGCTGGCCATGGTGAAAAAATTCGCCGCGACGGCGACCCGGTAGCCGCAAAACCCGGGCGCACTGGAGCCTGCCTGAGCGAAGCAGAAGAGAACTGTGTTTTTATCCCGGCAACTGCGCCAGGTAGAAGCCGAAGAGCACCAGCAGCGCCACCACCATCACAACGGTAATGCGCAGACGCCTCAGGAAGAGCGGACGGGGCGAACCGAGCCTGGGCACCATCGGCGCCGCGAAGAGCAGTCCGCAGGAAAATCCGCCCAGGTGGGCCATGTTGTCGATGCGGACGATGGAGCCCGGGATCATGGTGGCGAAGCCAATCATCAGGTTGATGGCGGCAAAGTAGATGACCGACCTGCGCAGTTTGTAGAGTTCCCGCGGAGGCACCGGCAGCCGCTCGGATTTGAGCAGCACGATCAGCGCTCCGGCAATTCCGAAGACCGCCCCGGAAGCGCCCGCGCCCACCGAGAACGCGCCCAGATCGTGGTACTTGAGCCAGTTATACAGCGTGGAAAGCAGGTTGCCCGCCGCGCCGGTGAGAATGTAAACCGCCAGCACGCCCGCCGACCCCATCAGCGGCTCGGCCAGCAGACCGAGATTCCACAGGCACCACATGTTGGTGGCGAGATGGATGATGCCAACATGGACAAACATGGCGCTGACGATGCGCCACCAATCGCCGCCCAGCAGCACCGCACCGGCGTTGTCGGCGCCGAAGCGCAGCAAATCCTCGGGGGAGGGGTTGAGAAAGCTGACACGGTTGGCCACCATGAAGAGAAAAACCGCGCAGTTGATACCCACCAGCAAATAGGTTGCTGGAGCGACGGCCCACGAGGGCCGCGGCCGGCGAACCGGTTGCGGCGTGGGGATAGAACCGGTATCCGGAGGAAGAACCTCGGGTTCGGGAGTTGGGGGATAACTTCCCATAAGATAACTCTAAAGCATTTTCGGCTAGCCCGTAGTCAGAGGGGCTTGCTGTTGAGGTGCGCGAAAGCCGCCGTACCGGAATGTGATCTGAGATAGGGGCCCGGAATTCGATGTAGTCTGGAGTTTGGTCTTCGCCAGCCCGACGCGGCAAGAGGCTGCACAGGGCTGCGCGAATCTCAAGAAGGAGTTTGAGCATGAGTGCGGAAAAGCGGATTCGGCGGGCTTTGCTGAGCGTAACCGACAAGACGGGCCTGGTGGGGTTTGCCCAGGTGCTGGCCGGCTTTGGCGTGGAGCTGGTCTCCACCGGCGGAACGGCGCGGGCGCTGCGCGAGGCAGGCCTCGCAGTGAAGGACATCAGCGACCTGACCGGCTTTCCCGAGATGCTGGACGGCCGGGTGAAGACGCTGCATCCCAAGGTTCACGGCGGGCTGCTCTATATCCGCGGCAACCGGGAGCACGAGGCCGCCGTCGCCGCACACGGGATTGTGCCCATCGACATGGTGGTGGTGAATCTCTATGCCTTCGAAAAGACGGCTGCACAGCCTGGGGTCGCTTTCGGCCATCTGATCGAAAACATCGACATCGGCGGGCCGTCGATGGTGCGCTCGGCGGCCAAGAATTTTGAGGATATAGCGATCATCACGCGCGTAGCGGATTATGCCGCTCTCACCGATGAGCTGAAGACCAACGGCGGAGCTTTGAGCCGCGAAACCCGCTGGCGGCTGGCGAAACAGGCCTTTGCGACCACGGCCGCATACGATAGCGCGATCGCCAGCACGCTGGACAGAATCGCCGAGGCTCCAGCGGCCGCGAGCCCGGCCGAGCCGGATGAGGCTGCCTTGCCGGCCACCCTGCGCATCAACTTCCCGCTGGCCCAGTCACTGCGCTATGGCGAAAATCCCCACCAGCGCGCCGCCCTTTATGCCGACGGCTCGGGTCTGGGCATCGCCGGCGCCCGTCAGTTCCAGGGCAAGGAACTCAGCTTCAACAATCTGGTGGATCTGGACGCCTGCTGGGAGCTCGCGCAGGAGTTCGACGAGCCGGCGGTCATCATCGTGAAGCACACCAATCCCTGCGGCGCGGCCACCGGAGCCAATCTGCTGGAGGCCTACCAGAAGGCGCTGGCCTGCGACCCGGTCTCGGCTTACGGCGGCGTCATCGGCATCAATCGCCCCGTGGGTGGGGACGCCGCGGCGGAGATCGCCAAGCTCTTTGTGGAAGCCATCGCCGCGCCGGCCTTCACGCCCGAGGCGCGCGAGCGTTTCGCGGCCAAGAAGAACCTGCGCCTGGTGGAGGTCCACCCCGCGCTGCCTCGGCCCGTGGTGAAGCACGTTTCAGGCGGGTTGCTGCTGCAGGACGCCGATACCGGCCACGTGACCGAGGGCGAGCTGAAGGTGGCCACCTGGCGCCCACCCACCGCCGAAGAGCTGCGCAGCTTGCTTTTTGCCTGGAGGGTCTGCAAGCACGTCAAATCGAACGCCATTGTCTATGCCAGAGACGGCCAGACGCTCGGGGTGGGCGCGGGCCAGATGAGCCGCGTGGACGCCGCGCGCTTTGGCGCCATGAAAGCTGTGCTGCCTCTCAAGGGCTGCGTCGCCGCCTCGGACGCCTTTTTCCCATTCCCGGACGGCCTTGAAGCCGTGGCGCAGGCCGGCGCGACCGCTGTGATCCAGCCCGGCGGCTCGGTCCGCGACGACGAAGTGATTGCCGCCGCCGACAAGCTGGGCATGGCCATGGTGTTTACCGGGATACGGCATTTCCGGCATTGAGGCTTGAGGATTGAACGTGTGAAACCCGCAGCCCAGCCTCCGGTTGGATCTTTGAAGGGCCTGCGTTTCCAGGCGCTTGCTCTTGTGCGGCAGATGGACTGGTTCCGCGGACTCCGCGCGGCAGTCGCCCTTTGCGCGCCCCTGGTTCTGGGCGATCTGACCGGGATTCCCAATCTGGGCTGGGCTGCGCTGGGCGGATTCGAAGCCATTATCGCCGACACCGGTGGGCCTTACCGCATCCGCATGAGCAGCCTGGCCACTCTTTCGCTGGGCGGCGCGGCCGGCCTGTTTCTGGGTTCGCTCACCGGAGCCAGCCTGCACTGGGCGCTGCCGGTCACGGTGCTGTGGTGCTTCGCGTGGAGCTATCTTGCCGTGCTTGGCCAGCCGTTTTCCTCGGCCGGCATTCTGGTCCAGGTCATCTTCATCTGCGGCATCGGCGCGCCCGCCTCGTCCTGGCACGAGGCCCTCGGCAACAGCCTTCTGCTGGTGGCAGGCGGCGCCTGGGCGGCCCTGCTCTCGCTCTTCCTGTGGCCGTTGGACGCCTATCGCCCGGCCCGCACCGCGGTGAGCGCCTGCTACGAAGAGCTGGCCTCGTTCCTGGGCTCGGTGGCCGAACTCGCCGGCCGCGAACAGCAGCGCGCGGCGCTGTGGCATCGCCTGGCGCAGCACCACCAGTACCGCGTCCGCCGCGCCGTTGAACAGGGTTGGCAGGCCGTGGCCGCAATCCGGGCGGAGCATCAGGCCGAAACCGCGCAGGGCCACCAACTGGTGGTATT
The DNA here is from genome assembly GCA_049515995.1 of Occallatibacter sp. Taxonomy (GTDB): domain Bacteria; phylum Acidobacteriota; class Terriglobia; order Terriglobales; family Acidobacteriaceae; genus Telmatobacter. The sequence goes on along the minus strand of JBEKTO010000050.1, from coordinate 13,888 downwards.
GCTGGAGAACGCCGACCTGCTCATCGCCCGCACCATCGCGCTGGCCGAGCACCTGGAGACCCAGGCCGCGCGCGACGCCTCGCCGTGCTTCGACCGTAGCCTCTCCGGCCTGGACGAACTGCGAGCCGCCGAGCTGTGGGTGGCCTCGCTGCTGGTGCGCCGCCGCGGCCAGAACGTGGACACGGCCCAGGCCAAGCGGCTGGAGATGGCGCGGCTGCCTGGAGCCCTCGAAGGCTGCCTCGGGCAGGCGGACGCGACCGGCCGCTTCCTGCTGGCGCAGGTGACCGAAGCTGCCGCGCAACTGGAGACCGCAATCGAGAGTGCGGCGCTGCTGCGCCTGGGCAAAGCCATCGACCGCCCGTTCGCCGGTTCCGTCGGCCACTTCGGCTACGTCTATGCGCGCCTGGGCGAGCTGCGCCAAAGCTGGCATCCGGGCCGGGTAATCGACCAACTGGCGGCCAACTTTACACGCAAGTCGCTGCTGCTGCGCCACGCGGTCCGGGTCGCGCTGGTCTGCGGCCTGGATGTCGCGCTGATCCTGCTGCTGCACATCGACCACGGCTACTGGCTGCTGCTGACCTCGCTCATCGTGCTCCAGCCCCACGTCTCAGGAACCATGCGCCGCGGCCTGGAACGCATCGGCGGAACGGTCGCCGGCGGCATTCTGGCCGCGCTGCTGGCCGCCGCGCTCCACTCCCAGCTGGCCATCGCCGCAACGCTGTTTCCGCTGGGACTGCTGGCCCTGGCCATTTTGCCGGTCAACTACGCGGCCTTCGCCTTCTTCCTGACGCCCACCTTCGTGCTCGCCTGGCTGCCTTACTCCGGCGACTGGCAACTGGCGCTGGTGCGCATTGCCCACACCATTGCCGGCGCGGTCATTTCGCTGCTGGCCATGACGTTTCTCTTTCCCGCCTACGAGCGGGACCGTGCACCCGAGTTTCTGCGCGCCAGCCTGACGGCCGACCGCCGCTATCTGGCGCAGTTGGCTGAAGCGTGGCGAAGTCGCTCCCACGCCTCGCGCCTGCTGGCCAACGCCCGCCGCGCGGCCGGATTAGCCCACAACGACACCGAGGAATCTCTGGAGCGTCTTTTGGCCGAAAGCTGGCCCCGCCGCCGGCCCTTCGCCCAGTTTGTGGCCGCCTTTGTCACCTATCTGCGCCGCTTTGCCCAGAGCGTGACCACCCTGACCGCCCTCGACGGCGAATGGACGTGGAAACAGTCCGGCCCGGTGCAGAGCCGGCTGGAACTGCTGGACCGGCGTCTGCGCTGGCTGGAGGAACAGACCGCGGCCGGCTCCCATCCGACGTATTCTCCCTGGCCGGAGCCCGGCATCCGCGAACTGCAGCCGGCGATTCCGCCCCAGGACCACCCCGGCGAGCGCCAACTCGAACGCCTGGAGCGGCAGGCCGAAGTCCTTCATCGCCAACTGAAATCCCTGCGCGAACACGGCTGGCTGCCCGGCGTGAAGCAGGCGTAAAGCACTGGGCCATTCGCGCGCGCGCCGCGCCGGCTTGCCGGCTCCTTCGCCGTAACCCAGCATCTGTTCGGGTCTGCAAACCGCAAAACCTTGCAATTCGCAAAGACGCTGCGACTAATGGCGGGTAAAATCGTCTCTATAGTAGGCAGAGTTGCCCCCACCGGCTGCCTGCGCTGCCTTTTTCGCCCTTCGGCGCGGAACTTTTTCCCGTCCGCATGGCTCAGGAGGCACGGAATCCCCTGGATGATGAAACTAAAACCCTATTCGCTGCCTTCCTGGCTCACGTTTGCCGTCGCACTGCTCGTTCTGCTGCCGGCTCTGCCCGCCCGCGCCCAAGCCGCTCCAATCAAGGCGGCTCCTGACGCCGCACCGGGCGCTGCCGCACAGGCTCCCGCTAAGCCGGCCCCGGCCGCGCCGGCGAAAGCCGAATCGGCCGAGCCTGCCGCAGCGGCTCCCGATCGCGCCGTCGCGTACTATCACCTGTCCCTGGCCAACATCGACGAAGAAGACGCCGTCGAATCGGGCCGCCCGGAGTTGATCACGCGCGCCATCGAGGAGTACAAGCTGGCGCTGAATGCCGATCCCGGCTCGGCGCAGTTGAACGATGGGCTGGCCGAGCTCTACTTTCGCTCTGGCCGCTCGCGCGAGGCCGAAAGTACGGCTCGCGAGCTGCTCAAGAGCTCGCCGAACGACATCGAGGCGCACAAGCTGCTGGGACGCATCTACCTGCGCCAACTCGGCGACGGATCGAATGCCCCTTCCTCCGCCTCGCCCTCGGGCAACGTTCTGGATCAGGCGATCGGCGAGTTCGAGAAGATTGTGGCCTTGCAGCCCAAGAGCGTCGAGGATCGCATGGTCCTGGGCCAGCTTTATAGTGTCCGGCACGATGCAAAGAAGGCGGAAGAGCAGTTCAAGACCGCGCAGGCCATCGAGCCCGAATCGGAAGAAGTGGTGCTGAACCTGGCGCGCCTCTATGCCGAAAGCGGCGACATTGCGCATACCGCCAAGGTGATCGAGGCCGTTCCGGTGGCCGACCGCACCCCCAAGATGGAGTTTGCCCTGGGCGCGGCTTACGACCAGTTGAAGCAGTACAAGGACGCCATCGCCGCCTATCAGCGCGCCGCCGACATGGAGCCGGGAGACGTGCATACGCTGGATGCGCTGGCCCAGGCCCTGCTCAGCGACGATCAGTTCGACGAGGCGCTCAAACAGTTCAAGCAAGTGGCCGACGCCGATCCGGACGACATCGGAGCGCTGATCCACATCGGCGAGATCCTGCGCCGCCAGGGAAAGTACGAAGATGCGCTGGCGAGCATCCGCAAGGCTCGCAAGCTGGACTCCACTTCACTTGAAGCCGGTTATAACGAAGGGCTGCTGCTGGACGTTCTGGGCCGCTACGACGAGTCCGCCCAGGTCTACGAAAAGATGGTGGACCTGACCTCCCACGCCAACGGCGCCTATACCGGCGAGGAGAAGAACAACCGCGGCATCTTCCTGGAGCGGCTGGGAGCCGTGTATCACGAACAGGACAAGACCGAGCAGGCGATCGGTGCTTACCAGAAGATGATCGATATGGGCGGGGAGACGGCCCTGCGCGGCTTCCAGGGCCAGGTGGACACCTACCGCGACGCCCGGATGTTCGACAAAGCCATCGAGGTCTCACGCAAAGCCGTCCAGGCCGACCCCAAGAATCGCGACCTGAAGCTGATGCTGGCCGGCGAACTGGCGGATCAGGACAAGGCCGACGAGGGCCTGGAGCTGGCCAAGGGGCTGCTGAACAACACCGATGAAGACCGAACTGTCTGGGTGGCTCTGGGCCAGATGGACATCCGCCTGCGCCGCTGGAAAGATGCCGAGGACGCCTTCAACAAGGCCGGCGCTCTCACCACCAAGAAGGAAGACCGAGCCTACCTGCTCTTCCTCCGGGGCGAACTGGCCGAGCGGCAGAAGCACTATGAGCCGGCCGAGCAGTTCTTCCGCCAGGTTCTGGATCTGGACCCAGCAAACGCGATGACTCTGAACTACCTGGGCTATATGCTGGCGGACAAGGGAACACGGTTGCCCGAAGCCATCAAGCTGATCAAAAAGGCCGTGGATCTGGAGCCGATGAACGGCGCCTATCTGGATTCGCTGGGCTGGGCCTACTTCAAGCTGGGGCAATATGAGCTGGCCGAGGAGAATCTGCACCAGGCCGTGGAGCGCGACCGGACCGACCCCACGGTCCACGACCACCTGGGCGAACTCTACGAGAAGACAGGCCGCATCCGCCTGGCCGCGGCGCAGTGGGAATTGTCGCTGGCGGAGTACTCCAAGTCGGCGCCGGCCGACGTAGAGCCGGGCGATGTGGCCAAGGTGCAGCACAAGCTCGAGAGCGCCCGCGTGAAACTGGCCAAGCAGGAGAACGCCACCGGGCAACCGAAGCCGGAATAGATTTCGAACGGTTTTTCTGCTTTGAGGAGCGCAGCCTTCATCGCTGAAGGTCAAGGTTCAGGCTTCCAGGCCGCGCAAGCCCGCTCCGACTATTCGGGGTTTTGCAGCAGCCAGTAGTGAAAGCCGTCCACTATAGCCATCAGCGCGGCCTGGTTCAAATCGCTGCTGACGCCTGCGGTGGTCCACGGCTCGAGACCGTCGGCGTGGAAGCTGACCGTGACGCGGACGTGGGCCGCCGTGTCCTGGACCGATACGTCGATGGCCGTGACGCTGAACCTGCCCAGATGCATCTCGGCGATCGCCGGGTACCATTTCTCCAGCTCGCGGCGCATTGCCTTGGTCAGCGCATCGACCGGACCCGCGCCCTCTGCGCGGGTGGTCTTGACGACAGAATCGCCGATGGAAAGCAGCATAGAGGCTTGCACGTACCGGTTTCCGGTCTCGTCGGATTCGTCGATCACTCGCCAGCTTTTGACGCTGAAGCGCTCCTGGAGGGTCTTGAGCACCTTCATGCAGGCCAGGCGGAAAGAGACTTCGCTGGCCGTGAAACCGTCGCCTTCGATCATTGCCTGGTTGGCGTCGATGAGAGCCTGGGCCTGCGCGGAATCAAGAGGAACGCCAAGCGATTGCGAGAGCAGAATGATGTTGGCCCGGCCCGATTGGCCGTTAACCCCTATGAGCGGGTTGGCACCGACCTTGGCGGGATCGCACCAGAGGTAAGCTCCTGGGTTCTTGCGTTCGCTGCTGCCGTGCATGCCGGCCCAGGTGCCGAATGCGCCGGTGCCGACGATGGGAGCGCCGTGCGGCACTTCGAGCGAAAAGGCCGCATAGGCCGAATAAGCGAGGCCGGTCAGTCCCGTGAGCGATTCGGGAGGAACAAACTCGGCTTCGTCCCTGAGCTGCATGCTGCCGATGACGGTGGTCAGGTTCACGTTGCCGCAGCGTTCGCCGGTTCCCAGAAGGGTGCCCTGAATCTGCGCGGCACCGGCCAGAATGGCAGCCCGTGAATTGGCGACGCCGAGGCCGCGATCGGTGTGGCCGTGAAATCCGAATTTGAAATCGGGATAATCCCGCGTAAGGCCGCCGAATACCTGGGCGACTTCTTCAGGGCTGGCGCCGCCGGTGGTGTCGCAAATGACAATCCGGCTCACTTTCTGACGGATGCATTGTTCCGTCATCTGGCGCAGATAGTCGAGGCTGCGGCGGCTGAAATCGGCATCGCATTCTTCGCCGTTTTCGCGGCGGCCGCAAAAGGCATCCATGGCGTGCTCGAAGTCCACAAAGACTTCAAGGCCGTGGTCATGCAGGCACTCGATGGTTTCCCAGGCCATCAGCAGGTTTTCTTCCGGTGTGGTTTCCAGCGACCGGGTCACATCGAGCAGACGGGATTTGACGACGACGGAGGCTACGGGAACGCGCTTGCGGTGGCTGATCATGAATTGCACGTCGGGCCATTCCTGGACCTTGGCGCCACGGCCGCGCGTTCTGCCGAAGATCGCCAGCTTCATGGCGCCTGTATCGGCCGGATAAAGAGCGGCTGTCAAATCTCCGATGAACTGGTTGGCGCCGGCAAAGCCGATTTCGGCATACTGGAAGCCAAATGCGGCCATGCGCTGGAGCAGGCTGACAGCATTGGGGACTGAGATTTCGAGGTTCGGCTGCTGCATCCCGTCGCGAAGACTAGTTTCAAACAGCTCGACTTTTCTGGTTTCGGTTTCCTTCATGTGGCCTTGTTCCCGATTGTTGCCGAATTGACAGAATACATGGATAAGAAAGCCCGCGCCTCGAATTGGAGCGCGGGCTTTCTTGAGGGCGGCTATCGCCTTGTCGCGACCGTGGCGGGATCACTGCAATTTGCGGCGACGGACCTACTTGGTTCCCTCCGCAGCCGAAGCAATATAGAGATCCACGTTTTTCTTGTCCACCAGCGAAGTGCCGGTATCCACAAACACCGGATAGATTGCGAAGGAGTCGGCCGCGTAGTCCTTGCTGAGCAGCCGAGGCGGCGCGTGGAAGACCTCGTCCAACCCTTTCAAGCCGACATAGCCCATCGTGAAGGGCTTCTGCGCGATGGTGGCGTCGATGGTGCCGGCCTTGATCGAGTCCAGCGTATCCTGGCCCACATCGAAGGCCAATACCTCCCGATCGGTGCCGCCGGACCGGCTGACCGCATCGGCGACGACCTTGCCCGACTGCGACTCCAGGCAGATAAAGGCATCGATTCTCTGGGGACCGGTCAGGGCCATCAGCTCCTGGGTCTTGTCGAATGCCATGCGCACATCGCCCTTGATGTCGATTACGTCCACGATCTTGATATCCGGCCGGGTGGACAAGACATCCTTGAAACCCTTCAGCCGCTCCTCGGTGTTGGGCTGGCCGGAGATGGTGAAGAAGGCCACATTGCCCCTGCCGCCCAGTTTCTCGATCGCGCGGTGGCCGCCCATCCGCCCCGCTTCAAGGTTGTTGGTCCCGATGAAGTAGAGCCTGTGGCTGCCGGGGTCGTCCGAGTCCACGGTGATCACGGGAATTCCGGCGTTCACCGCCGCGTCAATCCCGGATTCCAGCACTGCGGCGTCGGCCACAGAGATCAGGATGCCCGCGGGCTTGGCCGCGACCGCTTTCTGCAACGCAACGAGTTCGGCTTGCGGATCGTAGCCATCAGGCCCCACCACTCTTGCCGTCACCTTGTATTGCGCCGCCGCCTTGTTGAAGCCCGCCGCGGCAGTCTGCCAGTATGGCAACGCCGAATTAGCCGAAATCAGGTAGTAGACCTCTTTGGTCGAGTGCCTGGCGCCGCACCCCGACGTGAACGCAACAGCCAGCGCCAGCATAGTCAATGCGACTCTCTGAGTAGCTTTCATGCTTGCCTCCGGGTCCGAACGTGAGATGTCATCGAAGCCGGCGCCGGGTTTCGTCCCCGCGCCTACCCCCGCGAAAATTCCGGCAGGATCGTACTCCCACACGATTGGCGTTGTCCAATCCCGCCGCATGGGATGGGGATAGCACCGTGTCAGAAAATCGGTGGTGATTCATAGCATCGAGGGGTCTTCCATTGAGCGCCGAAGCCTCCCGGTGCGGTATAACCAGACGTGAACTCTTGCGTGGCGCATCGATGACCGGAACGGAAACCAGGCCGCCTGCCAAACTGCCCTCGGGGATCGCCGTCCGGGGTGACCTGGACGACGAACTCATCCGCCGCGCCCACGCCGAGCCGCCCCATCCCTACCGCTCTCCCTTCGCGCGCGATGCGGCCCGCATTCTTCATGCGCGCGCCTTTCGCCGCCTGGCCGGCAAGACCCAGGTCTTTACCCGCCTGGCTTCGGATTCCCCTTCGGACCACTTCCGCAGCCGTCTCACTCATACGCTTGAGGTCACCCAGATCTCGCGCACGCTGGCCGCGGCACTGGGACTGAACGCGGAGCTGGCCGAGGCGCTGGCGCTGGCCCACGATATCGGCCACCCGCCCTTTGGCCACGCCGGTGAAAAGGCCCTGGACGGCGTGCTGAGGGCGCACGGGCTGAGCTTCGACCACAACCTGCACGCGCTGCGCATCGTCACCTGGTTCGAGGAGCGCTACGCAGCCTTTCGCGGCCTGAACCTGACCCTGGGCGTGCGCGAAGGCATCGTCAAGCACTCCCACGACTACTCCGCCGCAACCCATCCGGAGCTGGCCGAGTACTTTCTCGACCGGTTTCCGCCGCTGGAAGCCCAGTTGATCGATCTGGCCGACGAAATCGCTTACCTGACCGCCGATCTGGACGACGGACTGGACTCCGGCATCCTCACACTGGCGCAGGTCCGCGAAGGCGTGGCGCTCTTCCGCGGCTTTCATGACGGCGTGCTCGAGGAATATCCGACCGCCGCGCGGAAGCTGACCATTAACGAGGCGCTCAAGCGTATTCTGAACGCCCTGGTCACGGATTTGATGGATGAGGTGCGGAGGCAAGTGGCCGCGCTCGGCGCCACAACGCTCGACGATATCCGTCATGCGCCTGCCCGACTGGCCGTCCTCAGCCCGCAGATGGAAGCCGCCCGCGCCGCCGCCAAGGAGTTTCTCTACGCCAACTTCTACAACTCACCCGGCATGGAGGAGGCGCACAAGCACGCCGTCGAAGTGGTGCAGGGTCTTTTTGCCGCCCTCATCGCCGATCCTGGCCTGCTGCCCGAAGACCACCGCGCTCAGATTCCCGCCCAGGGCCTGGCCCGCACCGTCGCCGACTACATCGCCGGCATGACCGACAGCTATATCGAGCAGGCATGGGCGCGCTGCGGCGTGAGATAGCTTCTTACTGCACAGTTCCCTGCGGCCTCAGCCGGCGCAAATCCAGCGCGCACTCGATGGCATTCTGCGCATTGAGCCGCAGATTGTCAGAGGCAGCCCAGAGCCACAGCCGGGAGACTTCGTTGGGGTTACGGGAACCGCCCTGCTCCGGGCGCAGCCGCACCAGCACGTCGTTCTGGCCGGTGGCGGCCAGGTTCGAGGGCGAATCCGTGTCTTCCAGCACCAGATCGACATGTTCGCCACCCAGGGCTTCTTCCAGCGCGGCGATGGTCACCGGCCGCTCCAGTTCCACGGCAATCGAGAAGGTGTGTCCGTGGAAGACGGGCGCCTGAATCACCTGAAGAGAGAGAGCGGGCCAGCGCCCGACGGCCAGCGCGTCATAGTGGCGGCGAATCCGCGCCTCCACAGCGTTCAGACTCACGGCAGCGCTCTCGCCCAGGCCGGTAAGCAGGTTATAGGCCACCTGCGCATCGTAGATAGCGCGCGGCAGCCCCTGGAAACTGAGCAGGCTCACCGTCTGCTGATGCAACTCGTCCATGGCGGCGCGGCCCGATTCGCTGGCCGGCTGAAGCAGCGTGGCGGCGGCAAAGCGCACCGGAGCGGCCTGTTGCAGCCGGTCCAAAACCAACGCCAGCGCCAGCGCTGCGGGGTGGGCCGGAACCACGGCGGGAGTAAACAGGTCGGGGGCAACCGCTTCAGACCCCAGCCACGGAGCCCGCACCAGCACGCCTGTCTCCTGGTCTAGCGCGCCGGAGAGATCGAGCACAGTAGAGCCGGCGCGGAGCGCCTGCCGCCAGTGCTTGCGGGTCATGTCCTCGGTTCCGCAGAAAAAGGTGAAGTCCACGCGGTCGAATGCGTCTTCGTCGATGGCCTGGACGACAGTGACCTCGTCGCCCACCTGATCCAACTGGCCCTTCGCGGTCTCTTCGTCCAGCAGGACGAAGTTGGCGGCCGCCAGGGGCGAGTCCTCCAGCGCTTCCTTCAACTCCCGGCCCAGCAGGGTAGAGGCTCCGGCGATTGCAATCTTGTACACAAGCATCCTTTATCGATTGGGAAAGTTACGAGCGATTCACCGCGTCCGGCTCTGCCGCGGCTGCTTCGGGGACGGGAGCGGCAAGATCGGCCGGCTGCCTGCGCCGGCGCCGCGACCACGAGTACGCCGCCCGCGCCCAGATGCCGGAGAACATGTAAATGAGCGCTGCCGCGAACAACGCCACCTGGGAGAAGCGGTAGATGACATAACCGACGATCGACAGCAAAAACAAAAGCTGGAAGGGATGGCTGCGGGAGAAGTTGATCTCCTTGCCCGACCAGAAGCGCCAGGTGCTGACCATCAGGAAGCCGCAAAGACCCACCAGGATGAGCCAGGGAATGGCCACCCACCACGCCTGCACCGGAATGCCGTAGCAGAGATGGACCGTAGCGGCCAGTAGACCCGCCGCAGCGGGAATCGGCATCCCCACAAAATACTTGCGGTCGGGGCGGCCCGGATTGCGTGGCTGCGCATCGTGACTGATGTTAAATCGGGCCAGGCGCGAGACCCCGCCAATGAGAAAGAGGAAACAGATGAAGGCCCCGGCCTGCATCAGGTGCTGACGCAGCACAGGGTTGAGCGAATCGGGCAGGAAATGAAATCCCCAGATGAGCGCCAGCAGGCTGGGCGCCACGCCAAACGTGATGGCGTCGGCCAGCGAATCCAGTTCCTTGCCGAAATCGCTGCAGGTATTGGTCATGCGGGCGATGCGTCCGTCGAGTGCGTCGAAAGGAATCGCGAAGATGATGGCAATGGCCGCCCAATCCAGATGGGTTTGCGCGTTCCCGCTGATGGCCTTGATGGTCTCGGTGATGGAGAAGTACCCGGCGGCAATGTTGCCCACGGTAAACAGCGAGGGCAGAAGATACATGCCGCGGCGAAGCCGGGCCTGCGCGTTGGCCCTGGCCAGGGCTGGATCGTACCCGCGATCGTGTCTGTTCACTGGCCTTCTCCCGCCGCCATGGCCGCCAATACGCTCGATCCGCCCTTGACCCGGTCGCCCACCTTCACGCGCAGCGCCGCATCGGCCGGAATCAGCACATCCACCCTGGAGCCGAACTTGATAAGACCGACGCGTTGCCCGCGCTCCACCGTATCGCCCTCGCGTAAGTTGAAGACGATGCGCCGCGCCAGCAGGCCGGCAATCTGCTTGAAGGTGACCTCGATGCCCTCGCCCCTCACGGTCACGATGTTCTGCTCGTTGCGGTCCGCGGAGGCCGGGTTCATGGCGTTTAGATACTTCCCCTTCTGATAGCGCACGCTGCTGAGCACGCCGCCGATCGGCGAACGGTTCACGTGCACATCAAAGACGCTGAGGAAGATGCTGATCCGCTGCCGGGGTCCATCTGGAGTGTCGATCGCGGCGGTCTCGGTGACCAGGCCGTCTCCGGGCGACACAATGAGTCCCTCGCCCGCGGGAACGTTCCGCCGGGGATCGCGGAAGAACCACAGAAAAAACGCCGCCAGCAGCACGGGCGCTATGCTCCACGCCCAACCACCGGTAGCCCACGCCAGCACCAAAGCCACTGCCAGCAAGCTCAAACCGTAAATGTAACCGTCGCGAACCATCGTCCCAACGATTATACGGTGATGTTGCCCTCGGGTCGCCTGTGCAAAGCACAATTGGACTGCACACCGCTGGCTGGGCGGCCGTTTGGAGCCGCCGCCCCGCCAAACGCCTGCATGACCCCACTGCCTTGAAGACGCAGTTGCAGTCGGCTTACCGATGCTCCAAAGCGAAGATCAGATCTTTAGCGTGCAGCTTGAGCTTTTTCAGGCGCACTTCCTCGAGCTGTTCATCCTCGGAGAGATAGGGTTTTTGAACCAATTCTTCCAGCCGCTGAGCGTAGCGATGATGTTCGGCATGCAGGCGATCGAGTTCTTCGCTCAGCGTGGGGTCCAGTACTTCATCCATCAAGCACCTCCGGTGGTAACAGAACATTTACATATATCGCCACGAAGAGGCAAGCGGCAAGAGCGAATCGACATAAAAGTCATGCGAAGTTGTGGAATTCAGGCGTGTGACCCGACCTGCGTGACGGCAGTCACGGTTCCTCTCAGTCGCCAGGCCACGCGGATGCGGTCAGGCCAGCCGCAAGGTGAGCAGGAGCGCATCTTCTTGAGGATGTTCGTAATAGCGCGGCCTGCGGCCGGTTTCGGCGAATCCGAGGGAGCGGTAAAAGGCCAGCGCCGGGCGGTTCGAGGCGCGCACTTCCAAAATGACTTCCGTCACCCGATCCGTTTTCAGCTCTTCGGCCAGCGCCGCGAAGAGCTGCCGGCCCACGCCGTGGCGTTGGAGCTCGGCGGCGACCGCAATCGTTTCCAGTTCGCCCTGCGGTGGAAGCAAACCCGCCACCAGGAGGCCAACGATCTCGCCGGTTTCAGGCTCTGCGGCAACCAGGGCGATGCGGCGCCGCGGCGATTGCGGATTGAGCGCGGCAAGATAGGCCGAGGGCGGCCACGCGGGCGCCTCGTTCAGGCTCCGCGCAATCTCCATCGCCCGGTCCAGGTCCGCCGCGCCCAAGCGGCGAATCCGCAATGCAGCAGGAGAAGGATTCATGCGGGGCGCGGCTCAGCAGGCTCGCCAAAGATTTCCGCGTCGGAGCGGCGCAGATAGTGGCCGTCGAGCAGCGCCAGATCGGCGAATTCTCCGGCCTGGATGCGCGCCGCGCCAAGGCAGAGCGCATTCGCGGCGGTGGGCGCTGCGCTCCGCACCAGCTCCGCGGACGGCCACGCGGCAGCCAACAATGCCTGGGCGGCATCGTCGCAGAGGGCGATCCGCGCGGGTGCAGGATCGATGGCGGCAAGCTCCTCGGCTCCGGCCAGCAGTTCTCTCGCCTGCCCGCCCGGCAGGTCGAGGCGCAAAAACACTTCGTGGCGATGGGCATCCAGGGCCGCCGACGGCACGCCCGACTTGCCGGCCAGCACCTCAAGCCGCGAAACCGTCACCACGGGAATCCGGGCTGGCTCGGCCAGGCCTTTCACCGCGCTGAGCCCCACGCGGACGCCGGTAAAGCTGCCCGGCCCGCAGACGGCGACGATGCAGCCCAGTTCCTTTAACTCGACGCCGTGCCGCGCCAGCAGTTGTCCCACCGCCGCCACCAGCGTGGAGGAATAGCTGCGGCCTTCGAGCTCAATCTGGTCAAGCATCTTCACAATGCCTGCGCTCAGGCGTCCCAAGGCAACCGAACCGTAGGGTCCGCAGGTGTCAATGCCCAACAGAAGCGCGGATTCAGTCATGATGCCCCACTACACCGCCGCCAAGGCCTGCTCCAGGTCGGCAATCAGGTCTTCCTTGTCCTCGATACCGATCGAAAGCCGGATTCGGCCCTGGGTGATCCCCATGGATGCGCGCTGCTCCTCGGTGACCGATCCGTGAGTCGTGGTGGCCGAGTGAGAAGCCAGCGACTCGACCCCGCCCAACGACTCGGCGCTGAGGAAGATCTTGATCGCCGCCAGGAAACGGCCCGCGGCCTCGCGCGACTCGACCTCGAAACTCAGCATGGAGCCGAAGCCCTTCTGCTGTTTCAGGGCCAGATCGTATTGCGGATGGCTCTTCAGTCCCGGATAGGCCAGCTTGCGCACCTTGGGATGGGTAGAAAGATACTCGGCCACCGCGCGCCCGTTCTCTTCGTGCTGCTTGATGCGCAGGGGCAGCGTCTTGATGCCGCGCAGCACCAGGAAGCACTCGAAGGGCGACATGATCGCACCGGCCGCCTTCTGCACCAGCAGGAAGCGCTCCTTGTGCTCCGGCGTGGAGCCGATCACCGCCCCGCCCAGCCCGTCGGAGTGGCCGTTGAGATATTTGGTGGTCGAGTGCATGACGATGTCCGCGCCCAGCGCCAGCGGGCTCTGCAACACCGGCGACATGAAGGTGTTGTCCACGCTGACCTCGATACCATGCGCGTGGGCAATCGCGCTGATCCCGGCGATATCGGTCAAAACCATCAGCGGATTGCTGGGCGTCTCAATGTGAATCAGCTTGGTGTTGGGCCGGATCGCCGCTTCCACCGCCGCTAGATTGCTGGTGTCCACATAGTCGATCCCGATGCCGTAGCCTGAGACGATCCGGTCGAAGAGGCGCACCGTGCCCGCGTACACATCCTTGGAACAGATCAGGTGGTCGCCGGCGCGCAGCTTGGCCACCAGCGCCGAGATCGCCGCCATGCCGGAGGTGAACGCATGGGCGCTGTGCCCGCCTTCGAGAGCTGCCAAGGCCTCTTCGAGGCGGTCCCGCGTGGGGTTGCCGGCGCGCGAGTAGTCCCAGCCGCGGTCGGTTTCGATGCCGGTCAGCTCAAAGGTCGAGGAAAGGTAAACAGGCACATTCACGGCTCCCGTCAGCGGGTCGGGGTACTGCCCGGCATGAACGGCAAGGGTCGAGTATCTACAGGGAGAAGGCTTCATGGTTTGCTCGTTGACTCCTGGTTTCCAGCTTATCGCGTGGCGGCGGGTTTCTTCGCCACACGCACCACCGGAAAGTAGCCGGTGCGGGTACGAACGGTGAGCTTGCTCCCGCCCTTGCCCTCGGCCGTCACTTGCACGCGGCGGAAACCCGGTTCGGTGGTCGGCTTGGTGGAGTGGTAGCCCAGCGTGTACTGGTTCCGGATGTCACGCGCCACCTCGGCGGCGATTTGGTCGACCTGCTCGATGGACTTGGGGAAGAAAG
>JBEKTO010000049.1:0-28240 GCA_049515995.1 Occallatibacter sp. | reverse complement strand
GCTCCAACGATACATAGCTGAACATCCCATCCTGAATCCGCTCGTCTCCACGCATACCGATTGGATGAATCAATATGAACTTATGACGCTGAAATCGAATCGTTTTTCAACAAGTTCCTAGGTGGTACAGTCTGGGGGCCGGGCATTGCTGGTAGGTCAGGGTTAATAACTTCTCATCTTTCTGTTCCGTTTCTGCACTATAATCTGAGCCAATTCCAATCCCGGAAACTGCTTGTTTCACACGGCGTATTCCATTGGATTCCGTTCATGTCCCCCTCGGAAGATGAAGGAGAGGGGAGTCCGGAGTCGGAAACCGGGCGCGTGTGACGATGACGGCTTTTCAGAGGATTCATGATGAGTCTGCTTCGTGCGGGATTCTATCTGCGAAGCGGACCAATGAGCGAGGCGCAGACTGGCTGGCCAGGACGGCCGGGGCGCTGGTTCTTGCGGCTATCTGCTCTGCGGCGGCTCCGCCGGCCGAAGCGCACTGTGAAGTTGCCCAGGATGCGGGGAACGCGGCGCCGCGACAGTCCCATCTGCCCCCTAGAGTGATTCAGGCGCAGCGGTTTCTGGCTCGACGGGGCTGGACGCAAGCGCGGGCGGGCGGGCGACTTCGCGGACGGGCGAACGAGGCTGCATCGCAGAGCCAGACGCCAGCAACTGCCGCGTGGCAGCCCCTCGGTCCCTCCGCGGTGATTACACCTGAGTTTGGGCTGGTGACCGGCCGGGTCTCCGCGCTGGCGATGGATCCCCTGGAGGCGGTCGGCAATTGTCTCTATGTGGGAACGACCGGCGGTGGAATATGGCTGGCGAATAACGCGGGCGCCTCCAGTGCGGCCTCTGTAGTCTTCAATCCGCTCACCGACACGGTGGGGGCATTGAGCGGCGCGCAGGACGCCTCGATCAGCATCGGCGCATTGACGGTGCAGCCGGGAACGGAGCCGGTGTGCGGGGCATCGGGCGTGGTTCTGGCCGGTACCGGCGACCCGAACGACAACCTGGACTCCTATTACGGCGCTGGAATTCTGCGTTCGCCCGACGGCGGAAAGACCTGGAGCCTGATCTCAAGAACCATGGACGTGGAGGACGGCCTGAGCGGTCAGGACTTCGGCTTCGCCGGGGAAGGCTTTGCCGGTTTTGCCTGGAGCACCGTGAATCCCCAACTGGTGGTGGCCGCGGTTTCGCAAGCCCGTGAAGGCACACTGGTGGATGCGGACCGGCCCGCGCAGAGTTACGAGGGCTTGTATTACTCCTCCGATGCCGGCGAAACCTGGCACCTGGCGACGATTACGGATGGAAGCGGAGCGGATGTTCAGGGACCGGCGTACGAGTATGTCTCCGGGCAGCCGGATGGCAATGCGGCAACCGCGGTGGTGTGGAATCCGGTGCGCCAACTGTTTGTGGCAGCGGTGCGCTTCCACGGCTATTACCAATCCACGGATGGAATCACCTGGACGCGCATGGCCGCGCAGCCCGGCTCCGGGCTAACCACCTCCGCGTGTCCCACCAACCTCGGCAGCATCGGCTCGCAAAGCTGCCCAATCTTCCGCGGCACGTTGGCGGTGAATCCGCAAACCGGGGATACTTTTGCCTGGACGGTGGATGTCAACAACCAGGACCAGGGACTCTGGCAGGACCAGTGCGGAATGAGCGGCGGCGCTTGCGCCAGCCAGAACATCGCGTTTGGGACGCAGTTGACGACGTCGCTTCTTGAGATGAACACGAGCCTGGGGCCAGCCACCATTGAAAACGGCGACTACACGCTGGCGCTGGCCGCTGTGCCGTCCGAGCAGGACACGCTGCTGCTGGCCGGGGCCAACGATCTGTGGAAGTGCAGCCTCGCGACGGGCTGTCCATGGCGCAACACCACCAACGCGACGGTAGGGTTTTGCGCGCAGGTGGCCCCGTATCAACATGCGCTGGCCTGGGGCGGCGCGGCTAATCCTCTGGAGATTTTTCTGGGCAACGACAGCGGGCTCTGGCGGTCGGAGGACGCAATCGGCGAAACGGGTTCGGCGTGCGCAGCGACGGATGCGCAACACTTCCAGAACCTGAACGGGAGTCTGGGTTCGCTGGCGGAGGTAGTGAGCCTCTCTCCGGTGCTTGCCACGCCCTATACGATAATGGCTGGGCTGGGTGCGAATGGAACCGCTGGTGTGAACAACCCCGCCGGAGCGACGGCGGACTGGCCGCAGATTCTGGGCGGCGACGGCGGACCGGTGGCCATCGACCCGAAAACCACAGCCAACTGGTATGTGAACAACGATGCGGGCGTTTCCATCTACTTGGGAACGCCACCCACGGGCGCCACTCCGGGCGCGTTCAGCCCGGTGCTCACGTTCTCGACCGGTGCTCCGAAGATACCGGAGGTGGTCGAGGACGGGCTGACGATGCCCGCGCCGGCGCCGTTTCTGGTTGACCCGGTGGACTCGTCGCAATTGCTGATCGGGACCTGCCGGGTGTGGCGGGGGCCGGCCAATGGCTCGGGCTGGAGCACGGGCAACGCAATCAGCTCCATCTTCGACGATCAGTCGTTTGCCGGCCCATGCGCGGGCGATGCGCTGATTCGCTCGATGGCCGCGGCGGCGCTTCCCGGCGGCAGCGAAGCGGTCTACGTGGGCATGTACGGCTCCGCCAATGGAGACACCAGACTGCCGGGCCACATTTGGAGCGCTACATTCAACCCCGCCAGCGGCGCGACGCCGGTGTGGACCGATCTGACGTTGAATCCGGTCACCAACGATGGCAAGGCGATGAACGCCTACGGCCTGGACATCTCCAGCATCTTCATCGACAGTACCCACGATACGAGCGGGAAGACGGTTTACGTCACCGTGGAAGGCATCGCGAACGTGTTGCAGGAAGCGCAGATGGTCTACCGCTCGACCGACGGCGGAGCGCACTGGGCGAATCTTACGGCAAACCTTCCCTGGGCTCCGGCCAACGGCATTGTGGTCGACCCGCAGGACGCCAACACGATCTACATTGCCACGGACGAGGGCGTTTACTTCACCACGCAGATCGCAACCTGTGCGAATCAGCCCCCGATCTGCTGGTCGGCCTTTGGAACGGGATTGCCGGCTTCTCCGGTGGTTGAACTCAGTGCCGCTCCGTTGACGGCTTCCTCGCCAGTGCTGGTGGCGGCGACCTATGGCCGCGGCATTTGGCAGACTCCGCTGTGGACCGCGGAAACCGGTTTGACCACCGCACTCGCGAGCCCGTCCCCGCTCGACTTTCCCATCCCGGTGCCGGTCAGCACCAGCAGCTCCATGACGGTAACTCTCGAAAACACCGGCACTCTGCCTCTATTGCCGACCTCGATTGCCGTGAGCGGAGACTTTACTGAGACCGATGCCTGCCAGGGCCAGACCGTGCCCGTGGGCGCAAGCTGCGCCATCACAGTCACATTTGCGCCCACCGTGGCCGGTACTCTTCCTCTGCTGGGCCAGATGACGGTCTATGCCAATGTTTACGGCGGGCAACTGAGTGTGGAACTGAGCGGGACCGGCGCGCCGTCGGGAACGGTGACGCTGACGCCGGCCACTCTGAGTTTTGGCGTAGCGCCGGGCCAAGGTTCATCGCTGCCCCCGGTGCCGGTGAATACCACATCCGCGCCGCAGCAGGTGGAGGCGGGCGACAGCAGCAACACGCCAGTTGGCATCTCGAGCGTGGCCATTACCGCGCCTTTCACCATCGTGAGTAACGCATGTGGCACGAGTACTCTGGCGCCGCAGACCGATTGCCAGGTGATGGTAGCGTTCGCGCCCACTCAGCGGGGAGCGGCGGCGGGGACGCTGACATTTACCGATGGGGCCGGAACACAGACGGTTGAACTGAGCGGCTGGGGCTCGGCGCCGCCAACCGATACTCTCAATCCCACTTCGCTGACCTTTCCCGGCACGATCATCGGCCAGCTTTCGACTGCCCAGACAGTCAGCTTGACCAATATCGGCGACTTGCCGCTGACGGGAATCTCCATCGCGGTGAGCGGTCCGTTCACCGAGTCGGATAACTGCAACAGTCAACTGACGGCGGATTCCAATTGTGCAATCAGCGTGCAATATGCTCCCACAGCGGCGGGAACTCAGACCGGCACACTGACGGTCGCCGATGTAACACGGGCTCAGGCGCAAACGGTGGCTCTGACCGGCACTGGCCTCCTGCCGCCGGCCTTCGGCGTCAGCCCGGCCAGTTTGAGCTTCACAGCTCAGCAAGTGGGCGTCGCCAGCCCGCCAGCCACGCTGACGGTGACCAACACCGGCGGAGCTCCGCTGGCCAATGTGGGTTTCCAGATTACGGGTCCGGCCGCCAGCAGCTTTACGACCGGCGCCACTACTTGCGGGGCGACGCTGAACAACGGGAGCAGTTGCACGCTGCAGGTGATCTTTACTCCGGCCGCGACGGGCGGGAGCGCGGCCATGCTGATCGTCTCTTCTTCGACTCTTGGTGTTACGGCGGCTCAAGTGCCGCTTAATGGCAATGGGACATCCACCACTCAGCTCGTTGTTAGCCCTCTGCAGTTGACCTTTCCGGCTACAATCGCCGGCCAATCCAGCGCGGCGCAGACGGTCACCGTCACCAACACAAGCAGCTATGCCGCTGCCTCGCTTACACTCAGCGTCGCGTCCCCATTCAGCCTTACGCAAGACACGTGTTCCGGCGAGATCCTGGCAGCGGGGGCGAACTGCACGGTTGGAGTAGTTTTTACGCCCACAGCCAGTGGGGCGGCGACGGGCACATTGACCATCGCTTCCGAGTCGGTGCTCACCCCAGCCACCGTGGCGCTGAGTGGCACCGGTGAGGTTCCGTTTGATTTCACAGTGACGGTCTCCGGCTCCAGCACGCAGACGGTCGCAAGCGGGCAAACTGCCAGCTATAGCTTGTCGATCGCGCCGGTGCAGCTCTCGCCGGGAGGGACGTTTACGTTCCAGTGCGGCACGCTTCCCGCCTACGCTCTGTGCCTCTTCAACCCCGCGACTGAGACGGTAAATGCGGGCGCTACCGGAACCGTGGCGGTGCAGATTTCGACAGGGCAATCCTCGTCCGCTCGTTCGACCGGCCTGGACGGCTGGCGCGTGCTTCCGTTGGCTTGTGGGCTGGTGTTGCTACCGCCGGCATGGAGAAGGCGCCGGAAGGCTTTGCTGGTGGCTGCGCTGCTGGCGATCATGGTGGGCGGCGTCTCCAGTTGCGCGGGCTCGGGAGGAGGAACGGGCGGCTCGGGCGGCCTTACCGGCATCGACGTGACCCCACCAGGAACGTACCCTATCTCAGTAACCGTGACTGCCGGAGCCGTACAGAAGTCCGTGGCTCTGACGCTGACCGTAGATTAAGGGCCTGAGCCTGAGATTGGCCGGGGAGGGCGGACCGCACCGGACCCCGAGGACAGGTTTTTGTAGCCGATCGTGGAAACTGCAGCGGGCTATACTTTATCTTCGGGCCAAACCTTGGAGCGCCCGCAACCAGACCGTGGGAACACCGGGAACAGGGAAGACGAGAGAATGACCGCCAGAGTAACCGTGGAAGACGTCGAGCGCGTGGCCGAATTGGCGCATCTGGAACTGAAGCCGGAGGAGACTCCGCGCATGTTGCATGACCTGAACGCTATTCTCAATTACGTGGTCGAATTGAATGAACTGGATACGGCCGGGGTGGCGCCGCTCGCGCAAGTGAGCGAACTCGGGAACGGCGCAGGCGCGGGTGTCCTGCGCGCCGATGTTGTGACACCCTCGCTGGATCGCGCCAACGTACTGGCGCAGGCGCCGGAGACCGATCAGGTCTTCTTCAAGGTGCCGAAAGTGATCGAGCGGTAGAAGACGCTTGCGGGAAATGCGCGGCCCGCGAGGCTGCGGCGAGGCAGCAGCAAGGCCGCAAAGAGGCCACAAAGAGGAAGGTTCCATTGTCCAGCGAAGCCAAATCGGCCGAATCTTACGTTGAGAAGCCCAAAACTCTAGCGCAGTTGCGCGCAGCGATTTTCGCCGGCACCACCAAGGCCACGGATCTCGCCGCCAGCTATTATGACCGCATCGCGCAAGTGAATCCGCGCCTGAATGTCTATCTGAGCCTCACCAAAGAGCGTGCCCTCGAACAGGCTCGCCAAGTGGATGCGCTGGCAGCCAAGGGCGATCCGCTGCCGCCGCTGGCCGGCATCCCGGTGGGCATCAAGGACGTGCTGGTGATGAAGGGCGCGCCGGCCACGGCGGGGTCGAAGATTTTGGAGGGCTATTGCCCACCCTACGACGCTACGGTGGTGTCCAAGCTGGAAGCAGCCGGCGCGGTGCTGCTGGGCAAGGTGAACTGCGATGAGTTTGCCATGGGCTCGTCCAACGAGAATTCTGCCTACGGGCCGGTGCGCAATCCTGTGGATACGGAGCGGGTGCCGGGCGGCTCCAGCGGCGGTTCGGCGGCAGCCGTCGCGGCCAACATGGCCGTGGCCACGCTGGGCAGCGACACCGGTGGATCGATTCGCCAGCCGGCAAGTTTTTGCGGAGTGGTGGGCGTGCTGCCCACCTACGGGCGCGTCTCGCGCTATGGGCTGATTGCTTTTGCGTCGTCGCTGGACCGGGTGGGGCCGTTTGCCGCCAATGTACGCGATGCCGCCACGCTGCTCGGCGTGATTGCCGGGCACGATCCCAAGGACGCCACCAGTTCGACCGCTCCTGTGCCCAACTTTGCTGCCGAGAGCGATCAAGGCGCGGAGCGCCTGCGCATCGGCGTTCCCGCCGAATACTTTGCCGAGGGGCTTGACCCGGAGGTGCGCGCGGCTATTGAGAGCGGCATCGCCGCGCTCAAGGCAGCCGGAGCCCAGGTGAAGCCGGTTTCGCTGCCGCATACACGCTATGCCGTGCCAACCTATTACCTCATCGCTACGGCGGAGGCCAGCGCCAATCTGGCCCGTTTCGACGGCGTGCGCTACGGCTATCGCTCTCCGGCATCGGAGACCCTGTCGGCCATGTATTCGCACTCCCGCGACGAGGGCTTCGGCGCGGAGGTCAAGCGCCGCATTCTGCTGGGGACCTACGCGCTTTCGGCCGGCTACTACGACGCCTATTACCTGAAGGCGCAGCAGGTGCGGCGGCTGCTGGCCGAGGAGTATCTGCGGGCTTTCGCCGAGGTGGATGCGATTGTGACTCCGACCGCGCCCACGGCTGCATTCAAGCTGGGCGAGAAGACCGGCGACCCCCTGGCCATGTATCTGGCCGACATCTACACGGTGACGGCCAGCCTGGCAGGCATCTGCGGGGTGACGGTACCCTGCGGAGCAACCAAGGCCGGCCTGCCGGTGGGGATGCAGGTGCTGGCCGCGCATTTGAATGAGGGGACGGCGTTTCGCGTCGCGCGGGCGGTGGAGGCAGCAGAGCTTTAGAGACTTGTTGCAAGGGGCGCAGCGCATGTTGAATGGCTGGCCTCATGAATGATTTCCGGCTGTTCTTGTGCGGTGAATAGACTGCAGTTTTTTCTCCCGACAGATTTGCGCCAACCTCTCAGGAGTAAACAGCATGAGAGTCGGCGAACCAGTTGCGGTTTTTGCGATGGCGGCGATCCTGGCCGCCGCGGCATGGGTAGCCCAGGCTGCTCCGCGCAAGGTGCATACGGTGGTTCTGGGTGCGGTAAAGCATGTGCCGTACTCGAAGGCCGGCGACCCGGCCGGCGCGGCTGCCGGCGAGGACGCCTTGAAGATTCGTGCGCTGCTGGTGGACGGCGTTCTGAAGGAGTGGACCACCGGCGACGCCCACGACGTGACCGACCGCAGCTTCGTGGTGCGGCGGGTGCTCCGGCTGAATGACACCCTGCCAGGAGACAAACCAGGGCCCGGCGAAAGGCCGGGCCACTGGGTCTGGCAGCGGGGCCCGTGGCTGCTGGTGGACCGCGTGACCGGCCGTGTAACTGCGCTCAAGCTGCCGGATTACGATCCGGGCGTGAGCCAGGTGAGCTGGTTTCGCGACTATGCCGCCTACTGTGGAGTGACGGCCAGCGGCAAGAGCCTGTATGCCGTGGTGGCGCAGGTGGCGGCGCGCAAGCCGTTGCTGGCGAAGAAGTTGGCTGCGTTCGATGCGGAGAACCATCCCGACACGGTGTGCGGCCCAGCGGAGTGGCAGCGAGAGCCGCTGCGGATCACATTTCATCCGGCGGGGAAGGATGCGGCCGGTTTTGACATCGTTCCGGGTTCGGCGGTGCTGGTGGAAGATTCGAGCGACGAGCCGGAGACTCCGGCAGGGGACCCTAAGGCGAAGTAGCAAGCTGGCAAGTCAGCGAAAACAAATGGAATCTCTCGACGAACTGTTGCGGATGGCCGAAGCGGCGCACGGGCACCTATGCGCGGGGCAGATTCTGGGCGTGCGGATGGCTCTGCTGGGCCTTGAGCGGCTGGGAATCGAAGATCCGAGGGGCGCGGATCGCAAACGGCTGGTTACGTTTGTCGAGATCGATCGCTGCGCCACCGATGCAATCGGCCTGGTGACCGGCTGCCGGCTGGGCAAGCGGACGCTCAAATTCCGCGACTGGGGCAAGATGGCGGCAACCTTTGTCGATCTCGAATCGGGCCGGGGGGTGCGCATTGTGGCGCTTGAGGACTCGCGTGAACTGGCTCGCCAACTCTATCCCCACGTGGAGAGCATGAGCCGGCAGCAGATGGCTGCCTACCAGGAACTGGCCACCGAGCGGCTTTTCCGTGAGCAGCGGGTGCGGGTGGAACTCGACGCTGCCGATCTGCCCGGCTACAAGGCCGACCGCCTGGTTTGCCCGCGTTGCGGCGAGGGCGTGAACTTTGGCAGATTTGTCCAGACGGATGAGGAACGGCTCTGTTTGAGCTGCGCGCGCCGGGAGCTGCGCTATTGGGAGCCGATTGCCGGGGAGCGGTGACGCCCGACAGATCGCTATGGCCTCTTGGCCGCCTGGTGAAAATTCCATAACACCCAAAGCATAAAAGCCACGGCCAAACCTACGGGAATGAGCAAGAAAACAGTGAGATCTGCGGCGTGCTTCACGATGAGCCCCGTTCCGGCTTTCCACTGTGCGGGGCGGGCTTTTCCGAGCGCGCCAGGAGCGGAAAGCGTTACGCTCCCAGCAGAAACCACAGGCGGTAAGGAAGGAATACGCACTTCATAAGAGCTTTATAAGGAGCGGGGAATGAGCCTGAAGAACCTTTGCGGAGCCGCGCGGGAGCCACAGAGCCGGGGCCGTTCGGGCGCGAAGCGCCTTGACACGTAACAGGCCGCGCGTATCTTATCTTCGTAGGCATTCTTTTGGAATTCGGGCGGAACAGGCACAGGTTGACGTGTGCGACCTCCGAAATTGGATTTCCGGATTCGGGTTTCAGGGAAGGCCGTGTCGAAAAGGAAGCAGACGGCAGTTGGATCAGTGGTTTGCATGTGAATGCGGGATTGGAGTGCAGTTCCCGTCATGCGGCAACCGGGTCCTCCTTCCAGAGCCTGGGCCGGACTTGACCAGCGCCCAGGACCATTCCCGGAGACGAAATTTCTTCAGGCGCTCGGTTTGAAGCCGGGTGTGCCTGTGCCCTGAGCGGCCAAGCGCGTTTGCGGCCAGGGGCGAGTAAAGGACGAGTGTGGCGATGAGTTTCGCAATGTGGGCGGATGGGTCCGCCGGAATGGGCGGAAGCAGTCTTCCGATGCTTTTGCCCTTACTATTGATCCCGGTACTCTACCTGGTGATGATTCGCCCGCAGCAGAAGCGGCAAAGGCAGTGGCAGGAGATGCTGAGCTCGATCAAGGCCGGCGACCGGGTGACCACCGCTGGGGGCATCCGCGGCATTATCCTTTCCATCAAGGACGATGTCATTGTGATCCGCGTGGCGCCGGACAACATCAAGATGGAAATTGCCAAGAACGCGATTGCCTCGGTCACCACGCAGGATGGCACTTCGGGCTCCTAAGTTTTGAACCAGCTTGTGTCTTTTGAACTAGAGAAACGGAACTAGAGAAACGGGACGATGAAGAAGAATCTCAAGAGCAAAGTTGCCCTGATTGTTGCGGTCCTGGCGATATGCATTTACGGCATCTTCGGGGTGCCTTCGGGCTTCACCGGCAAGGATGTGACGGAGGCCGTGGCCAAACGGATTCACCTTGGCTTGGACCTGCGCGGCGGCGCTCACCTGATTTTGCAGGTGGAAGTCAAAGAGGCGGTCAACGCCGAGACGGACAACACCGTGGGGCGGATCCAACAGGACCTGAAGACGGCCAACCTGAGCTTTACGCAGGTCTTCAAGCCTTACCCGTTGACCAAGACCGACGATTCGACGGCCAAGCCGGAGGTAATCCGGGTGGAGGGGACGACGCAGGCTCAGGCGAGCACTGTGCGTTCCACGCTGGATACCAAGTATTCCAATGAATACGACCTTGCAGGCGGGGGCGCGGACAACACCTGGACCCTTACCATGAAGCCGACCATCGAGACGGCTCTGGAAAAGAAGACGGTCCAGCAGGCGATCGAGGCGATTCGCGACCGCGTGGACTCGCTGGGCGTCAGCGAGCCGCTGATTCAGGAGTACGGCCTGGGCGACTACCAGATTCTGGTGGAGTTGCCGGGCATCGACGACCTGGACCGGGTGAAGAGCATCATCCAGTCCACGGCGCGGCTTGAGATTCACGCCGTGGTCGGAGGGCCCTACAAAGACGAGGCGGAGGCACAGGCCAGTGTGGGCGGTACAGTTCCGGCCGACGAGGTCATGGTGCATGGCTCCGGGGCGCTGGCGACTGGCTCCGACACCGACAGCGTGTACATTCTGCAGCGGGTTTCAGTAGTGGCCGGCAGCGACTTCCGCTCCGCCGATCCGGGCACGGATCAGAACGGACTGAGGAACGTCCGCTTCACCTTGACCAACGAGGCCGGCGACAAGTTCTACGAGTACACCAGCGCCAACGTGGGCCGCGCCATGGCCGTGGTCATGGGCGGGCGGGTTCGCGAGGTGGCCAACATCAAGAGCGCCATTCGCGACAGCGGCCAGATCGACGGCAGCTTCACAGCGGACGAGGTGACGATCCTGTCGAAGATGCTGCGCACCGGCGCGTTGCCGGCTTCGCTGAACTATCTTGAGGATCGCACGGTGGGAGCTTCGCTGGGCGCGGATTCGATCAAGCAGGGCGTCACGGCGGCCATCGTCGGCATCCTGGTGGTCATGGTCTTCATGCTCATCTACTACCGCGGATCGGGCATCAACGCAGACTTGGCGCTGATCATGAACCTGGTGATTCTGCTGGGCTTCATGGGCGTTTCCAGCGCCACACTGACGCTGCCGGGCATCGCCGGAGTCATTCTGACCATCGGCATGGGCGTGGATTCGAACGTGCTGATCTTCGAGCGAATCCGCGAAGAGGTGCGCGCCGGCAAGGCCGCGGCCGCGGCCGTCGACCAGGGCTTTGCGCACGCCTGGGTGACCATTCTCGATACGCACGTAACCACCATCGTTTCAGCTGCGATTCTGTTCCTGTTCGGCAGCGGGCCGGTGAAGGGCTTCGCAGTCACCCTGACCATCGGTCTGGCGGCCAACCTGTTCACGGCGGTGTTTGTCTCGCGGGTGATCTTCGACGCCCACCTGAACAAGCTGAAGCCAGGGGAACTGGTGTCCATCTAGATCTGGCACGAGCACGGCACGAACGGTAGTGAGAAATATTCAGCGCTGGAGCCCCTGGGGCTCCAGCCTCCCAGGAAGCGGAGAGAACCAGTGGAATTCTTTCGTAGCGTAAATGTGGATTGGCTCGGGAAGAAGTGGTACTTCCTAGCCTTTTCTTTGATTTTCAGCATTGCTGGCATCATCTCGATGGGCATGCACATGCACTCGATCCACAGCCCCGTGCCGCTCGGCGTGGATTTCAAGGGCGGCACGCAGGTGGAAGCGCAGTTTATCCAGGCTCCCGATGCGACCAAGATTCGCCTCGCCCTGGAGTCGTCGGGCATCCGGGATGCGCGGATTCAGGCCTATGACAAGCCGGAGAATCACGAGATGCTCATCAGCCTGCCGGAGCAGACAGATGAGACCCACCTCGATGCCGACCGCACGCGGATCGTCGGCGCCCTACAGGCACACTACGACAATCCCGTTATCCTGCCCCTGCGCAACGTGCAGGTAGTGGGTCCCACGGTGGGCAAGCAACTAGAGAAACAGGCCGGATTGGCCATTCTCTACTCGCTGCTGGGCATGTTGGTCTATCTCTGGCTCCGCTTCCAGTTGATCTACGGCGTAGCCGCGGTGGTTGCCTGCTTCCACGACACGCTGATCACCGTGGGCGCCTTCGCTTTGCTGGACAAGGAAATCAGCCTGACGGTCATTGCGGCCATTCTCACGCTGGTGGGCTACTCGATGAACGACACCATCGTGGTTTTCGACCGTATTCGCGAGAACCTGCGCCTGAGCCGGCGGGAATCTCTGCCCGACGTGGTCAACCGAAGCATCAACCAGACCCTGAGCCGGACGGTGCTCACCTCGGGCCTTACCTTCCTTACAGTGTTGTCGCTGTACGTCTTTGGCGGCGAGGTGCTGCACGGCTTTTCGTTTGCGCTGGTAGTGGGCATTCTCATCGGTACGTATTCGTCGATTGCCATCGCGGCGCCGATGCTGGTGGCGTGGCAGGAATGGCGCGAGAAGAAGGGCAAGGCTGCGCCCCTTCCGGCCGCGAAACGCGGCAGAGCGTAGGCGGATTTTGCACGGGAATTGCACCAGTATTGCGGCACCTTTTTGCAAGCCTGGGGCAGTTCTGATAGAAGTGGTACGCGCTTCTGTGATACCGTTTTGGTGCTCGGGAACATTTGAAATCCCTGCGGTGTCTAAATAGAGGTAACCAACACCCGATTCGAGGCTGGCCATGTTTGAAGATGCTACGTTTGAATCCGGAGGCAGGATCAAGAGCAAGAGCAAGTATTGGATGATGTTCACCTTCATCACCAATGGCTCCATCATTCTGCTCCTGATCCTCATTCCGCTGATCTACCCTGAGGCGCTGCCCAAGGCCATGATGACGACAATGTTGGTGGCGCCGCCTCCACCACCACCACCTCCGCCGCCACCGCCGCCGGCTGCCGTAATGCACGTGGTTCACGTGCAGTCGGAGATGATGAACAATCAGTTGACGGCTCCCACCCGGATTCCGCACGACATCAAGATGGTGGCCGAGAAGGAAGCGCCGCCTTCACAGAGCTTTGGCGTTGCCGGCATGGAAGGCCTGGGCGGCAGCTCGGGTGGCGTGATGGGCGGCATCTTCAGCGGTGCTTCCACCGCGCCGAAGGTGAAGGTTGAGGCTCCCAAGAAGGTGAATATCTCAGCCGGCGTTGCCGTCGGTCTCCTGATCCAGAAAACGACACCTCTTTATCCGCCTATCGCCAAGGCCGCCCGCGTCTCAGGCACAGTGGTGCTGCAAGCCACCATTTCCAAGACCGGGGCGATCGAAAACCTGCACGTCATCAGTGGACCGGCCATGTTGCAGCTAGCCGCCATGGATGCTGTGAAGACCTGGCGCTACAAGCCGTACCTGCTGAACAACGAGCCGGTGGAAGTGGAAACCACGGTCAACGTGATTTTCACACTCGGTGGATAATGCCTATCCTCGGCTCCTT
This sequence comes from Occallatibacter sp., assembly GCA_049515995.1. Taxonomy (GTDB): domain Bacteria; phylum Acidobacteriota; class Terriglobia; order Terriglobales; family Acidobacteriaceae; genus Telmatobacter. Next base: position 14,677 of record JBEKTO010000049.1, on the reverse strand, counting down.
CCTGCGGTTTGGGTAGGGGCCTTGCTTTTGACCTGAATGCGAATCCGGAAAGAACCGCATTCCCAGCAACCGCAACACAGTCGCAGTTCACAAGAAACTCCTTAGGAGGAACGATTCAGTGATTCTCGCTCAGCTCGCACATTTCGCTTCGCATACGGTCAGCAGCCTGGCATTTTTCCAGGAAGAAGAGCAGGCGGTCGGCTTCAGCCCCTTGCAGCTCTGGGAACACATGGGATGGGCGGTACGCGTTATCGCCATCGTCCTTTTCATCGAGTCGATCTGGTCGCTGGCCGTAATGATCGACCGTTACCTGTACTTCTCTGCCGCCCGCAAGCAGTCGCGCGAATTCGCGCCCAAGGTTGCCGGCGCTCTGAAGGACAGCAAGCTTGAAGAAGCGATCAAGATCGCCGATCGCAACAAGAAGTCTCACCTGGCCGAGGTTGTGACCGCCGGCCTTCAGGAATTCCGCGCCTCAGGCGGCTCTGCCTCCGAGGAAACCATCGAGAGCTCGGGCCGCGCACTGGAGAGAGCCGAAGCGATCGTTCACGCCAAACTGAAGAGGGGCCTCAGCGTTCTGGCCACCATCGGCGCGACGGCACCGTTCGTCGGACTGCTCGGCACCGTCATCGGCATTCTGCACGCCTTTCAGCAGATCGCCACCCAGAAGACTTCGGGCATCGGCGCGGTTGCCGGCGGCATTTCGGAAGCCCTGGTCACAACGGCGTTCGGCCTGCTGGTGGCCATCCCCGCCGTGATGACCTTCAACTACTTCACCGGGCGTGTCGAGAACTTCGATGTCGAGATGGACAACTCCTCGAGCGAATTGATCGACTACTTCATCAAGCAGAGCCACAAGCGCTAAGCGAGGCGGCTGTTGGTTCGAGCGAGAAGCTGCGGGGGGCGAGAGAACTGAACTCTCTCTCGCCCGCCGGTTTCAATCTCGCGCCGGCCAGGTGGTTTCTGGGCAATGCCGGAAACCATCCGAAATAAAAATCTTTCAGGCACGGAGCCCCAACAATGTCAATCTCGGTTCGTAACGAAGGCGGTAAGGTCAACTCGAATATCAACGTCACCCCCATGGTGGATGTGATGCTGGTGTTGCTGATCATCTTCATGGTCATCACCCCCATGCTCCAGAACAAGGTGGCTGTCGATATGGCCAAGGTCGACAATCCGGTCGCCATGCCGGACGCCGACAAGGAAGACGCCATTGTCGTCGCGATTACGCGGGACGGAGGCGTATTCCTGGGACAGAACAAGGTCGCTCCCAGTGAACTCGGCGGTCTGGTTCGCGATAAGCTGGCCGACAAGCCCGGCAAGACGATCTACGTTCGCGCGGATGCGCGCGCGCAGTTCAGGGCCGTTGAAGACGCGATCGACGCCGTGCGCAGCGCCGGCGTGGACGACGTAGGCTTGTTGACGCAGAAGCGCGAAGCCGGCGGCTCGGGTCAGTAACTTCGCCCTTGCGCTGTCTATGTAACGATTTTCAGGAAGCGAGGAGTTTTAAGCCATGTCAATGACAACTGGTGGAGGCGGGAGCTACTCGTCCGACATCAATGTTACGCCGATGATCGACATTCTTCTGGTGCTTTTGATCATCTTCATGGTCATTGTGCCGGTTACGCCCAAGGGTCTGGATGCATTGGTGCCCCAGCCGCCCAAGGATCCGACCAAGGCGCCCCAAAATATCGACCGCACAATTGTCGTGCAGGTTCTATACCGCCCCGGCCAGTCTCCGGCGTACAAGATCAACGACACCGACGTGGACAAGAGAGAATTGCTTCCCCGCCTGACCGAGATCTACGCCAACCGTGCCGAGCGCATCATGTTTGTTAAGGGCGACGACAACGTCAACTTCGCGTATATCGCCGAAGTGATCGATATCGGGGGTGCGGCAAACGTGGATCACATCGGATTGTTGACGCGGAAGTTTTTGGCCGGCGAGTCGCCGGCCGCTTCCGGGAGGCTTTCTCTTGAACGGGGAAGCCCGCGGCAGCAGCCGACGCCATCCGCGCGGTGCGCAGGTAGCGCCGGCCCGATGATGCACAAGGTTCAGGCTGGCCAAGGGGGGCTGGGGCGGATGTACGCCCCGGTTTGTCCAGGGGTTGCCAGCGCCATCCGGAGGCGGTTTATCCAGGTGGAAACAGGAGTACAATTTTTCCATCCTGGTTTCGGTTACTCCCGTCCGAGACCAGCTGCCAAGAAATCACAGGCGCGCAATCGATAGGCACGGCCTGAAGGAGAAGGATACGAACATGAATGGACCCGCACGTATTACGGCGCTCGCGGTGGCATTGGCCGGCATGGTGCTTTCCATGAGCGGGTGCGACCGCCTTGCAGCCCGTGACCAGTTGAACAAGGGAGTGGATGCTTACAAGAGCGCCCGGTACGAAGAGGCGATCGGACACTTCCAGAAGGCCACACAACTTGACCCGGGGCTGCCGATGGCCAAGAGCTATCTGGCTACGGCGCTTGCCCAGAATGTGGTGCCCGGACTCGATACACCGGACAACCTGAAGACCGCCCAGCAGGCCATCGACATCTTTCAGGAAGTTCTGGCGAAGGACCCGAGCGATGTGAACAGCCTGAAGCAGGTTGCAGGCATTTACTTCAGCATCAAGAAACTGGACGATGCCAAGGCGTGGCAGAAGAAGGTTCTAGCCGTAGACCCGAAGGATCCCGAGGCTGCCTATACTGTGGGCGTGATCGACTGGACCGAGGCGCACGAGAACACACTGAAGGCGCTGGCGCCGGCCGGGGTGAATGATGACGGCGAGGGCAACGCGAAGGCTCCCAAGAAGCTGATGGAGCCGCTCAAGGTGGAGAATGGTCCCCTGGTCGAAGAGGGCCTGCAGTATCTCAGCCAGGCAGTGGCAAATCGGGACAATTATGACGATGCCATGGCCTACCTGAATCTGATTTACCGGCGCAAGGCGGATGTGGACTTTGGTAACGAGGCCGCCCGCAAAGACGATATAGCCAAGGCCGAAGAATGGCGCACCAAGGCGATGGGCACGCGCAAGGCCAACGAAGAGAAGAAGAGCAAGGGCCCCGGCGGCATCACCATGGATTCGAGCGGCAACCTGAAGTAAACGGAAGCAACTCGCAGATACAAACGGCCTCCGCCTTGCGCGGGGGCCGTTTTTCTTGGTGCTTTGGGTTCTTCGCGCGAGGTGCGCTCTTCCGAGACGTTCTTTCCGCACGCTAACCCTGTGTCCTCCCTTAGAGAGAAACCAGAGCAGCTATGCCCCAGTTGAGGGTATTCGAGGTAGCTTCTCCTTGAGGAAGAAGCCGCTCGGCGTCATGCCTCCAGGCACAGCCACTCTGGTTTCGCTATAGCTCCCGGCCCGCGCCTTTATGACACCGGTGCTCGCGACGGACGCGCACCGCAGGCTCACCCCGCGTTGAGGCCCCGCCGGTTGATCTCCGATATTTTGCGCTTGGGAGGGAGAAAGTTCAGGAATTTGAGCGGGACGCATCTCCAAAAGTTTGGCGCATGCGGCGGGCATCGCCGGTCGTCAGGGCAAAATGCCTATGCGACCGGCAACGCGGTTCTGAGAGGTCAAACGGAGAGTGCAGGTGCGTTCCCTGGTCTTCAGGCGGCGCGCGCTACTGCGCGCCTTCCTTGAGGATCTGGTCGGCCAGATAGTTGTGCACCTTGGCTTCGTCGTGGAGCTTTTCCAGATATGCGCTCTTGAGCAACTGCGCCTGGCCTTCATGCAGCAATTGGTGGATGGCCTGGCGAACGCGCGGATCGTTCAATTCACGCTGTCCGGCGGCTTCCCTTGAGATCAGCTTGTAGATGGCGTAGGCGATGGTCCGGCGTCCAGGGCTCGCGTTGTCGTAAATTGGCAGAATATCGGTGATCTGGCCCGGCTTGAGCTTGCTGATCGCGTTGTAAGCCTCCTGATCGGCCCGCAACTGCGACTCGAAAACGAAGCCCATGTCCCCGCCATTCGAGGCGGTGTTCGCCTCGGAGAAGTTCATGGCCACAGCGCCGAAGTCCTCGCCGCTTTCCAGCCGGTTGTGCAGAGTCTGTATCTTCTTTTTCGCATCGGCGTCGCCTGAGGCTTTGTTGTTTTGCAGGTTGCCGGTTTGCTGGGAAGGAGCGGCGGTGACCACGATCTGCGCCAAGCCGTAGCGAGGCTCGATCAGGTTGAAATCCGCCTTGTGTGCACCATAATATTCGCTGATTTCAGCGTCTGTGATGTTGATCTTCGACTCGATTTCCTTGTTCAGGAGCTTGGTCTTGGTCAACGAGCGGCGCCAGTCGCGTTTGAGATCGTCGATTGTCAGGTTACGCTGTTTGAGCTGCTTGTCGAACTCCTCCTGCGTGTAGGGCAGCTTCATTTCAGTGAGCTTGGCGTTCACGTCTTCGTCGGAGGCGGCGAGGTTGAGCTTGGCGGCGCGCTGCCACAGAATCTCGTCCTCGATCATCTCATGCAGAAAGGTCAGCCGCCGGATGTCGGCCTCCGCGGCCGAAAGTTGCTGCGGGCTGTCTTTGAGGCTGGCCTGATAATACTTCTCCAGGTCTGAGCGCATGATTGCCTTGCCGTTCACGGTTGCCACCACATCGGGAGCGGGCGAACGGTGACAGCCGGCAGCGGCGGCCAGCAGAATTCCGCCTAAGAGAACGAAAGCAGCGGAGCGGAAACGGACATGAAAAAAGGAATCGACTTGCAACCTGGTATCTCCTGCGGGGCCGCGAAAGCCCTGGCTATCAAGGATAAATCGGCAAGCCGGTGCGGCGATAGCTTCGCGGCCGCTCATTTGCCGGTTCCTGCCGGTTGGGATGGCTTGGCCGGTGCGGCAGGAGGCTCGACGCCGGCAGCACGCAGAGCGCGGTCGATGACCATCCAAACCTGTTCCTGAGGCACGGCGCCGTTGATGCGCTCGCCATCGACAAACAGCGCCGGCGTTCCATCTATTCCTAGCGCTTCAGCCTCCTTGGCCGAGGCGTTCACCAGGGTCTCATCCTGTTTCGTCAGGCAGGCGTCGAGCTTGCCTGAGTCGAGCTTGGCCAGAATGGCCTCCTGGCGTGCGATCCGATCGAGCGCGGCGAAGCTCTTTACCTGGTTGCGGTCCTCGCCGCTGATCTCCTCGCCGTGGGCGTGGAGGTAATCCACGTAAGTCCAGTAGACCTCGCCGCTTTGCGCTGCCAGGCAGTTGGCATCCACCGAGGCATGCATGGCCCAGGGGTGCAACTCGACCAACGGATCGTCCTTGTAGATGAAGCGTACCTTGTCTTTATAGCGATCGAGTGTGCCCGGGAAGAGCGACTGGTGCATACGCCCACAATAGGGGCATTCGAGGTCGTCGAAGTTGATGACCGTCACTTTGGCCGCGGGATTGCCGCGGATGGGGCGTCCGCTCACATCGATCGAAAAGATGGGATCCTTGCCCAGATCGAAGGTTTCCAGGCGAGCCAGCGTCTTGCCGTCGTTCGAAATCAGAAAGTCGATGACCGTCTGTTTGGCGCCATGCGTGAGCGTGATGGGCAGCGCGTCGTAGCCGGGAATCTGGCTTGGTTTGCGCGCGCCAATGGTTACATTGATATCCTGCGGGACGTTGTACTGGGAGCGGACCATGACCTCGATATGGCGGTTGAGCACCGGGTCCGTCAGTCCTTGCACGGCGGTTTGAGATGGCAGCGATTGGGCCTTGCAGCCCGCGGTCATGCAAAGTGCCAGCAGGCCCGCCAATAAGCGAATGCGCGACAAAATGAATTCCTCTCAGGAAAGAATACTCCAGCGGGGGCTGCTCCGGGCCCATTGGAGGAAACTACCGCCCTGGCGATAATTGGTTGACGCAGCACACGGCGAAAAGCAAGCAAGGAGGCTCCCCGTCCTCTTGCCGGGTCATTCCCAGAAAGAAACTAGTGCGAGAGTCGAGCCGCGAGCATACTCGTGCAGAAAGACCGCGCAAGCGGACTCAATAGGCCGGTGGCAGGGTGGGGTCCCGGAAGACCGAGTTGGAACGGCGGATGTCACCCACAGAACCGAAGTTTGCCAGGGTAAAGCTGTAGAGGTACTGCGTTTCGTCGCGGACCGTGCCGAGTTGGAAGCGCCGGTAGCCAAAGGTGAGCCCGCAGCAATTCCAGTTGTATGTTGCCTGCACTCCGCCATATTGCAACTGGCCGAGCACAAAGTCGTAGCCGGCATTGGCGGCCAGGTTGAAACCAGTGCCCGAAGGCTTCCCGATGGCGAGGAACGGCTGCAGTTGCTGACTCTTGATCGTAGAGGCGGTGCTGCCGTTTTCGTCGACGGCGTTGAGCAGTGCGTGGCCCAAGCCGACGGTGGTGCGGCCCCAACTGTAACCGGCAAAGAGGTTGTCCGCGTCCAGCCGCCCGCCCTTGGGGTCGTAGTCCATATCCCACTCGACGCGGAGATTGTCGACGGCTTCGAACCGCAAGCGTGAAGTAAGGGGGGCCAGGTTGCGCGGCGAAGTGAGGAAAGCGATGCCTGTCAGGTCGAGAGTGCTGTCGAAGACGTTGCGCCGGTTGGGAATGAGCGCGCCGCCGAAGTTAGGGTCGATGTAGAGCTTTTGTCCAATCTGCCAACTGGCCCACTCGCGCGGGCTTGCGGGGCAGCCGCCTGGGGCCGGCTCGTCCACTGGGGCACAGGGCTGCTGCGCGGTGGGGCGCAGATAAAACCGTTGCGTAAGCGAGAAGCCGACTTCGTTGGTGTTGCTGGCGATGTCCGTGGTGTCGATCAGGAGGACGTTGCGCGCCTGCGCGCCAATTCCTCCGACATAGCGGTAGGTGAATTCGGGCTCGATGACGTGCCGCAACTCACGGTTCCATCTGGTCAGGGCAAAGTCGCGCTCGAAAGCCGGCGGCCGGATGTCCACGGAAGCCTCGACATCGCTGCGATTAAGCGGATCGTGGCTGATAGCCGGGGTGCCACTCCGAGCGCCGGTCAGATCGGGATTCTGGCTGATGGAATAGGAGGTGTCGCGAACCGCAGCCTCGGGAACCACGCTCCAGCCGCCCGCCACAAAGGGCAGGGAGAGATGTGGATAGAAGTCGATGCGGCCTACATTGCGAGCGTGGAAGTGGGGTTCTGAGCGATCCAGATAGCTGAGCGACGATTCCAGCCCCCAATACAGAGGCGAGGTGCCCAGAGGCCGGTCGAGCACGTCGTAACGCAGGCTGGGCAAGTGAAGAATCCTCGCTTCGTCGCCAGAGGCAGAACTGGCAAAGGTCTGGAAGCGGTCGAGCGAGACGGAGGGTATGAATCCATTGTGCGCATGCGTGAGCGATAGATCGCTGGCTACCTCGGAGCTGACGGCCTGCGAGTAGTTGTCGTTGAAGACCAGGCGGTAAACATAGCTGGAAAGATATTCGACGTTGCCGGTGATGCGAGTCTGGGGAGAAAGGTCTTTGCGGCCCAGGGCGACAATATCCACGCCGCCCTGATTGACGAGTTCCATGCCGACAGGGCCGGGCAGGTGATCGGCGGGCTGAGCGGCTGAAGAGGTTGTCGTGGCGCCCACCTGCTGTTCCACGCCGCGGTCGAGCAAGGCATTCCAGCGCACGATGAGCTGGTCGAGCCCTGGTCCCTTATAGCGGAAGTCGCCGTTGGGGGCCCAGCCGCGCTTGCTGTAGTACTCGGACCCAACCACCATATCCATGCCGCGGTTGATGACCCAATACACCTGTTCGCCTACGATGAAGCCCTTGATCGAAGAATTGCTGATCACGGGGATCAGAAGCCCGCTCTCGCGTCCAGTCTCATCTACCGGATGGCGGAGGTAGGGCAAATAAAAAATAGGTATGCCGAGAAACTTGAACAGGGAATTTGAGGTCGAGGCCTTGCCGTCGGCAAGGTTGATGGCTTGTGAGATCACTTGCCAATCCGGCCTGGGCAGGCGGCAGTTGGTCATGGAGCCGTCGACAATCCGGTAGTTGCCTTCGCCGTTCTGAAGCAGAACCCTTCCGGAGAAGAAAAACGGGTTGGGCGTGGAATAGACCACCGTGCGCCCGGCCCTGCGGACTCCCAGCGAGCCGCTCACGTTGAAAAAGCGCGCGGTGTGCATGTTCAGCCGCATGTCGCCGTGCGCGGCGTTGATGATCGCATCCTCGGGCCCGCCGGCCATCTGCAGGTTGCCTTCCGCCTCCAGTTCCGAGGTCGACTGGTGATAGACCACCTTGTCGGCCCGCAGAATGTAATCGCGGTAGTGGACCACCACATCGCCACTGAGGGTCCAGATATCGCCTGCCCGGGACTGGCGCTGCGCCTCCCATTGGACGGGCACTCCGGCCGCAGGCTCGGCTTCCGGCTGGGCCAACGGCAGAAGTTCCTGGCCTGGGTCGTCGGGGAGCGGCGTACCGGGATTGTCCGCGCTGGAGCCGTCTGAAATGGGCGTCTTTGCACCGGCGGGGCTCTGCGAAGACGGGCTCTGCTGGGCCAGAGGTAACGCATTGGTCAACGCCTGCCCCTCAAGTTGAGGGTGACAGAGAGCCAACAGCGTGATAAACACTAAATGACGAGGACGCATCCAAGACCAAGACCAGTGCAAGGCTCAGGATAGCAAAAGCCTGCCACTTTGCATGGGACGCGCGCCTCGCAGCTCTGGCAGCAGGTGAAAATTCGGATTTCATGCCGGGCACGGGTCCCACGATCCGGGCCACACCTGTGTATTCTCCCGCGACACCTCCTTTCTTTCTTGAGAGCAACGTCCGCGAAGTCCTGGTCGCCAGGGCCTCGCGGACCGGAACTGCGGTTCAGGGCACGTAAAGAGGCCTGAATACCGCGTAAGAAGGGACTCTGGAGCATTGAGCGCATCCGCGAGCCAGGCCAGCATTGCACCCTCATGGAAGCAGGAAGTAAATCAGCGCCTTGCCGCGCACAAGAGCCGCAAGGACTCCTCCACAGCAAGGCCGGACGCGCCAGCGGAAGTTCTCCCTGGCGCCAGCAGCCGGGCTGCGCAGGCAGCCGCGCGGGTGGCCGCGCGCTATGCCAAGGCTCCCAGCTACAGCGAGATGCTGGCCGACGAGGCCCGCGCCGCCGTGCGCGCCGCCGAGGCTGCGTCCAGAGCGGCGCTGAATGCGCAGGCCGCCGCTGAATCGGTTTTGGCTGGCTTGGAAGCCGCGTCAGTGCCTGGGACGGCGTGGGAGCTGGATATTCCCTGCGGCGGAGTCCCGGAGCGCAAGACGGAACAGGCCCGGGAGCCGTCCGTTGAACCAGCCGCACCTTTCGTGCGCCCAACTCCTGGGAGAGAATCGTTTGGTATCCGCTGGGAGCCGGATATGCCAGTACGTCCGGCGGAGCCTGCGGCTGCTCGCGCATCGCGCGGAACGGAGAGTTTTGCGATTTCCGCCCAAGACTGGTGGGAATCGCCGCAGCAGGCAGAGGACGCCCTAGGCGCCGAGGCGATCGAATCTGTCGAACCCGCTCAGCCGATTCACGCCAACCTGATCGAATTTCCCCGTGAGCTGGTTGCCACGCGCAAGGTGCGTCCCCGGTTGGCCGAGGGGGCCCATGCCGCGGCAAGCGAGTCCAGCGGGCAATTGAGCATCTTCGAGGTGGACCCAGGGACAGTCTCGACCCAACCTGCGGCTGAGGCAGCGCCAGAGTCTGCCGCCAAGAATTGGCAGGGCCCGGAGTGGTCGGGTATCGAGCTGGAAGCCCAATCCATGGAGGAGACAGCGTCCCAGGCCGAGCCGGTCCCGGCGGCTCCCGTCCTGGAGTTGGCGCCGATGAGTCGGCGGCTGATGGCCGTCGTGGTGGATGGAGCTCTCATTATTGGGGCGTTTTTGGCTGCGGCGATGGTGGCTGCAGAAAACATCAAGGATCTGCCCAACCTCAGGACTATCGAAATGGGTGCGGTAGCGGCGCTCTTCGTTACCGCCATCCTCTATCAGACGCTGTTCTTCATCCTTGCCAAGGCGACGCCGGGCATGAAGTATGCCCGCATCTCTCTCTGCACCTTCGACGACGAAAGACCCACCCGCGTGCAGATGCGCAGCCGGTTGGGAGCGCTGCTGCTTTCCGTGGCGCCGATGGGGTTGGGCGTGGCCTGGGCCATCTTCGACGACGACCACCTCAGCTGGCACGACCGTCTGTCGCGGACCTACCTGCGGAAGTGCTAGGAACAGGGATCAGGGTTCAGCGATCGGGATCGGCGTTTATCGGGATGCCAATTTTCGTGCGCGGACCTCGTAACCCGGCTCTTACCAAGCTAGCGCGCGCAACGCGGAGACTCCCGCGCCGATCAGGGCGGTTTCGTCGTCGGGCGGCAGGATTTCAAGCGAATAGCTTTGCAGCGGGCTCATCCGGACCATGGACTCGAGGTGGCTGCGCAAAAGGGGCAGATCGAGGAAGCCGACGTTGTGGCCGGTGAAGTAGAAACGGCCGGGGCCGGCGAGGTGGATGAACGAAGCGGTTCCCGCTGCGAGGGCGCGGTGCCAGAGATCGACAAACTCGCGGCAGCGGGCGTCTCCCTGGCGGGCGTTGGCGAAAATCTCTTCCGGCTCGAGATCGAGAAATCTCATGCGCATGGCGCGATAGCCCATGATGCCTTCCAGGTGGCCCACGCCGCCGCAGCCGCAGAAGCGCTCTTTGGGATCGAGGGTGACGGTGATGTGCCCACCCTCCCATACACCCTCGACGTAAGGCCAGCGGCCATAGCCGATGCCGTTGCCGATGGTCCAGACGCGGGTGAGCTTGTTGAGTTGGCCGCGTGTGGCGGCCACGCCGGCGGCAATGGCATCGGCATCGTTGGCTACATGCACCGGCGCCGTAATGCCGCGGGCGGCCAAAACTCTTGTGAGCTCTCCGGCGAGATGCATTCCCTTGATCTGGACCAGATTTGGCGAGTCCTCGACCACGCCGTGACGGATGATGCCGGGAACGGCGACTCCGATCGCGTCCACTGGACCGGCCTCGCTAGCGGCCTCCTGACCAGCCAGGGAAGCAATCTGCGCGGCGAGCAATTCCACCAGTTCGCTGGCGGGGATGGCCGCCAGGGCATCCAGCTTCTCCAAGTCCATGGGATAGCGCAGCAGCTTGCCGATCAGCCGATGGTCCTCCAGTCTGCCGGCCACGATATGTTCTGTCATTACGACGCCGATGGCGGTGGTCATTCAAGCCCTCCTTGGGGATAGGGACGCCCCTCACTCCGACTGGTAGCGGTGCAGGCGGCCGAGCCCGTTGAAGGCGGCCACCTTGTAGCACTCCGCGAGAGTGGGGTAGTTGAAGACGGTGTCGATGAAGTAGTCCACAGTGCCGTCCAGGATCATGACCGCCTGGCCGATGTGGACCAGCTCGCTGGCTTCCTCGCCGATGATGTGCACGCCCAGCACCTTGCGGCTGTCGCGATGGAAGATGAGTTTGAGCCGGCCGGTGGTGTCGCCGCGAATCTGGCCGCGGGCGGTCTCGCGATAGTAGGCCATGCCCACCTCGTAGGGCACGTCCTCCTCGGTGAGTTGTTCCTCGGTCTTGCCGATGAAGCTGATCTCCGGAATGGTGTAAATGCCGTAAGGATAAAAGCTGGGGTTGGAGGTGGCGGCACGGTCATTGAAGGCGCGGGCGGCGGCGATGCGGCCCTGTTCCATGGAGACCGAGGCCAGTGAGGGAAAGCCTACCACGTCGCCAACGGCAAAAATGTGCTCGACCTTGGTCTGATAGTGCTCGTCCACGGGGATACGGCCGCGATTGTCGCCTTCAAGGCCGGCGGCAGCCAGGTTGAGGTCGTCGATGTTGCCCTGGCGGCCGACAGCGTAGAGCAGGGCATCGCCGGAGACCTTCTTCTTGCTCTGGAGATTGGCTACCACGGTGCCTAGAGCCGGAGAGCCCGACGACGGACTGGTGCCGCCAGGTTGGGAAGGCAGTTCTTCGACGCTTTCCACTTCCTCTCCCAACCGGAGGGTCACCCGGGCGTCGCGCAGGTGGTAGCTGAGAGCTTCGATGATCTCCTGGTCGGCGAACTCCAGCAGTCGATTACGCTTCTCGATGAGCGTGACGCGGACGCCCAAAACGGCGAACATGCAGGCGTATTCCACGCCAACGACGCCGCCACCAACCACGATCAGCGAGTGAGGCAATTCGGGCAAGTCGAGAATTTGGTCGCTGTTGACGATGGTGCGGCCGTTGATGGGTACTTTGGGCGAAGCGGCGGGCTTGGTGCCAACGGCCACGATGACCCGGTCGGCCTCTAACGTGGTTTCTGTCTGGGGGCCCTCAACGCGTACCTGGTGAGGGTCCACGAAACGGGCGATGCCGTGCACCACGTCGATGCCGTTGCGCGAAAGCTGGGCCTCGGTCACGTCCACCTCGGTCTTGATCACCGCCTGTACGCGGAAGGACAGGTCGGCCATGGTGATCTTTTCCTTGACCCGGTAGTTCATGCCGTAGATCGAGCGGTAATTGTAACCGGACAGGTGGAGCACGGCCTCGCGCATGGTTTTGGAGGGAATTGTACCGGTGTTGACGCAGACGCCACCCACGACGGAGCGGGCCTCGACGACGGCCACGCGCTTCTTCATCTTTGCGGCAGCTACGGCGGCGCGCTGCCCGGAGGGTCCGGAGCCGATCACGATCAGGTCATACTTGGCGGCGCTCATGCGAGTGTTTCCCTCCAGAAGCTGTTCTAAATGTTGGATGCCGCGCACCCCGCCGGGAAGCGCGAGGGCCCTAACCCGGAGGCTAACATAGCGCGGAGTACCTCGAAATAGTGGAGTTGTATGAATTCTGAGCAGGGAGATGCAAGAAGAGGAGATGGAGCGCAGTTGCAAGCAGAGCGAAGTGCGGCGGCGAACCGGGGTCCAGCGGCGGGTCAAGGCCGCTGGACTTGCAGATCTGGGTCCCGGCCGCCGCTATCCTTCGAGAGCTACAGGTGAATCGGCCGTAACGCGGAATGGGCTGTGCGCGGGCTCTTGCCGCCGAATGTTTCGCCGCACTGCCTGTCTCCCTCAAGGCGGAACTGGCGGATGATGCCATCCAGGTCGCTGGCCAGCGAGGCAAGGTTCTTGAGGGCTTCGACGGCTTCCTCGGCGCCCTGCGCGGTCTCGGCCGAAAGTTGCGAGATTTGGCCGGCCGACTCGGAGATCTCGCCGGAGGCGGAGGTCTGCTCGGTAGCCGCCGTTGCGATCAAGTGGATCTGGTGCTCCACCTGCTTGGACGAGTCGATAATAGCCTCCAGGCTCTTGCGAGCGTGAGCCGTCTCTCCCAGGCCGCTTTCGACCGCAGTGCGGCTTTCCTGCATCACCTGGAGGGTCTCCCTCGTCTTTTCCTGGATACTGCGGATGGTGCCGGCGATCTCCTCGGTGGCCCCTTTGGTGCGTTCGGCCAGGCGGCGGACCTCGCCGGCCACAACGGCGAAGCCGCGGCCATGTTCTCCGGCCCGCGCGGCTTCGATGGCTGCATTCAAGGCCAGCAGGTTGGTTTGCTCGCTGATTTCCTGAATCACATTCACCACTTTGCCGATTTCTTCGGACCGATGGGCCAGCGAGGTCATCTTCTCAGAGACAGAATTGGTGGCGGCGGCAATCTTTTCCATGGTGGCGGCCGCGGCCTGCATTACGACGCCGCCCTGTTCGGCGGTTTCGGCCGACTGGCGACTGGCGCTGGCCGCGCCCTCGGCATTATGGCTGATCTCGCCGATGGTCGCGGTCATCTCCTGCGCCGCGGCGGCGATCTGGTTGGTCTTGCTGGACTGTGCGTGCGCGTTGCCGGCGCTCTGGATCGAGCGGGCGCTGATCTGGGTGGTTGCGGCGGAGAGCGTCTCCGCGCCGCGGGCGACCGACTGCAAGACAGAGCGCATGGAGGCGACACTGGTGTTCAGGGCGGTCGAGAGCCGGCCGATCTCGTCGGCGCCGGACTCTTCGACGCTAACTGTCAGGTCTTTCTCCGCCAGCCGTTCGAGTGCGGTTGTAGCCGCCTGGAGCGCTGGTGCAATGAGCCTGGCAAGCGACACGCCGGTCAGTGCGCACAGCAGGACAATCAGCAGGGTGACTCCGGCGTTGATCCAGGTGGCGCGATTGCTGGCGCTAGTGGCGTCCTTGGCCTCCTCCTTGCCGATCTTCGCATGGAGTTGAAATCCATTGTCTGCCGCCGCCAAGGCTTCTCCGAACGGCGCCATCGCGGTATCCGACGAGAGAAAGTCCAGCGCATCTCCTGTCTTGCCTGCGGCCAGCAGATCGATGCCGTGATCGCTCGCATCCTGGTACAGCTTGATGGAGGCTTTGAACCTCAGGTTGACATCGCGCTCTTCAGGCAGGATGAAGGGATCCAGAGCCTTCAAGCCGTCCTGGTATTCGCCGATGGCTCTCTGGCGCTTCGCACGGTGGTCTGCCGTGCATGCTGGCGTCCGGCACAGCATCAGTTCGAGATCCTCTCGCCGTTCAGAATTGACGCCACTGCGAATGTCGCCGATGTAAATCAAGGAGGGTACGTGGATTCCACTGACATCCGCGCTTTTTCCTGCGACGCCGCGGAATGTGAAGAACGAAAAGGCCCCCAGCAGAATGCAGAGACCGCAAACGATGCCGAAGGCGAAGTTGAACTTGCGGGAGACGGAGAGATCGCGGAGCCAAGCCATGCCAGAAGCCCTTTCTCAAGCGTTTCGTGGAGTTCATCGGCGCAATCCGCTTGGGCATGAGTTCTTTCGCGCCCGTCGAGCCAAACCGGGAGCCGCGTGCCGTTGCGAGAACATCCTCTTGCCCAAGGTCGAGGCA
>JBEKTO010000048.1:0-29456 GCA_049515995.1 Occallatibacter sp. | reverse complement strand
CGACGCTTGCCGCCAGAAGAGCCAAAGTAATTTCAAATCGTTCCCAGCTTCACATAAGTCTATCCATTATGCAATCAACGATTTAATGTAACTCAAGCCATTTTTACCCGGACAGCAGTGATTCCATTTAAATAACTTGCGCGCCAACAATCGCGCGAAATACAGCGCCAGTATGCCAGTAAAACAACGCTAACCAACACATTTTCAAAGACATACAAAAAGACCGCAAAGCGCGTGCAAGCGCGCCAAACCTGTGAGCCGGTCAGCGATGCCGCACCTACCGCCCCGTCGCCGGACTCACCGGCTGAGGCGCCGGCAGCAAATCCGCCGGCAGCAGCGTCCCGGTCTCCTCGTCCTCGACCAGCCCGATCACTCCATCCGGGGTCACAATCGGGGAGCCGAAGACCGCTGAGTCCACAGGCTCGCTCAGCCGGATGCCTTTGCCCTCGCGGCGCGCGCTCAGTGCGAGCACCTCCACGAAGACCTTCTTGGTTGTCCTGTCCGTCCGCAAGCGGAAGACCACCACCTGCTCCCAACTCTGCTGCGCGGCTACGGCTGCCGGCGCCAAGGCAAGTGCTGGCGCCGGGGCGGGCGTGCGCAACGTCAACAGGGCCAGCGAACCGGGCGAAGCCCGCCGCAAAACCCCGATCTGGTTGAGGCTGCCGTTCACCGGCGTCACAGTGTCTTTGTCCGGCGTCCCCCGCGTCTCCAGGGCAAAATCCTTCGCACTCAGCTTCAGCGGATCGCCTTGGCCGAGCGGCCGCAACTCGATCTCCAGGCTCTTTTTCTCCAGCTTCTCCGCGCCCACGCTCGCCGCGGCCAGAAAATCCGCATCGTACTTCCACGGCGCCCGCGCCTCGGCCGTTGTCGCCACCGCTCCCGCGCCAACCTGGAAGCCCAACTCATTCACATGGAGGGGATAGCTCTTTCCGTCTTGTTGGATCGCGTAGCTCGACTCCACCACAAACAGATTCGACTGGGCCCGCGCCTCCAACTCGCGAATCCACGCCGGCTTCATGCCGGGAATGTACTTGCCGGCCGCGGCTTTGGCCTGGAGTCCGGCATCGATGGCCGTCAGAGCGGCCAGCGCCACCGTGCGCTCGATCGGCGTGCCGGCAATCTCGACGGGCACCTCCTGGTCGAGAGCGATCGCGACCTTCGGGTGCTGGGTTCCCAGGGAGAGCTTCTCCAGAAAATTGATGCGCAACCCGGCCGTCAGTTCGCCTTCCACCTGCACGCTTTGCGTCTCGATCATCCGCCGCAGCGGATCGACCGTATACAGATCGCGGAACTGGGCCGTGACGTAAAGAGGCGGCAGCGCCGTCGCCGCGTCCTTGCGCAGCACAATCTGCTGCTGCAGCGGCTGGGTGTAAACCGGCAGCCCGTTCAGGCGCAGCGAGCACAGCCGCACGTCCTCAAGCGTGGCCGATTGCACCGGCTTCAGTTCCAGGTCCACGGCAACCTTCACGTGGGAGGTGTCGATCTCCACCACGCTGATTTCTTTCACCTGCACGGCGCCGATTGTTGCCGCCTGCACGGCCGGCTGCGTCCGCCCGGTTGTTCCCGCCCACAGGATTGTTCCAGCCAATGCCACACACCAGATTGCTTTCATTCGACGTGCCTCTTTCTGGAGAACGGCCAGAACACCCGTTCTTGCGACCGAATTATTCTAAGCCGGAAACTCCAGTTTTCCCTTGGTTGAGCACATGACCGTTGAAGACAAACGAGTGTGTCCCCTCCTTGCCGCGCCCTTGCTTTTGCTGCCAGGATGGGATTCGCCGCTGTCCGAAATCGAACACTGCCGCGCCGGAAGCGGTCACTCAAGTGCCTGTCTCCGTGTGGCTTGCATCTGCTAAGTCATTGTTTATCAACGCATGTCAGCAGGACTCCTTTGGAACGCCAAGTGCTATATACCGGGTGTGATGGATATCGCACGCCCGGACTTATTGCAAAAGAGGAAGCGCCGCTTTGTGGCGTATGTCGCCGTCGCGGTGGTTGTGCTGGCGGCGGGGTTGATCGTCGTCTCGCGGCTCAAGCCGGCCGCGCCCACGGTGGATCGCTCCACTATCTGGCCGGATACGGTCAAACGCGGGCCCATGATCCGCCAGGTCCGCGGGTCAACCGGCTCTCTTGTTCCGCGAGAGGACTCGATCGAGCTCATTCCCGCGCAAACCGACGCGACCGTTGTTCGTATTCGCGTTCTGCCTGGTGCCAAGGTCACTCCAGACACCATCCTGATGGATCTGGCCGATCCTCAACTTCAGCAAGAGCTTCTCAACGCACAGTTGGCGCTGAAAGCCGCACAGGCCGACTACAAGAGCCTTCATGCCACGCTGCAAAGCACGCTGATGGACAAGAAGACCGCCGCGGCCCAAGTGAACTCCGACTATACCCAGGACCAGTTGCAGGCGCAGACCGACAAGGCTCTCTACGATCTGGGGGTCATTGCGGGCATCGCCTACAGCAAGTCGAAGAACACGGCCGACCAGTTGACTGTCCAGCGCAAGCTCAGCCAGGAACAGCTCGACGTGAACCAGAAGGCCATCGAGGTCCAGCTTGCTTCGCAACAGACCAAGATCGACCAGGCCAAGGCCTTGCTCGATCTCTACCAGAAGCAGGCGGGCGCGCTCGAGGTCAGGGCCGGAATCTCCGGCGTGCTCGCGCCGCTGGCCACTCCGTTGCAGGTAGGCCAGCACGTGACCGCGGGAACGTCGGTGGCCGAGGTCATTCAGCAGGACAAGCTCAAGGCCGCTCTGCAAATCGCCGAAACTCAGGCTCGCGACATCCAGATCGACCAGCCCGCCTCCATCGACACGCATAACGGCATCATTCCCGGCCACGTGACCAGGATCGATCCTTCTGTCGTGAACGGAACGCGCACCGTCGACGTAATGCTGGATGGGCCGCTTCCTCCGGGCGCGGTTCCGCAGTTGAGTGTGGACGGGACCATCGATCTGGAACGCATGACCGATGTGCTCTATGTGGGCCGGCCGGCGCTGGGCAACGAGAACTCCACGCTGAGCCTGTTCAAGGTCGATCCCGACGGCAAGGGCGCCACGCGCGTGCCGGTCAAGGTGGGCCGCGCTTCGGTCAATAGCATTCAGGTGCTCGAAGGCTTGAAGGAAGGCGACACGGTGATTCTCTCTGATATGTCGCGCTGGGACAACGTGGATCGCATCCGGCTGGAATGAAGAAGCAGGGAACAGAGACTCGGGAACAGGAATCGATGGCGGCCGCTGACCGCCGACTGCTGACAACTGACAACTAAAGAGGGGGACAGGATGGCACAGAACGACAAGCTGATTGAAATTGAGGACCTGACCAAGGTTTTCTACACCGACGAAGTGGAAACCCACGCGCTCTCCGGTATTCACCTCACCATCTCGCGCGGCGAGTACGTGGCCATGTCCGGTCCGTCGGGCTGCGGCAAATCCACGCTGCTCTCCATCCTGGGCCTGCTCGACACGCCTACCGGCGGCAAATACCTGCTCAACAACAACCCCGTCGAAAACCTGAGCTTCAGCGACCGCTCCCGCATCCGCAACCAGGAGATCGGCTTCATCTTTCAGAGCTTCAACCTCATCGGCGATCTTACTGTCGAGGAGAACGTCGAGCTGCCACTCACTTATCGCGCTGGCATGCCTTCGGCGGAGCGCAAGAAGCGTGTGAAGGATGCTCTCGAACGCGTCAACATGGCGCACCGCATGAGGCACTATCCCGCGCAGCTCTCCGGCGGTCAGCAGCAGCGCGTCGCCGTGGCCCGCGCTCTGGCCGGCTCGCCTTCTATCCTGCTGGCCGACGAGCCCACTGGCAACCTGGACTCGAAGAACGGCGAAGCCGTCATGCACCTGCTCGCCGACCTGCACCGCGAAGGCTCGACCATCTGCATGGTCACCCACGATCCCCGCTTCGCCAAGCACGCCCAGCGCGAAGTGCATCTCTTCGACGGAAAGGTGGTTTCTGAGCAGGAACTGAAGAAGCTCGAAGAAGAAGTGGAGGCGTAGCCATGCTGCTGCGCAACTCGATTCAGGACCTGCGCTACGCGTTGCGGCAGCTTCGCCGCGCCCCCGGCTTCGCCTTCACCGTCGTCCTCACCCTGGCCCTCAGCGTGGGCGTGGCCACGGCTGTCTTCTGCGTGATCGATAACGTGATCCTGCGTCCGCTGCCTTACGCGCATCCCGAACGCATTGTCTCCATCGACAGCAAAAGCGGCAGCGGCTATACGCAGCCCGCATCCTGGCTCAGCTTTCAGGACGAGCGTGCGCAGACCACCTCATTTCAAGCCCTGGCCGCATATTTCCGCTGGAGGGATTCGGCGGTCGAGACTCCAGCCGGGCCTGCAGTGCTTCAGACAGTACGGACTACGGACAACTTCTTCGATGTCTTCGGCGTGCACCCCGTGATGGGCCGCACCTTCCTGCCCGGCGAGCAGGAACCGGGCAAGAACGATGTGGTTGTTCTCAGCTATGAGACTTGGCAAAGCCACTTCAACGGTGCCAGCGATGTCATCGGCAAGGCCGTGCGCATGGACGGCCGCGCCTACACGATCGTCGGTGTGATGCCGGCAGGTTTCCGTTTTCCGCTCAATACGCGGGACGGTGTCTACACTCCTTTGCATCTTGACGCCGCGGCCTGGATGCAAACCCGCGGCGGTCATTGGTTGCGGAGTGTGGCGCGGCTCAAGGATGGCGTAACCATCGATCGGGCGCAGGCCGATCTCGCCCATGTCTTCAACAATCTGAGCACGGCGTACCCCGACACGGATGGAGGCCGGACGGTGCGCTTGCAATTGCTGGCGCAGGACGTGAACAGCCGGAGCAAGGGGCCTTTGTGGACGCTCTTGGGCGCGGTCCTGGCGGTGCTTGCCATCGGTTGCGTGAATATCGCGGGGCTGCTGCTGGCGCGCGGCGTCAAGCGCGAGCGCGAAATGGCCATGCGTGTCGCCATCGGCGCCGGTCGTCGCAGACTGCTCGCTCAGGTGCTTACCGAAGGCCTGATGCTAGCTGTTCTGGGCGCCGCGGGCGGAGTGCTGCTAGCCTGGGCCATGCTGGATGTCATGCGCGCGTTCCTGATCAAAGCCCTGGAGCGCGGCGCCGAGATACATCTCAACTGGACCGTCCTGGCCGCGGCGATTTCCGTTGCTGTTTTCACCAGTCTGGTTGCATCGATCTTTCCTGCGTTGCGTTTGTCGGGCATCGATCCCAATCGCGCATTGAAGGCTGGCGGCAGCGCCGGCACGCAGCGAGGGCAGTACAGCCTGCGCTCTGGATTTGTGATTACGCAGGTGGCGCTCACGCTGGTTCTTCTGGTGGTGGCCGGGATGTTGATTCGCGTGGTGACGCGCTACCGCCATGCCGATTTGGGTTTCGATCCAGCACACATTCTTGCGGTCGACCTGCACATTGCGCCTGCGCGTTACGAGGGGCACGATGTGCTGGCAAACTTCTATCAGCCGCTACTCGATCGCGTGGCGCTCATCCCCGGCGTGCGCGCTGCCGGCCTCATCGACATGCTGCCCATCGAGAGCTGGGGATCGAACTCCGACGTTCATATTGCCGGCCAGCCGCCATATCCGCCCAAACAGGAGATGCTTGCCGAAAACCGGATGGTCACGACCGGCTACTTCGATGTCTTCGGCGTTCCTTTCCACCAGGGGCGCGCGCTCTCGCCGCAGTTGGACGGGAGCGCCAACAAGTCCGCTACAGTGGTCGTCAACGACGCCTTCGTGCGAAAATTCCTTCCTTCGGGATTCGGCGCGGCCACACCGCACATCGACGACCACGAGAAGTCGGAGGAAAAGACTGCAATCGTCGGAGTCATGGGCAATGTCCGCCAGGATATTCGCGAGCCCGCGCTGGCGGAGATGGATTACCTGCTCGACGAGCTTCCACTGAAGGACCGTCCTGCGGCCCTGTCGACGATGGTTCTGGTTGTGCGAACCGACGGCGATCCCCAACAGACTCTTCCGGCCTTGCGTAGCGCGCTACACGAGATCGACCCCACCGTGCCCTTGGCCGATCCGCGCACCATGACCGAGGTGGTCTCTGAACAGCTCGTCTTCGAGCGCATGGAGAGCTGGCTCTTCGGCATCTTTGCCGGGCTTGCGCTGACCCTGGCCATGGTGGGTCTCTACGGTCTTGTCAGCCATGAAGTCGAGCAGGCCACGCGCGACATCGGCGTGCGCATGGCTCTGGGTGCCACGCGCGATCGCATCTTGGGCATGGTGCTTCGCCGCGTTGCGTGGATGCTGGCAGCGGGTACGGTCGTGGGACTGGTGCTTACTGTGATCGCGCGCAAGCTCATCGGCATGGTCATTTACTTTGATGCGCAGAAAGAGGCGGGCGGATTCCTGCTGCTGGCCTTGCTGCTAGTAGTTGCAGGCCTGGTTGCGGCATTGATTCCCGCCGCGCGCGCCGCTTCCATCGAACCCATGCAGGCACTCAGAAGCGAGTAATCCAACCGCCAGAGACGGCAAAGGAGACAGCAGTCGATGAACAGTTTGTGGCTCGACATCCGCTACGCAGTACGCCAGTTGCGCAAGTCGCCGGGGTTCACGCTGACCGTTGTGCTCACGCTGGCCCTTGGCATCGGCGCCAACACCGCCATCTTCACGCTGGTGCATGGCATTCTGCTGCGCTCGCTGCCGGTTGCCGACCCCTCGCGGCTCTATCGCATCGGCGATACCGACGATTGCTGCGTCGAGGGTGGTTTTCCGGGCGACGCGGGCAACAACGGCGATTTCTCCATCTTCTCCTACGATCTCTACCAGCATCTCAAAAGCTCCGCGCCAGAGTTCGAGCAACTGGCCGCTGTACAAGCCGGCGAGTGGCATTGGAGCGTGCGCCGCGGCAATGCGCTGGCAAAATCTCTGCGCGGCGAGTTCGTCTCAGGCAATTACTTTTCGACGCTGGGCATGGGCGCGTATGCAGGCCGTGTCTTCGCCGACAGGGACGACCAACTCGCCGCCCCGCCGGTAACAGTCGTCAGCTACAAAGCGTGGCAGGGCGAGTTCGCCGCAGATCCGTCGATTGTCGGCTCGACGATCTTCATTCAGGCTCGGCCCTTCACCGTCATCGGGATCGCGCCGCCCGGCTTCTTCGGCGATCGCGTCTCGGATTCTCCGCCCGATTTCTGGATGCCTGTCCAGACTGAACCCTATGTTCGCGGGGACATCGGCATTCTGCATCATCAGGACTCCCACTGGCTCTATGCGCTGGGCAGAGTGCGGCCCGAAACCAATATCGGCATTTTGCAGACTAAGCTTTCTGTGGCTCTGCGTCAGTGGTTGTATTCGCGCGCAGCTTACACCAGCAATGGCGGCTCGTCCATCATCCCCAAGCAGTATGTCGTCCTTACTCCCGCCGGCGGAGGCATCCAGACCCTGCAGATACACACCAACCAGGGATTGAAGATGCTCATGATTCTGTCTTCGGTCGTCCTGCTCATCGCCTGCGCCAACATCGCCAACCTGATGCTGGCCCGCGCCACCATGCATCGCAGCGATGTGGCCTTGCGCATGGCCCTGGGCGCGGGACGCCGTCGCCTCATCCGCCAGATTCTCACGGAGAGCGTGCTGCTGAGTTGTCTTGGCGGTCTGGCAGGTCTGGCCGTCGCCTACGTCGGATCGCACACGATTCTCGCGCTCGCATTTCCCGATGCCCGGAACATGACCATCAATGCCAGCCCGTCGCTGCCGGTGCTCGGCTTCGCGTTCCTGGTTTCGCTGCTGACCGGAATTCTCTTCGGCACGGGGCCTGCATGGCTCTCGTCTCACGCGCAGCCGGCAGAAGCGTTGCGTGGCGTCAATCGCTCCACCCGCGATCGCTCTTCGCTGCCGCAGAAGTCGCTCGTCGTTTTTCAGGCGGCTCTTTCCGTCGTGCTGCTGGCTGGAGCTATTCTCATGACCCGGTCGCTTGCCAACCTTGAACACCAGAACTTCGGCATCGCCACGTCTAACCGGTATGTGGTGCACCTCGATCCAGCCGGCGCCGGCTACACCGGCGACCGACTGCCCGCGCTCTATCGCCAGATCGAAGACCGTTTCTCCGCGCTGCCCGGTATGGCCAACTTAAGCTTGGCGATGTATAGCCCGCTCGAAGGCGACAACTGGGGTGAGTGCGTCATCCCGCAGGGCCATCCCGCTCCCCGGCCGAACGATCCATGCGGTTCGACCTGGGATCGCGTCAGCACCCACTTTCTCGATTCCATCGGCGTGCCTGTCATCCGCGGCCGCGGATTCAGCGAGCACGATACAGCTACTTCCCCGCAGGTGGTTCTGGTCAATCAGGCCTTTGTGAAAAAGTTCTTCCCCAACCAGGACCCGGTGGGCCAGCACTTCGGCATCGATTTGCCGCAGTATTCGGGAAGTTTTGAGATTGTCGGGGTCTTCGCCGATTTCAAGATGAACAATCCGCGCGATCCAGCGCGCCCTGTTTATCTCCGTCCGCTCGACCAGCAGTTCGCTGGCTACAAAGAGCCCGACATGATCTCGACCGAGACAAATTCCATGTTCATGCAAGCCATGATTCTCGATTTCAACTCTCCGCAGTCCAATGCCGACGCCATTATTCGTCATACGCTGGCTGGGATCGACCCCAATCTCACGGTGATGGATCTTCGCTCTCTCGACGCGCAGGTGGCCGGTAACTTCAACGAGGAACGCCTGGTCGCGCAGCTCACCAGCCTCTTCGGCGTGCTGGCGTTGATCCTTGCCGCGGTCGGTCTCTACGGAGTCATGTCTTACTTCGTGGCTCGCCGTACCAGCGAGATCGGCATCCGCATGGCGCTGGGGGCCACGCGCTCGAGCGTGGTGGCCATGGTGCTCCGCGGAGCGCTCTGGCAGATTCTCATCGGCCTCGGCCTGGGCATTCCCGCAGCGCTGCTTGCCGGCCATCTGATGGGCAGCCAGCTTTACGGCATCGGCAGCTACGATCCGTTTGCTCTGGCGGGTGCAACTGTGGCGCTTGGTTTTTGCGCCACGTTGGCTGGGTTCATTCCCGCCCGCCGCGCCGCTTCCATCGAACCCATGAAGGCCCTGCGTGCCGAATAGAGCGCCGCCGAGGAGAAACGAAGAATGAACACGCTGCTTCAGGACATCCGCTACGCAGTGCGCCAGTTGAGCAAGTCTCCGGCCTTCACGATCACCGTGATCGTTACGCTGGCCCTCGGCATCGGCGCCAACGCCGCCGTCTTCACGGTCTTCGATCAGGTGCCGCTGCGCATGTTGCCCGTCGAGCGGCCCAGGGAACTGGTGCGCTTCAACTGGACCGGCTCCTTCAATGGTTCGGTAAGCATGTACGGCGGCGATCAGGGCGATTACTTTTCCTATCCCATGTACAAGGACCTGCGCGACCAGAACCAGGCCTTCCAAGGAGTGCTGGCCAGCGTCCGCGCCGGCGCCGGCGTCAGTTGGCGCAACCAGGCTGAAGACGAAGACGCCGAGGTTGTCAGCGGCAATTACTTCCAGGTGCTGGGCCTCAAGCCCGCGCTGGGCCGCCTGCTCACCCCGCAGGACGATACGGCCAAGAACGCCAATCCCGTTGTCGTTCTCAGCTACGACTACTGGAAGACGCGCCTCGCGGCCGCGCGCGATGTCGTTGGCCAAACGGTGCTCATCAACGGCCACGCCTTCACCATCCTCGGCGTGGCGCCGGAAAACTTTCACTCTGCGATTGGCGGCCACAGGCCGGGCGTCTTTCTGCCCATCAGCATGGTCGAAATCGCCATGCCCTGGACGGCCACGCGCGACGATCTGAACAACCATCAGTCTCTCTGGCTCACGCTGGTCGCGCGCCTCAAGCCGGGCGTAAACCAGTCTCAGGCAGAAGCAAGCCTGGGACCGCTCTGGCACTCGCTGCGGGCGTATGAATTGACGCTTTACAAATCGGCGACGCCGCATTTCAAGGCGGGCTTTCTCGATAACTCGCACATCAAGGTTCTCGACGACTCCATCGGCTTCTCTCCCGAGCGCACGGAGTTGAAGACGCCGCTCATCATCCTCATGAGCATGGCCGGTCTGCTGGTGGCCATGTGCGCCATCAACGTGGCCACGCTGCTCCTGTTGCGCGCCGCCGGCCGTGCGCGCGAAATGTCCATGCGCTATGCCCTGGGCGCCAAACGCAGCCGCATCGTCGCGCAGTTGCTGGCAGAGGGAGGTCTGCTCGGCTTGGCCGGAGCCGCCGCGGGACTGGCGCTCGCGCCCGCAGTAGCTACGACGCTGGTACGCCTGCTGACCAGCTCCAATCCTGGCGAAGAGCCGTATTCCGCTGCCATCGACGCGCGCGTTCTGCTCTTTACGCTGGCGATTTCCATTGTGGTAAGCCTGCTCTTCAGCATCGCTCCGGTCTTTCACTTTCTGCGTCCCGATCTGGCCAATGCATTGCGGCAGAACACTGGGACCGCATCGAAGAATTCGCAGCGCTTCCGCAAAATCGCCGTGGGCGCGCAGATCGCGCTCAGTGTCATGCTGCTGGGCGGCGCGGGTTTGTTCGTGCGCACGCTCGACAACCTCCGCCATCAACCGGTCGGCTTCGACACCGGTCACCTGGTCACCTTCAATCTCGATCCCACCATCTCCGGCTACGGCGCGGATCGCACGGCGCAGATCGTAACCAATGCGCTGGACTCGGTGCGCAGGATTCCCGGCATAACCAATGCCAGCGCCACGAGCGACGCCGAGATCTCCGGAGATTCGAGTTTCAGCAATTTCACCGTCGAAGGTCACAAGGCAACGGAGGACGAAGACATGACCTTCGAATCCCCGTGGATCGCGCCCGGTTACTTCGCCACGCTCAAGCAGCCGCTGCTGGCGGGCCGCGAGTTTACCGCGGCGGATGCGATCGGTGCGCCCAAGGTGGCCATTGTCAACGTGGCTCTCGCGAAGCGCTTCTTCGGCTCGCCGCAGAACGCGCTGGGCCGCTTGCTGGCCCAAGGATCGGGCGACACGGTGCATCCCGACACAACCATTGTCGGTGTCGTCGGCGACATCAAACACATCAATCTGCGCGATACGATTGGTCCGGCGGTCTACCAGACTTACCTGCAAAAAATTCATCCATACGGGATGCAAATTTACGCGCGGAGCGCGCAGCCGCCACAGGCAACCGAAGCAGCGATTCGCCAAGCCATTCATCAGCTCGATCCCACGCTGGTCGTCGATAATCTGCGCACCATGGAAGCGCAAATGGACCGTAGCGCCTCGGATGAACGCGCATTGGCCACCCTCGCTATCGGCTTTTCCGCGCTGGCCATGCTGCTGGCTGCCGTGGGACTCTACGGCGTGTTGGCGTACTCCACCGAGCAGCGCACGAGAGAGATCGGTGTGCGGCTGGCGCTGGGCGCGCAGCGCTGGGGCGTTGTCGTGTTGGTGGTGCGCGAGATGGCCATCATCGCCGCGGTCGCCACCGTGATTGCGCTTCCATCCGTTGTTGTGCTGGCCCGTCTCTTCCAGAGCCAGCTCTATGGCGTCACCGTCTTCGATCCACTCACGCTCGCGGGCGCGGCCACACTCACCGCGGCAATGGTCACGCTGGCCGCGGCTCTTCCCGCCCGCCGCGCCGCGACGACTGAACCCATGAAGGCGCTGCGCACGGAATAAGAAAGGACTCTTGTGATGCGATCGATTCTTCAGGATGTGCGTTACGCGCTTCGCCAGTTGCGCAAGTCGCCGGGCTTCACGTTCACCGCGGTAGCCGTGCTGGCTTTGGGTATCGGCGCCAATTTCGCCGTCTTCGCCATCCTGAATGGAATTCTTCTGCGCCCGCTGCCCTATGCGCAGTCCGATCGCATCGTGGCGGTCAAGCTTGCCGGGGTGCAGCCGTACTATGGCATGAGCTATTCCAACATGCTCCAGTTGCGCGACGCCGTCGGGCCCCGGCTGCAGATCGGCGCCGAACTGGGCGGATCCTTGGCCAGTGTCGTAGGGCCGGGCGGCCGCTTTCAGGTGGCGCATGAAAAGGTTTCGGCGGGCACATTTTCCATGCTCGGCGTGCAGCCGATGCTGGGGCGCGGGTTCCGTGACGATGAGAACGAGCCCGGACGCAATCGCGTGCTGCTGCTAGGAGAAGACGCCTGGCGCAAGCTCTTCGCCGCCGATCCGCACATCGTGGGCCAGACGCTTACTATCAAGGGCCATCCGTATACGATCCTCGGCGTCATGCCCCGCAGCTTCTCGTTTCCCTTCGGCGATCCGATGCAGATTTGGTCGCCCGCCTCGCTGAGCGCAACCAACCTGTCGGCGATGAGCGGCGATTCCGCGATCGTCGGAGATCTCTATGCGCGGCTGCCCGACGGCATGACTCAGGCCCAACTCGCCGATCAACTCAGCCGGGCGCAGGCTGTCATCGCCAAAGAGGTTCCGAACGGCGACGAGATGCCTACGCGCACTGCCGTCACCGGCTATCATGAGTCCCTGAGCCAGGGCGTTCGCAAGCCGCTGGTGCTGCTTTATGCGGTCGTCTTTGGCATCTGGGCGCTGGCCTGTTTGAACGTGACCAGTCTTATGCTGGCCCGCGCCGTGGCCCGCACCCGCGAGCAGGCGGTTCGCGCCGCTCTCGGCGCCAGTCGTGGGCGTCTGCTGCAACAGACGATTGTCGAAAGCCTCTTGTTGAGCGGAATCGGCGGCATTGTTGGATTGCTCGCCGGCCAAACCGTTCTTAAGCTCCTCTGGCATCAAATCGAGCGCCGTTTGCCCATCACCAGCGCCGTTCATCTGGATTGGCGTGTAGCTGTCTGCCTCGTTATGCTCACGCTCCTCACTGCTGCCGTGACTGGCGCTTTTCCTGCGTTGCGCGCCATGCGCCGCGATGTGCAGGGTAGCCTGCACGGCGCGACCACCACCGCCTCGGCCAGTCAGAATCGCACTCGGGAAGCGCTGGTTGTGGCGCAGCTCGCTCTCACGCTGGTTTTTCTCGTGGGAGCCGGGCTCTTCCTTCGTACCATTCACGCGTTGCGCATGGTTCCGCTCGGATTCACACAGCAGAATGTGCTCACCGGCGGAATCATTCTTAACGCCGGGTCGCATCAACTCGAAGAGGCCGAGGGAGTGCCCGATCCGAAAGCCAATATCGTACGCACCTCCTATCTGCCTCTTCTCGAGCGTTTGCGCGGCCTTCCCGGCGTCAAGGTGGCTGCGCTTAGTTCGGTGCTTCCCTTGCGCGCCGAGTTTGCTGTCAGCATCGCGGGCAATCTCGATCACAAGGAGGTTCCGCGATCTCAAACTCCGTCGGCTGACGGCCGTCTGGCTTCGGCGGGCCTTGTCGATGCGCTGGGAATCCCCATGGTGCGCGGCAGGTTCTTCACCGAAGACGATACTGCCTCCGCACCTCCAGTGGTGGTGGTGAATCAGGCGTTCGTTAACAAGTACCTCCCCGGCCAGGATTCGCTCGGTCACACCTTTTTTATGGGCAAAGGACGATTCGCGGAGATGCACATCGTCGGCGTGATCGGCGATGTGAAGCAGCGCAACGTCACCGACGCCACCAAGCCCGAAATCTACTTCTGCCTGGCGCAGATGGAGCCGGGAACGCCGCTCTATGGCATCGCCACCGCCTTCATTCAGGTGGCCATTCGCGGCGCGGTTCCCGCCGATCAGCTCCGCGCGCAATTCGACAAGGCGCTGCACGAAGTCGCTCCCGACGCCACCACCACTAACGTGAAAACCATTCACGAAGCTGTCGAAGATTCCTTCGGCAGCCAGACCTTGATTGCGCATCTGCTGGAGAGCTTCGCGGGCATCGCGCTGATGATCGCCTCCGTCGGGCTCTACGGCCTGCTCTCTTTCGCCGTGGCGCAGCGCACGCGAGAAATCGGCCTCCGCATTGCCCTCGGCGCTCCGCAAAACAACATCCTCTCGCTCATTCTGCGCCGCGCCCTTTTGCTGGTTGGTATCGGCTTGACCGTCGGCGGCCTGCTGGCCTGGTTTGCGGTCCGGTTCGCCGGCAGCTACATTTATGGCGTCCAGGCGCACGACGGCCTCACCTTCACCGCGGTTGTCATCGTGCTTGCGGCGGCCTCGCTTGTTGCAGCCTGGCTGCCGGCCCGCCGCGCCGCTTCCGTTGATCCTATTCTTGCTTTGAGATCGGAGTAATTTCATGATCGAACTGAAAAATGTAGAACGCAGTTACAAGACCGGACCCACCGAAACCTGGGTGTTGCGCCGCATCGCACTCACCATCAAGGAAGGCGAGTTTGTCACCGTGATGGGCCCGTCCGGGGCAGGGAAGTCGTCTCTGCTCAATGTGCTTGCCCTGCTTGACGACGGCTGGCTCGGCGAATACTGGTTCGGCGAAACGCCCGCCCACAAGCTCAATCGCAAGCAGCGCGCCGATCTGGCTCGCGAGCGCATCGGCATGGTCTTCCAGAGTTATCACCTGTTGGACGATCTTACCGTGGCCGAAAACATCGACCTTCCGCTTTCTTACAAGAACCTGCCCGCCAGGGAGCGCCAGGGGATGGTGGCCGACATTCTCGACCGCTTCCAGATCGTGGCCAAGAAGGACCTCTATCCCAGCCAGCTCTCCGGCGGCCAGCAGCAGTTGGTAGGCATCGCGCGCGCGGTCGTTCACGCACCCGCGCTGTTGCTTGCCGACGAGCCCACAGGCAACCTGCACTCCACGCAGGCCCGCGAAATCATGGAGCTCTTCTGCGAACTCAATCGCGCCGGCACGACCATCGTCCAGGTGACGCACTCAGAGGAAAACGCGCGTTTTGGCAAGCGCATCATCGAGCTGCGCGACGGATGGCTCACGCGCGACGAGATCCTGCCGGCAATGGCCAAGGAGGTCAGCGCCAAGTGAAAACTTCCAAGACAAACCTGGCCAGGTGCACACAGGCCGTCGCCGCGATTCTCCTGTTGCAGGTGAATCTTGCCCTGGCCGTCGAACCGGCGGTTCCGGCAGCCATTACGGCTTCCGTTCAGATACCTGCGCAGGCAAGTACGCCCGCGCAGGCCCCGCAAAGCAGCGTTCCGTTCGGCCAGTTGCTGCGGGCTTCGCGTAATCCCTTTGACGCCTACCGCGGCAAGACTGTGCCGCCGCCCAGCATGGCGAACTCCGCGCGGCTCAACTCCCTGGTCCGCGACGGAAAAATCTATCTTTCGCTCCGCGACGCCATCGATCTGGCGCTGGAGAATAACCTGGACATGGTGATCGCGCGCTACAACCTGCCCATCGCGCAAATGGACATTCAGCGCACGCAGGCGGGCGGTTCGGTGCGCGGAGTCAACACCGGCGTTGTCTCGGGCACACCCGGCGGCGGGGCAGGCGGCGCAGGCGGAGGTACAGGCGCGGGCGGTACAACGAGCGGCGCCGGCGGCGCTGGATCAGGCGCTTCGGGCATCGTTTCCTCCACATTGGGAACAGGCACTGCGGTGTCGAGTTTCGATCCGTATATCAATGCGCAGGTTTATAACGACCACACATCGCAATTGCAGGCCAACCGTCAGGAATATGGCGTTCCCGTCTACCACGTGAATACCACTCTGGCGGACATGAGTTACTATCAGTCCTTTCCCACCGGCACCTATCTTGAGGTGGACTGGAATAACGCTCGGCTGACCTCGAACAGCCCCTACAATACTTTGAATCCGGAACTCTACGCCAACACGCGTATCCTGTTTCAGCAGCAGTTGCTGGCTGGCTTTGGGCTGGGGCCGAACCTGCGCTTCCTGCGCATAGCGCGCACCAACCAGAAGATCTCCGACATCGCCTTCCGCGCGCAGGTGATCGCCACCGTAACGCAGATCTGCGATATTTATTGGGACTTGGTGAGCGCCTATGACAACGAGCAAGTAGGAGAACGCTCGGTCGGCTTCGCCACGGAAACTTTGAATACCAGCCGCAAGCAGCTTGAGCTGCAGGCGATTCCGGAGATGGATGTGCTGAAGGCGGAGGGTGAACTGGCCACGCGCGAGCAAGATCTGACCGTGGCCCGCACCAATCTGGAGCTGCAAGAGCTTTATATGAAGAACGCCATCACCCGCTCGCTCGACGATCCGATTCTGGAAGAGATGCCGGTGGTGCCTGTGGACCACATCGGCAGCCAGATTCAACCCGATACTGAGCCTGTGCAGGAAACGATTGTGGCCGCACTCAGGAATCGTACCGAGCTGCAGGAGTCGAGCCTGGATCTCAAAAACCGCGAACTGAGCCGCAAGACTGCGCGCAATGCGTTGATGCCCCAGCTTGGCCTATACGGCTTCTACTCCGGCACAGGCTATGGTGGCACTCCGAACCCCGCATATACCGGGGGTACGATCAGCGCGCCAGGTGGGGTTGGCGGCACGCTGGAAAACGCGTTGAATGACTCATCGCCCGAGTACCAGGTGGGATTCCAGTTGAGCATTCCGCTACGCAACCGCGTTGCCAAGGCCGACCAGTATCGCACCGAGCTCGAATACCGTCAGTCGCAGGTGTACGCTGAAGAGTTGAAGAAGCGCATCCGCATCGAGGTGCGCAGCGCGCGTTACGCTCTCGAACAAGGCGCCAGCCGCGTGGATGCGGCGCGCAAGGCCCGCGACCTGGCGCAGAAGACTTTGGATATCATGCAGAAGGAACAGAAGCTTGGCGCTGGATCGAACCAGCAGACGCTGAGCTCCGAGCACGATCTGGCAGTGGCAGAGTCGGCGCTGGTGACTGCGGAGACCGCGTACGAAAAGGATCGCATCGAAGTGCGGCGCGCCACGGGCACGGTTCTTGAGGAGTACGGCATCTCGATCGCCAACGCCCGATCCGGCGAAGTGGAGGCAGACCATCTCCAGTAAACAGGAAAAAATCCGCGTTCTGGTTGCCGACGATCAGCCCCACATCCTCGAAGCAGTCGAGCTGCTGCTCGCCCCGCAGGGGATCGCCGTGGACTGCGTTCGCTCGCCCCAATTGCTGATGGAGGCGCTGGGCCAGAGCGACTACGATGTGCTGCTCATTGACCTCAACTACACACGCGACACAACCTCCGGCCAGGAGGGCCTCAATCTGCTGGCGCGCATCCAGGAGTTCGACGCGCGTTTGCCGGTGATCGTGATGACAGCCTGGGGCAATATCGATTTGGCTGTCGAGTCCATCAAGCGTGGCGCTCGCGACTTCATTCAGAAGCCGTGGGAGAACGAGCGGCTGCTCTCGCTCATCCGCGTTCACGCCGAGCTGCATCAGGCCCTGCGCCGCGCCCGTCAACTGGAGCTGGAGAACCGTCTGCTCCGCGCCGAAGGCATGCCGGAATTTGTGGCCGGCGCGCCCGCCATGCAGCCGGTGCTCGAGCTGATCGCGCAAGTCGGGCCATCCGATGCCAACGTCCTCATCACCGGGGAGCACGGCACGGGCAAGGAAATCGTCGCCAAGCTGCTTCACGCCGCTTCGCCCCGATCGCGCATGGCGCTGGTGGCCGTCAATGCCGGCGGGCTGCCCGAGGGAACCTTCGAGAGCGAAATCTTCGGCCACGTGAAAGGCGCATTTACGGACGCGCGCACCGACCGTATCGGCCGCTTTGAGCTGGCCAATGGCGGCACGCTCTTTCTGGACGAGATCGCCAACGTCCCGCTGCGCCAGCAGGCCAAGCTGCTGCGTGTTTTGGAAACCGGCGAACTGGAACGCGTGGGCTCCTCTCAAACCCGGCGCGTGGATGTGCGCATTCTATCCGCCACCAACGCTCTTTTGCACGAAGAGGCCAAGGCCGGCAACTTCCGCGAGGATCTGCTCTTCCGCATCAACACGGTTGAGATTCACCTGCCCGCGCTGCGCGACCGCCGCGAGGATATTCCGCTGCTGGCTCAGCATTTTCTGGGCCGCAGCCGCACCCGCTATCGCAAGCAGGTGATTGGCTTCTCTCCGGCATCCATGCAGCAGATGATGCAGTATCCGTGGCCCGGCAACGTGCGCGAACTGGAGCACACGGTGGAGCGCGCCGTGCTGCTTTGCCGCGGCGAAGAGATCGAGCCGGCCAACCTGGCCATTGCGGCTGCCAAGTCTTCTCCGGTGTCGTTTGAAAACATGAGCATCGATGAGGTCGAGGCCCTGCTCATCCGCAAGGTGATGCGCCGATGCGATGGCAACATCTCGCAGGCCGCCGAAGCTCTCGGACTCAGCCGCGCCGCACTCTATCGCCGCATCGAAAAATATGGGCTATGAGAAGGGTGTGCGCCGTCGCCGCCGCACGGCAGTCCGCCGGGCGTGGCTCTTTTGTCTGCTGCTGTCGCTGCCCGCGCTCGTCTTCGTCGGCGTTCTCTTTTATCAGAACAAGACAAGCCTAGCGCCTGCACTACTCGCCGCATGTTGCCTGCTTCTATATCTGGCGATGATAGCCGCCGCGCTCATTGAAGGCATGTTCCGCCCGCTGCAGACGCTTTCCAACGTGGTCTCGTCGCTGCGCGAGGGCGACTACTCTTTCCGCGCCCGCGGAGCGGGCTCTCAGGATGCGCTCGGTGAGCTGGCCGCTGAAGTGAACGCCCTCGCCGACCTGCTGCAGAAGCAACGGGTAAGGTCGCTGGAGGCCACCGCTCTGCTGGCCCGCATTCTCGAAGTGATGCATGCGCCCATCTTCGCCTTCGACCGCAACGATCTGCTCCAACTGGTCAACAACGCCGGGGTCGCGCTGCTGGGCCTGCCCCATGCCCGCTGCTTCGGACGCACGGCGGGCGAACTGGGGCTCGATCACCTGCTGGCAGCGGCGGACCAAAGCATTCACTCATTCGGCTCGAAGCCCACGCGCTGGCTGCTGCGCAAAGCGGCCTTTCGTCAGGATGGCGCACCGCACACGCTGCTGCTGCTGGCCGACGTAAGCTTGCCGCTCCAGGAAGAGGAACAGATGGCCTGGAAGCGCTTGATCAGGGTGCTGGGTCACGAACTTTCAAACTCGCTGGCGCCCATCAAGTCCATCGCCGGCAGCCTGCTGGCGCGCGTTGAAAACATGGAAGGCGACGAGGCCACGCTACATGACTTCCGCCGCGGCCTGGGCGTGGTGGAGAGCCGCGCCGACGCCCTGCATCGCTTCGTGCAGTCGTACCGGCAGTTGGCCCAGTTGCCTCCGCCGCGCCTCAAACCGGTCTCGATCGGTCCGCTGCTGGAGCGTGTCGTGCTCCTGGAGCAGCGCCTGCCGGTTCAGCTCGAAACGGGGCCGACGGCCCTCCTCGATGCCGATCCCGATCAGTTGGAGCAGATGTTTATCAACCTGCTGGCCAACGCCGTGGATGCATCGCTGGCCAATGGCGCGCAGCCGGTGCGTGCAAACTGGAGGATCTCCGGTCCCAATCTGCTGGTCTCGATTGAGGACCGCGGCCTGGGTATCGCCAACACGGAAAACCTCTTTGTCCCCTTCTATACCACCAAGCCCGCCGGCAGCGGCGTGGGCCTGGCCCTGGCCCAGCAGATCGCCCGCGCCCATGGCGGAGAAATCCGCCTCGTCAACCGCGAAGACGGCGAAGGCGCCCGCGCCACCGTCCGGTTGCCCCTGTCGCTGGTCTAGCTAGTCGCACACCAGCGAGCCTTCGGGAAAGGCCTGCGCCTCATCTTCCTCGGGTTCGGCAGCGGCATCCGCCCCGTCCACTAGCCGTGTCGCAAAGAACGTGTCCACCTGGGCCAGCACCTCGGCCCCGGTCCGCTGCTGATAGATTGCACCGCGCAGCTTGGCTCCGCCCGGCACGCCGTGGGTGAACCAGGTGGCAAACTGCTTCATCTTTCCCGAGGTGTCGCCCATGCGGGCGTCGCGAGGCAGATCCTTGGTGGCCTCTGCTTCGTCCAGCAGCATCTGGAAATAGGCCCGGATCATGCGGTAACGGTCTTCCATCGTGGGCCGCTCGTAGCTGCCGGTTGCGGTATATTGGGCAATCTGGCGGAAGATCCACGGGTTGGCCGGCGCCGCGCGGCCTATCATTACCGCGTCGCAGCCAGTCAGCGCCACCATGGAGGCTGCGTCCTCCGGGGTGCGAATGTCGCCATTGCCGATCACCGGAAGCCCCACCGCCTGCTTCACGCGCGCGATCCATTCCCATTGCGCCTGGCCGCTGTAGCCCTGTTCGCGAGTGCGCGCGTGCAGCGCCACGGCGTTCAGCCCCTCCGCCTCCGCCATGCGCGCCAACTCTACGCACACGATATCCCGCTCGTTCCAGCCCATGCGGAACTTGACGGTGAAGGGAATCGTCACCGCCTTGCGGACAGCGCGGAAGATTTCACCAATCCGCGGCAGGTCGCGCAAAAGGCCCGAGCCACCGTTCGAGCCCACCACGCGCTTGGCCGGACAGCCCAGGTTCAGGTCCACCAGATCGAAGCCCGTTTCCTCCACAATCCGCGCCGCGTCGGCCAGCGTCTCCGCGTGGGCTCCGAAGAGTTGCGCCCCGATGGGATGTTCGTCGTCATAGAAAGTCAGGTAGCGCCGCCGCTTGGTCTCCCGCATCCGCGACAGACCATCGGCCGAGGTGAACTCGGTCATCAATAGTCCGCAGCCCGATTGCGCATTGCTGACTCCAGCCTCAACCCCGGACGCAGCCTCTGCAGCCTCGGCCGTGTGGGATTCAGAGGCTGCTTTAGCGGTGAACAAGCTGGCGTGGCGAATAAACCGGCGGAAGACTGTATCCGTAACCCCGGCCATGGGAGCCAGCACGGTGGCAGGAGTTACCAGCACCGAGCCCAGGCGCACCTCAGCAGGCACACGTGCCTCGGCGGGCATCGCGTGCTCCCTGGGGTTGTCCCAGTCCTTTTTTACGGCAAAGCCCTTGCCAGCCATGAAAACCTCATTCACCCCAAACGCCGGGTGCTCACCTTCGCCGAGGCTCGTTTTTTTGCGCATCAGTCAAGGCGGGATAGCTCCACTAATCTACGGCCCTCTTTGGTCCTTGAATACAAGCTTTATGGCCGTTTGCAGCCGCATCAGCCCGGAAGCTCGCCCACCTGATAAAAATACGGCTTGCCTCGCGAGTCCGGATCCCATCCTGCCGCCATTGCTTCCCGAATGCCGGCCTCTACCATTGCCGCCGATATCGGGACCCGTGCAGGGGCCTCCCGCGTGTTGCCGTTTTTTTCCATCCCGACAGGCGGAAATTCCAGAAAAAGCTCCCGACGAACGCCTTCAGCGACCTTTACATGAATGGCAACTCCCTTCCAACCGTCCGCGGTGAACCATTGCTGTTCGCGATGCAGATTCCAGATCAGGGAAAAGCTGTCGATGGTCACTGCGGACTGTATCGAGCGTTTAGCGCGTGGCATGGTCGATTGCACCCTTCATTCAGAACGTTTGGCTTACAACCGAGTATGCTTGCGCTTGCTGCAACACAGCAAGGCCTCCGCCTAGGCGGAGGCCCAATCGTGCGAACCGTTTGCTTGGGCGCCGGTTACTTGGCTGCCGCTGCTGCCGCTGCCACAGCCCCGTCGGACTTGGCATACTTGCGGCGGAAGCGCTCTACGCGGCCCGCGGTATCGACAAGGCGCTGCTTGCCGGTGAAGAACGGGTGGCAAGCCGAGCAGATTTCCACGTGAATGTCGCCCTTGTGGGTCGAACGGGTCTCAAAATTGTTTCCGCAGGCGCACAAAACCCGCACCGCAGCATAATTGGGATGAATCTTTTCCTTGGGCATCGCTCTGGACAGACCTTTCCTGCAATTCTTCTCTTCCATTGTAGGGGGATTTGGGCGGTTTAGCAATTGCCGGCGCCAAGGGGCAGAGATCAGGGGTCAGGGACGGGCGCGAAACTTTGGCCCTCATGAAATCCCGAACTGAGTGTACAGAGACGATTGATTCGCTGTTGGGAGCGTGTGCAGCATCCCATCTGATCTCTGATCTCTGCTTTACTGCGCCAGTGCCTTATCGATCCCCGCCTCAGCCAGCGGCGCCATCACGGCATACCCGGCCGGCAGTGGATGCACGCCGTCGTAGCTCAGTGTCGGCGGCAATCCATTGCGCTCGTCCTTCATCGCCGAGTGGAAGTCCACGTAGACAAAGCCCTTCTGGACCGCGTAGGCCTTCATCCAGGCGTTGATGGCCAGAATCTTGGGAGCCGGCGTCAGTCCCGGATGCCAGGGGTAGTCGAAGGCCGGTGTCACCGAGCACAGCACCACGCGAATGCCGTTGGCAGCGGCCAGCTCCGCCATCGAGGCCAGATTGCCCTCAGTTTCTTCGATCGTCATCGGCCCGGTGTTGCCGGCGATGTCGTTGGTTCCCGCCAGAATCACCACCACTTTAGGCCTGAGGGCGATCACGTCCTGGCGAAAGCGCACAAGCATTTGCGGCGTGGTCTGTCCGCTGATGCCGCGGTTGATATAGGGCTTGCCGGGGAATGAACCCTGCGGGCCTTCAATATGCCAGCCTTGGGTGATCGAGTCGCCCATGAAGACAACGCGGTTTTCGTTTGCTGCGGGCGGCGCAAGCGCCAAATCGGCCCCCTTGAATCGGCCCAGCCAGGGCCAGTCGTTCTTCATTTGTTCTTCGTGCGCCTTCTGCCAGGAGGAAGCCAGCGCGGCGGCGGGTTTGGGCGCGGGTGCGGTTTCGGCAGTGGCTGGCGCCTTGGTCTCCGGCAGGCTTGCAGGCTCCTGCGCCGTGAGCGGGATTGGGGTAAGCAGCCCGGCCAGGGCCGCGGCAGTGAAAAAGGCAGTGCGCAACGCGATTCGATTCACTCGGAGCGTCTCCATTTCTTGAGCGGGAGTAATGAGAGGGACAAAAACTGCCCCGCATGTATACGGTTCCGATTGTAGGGAATCTCCCCGCAGGGATGCACGCCGTTTTCCACAATTCCGGACCGGAGCCGCACTGGTGCATTGCCGCGGCGATTGCGCTACGCTTGAATGCAGATGAGCGAGTGCACAATCTGCGATGGAGTTGGTCTAGTCAGGGTGGTCAACGATGCCGGGCAATGGGTTTCACGGCCTTGCGAGTGCCAGGAGATGGAGCGCGAGGAGCGGCGCCTGGCCGCGGCGCACATTCCCGAGCGCTACCGCCAGTACACCTTGGACGGCTATGAGACCGCCTTTCGCGGCGCCGATCCCTCGTTGGGCCGCGCACATCTGACCGCGCGCAAATTTGTCGAAGCCTACCCCGTGGATACCGCAGGCAAGGGATTGCTCTTCACCGGTTCCATCGGCGTGGGCAAGACCCACCTGGCCGTGGGCGTGCTCCGCCGACTGGTACAGGAGCGCGGCGTCAAGGGCTACTTCTGCGACTATCGCGAACTGCTCAAGAACATCCAGAACAGCTACAATCCCCAGGTTCAAACCACCGAACTGGAACTGCTAAGGCCGGTCTTTGCCGCCGAGGTGCTGGTGCTGGACGACCTGGGATCCCAGAAGCCCAACGAGTGGGTATGGGACACGGTCGCGCTCATCCTCAATACCCGCTATAATGACAAACAGACCACCATCGTCACCACCAACTATCCCGACCTCGCGGCCGGAGGCGGCAACCAGACCGAGGCGGAACGCGCCGCCCGCGAGCCCACCCTCGGCGACCGCATCGGCGACCGCATGAGGTCCCGTCTGGCCGAGATGTGCGTTCGCGTCGAAATGACCGGCGAGGACTTTCGCCAGACCGTCAAGAAGGCTCGCTTTGGCTGAGGCTGGTTCAAAATGGGGGGAACGGATTTCGTCCTGGGATTCCCAAGAACCCAGTCCGATCAAGTGTCCTGTTTCCGTACACCGCACGCCACGGAAAGGAACCCATGCGCAAGAACCTTGAAGCGATAAGCCTGGCTGCGTTGGTCCTGCTGGTATGGATCACGTACCGCGCTCTTTATGGTCCCGACCCTTTGCCAGCCAGGATTCCCATCCACTTCGACTTTGCCGGCAACCCCAACGGCTGGGGCTCACCCTCCTCGCTGCCGCTCTTCCCGGTCGTGGCCTTGGCAGTCTATCTGCTGATTACGCTGGTTGCGCGGTTCCCCTCAACCTTCAACTATCCCGTCCGCGTCACGGCCGAATACCGTCCCCGGCTCCAGGAACTGGCTCTCGACATGATCGCCTGGCTCAAGGCCGAGCTGATTTGCCTTTTTACCTGGATTCAATGGGCCATCGTTGAGGCAGCGCGACACAGCCACAACAGCCTCTCTCCGGTGCAAGTGGCGGTTTCTGTGCTGGTCATCTGGGGAATGATCATCTGGTACTTTGTCGCGATGCGCCGGGCGATGCGTCCTGGGTCAAGCTCCTAGACCCTCGGTGGTTCCTGTCCAACAGACAGTTCCAGCCGTCAGAATACCCAGAGGCTTCCCAGCAGCAACAACATGGCGGCGATGGTTACGGTCTGGTAGACGAGATCGGCCGGCTGGCGGGAGCCATCCGCACGGTCGTGAGATGTCTGCGTAACAGTGGTGGCGGATTGGAGAAAGCCGTTCATCGTGCGCTGCCTTTCTGTGCCTTCCGGCAACGGTTACGAAAAAGGAACTTCGCCGATTCCGGGCGTGTTCAATGCCTCAACCTCTTTAGACGCCGTTCGCATTCCGAAGATGCCCAATAACGATGCAAATTCGCACAAATTGTGGCGCTGCAGTGAACATTGGCAAATGGCGAGGAAGCATCTGTCTACTAACAAGAACGAGGGATGCCGGCCAATTCCTTTGTGAACGGGTGTAGAATCTCGCTCGTGAGCCTTGGTCCCGATCTTCTTCCATCTGCCGATGCGCGGGAGCGCAATTGGCTGCCCTTAGCGGTCTCAACGGCAGTCGTGCTCGTCGTAGTCGTCGCCGCGGTGCTGTTGCTGGAACATGGAAAGGCCCATGGCAAGGTTGCGACGACGGTGACGCCGATCTCGACGCCGCTTGACGCCTATGCTGCCAGCTTGCCCCTCACCGGAATGGCCATGAGCGAGTCGAGCAATCTGGCTGGCGGTAAAGTCACCTACCTCGACGGGCACATCGCCAACCAAGGCGGGCGCATCGTCACCGGCGTCACCGTACAGGTGCTCTTCCGCGACTTCGCCCACGAAGTGACGCAGAACGAGACCCAAAGCCTCAAGCTCATCCGTATGCGCGAGCCCTATATTGACGTGGAACCGGTTTCTGCCATGCCACTCAAGCCGGGCGGCGAGCGGGACTTCCGGCTGATCTTCGACACGGTCTCTCCAGACTGGGATGGCGCCTATCCTGAAGTACGCGTGATTCACGTCGAATCAAAATAACCTCATGCTGTTCCTATTTACTGGGTAGAAAATACTCGGTCTGGCAAGAATTACATAGCGGTTGCCTCTCCGGGGAAGCCTCCTGGCTCCTGTTTCGCGCCGTGAATTCTCTCTAAATTGCACATTTCAATTGAACTATCTGTTTTCTCCTACGCCTGTGCTCGTTTGGCATGGGCATTGCACTTTCCAAGGGCGAGCAGACACCACCGCTCACTTCGCGGAGCCTTCGCGGAGAACGCAATCGGCGAGGAAAGCCCACCCAAATGAGAAGCAATGCAGCATCCCGGAACCTTTTCCCCAGCCAGTTAGCAATCCTTGTGCTGGCATCTGCTGTTGGATTTCCTGCGTTCGCGCAACAGGCGCAGCCCGCCGTCGAAGCTCAGAACACCCCTCCTGTCGCAGCACAGCAGTCAGCTAATTCGGCGAACGCCACCGCAAAGGAAGGCTTCTGGGGACGCGTAAATCCTTTTGCCCGCAAGAAGTGGGTCAAGAAGCAAACTGACCCCATCAACGACCGGCTCGGTGAGCTGGACGAAGTCAATGCCAAGAATGCGCGCGACATTCAGGATGTGGACTCGAGGGCGCAGGCAGGTATCCGCAAGGCGCAAGCCACGGCGGACGGCGCCAATCAGACCGCTTCAGCGGCGACCGATCAGGCGCAAAGAGCCGGCGCCACCGCTCAGGGCGCGGCCGGTCGCGTTGACCGGTTGAACGCCACCGTAGGTGGCCTTGACCAATATCGCCAGATCAGTGAAGTCGAAGTAGCCTTTCGCGGTGTGCAGCCGGTGTTGTCTGAGGAAGCCCGCAAGCAACTCGACGAACTGGCAGCCAACCTAAGCGGGCACCAGGGCTACATCCTGGAAATCGAGGCCCATGCACCTGCAGCCGGCAGCGTCGGCATTCAGAGTTCCGAGCGTCTGGCCGAAGCGGTCAAGCGCTACCTTGTAACCGAACATCAGATTCCCGTCTACCGTTTGCACGCCGTGGCCCTGGGCAATGCCCAGGCGACCGGGACCGGCCAGGAAGATGCCAAGCCGGCTCGGATCAAGAGCGGAAGCGTGCACATCCGGTTGATGGAAAACAGTTTGGCGGCCCAGGGAGCTGCTCCACCCCAAGGTACAGCGACCCTGACAGGTGCGGAGCGGCCATAAAACCGCAGCCCTCCCCCGAGGCATTCTTCCGCGCAGACGGCTACCCCGCCGTTCGGCCGCCAATCAAGCTCTCGTAACACGAGAGAACCAAGGCAACTTGGCCCCCGCTCATAACGGGGGCCGATTTTTTTGTGCCGCCGAATGCCTCATTTATCCGTTCCCTTCCGGTTCTCTAAAATGCTTCTGCTCCAGCCGATGCTTTTCTTATGCCCAGTTTTCTCCATCAGGGTGTCCAATGAGATGACGGCTTCTTCAAGCGGAGGTATGCGATGCATAGAAGCGATGCGGCGTTCACAGCCGGGCTGAGGTTTATGAAGTTTGGAATGGGGCTTGCGCTGTTGGTGCTTGTGTTCGGGCGCTGGAGAAGGTGGAAGGCGGCTGGCGCCGCAAAAAGCCGCTGCAGCGACTGGATATCCCGGCTGAGCCTCCTTCCGCAGCCGCCAAGCTCGATGGTTTTCCTCCAGCCCGGTAAAATCGACTCTGTATGAATCCAACCAACCCGAACCCAGCCGCCGAAGCCATCCTCGACGGCAGCCGTTTCATCCGCGCCTGTCTGCGCCGCCCCGTCGACCGCACCCCCGTCTGGTTTCTCCGCCAGGCCGGCCGCTACATGCAGGAATACCGCGACGTCCGCAAGCACCACACGCTGGTGGAAATCTGCAAGCAGCCTGAACTGGCCGCCGAGGTCACCATCACCGCTGCCGAGAAGCTGGGAGTGGATGCGGCTATCATCTTTGCCGACCTGCTGCTCCCGCTGGAGCCCATGGGCCTGGACTTCGAGTTCCAGGCCGGCGAGGGGCCCGTGGTCCATCATCCCGTCCGCACCGTCGACGATGTCCGCGCCCTGCGCACCGACCGCGCAGGCGATCTGGCTTATGTGGCCCGCGCCATTGAGAAAGTCGCCACCCACTTCCGCGATCGCCTGGGCATCATCGGCTTCTGCGGCGCACCCTACACGCTGGCAAGTTACATGATCGAGGGCGGCGGATCGAAAAATTACATCCACACAAAGCAGATGATGTACCGCGATACATTGTCGTGGCGCCTGCTCCTCGACAAGATCGTGAAGGTCCTCGAAGAGTACTGCCGGCTTCAGGTCCAGGCCGGAGCCGACGTGATCCAAATCTTCGACAGTTGGGTTGGTTCGCTGGGCCTAGCCGACTATCGCGAGTACGCCTTCGATGCCTCCAAACGCCTGGTCCGCTCGGTGCAGAAGATGGGCGTGCCGGTTATCTACTTTGGCGTCGAGACCGCGGGTCTGCTCACAGAGATGGCCTCCACCGGCGCGGATGTCATTGGACTCGACTGGCGCCAGCCGCTCGATGAGGGCTGGCTGGCCGTCGGCCATGGCCATGCGGTGCAGGGCAATCTCGATCCCATCACGCTTTTTGCGCCGTTCGAAGTCCTGGAACTGCGCGTGAAAGAGATTCTCCGTGCCGCCAACGGCCGTCCTGGACACATCTTCAACCTCGGCCACGGCATCGTCCCCAGCACACCGGTCGAA
Source organism: Occallatibacter sp. (assembly GCA_049515995.1). GTDB lineage: Bacteria > Acidobacteriota > Terriglobia > Terriglobales > Acidobacteriaceae > Telmatobacter. The sequence continues at coordinate 1,725 of JBEKTO010000048.1, read as the reverse complement.
AACGTGCAGGCCGTCGTGCGCATGGTCCGCGAATTCCGTTTGGAGGGGGTTGCGTTTGGCTAAACAAGCCGTTCTCCTGCTCGCTCACGGGACCCCCGAAACCGTCGAGCAGATTCCCGAGTACTTGCGCAACGTGGTCAGCGGCCGTCCACTGCCGCAGGCGGTTATCGAGGAGATTCAGCATCGCTACTCGCTGATCGGCCGCAGCCCGCTGACGGAAATCACCCTTGAGCAGGGCCGTCTTGTTCAGGCCGAACTGGTCGCAGCCGGTCAGCCGGTCCTCGTTTATGTCGGCATGAGAAACTGGCGCCCCTATATTCCCGACGTGGTTCGCCAAATGCGCGCCGATGGTGTCGAAGAGGCTGCCGTCGTCTGCCTCGCCCCTCAGAATTCGCGCACCAGCGTAGGCCTTTACCGGAGAGCCGTCGAGGCAGAGGCAGCCGGAATGCGCATCGACTTTACGGAGGGATGGGCGCGCCATCCGCTCCTCGCTGAAGCCTTTGCCGAGCGGATTCGCCCAGCGTGGGACAGTCTCAGCATGGAAGCGGGCGCACCGGTTCCTGTGCTCTTCACGGCCCACAGCGTCCCTTGCCGCACCATCCAGACTCCGGCCGCAAGTGAAGGCCAGCCGCGCCTCTGGCCCGGCGAGGGCGCCGACCCCTACGCCGAGGAGGCTAAGGGCACCGCCGCCCTGGTGGCCGCGCTCGTGCCTGGAATTCCTCGATGGTGGTTTGCCTTCCAGAGTCAGGGCGCCAGCGGTGGTCCGTGGATCGGGCCTACCGTCGAGGAGACGCTCGACGCCGTTGCCGGCGAGGGCGTCAGGACCCTCATCCTCCAGCCCATCGGCTTTCTCTGCGACCATGTTGAGATTCTCTATGACGTGGATATTCTCTTTCGCGGCTATGCGGCCAAACTCGGTATCCGCCTGGAGCGGCCTCAGTCATTGAACGCCTCCCCAACCCTGGCCAGGGCGATTGCGGATCTGGCGCTGCAAGGGCTGGCGCGGTTGCGAGGGTGAACGGCGAGGTTACCGCGGCCAGAGATCCACACTGAGCGGTGCTCGGGGTGTGCGGCAGTCCGCTCGTCTACTTGCCTGAAAAACGTCTCTTCCAGGAGCCACGAAGCGATAAAATAAATTGGCTTGAATCATAGAGGCGTCTTCTCTTTGCTTTCATGCCTGGGCAAAGCAGATTCCATGTGGGTGATCCCCACGGGACTCCGTTGCTTGTTGGAATTCAATCGCTTGGAAAGAAAGCTGAGGAACTGGTTATGCGGTTTTTGCGTTGGTTGAAAAACTCTAAAGAAAAAATGGAAATGAAGTGTCGGAAATGCTCGAACGACTTGCGCCGCATTCAACGCGAAAGCTTCATGCAAAGAGAGGTCTACCCGCTCTTTGGCTACTATCCTTGGGAGTGTCCCTTGTGCAGGGAACCCCTCTTGATCAAGAAGCGGTACTTGGGATCAAGACGCTCCAGGCATAGGAAGCATTCCGTGTAGATCCGGAGTTTTCCAGCCTTCCCAGAGCTCGGCAAGACTCCCAGCAAGAGCAGGCCCATTTGGACGCCCCTGCGGGCGCTCTTCTCCCGTCGCACAACGCAGCGCGTTCTAGGAGCGCGTCTGAGTAAGGTCTTGGCGGATGGTGACAGTGGGGCTTCGGATTGGCGGAAGCCGGAGCTTGTTGTTGAAGCGGCGGCTTAACGGCCGGTAGGCAACGTTTTTGTGCTT
>JBEKTO010000047.1:0-30269 GCA_049515995.1 Occallatibacter sp. | reverse complement strand
AAGCACAAAAACGTTGCCTACCGGCCGTTAAGCCGCCGCTTCAACAACAAGCTCCGGCTTCCGCCAATCCGAAGCCCCACTGTCACCATCCGCCAAGACCTTACTCAGACGCGCTCCTAGAGAACCCGAATACTACAACCACGCTGGAAGCCAAAACGATCGCGAGCCTTCCCAACCCAGGACAAGACCTAACCTATATTACTCAGTTTGCGCCGGGAGCACTGATGAATACGGCGGGGTCGTCGAACGACGCCAAAGCTCCCGGCGGCTACGGGAATGTCGAATTCAACGGGCTGCCCGCAACCTCGAACGGTTACATCCTGGATGGATACGACAGCAACGATCCGTGGCTTGGACTGAACATCGGATTGTCGACGAACCTAGTGATTGGTTTGGATGCGGTGCAGGAAGCGACCGTGAATACGAATTCTTACTCCGTCGATCAGGGCAGATATGGCGCATCGCAGGTGAATTACTTCACCAAGTCGGGGACGAACAGATTTCACGGCGACCTTTACGAATTGTGGAATGGCTCTCTGCTGAATGCGGAAGACTTCTTTCTTCACGCCAACGACACGGCGGACAGCATCGCCAAGAAGCCACGCTCCACAGTCAATGAGTTCGGGGCGAGCGTGGGCGGGCCTATCCGGCCAGATAAGCTGTTCTTCTTTACCCACTACGAAGGAATCCGGATGGCCCTACCTCTGGTTTCGCAAGCCGTGTCGCCAACGCCCGCCTACCAGCAATATGTATTGGGCCAACTGGCGCTGGGAGGAATGGATCCGATCACTGGAGCCGCGTTGCCGGCAGAGGCTGAGGAAATCGCGTTTTACCAGTCGATGTTCAAGCTTTACAACAACACGGACGGAACGCCGGTCCCAGTAAGTTCCTGTCCTCTGGACGCGAGCGGAGCGATGCTTCCCGGAACACAGACGAGCGGTAACCTATTCAGTGGAAGCGGCTGCGCGAATCAGAGGCAAGTGTCGCTCACGAACAGCGATACTGAGAATCTTGTTGTGGTCAAGATCGACCATACGATCGACGCGAACAACAGCATCTGGTATCGCTTTCAGCAGGACACGGGCTTGCAGGCCGCCTTTACCGATCCGATCAACCCGATGTTCAACTCCTACTCACCCCAGCCGCAGCGCACCCTGGTTGCCGGTTACACGCATCTTTTCAGCGCGAATCTCGTCAATCAGTTCAATCCCGGCGCGAGCTGGTATGGCAGCATCTTTGAGCCGGATCACTTCGCCCAGGTCCGGCAGAGCTTTCCCATTATGCTGACGGCGGGCACCAACAATGCTCCGTTCACGACCATAGGAGGCTATAACAACACTTATCCCCAGGGGCGCAATGTGACCCAGTGGCAGATCAACGACAACCTGATCTGGACGCGGGGAAGAAATACCTATAAGTTCGGGATCAATACGCGACGCATCGACGTGAGCGACTACGATCTGGGCGAAGGAATCGTACCTACGGTGGTCTATAACGACCTTGCCCAGTTTACCTATGGCGCGGCGTATACAGCGAGCCAAACGTTTCCCGTCTCCTTGAAGGAGCGGGTGGCGGCGGGCAATCTGGATCTATATGCGATGGACACATACAAGCCTACCGGGCGCATGACATTGACCGCAGGGATGCGGGCGACGTGGAATACCAACCCTGTGAATCAGCAACGATTGTTCGCTCGTCCAGCGGGATCGTTTCTGGATCTTTCCCATGCTATCTCCCAGCCCCTCGATCAGGCGATCGAGACCGGGGTTCGCGGGTTGTTTCCGGCTACTCCGCTGCTAGTGTGGCAGCCGCGTGTTTCGGCGGCCTATCAGGTGGCTCCCGCGACCGTGGCGCACGCCGGGTTTGGTGTTTTCAGCGACATTATTCCGGCGCAGCTTGCAGACCTTGCCGCGACCAACGCTCCGTATGCGCCGACGTTTGTCGGAGGTATCGGCGGCCAGGTGGGCGGCACAGGGATCGCTCCGGGCGTGGCCAACAGCGCGGTCGATGCAACCAACGATGCCAACCGAAGCTTCCAGTCCATCTTCAGCGCGGGCGCATCGCCGTGCTCCGGGATAGCGGTGGGCGCGCCCACATGCCCACTGGCCGTGGGCATGAATACTTTTTCCAGCGGCACCCTGAAGACGCCCTACTACTATCAATACAACTTCGGAATCGAAGAGCAGGCCGGCGCGCACGGCGCGGTGAGGATCGATTACGTCGGCACCCGCGGCGTCCATGAGCCATATCAGGTGCGGTTGAATGGCTACCAGACCGTTTGTGAGGGATGCTTTGCTCCCTATCCCTACGCGAGGCCGCTGGACCAAAGATTCGGCAACGTCAACGAATTTGAAACCAACGCAAACAGCAGTTATTCCGGACTGCAGGCCGGCATCGCCGAGCAGTTCGGCGGCCTTACGTTGCGGGGAAACTACACCCTCAGTCATTGCCTGGATGAGGTATCGAATGGAGGCTTGCTCGCTTTCTCCACGTCGGGAATCCTGTCGCCGCTGCCGGGGGAACTGAGCCGCCAGTATGGAGATTGCGACTACGATGTGCGGCATAACATATCGGCATTTGGGATATACCGGATACCCTTCCGGTCTTCCCGCGCGCCTCTTCGGGCGGTGTTAGGCGGCTGGTCGTTTTCTGAGACAGCGTTCTTTCACTCGGGGCTTCCGTTTACCGTGCTCAGTCAGCCTTACACGGCAAACGGCAATGGTATCTTTCAAAACAGCGGACCGCAGTTTGCCCGCCGGGTTCCCGGCGCGCCGCTCTACCGGAAGACAGCATATTCCGGCGTTACCGTGGCGGGAACCAAGCAGTGGCTGAATCCAGAGGCTTTTGTCTCCGTTGTCGATCCCACAACGGGCGCTTGCACCGGAGGCGATTCCGTTTCCGATTGCCAATTCGGGGATTCGGGCCGCAACACGGTGCGCGGACCGCACTTCACCTACTCGGACATCTATCTGACGAAAAAAGTTCTGATTACGGAAGCGGTATCGTTGCGCTTCGATACGCAGTTTTTCAATGCGTTCAACCATCCGAACCTCGCATTGCCGAGCAACGTGGAAGCCGGAGTGCCGGGAGTTTATATTCCGGCCAAATTCGGGACGCTGGAAAGCACGATTTCGCCCCCGACCGGGCTGCTGGGCGTCGGGTTGGGTGGAGACAGTTCGCCACGCATGATCGCATTTCAGGCGCGGATCGAATTTTGAGGAATCTGGCAGCGGTTGCGGGCGATCGGTTTGAATGCTTCCAGTTCCATGCAGGATGGATCGCCGATCAAAGCGCCATAACCAAGTTGTGGACCTCTTGCGATCGCGGGGCCGCAGTTCTCCATCGCGCGGATCAGGGAATAGAGAGTAGCGAATCGAGAAAAGCGCGCGGATGGGCGCATGAAACAATCTATTTTATGGCTGTTGAAGAAGGCGACGCGCTCGGCCTTTACCTTTCGATTCCTTTTTGCCGGTCGAAGTGCACGTATTGCAACTTCGCCTCCGGAGTTTATCCGGCCAGCGAGCATGGCCGCTATGTGCAACGGCTCATCGAGGATCTGGAGGCTGGCGCGGAGTGGGCGGCGCGGATGGGCGTGGAACTGCCGCGCAAGGTGGACTCGGTTTACCTGGGCGGCGGAACGCCCAGTTTGCTGGCGCCGGAGCTGATCGAGCGGCTTTTCGGGGCGATGCGGGCGGAGTTCGAGTTTGAGCCGGACGCAGAGATTACCGTGGAATGCGCTCCGGGCCAGCTTGCGGATGAGGCCCTGGCCGCACTGGCCGAGTCGGGAGTGAATCGGGTGAGCCTGGGCGTGCAGTCGTTCATCGACCGCGAGGCGCACGAGAGCGGGCGGCTGCACAGCCGTGCCGTGGCGCGCAGAGACATCGAGCGGCTGCGTGAGGCCGGGATCGGCAACCTGAATGTGGACCTGATCGCGGGACTGGCCGGGCAGACCTTTGCGTCCTGGGAGGAGTCGCTTGGCGTGCTGGCGGACTCCGGGGTTCCTCACGCCAGCGTGTACATGCTGGAGGTGGACGAGGATTCGCGGCTGGGACGCGAGATGCTGGCCGGCGGCGCGCGCTACCACGCCGGGCTGGTTCCATCGGACGACGCGATTGCGCGGATGTATGCGCGGGCGATCGAGAGGCTTGCCCAGGCAGGCCTGGCGCAGTATGAGATTTCGAATTTCAGCCGGCCGGGGTTTGAGTCGCGGCACAATCTGCGCTACTGGCGGCGGCGGCCGTACCTGGGGCTGGGGCTGGATGCGTCGTCGGCATTGCATGCAGCGGACGATGCCTCCCATGGAAGAGATCCGGTTGGGCCGGGTTACGTGCTGCGCTCGACTACGACCGACGACTTGAAGGCTTATCTGGCTGGCTCCAAGCCGGGGCCCCCGCGGACGGGTCTTGGTCCGTGGGGTGGAGAACCGGCGGAGACGGCGTGGCTTTCGCCGGCGCGGCAGCACGAGGAGGCATGGTTCCTGGGGCTGCGGCTGAACGCGGGAGTGGACGTGGCTGCGCTGGAGCGGGAGTTTGGCCGAGAGACGGTGGCGCCGGCTCTGGAAGCCGTGGCACGGCTGACGGAGGATGGGTTGCTGATCTCGGACGGCAAGACGGTCCGGCTGACGCCGCAGGGACAACTTCTCTCGAACGATGTCTTTCAGGAGTTTCTGGGATAGAGCATTTTCAGCTCAAGTGTTTACAACTGAACGCGTACGTTGTGCTTTCCCACCCATTCCGCAAAATACGCGGAATGGATGGGGCACCCAAAGTTTTGTATGCACCAGAGCTGAAAACGCTTTAGGGAAGAAGAGCAGCAAGCGGGCGGAAGGAGCGGAGCCGATCCACAAAAAAAGCCCCAGGTCTCAGAGTCGGGACCTGGGGTCCCATGGTTAAATTCAAGCGGCCTGTTGCGCTACCAGGCGAGGAGTTCGTCGCCGGAGGTTGGAGAGAGGAACGTGACCGGGGCGGGGGTGGGGCGCACCTGGCCGCCGAAGCACTGGATGGACTCGGGACCGATTTCTTTGGCCCATTGCAGAGCCTGTTCGGCTTCGCGCAGAACCACCACCGGGGAGCGGCCCTGGCTGCTGGCGATGCCGAAAGACGCCGAGAGACGGACAGATTCGCCGGCTACGGGGAAGGGCGAGGAGAAGACTTCGAGGCGCAGCCGCTCCGCGAGCATGAGGGCGCTGACAGTGCTGCAACCGGGCAGCGCCACCAGGAACTCATCCTTGCCGGGGCGGCCCAGCAGGTCATAGCTGCGCAGCAGGCGCGCGGCGCGGCTCACCACCTGGCAGAGCAACTGGTCGCAGGCGCCGGCGCCCAGCCGGGCGTTCCAGTGGCCAAAGTCGTCGATGTCGAAAAGGATCATGCAGAGCGAGCTGTTCATCCGCTGCACGCGGTCGGTTTCGCGAAAGAGCATGGCGAGGATGGTTTCGCGGTTGTAGATGCCGGTCAGGCGGTCGATCTGGGTGTTGAGCACGGCGGCTTCGCGGAGGGCTTCGAGCTCGCGGGAGGCGCGGTGGGCGCGCAGGGCCATGTCGAGCCGGAGCCGCCAGTAGGAGGGATCGGCGCCGCGGAGAATCAGGTCGTCTGCGACGCCTTCGGCGAGGCGGTCGGTCCAATCCTGGGTGACAGTGTCTGAAATCAGGACAATCGGGAGGCGGTTGGAGCCGTCTTCAGGGCGCGCGGCGGCGAGCAGGCGCGCGATGGTCATGCGGGGATCCATGCCAGGCAGGTTGACATCGAGCAGCGCCAGCGTGGGCGGATGGAGATCGGTGATGGAGACCAGCGCAGCCTCGGTGGTGAGGACAATCTCGACGCGGGCGCCCGAAGCCAGAAGCACGGGTTCAACGGCAGCCAGCAGATCGGTTTCGGACGAGGCGAGCAGGAAGGTCGGATTGGTTTGGGCGAGCATCCGATTTGGTCCTCAGAGGATGCATCGGCGAAGGTTAGGAATTATTTAGGAAGCTAGAAGAGATTCTTAGGCAGTTTCAATGACTTTCGGGTGGGAATCGGGTGCCGGAGGTACTCAGTCCGGACCGAGACCGCGCGTTGTTGGAGTCATCTGCGGGATGACTCCAACAACGAGGAATGCGATTGCGCAGGTCTCTGGCCGCGCGATTTCGTATCTTCGGATTCCTGGTTTCCCACCCTTTCGCCAGAAAAAAGGCGAAAGGATGGGGCACGGAAGATGGTACATAAACAAGCGGCCGGAGGCCTAGTCGATGAAATCCACCTGCGGCTTGATGGGGATGATGCCGCGCTCGAAGCCCAGGTCGAGGAGCTTGCGGATGGCCTCGCGGCCGTCGGGGCCGTAGTCGAGAGTGCGGTCGTTGACGTACATGCTGACGAAGCGGTTGGCCAGGCGGGAATCGAGGTCGCGGGCGAACTGCATGGCGTATTCGAGGGCCTGTTCGCGGTGGTCGAGGGCATGCTGGATGCTGTCGCGGACGGCCTTGGTGACGATGCGCATGGAGTCCGCGCCGAGGGAGCGGCGGATGGCGTTTCCGCCCAGGGGCAGGACCAAGCCGGTGGTTTCGCGCCACCAGACGCCGAGATCGAGCACCTTGTAGAGGCCGCTGGAGGAGTAGGTGAGCTGGCCCTCGTGGATGATGAGGCCGGCGTCGAAGTTGCCGGCCAGAATCTCGGGGATGATGCGATCGAAGGGCACGGTGACGGTTTCGATGGCCGGGTTGAAGATCTTAAGCGCCAGATAGGCGGTGGTGAGGGCGCCGGGGACGGCGATCTTGATGCGGCCCAGGTCGTCGGGGTTGAGCTTGCGGCTGGAGACGACCATGGGGCCGTAGCCCTCGCCGACGCTGCCGCCGCATCCCATGAGCGCGTAGTTCTGCTGCAGGTAGGGATAGGCGTGGAAGCTGATGGCGGTGACGTCGAAGAAGGCCTCGGTCTGGGCGCGGCGGTTGAGGGTCTCGATATCGCACAAGGTGTGGGAAAAGCGATAGCCGGGGACGCGGACCTTGTTGGTGGCCAGGCCATAGAACATGAAGGCGTCGTCGGAATCGGGACTATGGGCGATGGAGATATCGATCGGTGCTGCGGGGATGGCTGATCCGGGTTGATTCGTACTCACAGTGGGAAAGTCCTTTCAAGGAGAAAAACTTCAACTTTTCTTCGATGCGTCTAGGCCGCGGTCCGGCGCAGACGCCGGAGGCCGGCTGCGAGCGCGGCGGCAGCGGCGATTTTAAGCGCGTCGCCGGGCAGGAAGGGAAGCACGGCCAGGGAAAGCGCGGATCGGGCCGAGGCGTGGGTTAGCATAGCGAGCCAAAGGGCGCCGCAGCACAGAATAGCAAGGTTGCCGGCTGCCGCGCTGGCCAGGGCTGCTGAAAACCCGCGGCCGCCGCGCCGCCAGAGGAACGAAATCAGGGCCGCAGCCAAGGGATAAGCGAGCAGGTAGCCGCCGGTAGGTCCGAAGAGATGGGCCAGGCCGCCGGAGGCAAGCGGGCCGGGCGCGAAGACGGGAAGTCCCAGAGCGCCCTCGGCCAGATAGGCGCCGAAAGTAGCCGCGGCCAAGCGGGGCGAGAGAAGCAGGCCGAGGAGCAGGACGGCAAAGGGCGCCAGCGTGAGCGGGATAGGAGTGAACCAGAGAGGCAGGGCGACGCGGGCGCAGACGGCGGCCAGGGCGCTGCCGGCGAGCACGATTCCGGCGGCGCGCAGCCGGACGGAGGGGAGGATGGCCGCGACGGATTGCAGGTCAAACCCTGTTGAAATGTCCTTGCTCAAGAGACCTCCTCTGAATTTACGGTTCCACGTCGGCTCCGCCGGACGGATCGACGGCCCGGCCGGGGCCGGCAGACGGCTTGAAGCCGAGCTTTGCGCGCTGGAGCCAGATGTGGCGCGCCAAAGCCGCGGCGGCAAACAGCAGCGCTCCGAGCGAGACGAGAAGGCCAATCAGTAACCAGCGCATGGCAGCAAACCAGGTTTGTGACCGCATGATTTCGCGCCCTTGAGGTTCCAACTTTCCCACCCTTTGGCCAGAAAAAAGGCGAAAGGATGGGGCACGGAACTGGTACAAAAACAAGCGGTCATGGACCTAGGGCAAGAATACCAGACGGCCTCGTTCCCCGGCATCGGCGGCGATCAAGACCAGTGAAGGCTGGCTTGCAGCCAATCCAGGTAGGGCTGGCTGGCGGAGTCTACCCGCAGAACCAGGAACTCGGGCGTCTGGTAGCTGTGCAGTTCGTGGAGACGGGTTTCGAGGGCGCCCAGTTGATCAGGGCCGGTCTTGAGCAGGAGCAGGGTTTCGCTGGAGGTTTCCACCTCGCCCTGCCAACGGTAGATGGATTGGGCGCCGGGGATCAGCGTGGCGCAGGCGGCCAGCCGCTCTTCGACCAGGGTGCGGCCGATGCGGGCCGCCTCCTCGGGATTGGCGGTGGTGGTGAGGACGAGGCGAGCTGGCGGGCTGGAAGTGGGCATGGGCGGCTCCGGAGTCAGTGTACGAGTGCGGTGGGCCCTTGACAGCAAGAAGTCTCATTGCGGCTTGGGGCACGCACCGTTACGGACGCATCACGGTACCCTCCCCCTCCGTATTCTGTAAAGAAGATCCTTGTTTTCAACAGGATACAGCGGTGGTTCCGCTCCAAATTCTTCATTTTAATCGAGTTATTTGCAGATTCTAGATTCCAAAGGAGTTGCGGCGTTTTCTCCGGCGGCTGTGAGCCTTTGGCGGCGCGCAGAGGCATCTCCTTGCTGATCCTCTACCGATTATGCGGCAACGGAGGGATATTATCTGCAAACTCTTCGCAGAAACTTTCGACCCGCGATGGACTCACGAAATGCTTGAACTTGTCGCCGGACGGCCTCTTCTCGTGGGGCTGCCTGAGGATGACGTTTAATGAGCTGGAGAACAAGCGTAGTAATCGCGTCTTCCTCGTCTGGAGAATTCTGAAACTGCGCGAACGGTCCCGTGGCGGCCTCATCTAAGGGTATGCCAAGGGCAATACCAAATACTCGATCATTCGCGCTGAGCTTCCCCTTTGCTACTCCAGCCTCATAAAGAATCCACGGGCGATTAACACTGCGGGCAGTTAAGAGAGCGACAACATCCGTGGCGTCGTCAAGCTTTCTCATGATGGCGCTATACCACTCCTGCCCATATTCGATACCAGCAGTACCCTTGCGGTCTGATGAACGAAAGGATTTGAGAATCCCGCCGCTCGCATCTGTTAGTAAGTTGCCAAAGGCCTCTGCGAGGTCGGCATCCCGACTATCGTGACTAATGAACACAAGCGGGTTTTCAGTTGTTGAGCGCTTCTGTCCGGGCCGGGTCTGAGGAGTGGGTGTCGAGGGCGCTTTCTTACGTGTAGCCATAGGCCTTTCTCAATAACCGAAGCAAAGCCGCAAATATAGTATCATGCCATCCATATAGTTTTCGCATTTGGACTCTGGACGGTAAGTCCTCTCGTTGACTCTCGGCGGGCAACCCGCTTCCCTCCATTCCTCACTTGGAATCGAGTTGGCGGAGTTGCGGGTGCAAGGCTGCAATGACGGCGTTGGGATTTTTGGCTATGACGGTCAGAAAGGCTCTGGCCGAAGACTCGGGGGTGCGTCTTCCGCCTTCCCAGTGCTTGACCGCGTCCAGACTGAAGCCGAAGGTGTCAGAGAATCGGACCTGCGTCATCTTCAAGCGTTTTCTGATGCTCTTCACATCGACTTCGGCGGGCAGATTGACCTTGTAACCAGCCGTTTCCCCGGCCAGAAAGGCATCCACTTCGTCCAGCCCGTTCATCAGGTCTTCCAACATGGTTGCCATCGCTTACCTCCTGTACTTCGCGAAGATTTCATCGGCGCGTTTGGCCAACAGGTTGCGCTCCTGCATGGTCAGGTTCTGTTTCTCGTTCTTGGCATAGACCGCAACGAGAAAGATCGGAAAAGCCTCGCTACGAAGGATGTAAATCACCCGCGCTCCGCCGCGCTTTCCCATGCCTGTGCGCGCAACTCGAACCTTACGAAAGCCGCCGGTTCCCTGTATGAGCTCTCCGCACTCCGGATTCGCAGCAACCATGGCGACGATCCGATCCCGTTCTGCCTGACTGAAGATGGCTTCGGCTGCCTTGAGATATCCCGGCGTCTCCACGACGGTTTGCATATCCTTTTGTACTCCATTGGACACCTTTTGTCAAAGAAGATTTGGCGAGTAAGCCGCGATCGGACGAAGGACATTCCCCGAGCGATGGACTCAAGTATCGCGGGCTTCGGTGCAGCGGCAGGTTGCCGGTTAAGCTGGAGTGAGGCAGTATGAAGTTGGAGCCGGTGAAGACGGCGCAGGGAGAATGGAATGACGACAGAGATCAAGTTCGGGACTTCGGGATGGCGGGCGATTGTGGCCGACGAGTTTACCGTGGCCAATATCCGGCTGGCGGTGGCGGGGATTGCCGCCTACGTGAAGACGCAACCGGCGCCGCATCGAGTGTTGGTGGGCCGCGATCCGCGGTTCCTGGGCGAGAGCTTTGTGGATGTGGCGGCGAAGGTGCTGGCTGGGGCCGGCGTGACGCCGATTGTGATTCCGGAGGCCGCGCCCACGCCGGCCATCGCCTATGCCGTACGCGAGCTGAAGACCTCGGGGGCGATCAACTTTACCGCCTCGCACAATCCGCCGGAGTACAACGGGATCAAGTTCTCGACGCACGACGGCGCTCCAGCGCTGCCCGAGGTGACCAAGAAGATCGAAGCGGCGATTGCGGGGCTGATCGCGAGTGGAGCGAGCATTCCGCTCGCGAGCGGGCCGGCGGGTGGATTTGAGACGGCGGACGTGAAGCCGACCTTTCTGAAGCGGATTGCCGAGCTGGTGGACTTGAAGGCCATCGCCAAATCGGGAATCAAGGTGGTGTACGACCCGTTCTGGGGCGCGGGACGGGGGTACAGCTCGGACATTCTGCGCGAGGCCGGCGTGCAGGTGGAGACGGTTCACGATTACCGCGACGTGCTTTTCGGCGGCCACGCGCCGGAGCCGGCCGACGAACTGCTGGGCGACGCCAAGGCGAAGATGAAGGAGATCGGAGCCCACCTGGGGATCGCGACCGATGGGGACGCGGACCGCTTCGGCATTGTGGACGCGGACGGGACCTTTATTCAGCCTAACTACGTGATTGCGCTGCTCTTCGACTACCTGGTGGAGACGCGGGGCTGGAAGAACGGCGTGGCCAAGAGCGTGGCGACCACCAACCTGGTCAACGCGCTGGCCGATTACCACAAGGTTCCGCTCTACGAGACGCCGGTAGGGTTCAAGTACATTGGCGAACTGATCAACGGGGACAAGATCGCGATTGGCGGCGAGGAGTCGGCGGGATTGACCATCCGCGGGCATGTACCGGAGAAGGACGGCGTGCTGGCCGGCCTGCTGGTGGCGGAGATGGTGGCCACGCGCGGCAAGAGCCTGGGCGTGCAACTGAAGGAGCTATTTGGCAAGGTTGGTTCCTTCTATCCGGTGCGGGAGAACTTCCGCTTGACCCCGGAGGTGAAGGCCGCGTTCACTGAGAAATTGAAGGCCGATCCGGCGGAGCTGGGCGGACGCAAAGTCGTCAAGGTGGTGCGGACCGACGGGCTGAAGCTGATTCTGGAAGACGGTTCGTGGGTTTGCTACCGGCTTTCGGGGACCGAGCCGGTGGTGCGGGCCTACACGGAAGCGCGCAGCGAGCAGGATATGGAAGCGCTGAAGGCGGCGGCCGAGCAGTTTGTGATGTCGTAAGAGCGGAACGAGGTTGAATGCCGGACGAGAAGGTGCAAGGCGAGAAGAGCGGGCCGGGCAGCACAACGGCGCCGGGGCCGATGCCCAAGCGCGCGCTCGACTGGACGCTGCGGGTGTGGCGCCCGGCCGGCACGGTGGTGGCCGTGTGCCTGACGCTTCTGCTTACCTGGCATGTGGTGAACGGCAAGCACGGGTTGTCGGTGTGGCAGCACAAGCGCGCCGAAGACCAGCAGTTGCAGAAGGAAATCAACGATCTGGAGCAGGAGAACGCGCAGTTGCGCAAGCGCGTGGAACGGCTCAAGTCGGACCCGGACGCGATTGAGCACGAAGCGCGGGAAAAGCTGCATTATGCAAAGCCGGGCGAGGTGATCTATGCGCTGCCCGCGCAGACGCAGACACAAACGCCGCCAACCGGCGCGGGCAAATAAGAGCGGCTAGAGTGTGTGAAACACGAAGGGCGCACCAGACCGGTGCGCCCTTCGGCTTTTCTGCCCCAGGCATCGTTCCCTGGATTTGTTTTCTATTCAGTGAACCAGGCGACCGCGGCGCCCACCAGGGCCGCATGATCCATTAACGTGGAGACGCGCAGCTCGATATCGGTATCCCGCAACTCGTGGCGGGCGGCGGGCAGGAAAAGCTGGGCGGAGCGGGAGATGCCGCCGCCGATGACCACGACCTTGGGGGCAAACTTGGCGAGCGCCATGCGCAGGGCCAGGCCGAGATGGCGGCCAAAGTCCGCAAAGACCTCGGCGGCCGCAGAATCGCCTGGCGCGGCCGCGGCGATCTCACAGACCTCGCAGAGCCTGCCGGTGCGCTTTTGATAGCCGCCCTGGATGGCTCTGGTGGAGACCGAGTCCTCGATGATGCCGCCCTCGTAGGGGAGATTCCAAATTTCACCGCTGGGCGGAACGCCGGGACCTTCGGTGACGACGCGACCTTCGAGTCCAAAGGCCGAGCCGATGCCTGTTCCCAGAGTGATGCCGACGGAACGGGGAACGCCGCGGGCGGCTCCGGCGCCGATCTCGCCCCAGAGGAAGGCGTCGGCGTCGTTGAGGAAGCGGACCTGTCCGGCGCACCAATGGAAGCGCTCGGCGAGCGCCTGGCGCAGATTTACACCGAAGAGAAAGGGCAGTTTGTGGCGCATGCGGCTAATGCCGGCGGGGTAGTCGAAGGGGCCTGGAAAGGCCAGCGCGGCACCCAAAACGCCGGGAAACCCCGCGGCAGCCTGGCCGCCCAGCGAGTAAAGGAGGGCGACGAAGGCCTCACTGGCCTGCTGGGCCGGGTGCGGAGCGGTGACAACCTGGCCCAGCCGAAAAGCGCCGGCGCCGTCCAGGCAAACCGCCGCCGAGACGTGACTTCCTCCCACGTCGTACACAAGAACAGACTTCCCCGAACCGGTGGCCAAGCAAACCTCACAAATGGTAGCGTTCCCATTTGTAACACACGCTGGTATTGTCTTGGAACCCGGCAACGAATTATTCTTGACAGAGTGATTTTGGAGGCAGTATACGTATTCTGTCAGTCATTACGGAATTCGGGCGCTGCAAAGCCCGATAGCGATCCCATCGAAGGTTTTGAAGGACGCAGGCCGCTCCCCCAGCAGGCTTGTTTCCTTTGTTGCGGCCGCGGAAATCGACATTCCAGGATGCAATCGGGAACGACCATTCCGGTTTATCCGGCTCAGCGTCTTTGCGTGTTTCGCGGATGGCTGGCTGGAGCAACCGATGACGCGTTTTGACGGAGTGGCCGATCTAAAAGAGTTCAGCCGGCGCTCAGGATCGAGATCCCGAGCAAGGCGCGACCCCGGTGAGCCGGTTCAGGCTGTAAAGGACGGCCGGCCCCAGGGAGAACGCCGCGACGGTTGCCGGCGCCAAGGATCCGGAGGCCTGCGCAACGGGTCTTCGGATGCATAACAACTCATGTGACCTTCTTTCGGTGTTGGAGGGGATTTGTCTTCTTCTCCAACACCATTTTTTTATTTCCGCAAGCCGCAACACAGCGCAGACGACGAGAGCGAATCGAACCCCTTAGGATGAAATCAACCACCATGCAAATTCGAAATGAAGCCGTATCGAGCTCAGAAAACCGATTGACCGTTTGCCGCCTATTCAGCCTTGGGGCGGCCGTACTCTTCATCGCAACCTTCCTGGCATTTGCCGTTCCGGCGAAGGCGCAATCGGCGCCGGTCGCGGAGTACGGCCCTTATAACGCCATCTTTCTTGCCGACGGGGCGGGGCTGACCAAACCGCTGGGCCCGCAGGCTCCGCCGCCGCAGCAGTATTCCTGGCTGCAAAAAGCGCCCGATCTGCACGATCGGCTCTTCGATGGACCCGGCAAGTGGACGCTGTCTTTCTGGTTTCGCGCTTCGGAGCCGCTGAACGGCATGGCGCTGCTGGCCGGCCTTGGCGATCCCAACGCCGAGGATGCGCGCTTTATCGGCTTCGAGGACAATCGCCTGGGCGTATGGCTGGGCCGGGGAGACGGCACGAGCCGGCTGATTGCGGCCGGGAGCGCGCTGAGCAAGGCGGAGTGGCACCTGGCCGTGGCCGTGGGAGACGGCCAGCAGGTGACGCTCTACGCCGATGGCAAGCCGGTGCTGACGAGCCCGATGAGGCAGGGGATGGTCACCGCGCAGCTTGGAATGGCTCCGGCGGCGCCGGGTGGGATGGGAGGCCACCATTTTGGCGGGGAGATTGCCGATCTCTGGGTCTACCGCGAAGCGCTGACGGCTGCCGAGGTGGAGGCGATCGCAGCCGCGCGGCCAGAGTTCTCGCTGGCCAGCTATGAAGAGGCAACTCCACACTGGGCGGTGCAGATCCACGGCCAGGCAGGGATGACGGAGGCCCAGGACCCATCGACTTTGCCGCACGGCAAGGGCGGCTTTCAGAAGCCTGTTGCCAAAGCGCTGCGCGCGTCGGAGCTGAAGACCGAGTTGGTCGGCGGCAATCCCTGGAAGATCGAAGGCGGCTGGAAGCTGGCCGCGGCGCCGGATGTGAAGGCTACGGGCGAGGAGATTTCCAGGGCTGGATTTGCGACGAAGGATTGGCTGGCGGCGACGGTGCCGGGCACAGTGCTGACCACGATGATCGACCGCGGCATCTATCCCGATCCCGATTACGGGCTGAACAATCTGGCGATTCCGGAAAAACTGGCCCGCCAGGATTATTGGTACCGCGTGGCATTCAAGGTTCCGCAGCAGGCGCGCGGGCAGCGGCTGACGCTGACTTTTGAAGGCGTGAACTATGCGGCCGAGGTTTGGCTGAACGGCAAGAAGCTGGGCGGCTTTACGGGCGCGTTTCTGCGCGGCACCTTTGACGTGAGCGGACTGGTGGCCCCAGCGGGCGAAAGCGTTCTGGCGGTGCGGGTATCTCCGCCGCCGCATCCGGGCATTGCGCATGAAGAATCGATCAAGGCCGGGCCGGCCGACAACGGCGGCATTGAGATGCTGGATGGGCCGACCTTTTCGGCCACCGAAGGCTGGGACTGGAATCCGAGAACGCGCGACCGGGCCACGGGCATCTGGCAGGATGTGACGCTGACGGCAACGGGCGCGGTGCAGGTGGGCGATCTGAATGTGATCACCACGCTGCCCAAGGCGGACTTGAGCGAGGCGGATATCGAGATCGAGGCTCCGCTGACCAATGCTTCCGGCGCCGCCATCGAGGGCGACCTGACGGCCAGCTTCGACGATGTGAAGGTGAGCAAGCATGTGAAGCTGGAGCCGGGCGAGACGGTGGTTCGGCTGAAGCCGGCGGAGTTTGCACAGCTCAAGGTGCAGCATCCAAAACTCTGGTGGCCCAACGGCTACGGCGATCCCACGCTGCACGCGCTCAAAGTGAGCTTTGCTCTGGGCAAGGCAGAGAGCTCGGAGCGCCAGATCGAATTCGGCATGAGGGAAGTGAGCTATGAAACCTCGCTCTTCGACCGGACCGGCCACCTGCGCCGCGTAGAGGTGCTGCCCAGCCGGACGCACGACGAGGCGCTGCCGCTGATCGATGAGAGCCACGCCGGGATTCGGCAGATTGAAGACAGAACTCCGAACCTGGGGCAGGGGATTCCAGAGTGGGAGCGGCACACCTGGGCGCCATCGCTGGAACCGGCGGCGGAAGGTTCGCCGTCAATCCGGCCGGTCGAGGGCGACTGGCTGGGAACCGACCTGCTCATCAAGGTGAATGGTGTGCGCATCGCCGTGCGCGGCGGCGACTGGGGCATGGACGACAGCCGCAAGCGGGTGAGCATCGAGCGGATGGAGCCCTACTTCCGCCTGCATCGCGAGGCGCACCTGAACCTGATCCGCGACTGGATGGGGCAGGATACGGAAGAGAACTTCTATGCGCTGGCCGACAAGTACGGCCTGATGGTGTGGAAGGATTTCTGGGAATCCACGGAGAACTACAACGTGGAAGCGCAGGACCCGGCGCTGTTCCTGAAGAACGCGCAGGACGTGATTCTGCACTACCGCCATCATCCGTCGATCGTGGTATGGTGCGGGCGCAACGAAGGCGTGCCGCAACCGATCATCAATGAAGGATTGGTGGGGCTGGTGCGCACGCTCGACCACACGCGCTACTATGCGGCCAGCTCGAACACCGTGAACCTGCGCAACTCGGGCCCGTACCAGCTTTTGCCGCTGGCGGCCTACTATCGCATCAATCGCGGCTTCAGCAGCGAGCTGGGCATTCCCAGCGTGCCCACGCTGGAGAGCATCGAGTCGTTCATTCCCGAGCCGGACCGCTGGCCCATCAGCGACACCTGGGCCTACCACGACTGGCATCAGACCGGGAACGGCGACGTCGAATCCTACATGAAGCGCATGGAGACGCAGTTCGGGACCGCAACCAGCCTGGAGGACTTCGAGCGCAAGGCGCAGATGCTCGACTACGCGGGCAACCGCGCCATCTTCGAGGGCTTTTCGGCGCACCTGTGGCAGCCGAACTCCGGGCGCGTGCTGTGGATGTCGCAGCCGGCGTGGACCAGCATGGAGTGGAACTTCCTCACTCCGGACTACGACACGCACTCCAGCTTCTATGCCACAAAGAAGGCAAACGAGCCGGTCCATGCGCAGCTCGACCTGACCGATAACTCCGTGGACCTGATCAACGTGGGCGCGGCGCGGTCGTTCAACGTGAAAGTGCGCGTCGTGGGCCTGGACGGCAAGATCCTGAGCGAGCAGAGCAACCAGGTGCTGGCCGCGGCCAATGCCCGAACGCCGGTGACCAAGACCGATCTGGAGAAGCTGGCCGATGGACACACGGTTCTGGTGAAGCTGGAGGTGAGCGACGCAACAGGCGCGCCGGTGAGCGACAACTTCTACTGGTGGGCCAAGGACGAAGCGAGCCTGCGCGAGCTGAACGGCCTGCCGACGGCGAAACTCGCCGTTAGGGCCACGGTTGCCGCTGCGGGCGGCGAGCGCAAGGCGACGGTGCGGATCAGGAACGCGGGAGCCGCTCCGGCGCTGCTGGTGAAGCTCACGCTCAAGGACGCCACGACGGGCGAGCGCATCCTGCCCGCCTACTACAGCGACAACTATGTCTCGCTGCTGCCGGGCGAGGAGCGGGTTGTTACCGTCAACTTCCCGGAGGGCGCGAACAAGCCCGCCATCGGCCTGCGCGGATGGAATCTGGAGACGCAGACGGCGGCTGTGGAGTAATGTTGGGTTCCCGGCTCAAAGAATCTGGGCTTGCGGCGCTAACGCAAGCCCAGGCGGCCGGGGCGGGCGAAAACTCAACTCAAGCTCGTTGCCGCAACAGGCAAACCGCAGATCCTTCGGCTGCGCCTCTCGCGATGAAGCTGCGAGAGGCTCCGCTCAGGATGACAGTTCTTATGTTCATCAGTAACTTCCATGAGTTTTATGTGGCGATATAGCTTAGGTCTCTGACCGCTTGATTTCGTATCTTCGGGTTCGTGGTTTCCCACCCTTTCGCCAGAAGCACCAGCCGCAGATCCTTCGACTCCCACCCGAACGACGAGGACCTGTCGTTGGGGACCCCGACTTCGCTGCGCTCGCTCAGGATGACAGAAAGGATGGGGCACGGAAGATGGTACATAAACAAGCGGTCAAAGACGTAGTCCCCAGTCCCTGTCTCAGAAATCGATATGGGCGCGGACCGAACCCACCCAGGCCGGGCCGCGATCGCGGTTGTAGCCGGGGTTGTCGATGTGCTGCACGTCGAGCGCGTAAAAGAGACCGCGCCAGGCGTGGTAGTTGTAGTAGCTTTCGACGATGTTCTCGCGGCCATAGTTGAGGTTGCCGTCGCCGAGCAGGAAGCCGAGGCCGCCCAGTTTCAGATACTCCTGGTGGTCGGCCTTGATGGCGTTGGAGACGACGGCCAGGCCGATCTTGTCCACCGGGCGATGCCAGCGGGTTCCGGCGTAGTCGGCGCCGGCCTCGACGGTCTGATCCACCTCGGTGTAGGCGAAGGACTCATGCTGGCCCTCGTTCCAGCCGAAGCGGCCGAAGACGCGGAGATTCTCGGTGATCTCCTGCTCGGCGTTGTAACCGAAGCCGTATTTGAGCGCGCCATAGTGCTCGTGAAGGGTGATGTTGGGCGTCTTGTCGGTTCCCGCCAGAAAGGCCTCTACCGCCTCGCGATAGGCGCCCATGTGGGCGCGATTGGCGTAGAAGAGGAAGCGCTGCGTGCCTTTGCGCTTGGGCACGAAACTGTGGCGCAGCTCGAACTCGCCGTTGTGGCCATGGGCGCGGCTGAAGGCCCAGTCCATGTCAATGCCGTTGGCGACGATGGGCATGGCGAAGAGACCGTAGCGCAGGCTCCACTGCTTGTCGTCGTATTCGGCCATGGCGCCCACGGTGTAGCCGCGGGTGTCGGCGGCGTAGTCCCATGCGCCGTTGTTGTCCACGGTCCAGTTCATGAACTGGAGATGGCTGTCGGAGCCGGGGCCGTTGACGTCGAAGAAGTCAGGCAGCGTCAGCTTGCCGGCGCGAAATTCGACGCGGCGTAGGGGAACGCTGGGCGCCAGCGCAAAGGGTCCCGGCTCCTGGGTGGTGGTCTGTTGGGTGAATCCGATGACCTGGTGAATCTCATAGCGCGCCAGGTAGGGCACGGTGCTCAGGGTGGGGTTGCGCACCACGTCCAGATTGGTGAATCCGGCCAGTCCCAGGGCTTCGCTGAGGCCGCGTCCGCCGGCGCTCTCGAGGTCCAGGATCAGGTCGGTGTTGTAGCGGATGGAGCGCGTGGGCCGGAGCGCGGTGTAGAGCGTGCCCAGCAAAGAGGTTTTGTATTCGCCCCTGCCGATGAAGCTGTTGGTTCCCTGGTAGGGGGAATGAAACGGCAAATCTCCCTGGATGATGATGTTGGCCTGGCCGGAGATCCAGTAGCGGCTGTCCTCCGGATGTGGGGCCATGGAGACGATGGGAGCGTCCTGGGGCTCGCGGCCCACGGGAGTCATGTCGCCCGGCTTTCTTCCGATGCCGCCATGCTGGGGATCGAACAAAAGCTGCACGGGAATGAACTGGGCAAATTCGAGCCCGGTTTGGAATTGAGGCTGGGGTGCGCTGGGCAGCTGGGTTGAGGGCTCGAGGGCGGCTTCGGGGGCCTGCGCAGAAGCGATGCCGGCCCCAAGCGCAGCCGCGAGGGTGAGGCAGGCCAGCGTGCGGGAGAGCGCGGAAGCGGTGCGGAGCGGAATGGAGCGGCCGAAGCAGCGGGACATGGGAGAGCCTTGAAGTTGAGGTGCGGAGCGGGGGGCAATGGGCATAGAATGGGTAAAACTATACCCCCACACGGTATATACTATACCGGGGGTGGGTATTGTCAAGAGGAGGTTTTTCATGTCCCAACACGAACGGGAAAAAATGAAGCTGTTGCAGCGGCTGCGCAAGCTGCGCGGGCAGTTGGACGCGGTGGAGCGGTCGCTGACGGCCGACGAGGACTGCGGCGGGCAACTGATGCTGCTGGCGGCGGTGCGCGGAGGCGTGAATGGGCTGATGGGCGAGGTGCTGGAGACCCATATCCGGTTCCATCTGGCCGACGGCGCCAAAGAGCAGATCGCCCCGGAGCTGGCCGAGGACCTGATCGACCTGGTGCGTGCCTATCTGAAGTGAAGACATTTCCGGCCGCGGTTGCAGTTTGCCTCCTCTGCCTATCGTAGAGGGAGGCCCGGCCGGGGATTGTTAAGGTTTGGTTGATTCGGGGGCGGCGCGGCCGGTTTGAAGCTCGTGGTCTTGCTCTCTTCGCCCGACCGGCCGCATGTAAAAGGAAATAAATGGATGTAACCCAGGGCAATCGCATGAACACATTTGAATGCCGGTGAGGAGTTTCATTCCGACCCTGCGGGGCGGAGGATTCGCAATCGGACGCCTTCCCACGGTTGCGCTGCGCTCCACCGTGGGCTATTTTCATACGCTCCCTACGGGAGCACGGCCGAAGGCTTTCCGCTTCGACAGCAGAAAGAACCAGCTTCGGCGACAATCAACGTTCCTGCGGCTGCCCTGGGCTGTAACCGGCTATCGATGGATTTATCCCACGCTAGGTGCGATCATGCGGTGCCGAAAATGGGGCACCCGCCATCCGTTGAAGATATCCGCAGCGTGCGTGGGCTGTAGTTAGCTGGCGGCGGACGCGCGCATGGCGTCGAGGGCGGCGGTGAGGTCGGTGGAGAGGGATAGCTGGGCTTCGGGAGCCAGCTTCTCATCGTGGCTGGTGAGGTAGAAGACGTCGATGGCGGTTTCGCCTTCGGTATCGATCAGAGCCACCTTGATGTTGCACTCGTGGGCGCTGAGGGTGAGGGCGATCTGGCGGAGCAGGCCGGGCACGTCCTGGGCGACCACCTGGAGCAGGGTGGCGTGGGTGGAAGACTCGGAGTCGAACTCCAGCCGCGTGGTCACCTCGACCTTGAGGTTCGAGGGGTGGTTCATATGGCTTCGCGCCTCGAGCAACTGCGCCACCGGGACCTTTTGCGCCACGACGTCGTGGAGATTGGCGAGGAAGCGGTCCTTCTCGCTGGGGTTCAGCTCCAGGGTATGGAAGACGTCGGTGAAGTGGAAGCTATCCACGATGACGCCCGCCTCGTTGGAGAAGGCGCCGGCCTTGACGATGTTCATGCCCCAGGCGGCCAGTGCGCCAGCCACGTCGGCAAAAAGGCGGGTGCGGTCGCGGGTGATGACGGTGAGATCGAAGAGCTGACGGTTGGGGCGCAGGTCGAGCTGGACGTTGTCCTGGTCGAGGTTAAGAGCCATCTGGAAGTGATGGCGAATCTGCTCGGGGAGGCGGGTTTGCAGGTAGCGCTGCGGCAGTCCTTCGAGGAATTGCTTCAACTCGTCGTACTGGCTGGCGGGCACCATGGAGCGGAGGCGGTTGAGCAGCGTGGGATCGATGGCGGCGCGGTAGCGGACCTCGTCGACCGAGCGGTCCATGAAGTTGGCGGTGGACATGTAGAACTGCCAGATGTTCTCGGCCTTCCATGGAGTGAGGGCTTCGGGGTTGACGGCCTTGATGTCGGCGAAGGTCATCAGGGTGAGCATCTTGAGCAGCATGGGGCTGCCGATCTTGTCGGCGAAGCCGCGCACATTCTCCAGGTCGAATATGTCGCGGCGCAGGGCGTTGGACATTTCCAGATGGAGGCGGATGAGCTTGAGGATGGACTCGCGCTCCTCGGCGTCGAAGTCCAGACGGGCAAGAAATGCGTCGGCGAGCTCGACGCTCTGGCCGGCGTGCTCACCGGTGCGGCGGGCCTTGCCGGTGTCGTGGAGCAAGAGGGCGAGAAGAAACAGGTCGAGGCGATCGACTTCGGGGAGCAACTGGGCCAGGCGCTTTTCGTGGTCGCCGACCGGCTGGCGAAGGCTGTGCACGTTGTCGATGGTGAGGAAGGTGTGCTCGTCGACGGTGTAGCGGTGGTAGCTGTCGCGAATGACCAGGGCGTCGATGCCGTGGAATTCGGGGATGAGCATCTCAAGAACGCCAAGGGCGTGCATGGTGCGGAGGGCGTGGGCGGCGTGGGGTCCGAGCAGGACTTCGCGGAGCGCGTTCCAGAGGTAGGGTCCTTCGGGGATGTGGATGGCCAAGGCGGGCAAGGCGTCGGTGATGCGGTCTTCGGCGGCCTGCGAGAGGGTGTAGCCGTGGGTGGCCATGAGCGAGAAGACGCGGAGGATGGCGCTGGTGTCGTTGAATTCGGCGCCGGGGACGATATCGATGCGGCCCTGGTCGAGCAGGAAATCGGTTCCGGCGATGGGGGTGCGGCGGCGGCGGAACTGGCGATAGAAGCTGACCGGCGCAGGCAGATGTTCCATTAAAAGCGCCGCGCGGCGATAGACGATGCGGGCGTGACGATAGTAGGTCCGCATCCAGTAGGCCGGATCGGCAGTGCCGCGGGTTTCAAGGCCGATGGAGTTGGCGGCGGCTTCGTCCTGGGACTGCCAGTCGAGGGTATTGTCGTCGCGGCCGTGGCGGAAGTGGAGAAAACATCGCGCGGCGGCGAGGAAGTCGAAGGCCGCTTCGGCGTCCCCGCGGGCGCTCTGGAAGACGCCGCCGCGCTGGCGGGGCCACTCCTTGGTTTCCTTGAGGTGGAAGAGCAGGGCGAACCAGACGGCGAGGTGGTAGTCGCGCAGGCCGCCAGGACAGTCCTTGAGGTTGGGTTCGAGATGGAAGATGGTGTTGCCGAACTTGGCGTGGCGGGCGCGGGCGATTTCGCCCAGCTTTTGCGTGACAGTGTTCCACTCGCTTAGCACCAGGCCGGGAAAAGTGACCTGATGGAGTTGCTGGTAAAGGGGAAACTGGCCGGCGAGGAAGCGGCGGTCGAGCGTGGCGAGGGTGAACTCGAGGTTGTCGGGGTCGAAGCGGCCGGCTTCCTTGAGGGTGCGCGAGCTGGGGCTGGCGCGCAGGCCGATGTCCCACATGCCCTGAATGATGGCGCGGACGGCGTCCTTGGATTGCTCCTCGACCTTTTCGTCGGCAAAGGCAAAGAGGACATCGATGTCGGAGAAGGGGAAGAGATCTTTGCGGCCGTAGCCGCCCAGAGCCAGCAGCGCGACGTTCTGCGCGGGCTGGCCGGCGAAGACGCGGCGCCACATTTCAATGAGAATGCGGTCCACCACAGCGGAACGGCGGCGAATGGCTGCCGTGCCGTCACCGGTACGTTCGCAGGTCTGGCGCACCAGCGCCATCTCCCGCATATACTGCTCCCGAAGATCGTCAACCGCCAAAGCGACTGGATTCATGAGTTTTTTGCTTGGCCTGCCGAAGCAAGAAAGGATTGTTAACAGAATAAGCGAAGATTGCGCGGATGGGAATTTTCCGCTTGCCGGGATTCGTGAAATGGGACAACGCGGCGCCGGAATCGGGTGCGTGAGGCCGATGCCGGGGAACGCCGGTAAAGCGAGGCGCAGAGATTGCCGGCAGAGTTCTGCTGCCGCTTTGAAATTGTGGCGGCCTGCTCAAAGACAGGCCGCCACAGTCCAGCAGCGAATGGCTAGAGCGCGGTTTCTCCGCGCTCGTCGTTGCGGATGCGGATGGCTTCGTCGACGCGGCTGACGAAGATCTTGCCGTCGCCGATGCGCCCGGTGCGAGCGGAGCCGATGATGGCCTGCACGGTCTTTTCTTTCATTTCATCTGTGACCACCAGCTCGATCTTGACCTTGGGGAGAAGATCGACGGTGTATTCGCGGCCGCGGTAAAACTCGGTGTGGCCCTTCTGCCGGCCGTGACCGCGGGCTTCCAAAATGGTCATTCCCTCAATGCCTGCTTCGAGCAGGGCATCCTTGACTGCATCCAGCTTGGAGGGCTGGAGAATCGCTTCAATTTTGAGCATATGCAAAACGCCTCGTTTGACAGCGTAACAGGCGGGAGGGCTAGTTAGGCCAGTCCCGCCCAATCTTTCTTGTCGGACCGATTCGATGGAACCGAATCGGAGGGGAGCAACCGCAGGTCCTTCGACTGCGCAGGCCACAAAGAACGTGGCCTGCTCCGCTCAGGATGACAAACCGATGGCTTACGAAGCGAGGTCGTAGCCTTCCTCCCCATGCTGCGAGAGGTCGAGACCGGCGGATTCTTCTTCCGGCGAAACGCGCAGTCCCATGGCCATATCGACCACAAAGAGCAGCGCCAGCGTACCCACGATCGAGATGCCCCAGGCAATGGCGACACCGGTGAACTGGTTGAGCAACTGGCCCCAGTGTCCGTCCATGGCGCCGGTGGGAACGTCCTTGCCGAAGGCCGCGTTGATGGTGCGGGTGGCAAAGAGGCCGGTGAGCAGGGCGCCGAGGGTTCCGCCGGCTCCGTGCACGCCGAAGGCGTCGAGGGAGTCGTCGTAGCCGAGGCGGCTCTTGACCTCGAAGACCATGAAGGAGCAGAAAGCGCCGGCGATGAGTCCGATGGCCAAAGCCGAGAAGGGCTGGACAAAGCCGGAGGCCGGGGTGATGGCGACCAGGCCGGCGACCGCGCCGGAGATGGCGCCCAGGGCAGTGGGCTTGCCGTTGTGAATCCACTCGGCGATGGTCCAGCCAAAGGCGGCCGCGGCGGCGGCAAAGTGGGTGTTGACAAAGGCGGAGGTAGCCAGGGAACCTGCGCCGAGCGCGCTGCCGGCGTTGAAGCCGAACCAACCTACCCAGAGCAGACAGGCGCCGATGAAGCTGAGGACCATGGAGTGGGGCGGCATGTTGGTCTGGGGGTAGCCGATGCGCTTGCCCAGGTAGATGCAGGTGACCAGGGCCGAGACGCCGCTGGTGACATGAACCACGGTGCCACCGGCGAAATCCAGGCTGGGAACGTGGCCGCCGGAGGCGTTGAGGAAGCCTCCCACGCCCCAGACCATGTGGGCCATGGGGCTATAGACCAGCAGAGACCAGAGGGAGAGAAAGACCGCCATGGAGCTGAACTTCATGCGTTCGGCAAAGGCGCCGGTGATGAGGGCGGGAGTGATGATGGCGAACATGAGCTGGTAGACCATGTAGGTCTGCTCGGGAATGGTGGCCGCGTAGTCGGTGTTGGGCGCCAGGCCCACGCCGCGCAGGAAGGCGTGCTCGAAGCCGCCGATGAAGGCGTTGCCGTGGCCGAAGGCCAGCGAGTAGCCGACGATGGCCCAGAGGATGGTGATCATCCCCATCATGGCGAAACTCTGCATCATGGTTCCGAGGATGTTCTTCTTGCGGACCAGGCCGCCATAGAAGAGAGCCAGGCCGGGACCGGTCATGAGCAGGACCAGGGCCGCGGAGACGAGCATCCAGGCGTTGTCGCCGGCGGACTGGGCGCTGGCGCTGGCGGCCTGCGCATTTTGCACGGCCTGCTGCAGGGCGGCGATCTGGGCTTGCGTGGCTGGAGCCGAGGCGGCAGGGCCCAGTGCGGGGGCAACAGCCAGGGCCATGGTGGGAACGGCAAGGACGGCGGACAGAAGGAGCACTTTAAGGGCGCGACGACACATATGTTTCCACTCCCAGGAAGATGCAGAGGGCCGAGGCCATGCGATGAGGCGGAAGGCGGCCGCCGAACCGGATGAAGTGAAGAAAAACGCACCGGCGGGGTGAGGTCCGCGTGGACGGAGGCCGCTGCCGGTGCAGGAATTTCGCTTGAGAACACTCAGACACGGCTGGGCCAGCCCGGAGGAGGGTTCAATTGGCTCAACACTCAGATGATTCTCTTCAAGGAATTTTAGGGTTGCCCGCATAAGGAACCCATGAAGATTTTCGAGAAAATCGGTCAAAGTGCCTGAAAGGGGCGAAACCGCTCTGGCTAATTCATCGCTTCTAGGCTAAAGGAAATCTTGGATTGCCCGATGCGGAGGCTTTCATCGGGAGGCCTTCCCAAGGAGAGAAGGGCCTCCCGACGAACACGGATTCAGCCAGCGCGGAATCCAAACCGGCTTTGGCAAGCGGCTAAATGGCGGTTTCGCCGCGTTCGTCGTTGCGGATACGGATGGCTTCGTCGACGCGGCTGACGAAGATCTTTCCGTCGCCGATGTGGCCGGTGCGGGCGGCGCCGAGAATGGCCTGGATGGTCTTGTCCCTCATATCATCCACGACGACCATCTCGATTTTGACCTTGGGCAGCAGGTCGATGGTGTATTCGCGGCCGCGATAGAACTCGGAGTGGCCCTTTTGGCGGCCGTGGCCGCGGGCCTCGAGGATGGTCATTCCCTCGATGCCAGCCTCGATGAGCGCTTCCTTGACAGCATCCAGCTTGGCGGGCTGGATCACCGCTTCAATCTTGAGCATAAGCAGATTCCTCGCGTGCAGAGCGTAACCGGCGGGAGTCTTGCCTGGAGCAGGTCCCGCCGGGTTGCATTACCCGTTGAAGTCGTAGCCTTCCTCGCCATGCTGCGAGAGGTCGAGTCCCGCGGCCTCGTCGGCGGCGGAGACGCGCAGGCCGATGGTCTTGTCAACCACAAACAGCAGCAGCAGCGTGCCTACAATGGCCAGCGACCATCCTACGCCCATGCCGACGGCCTGGTTGACCACCTGATGCCAGTTGCCGTCGATGGCTCCGGTCGGGAGGGGTTTTCCCGCAGCGTCCTTGCCGAAGACGGCGTTGATGGCGCCGGAGGCCAGCAGGCCGGTGAGCAGGGCACCCATGGTTCCACCGACGCCGTGCACGCCAAATGCATCGAGCGAATCATCGTAGCCAAAGAACTTTTTGGCTTCGAAGACCATAAAGGAGCAGACGATGCCGGCGACGAGGCCGATGAGGAGCGCCGACATGGGCTGGACAAAGCCGGAGGCCTGGGTGATGGTGGCCAATCCGGCGACCGCGCCGGAGATGGCGCCGAGAGCGGTGGGTTTGCCGTTTTGAATCCACTCGGCGGTGACCCAGCCGATGGCCGCGGCCGCGGCGGCAAACTGCGTGTTGACGAAGGCGCTGGTGGCCAGCGGACCGGCATTGAGGGCGCTGCCGGCGTTGAAGCCGAACCAGCCGCACCAGAGCAGCCCGGCGCCGATGAAGCTAAGCACCATGGAGTGGGGCGGCATATCTTGCTGCGGATAGCCGGCGCGCTTGCCGAGATAGAGGCAGCAGACCAAGGCGGAGATGCCGCTGGTGATGTGGACGACGGTGCCGCCGGCAAAGTCGAAGACCGGCCAACGTCCGCCGGCGATGTTGAGGACGCCGCCGACGCCCCAGATCATGTGGGCCATGGGACAGTAGACAACCAGCGACCAGAGAGTAAGAAAGACCGCCATGGAGCTGAACTTGACGCGCTCGGCAAAGGCGCCGGTGATCAGGGCCGGGGTGATGATGGCGAACATGAGCTGGTAGATCATGAAGGTCTGCTCGGGGATGGTGCCGCCGTAGTTGGGATTGGGGGCGAGGCCCACGCCGCGCAGGAAGGCGTGCTCGAAGCCGCCGATGAAGCCGTTGCCCTGGCCAAAGGCCAGCGAGTAGCCGACCAGGGCCCAGAGGACGGTGATGAGGCCCATCATGGCAAAGCTCTGCATCATGGTGCCGAGGATGTTCTTTCTGCGGACCAGTCCGCCGTAGAACAGGGTGAGGCCGGGCGCGGTCATGAGCAGCACCAGGGCGGCGGAGACCAGCATCCAGGCGTTGTCGCCGGAAGACTGGGCATTCTGCACGGCCTGCTGAAGGGCGGCGATCTGGGCTTGCGTGGCAGGGGACGAAGGTCCCAAGGCAGGTGCTACGGCGAGCGCCATGGCTGGGAACCCCAGGAAAAGGGGCAGAAGCAGCAACTTGATGCAACGACTCCACATGACGATTCGGCTCCCAGGAAGCACATGCAACGAGTCAAGAACATGCGCTATGGCGGAATTGCGGCCGTCATTCCGGATGAGAAGAGAAGAAAAATACACCGGCAGCGCGAGTCTGGACGGTTCCAGACTGCCGCAGGAGCAGGAGATTGAATGAGACGGCCGGGCGTTGCCGGCACCGGCACGCTAAATGGAAATGTTGGGAGAAATCTTACATGATTTTTTATGGATACTCAAAAATCTTCATGGCTTCCTTATTGATTTTAAGATAAAGAACGTTTCCGATTGCGCGATGAAATCGGCGGCCGGGTTGCAGGAGAAGGCACAAGGGCGGCTGCAGGTCTTCTCCGCGGCGCCAGGCGGCAGACGGGAAGGCGCAAGATAGACCAAGCGAAGAATTGTGGCGAGGGATGGGGATGAACGTGAAGTTGCGTGGACGGAGGATTGGCTCTTGCGTGGCATGGACGATTCTGGCGTTGGCCGCGAGCCTGACCGCCGCTGCCCAGGCACGGAGCTGCCAGAAGGTTGTGCTGGAGGGCGAGGCGACTGCCGGGCAGGAGTGGAGGGCGGCGTTCGGCGAGGGCTGGGTTTTTCGCGTGTTGCCGATTGCGCCGGGGAAGGCCGGCTACAGCGGATGGGACCTGGTGGTGGACCGGGAAGATCCGGCGGGGTTTCCAGATGCGCTGCTGGTGGCCACGCCTCCGTATAACTCCATCAACGAGCGCGAGGTGGGCACGACCTTTGGATTGCGCGCGCAGGATGCGATCGGCTGGAATCCGCGCAGCTTCCGCTTTCTAACCGATCCCGATGCGCTGCGGGAGAGCCAGAGGCTGTTTCAGATTCTAGGCGGGACAAGGCAAGCGACGGCGGCGCCTGTGGCGAGCAGCCGGGAGGGGATGGCGATCCAACGCCAGTTGAAGATCAATCAGAAATCGTCGGTGGGGCAGTTTCGCATTCTGGACGCGCGGCTGGCGCCGGGCATCTCCGATGCCGCTCCCTACGCGGAGCATTGGGCTCTCGCCTTGCCGAGGACGCCGCACACCTTCGAGCCTGCCAGCGCGGGAAAGTCCACGCCGTTGGGCGAGCTGCATTGGATGCGGTTTTCGATCACGCTGTGGCTGCCGGGGACATGGCAGGCGCCCAAGCAGCTTCATGTGACGCGGGCAGGCTGCTCGGAATGACTGAAGAGCGGTCAGTTGTCCGCGGTTAGCGGCCGGTGAACAGGGAATGAAAACTGACGAGCGAGGGAGCAA
Source organism: Occallatibacter sp. (assembly GCA_049515995.1). GTDB lineage: Bacteria > Acidobacteriota > Terriglobia > Terriglobales > Acidobacteriaceae > Telmatobacter. The sequence goes on along the minus strand of JBEKTO010000047.1, from coordinate 1,673 downwards.
TTCTGACCGTGCGATCCGCACGGCAGCGGAGGTATATTAAAGACATGGCGGCCACGGCAGAGCGAGACCACTACCTTTTCGGGGCACTGGAGAGCAGCGCCCGGAATCGCGTCAAGCTCAACGAAGTGAGCTACGGCTACGAACAGCCGGAGGGAGTCTTCCTGACCTCGCTGGATTTTGCCGTGAACTGGATACGGAAAAGTTCCGTGTGGCCGATGACCTTTGGCCTGGCCTGCTGCGCCATCGAGATGATGTCGATGGGCGCGTCGCGCTTCGATATTGCGCGGTTTGGCGCCGAGGTCTTCCGGCCTTCCCCGCGGCAGTCGGATTTGATGGTGATTGCGGGACGGGTTTCCCAAAAGATGGCCCCGGTGATCCGCCGGCTTTACGATCAGATGCCGGAGCCGAAGTGGGTGATCTCGATGGGAGCCTGCGCCACCTCAGGCGGAGTATTCAACAACTATGCGCTGGTGCAGGGCGTCAACCAGGTGATTCCGGTGGACGTGTACGTACCGGGGTGTCCACCGCGTCCCGAGCAACTCTTGTACGCAATTACGCTTCTACAAGAGAAGATACAGCGCGAGCCACGCAGTTTGCTGAAGACTCTGAATGCAGGGTAAGTGAAACTGCGGCGTGATTTTGTTTGGAGAGAATGTTACCAAAGTAACGGTGCGTAATCTGCAAACTCTGAGGGGAATTAGGAAGGTAACTTGTAGAAAAAATTGTGCTCCTGAGAAATCGTCCTATGGTACGTTTAATAGTGCTGTAAGGACGTCTTACGGTCCGTTTGTTGAGCGGAGTCGAGTCAGTCCGAGCCAGAACTTGAGCTCGCTAACAGCCCTTTCCATCTGTTCATTCAGTTTGATTGCGGAGGATAAACGCATGCACTCTCATTTCTTGAAATCTGTTGTTCGGGTTCTTGCCCTGGCCGTTGTGGCGCTGATGCCCGTTGCCTTGGGCGCCCAGGTTACAGCCACGTCTACCGGGAAAGTTTCAGCGGCAGATTCCCCGTCCAAGTGGGACATCTTTTTGGGATACAGCTACCTGGCTCCGAAGGGCACGGTAACCTCTCCTGGCGGAAGTCCGTACTCGTACGACAGCGTCAACTACGGCGCGATTTTCAGCGTCGCGCGTTACTTCAACAAGAATGTCGGCTTGCAGCTCGAGGGAGACATCCACTCCGTGTCCGAGAGCCCGACGGACAGCGGCTCGGCCCATTCCAACGGCGATTTCAGCGGTGGATCGGCCGGCGTGATTGTTCGTTTCCCCACCGCGGACATCACTCCCTTCATTCATGCACTGGTCGGCGCCGATACAGTTGGCGGTCCTCACTATCAGGCCAATACCTGGGGCCCGGTGATCACGGCCGGCGGCGGATTGGACTACAACACGCCTCTGTTCCACCACCGTTTGGCGATTCGCATCTTCCAGGCGGATTACCAGTATGTCCATGCCGATTTTGGAACGGGGACCTTTGGCGGCACCGCCGATGTGAATGCAGCCCGTTTGAGCGCAGGCATTGTGATTCAAGCTGGATCGATCGCGCCGCCACCGCCGGTGACGCTGGCGTGCTCGGCGACCCCGACTTCTGTCTTTCCCGGCGACCCGGTCGCTGTGACGGCGACGGCTGGAGCCTTGAATCCGAAGCTGAACGCGGTTTATTCGTGGACCGG
>JBEKTO010000046.1:0-30402 GCA_049515995.1 Occallatibacter sp. | reverse complement strand
ATCCTGCTCGGGAAAATACGGCCGGTAGACTTTCGCCATACCTAAAGACTGCCAGCTTCCAAGCCGCTGTTCAACCCAGCTTCAACAAAATCTCTGCCTTACTCAGACACACTCCTAGGAACGATTTTTCCGGCAAAAACAATCTGGTCCTGCCATCCAGTCGTTAGGCCTCGCTCATTGCGCATTACCAGCATCCCGTTGGGCAGAAACACATAGCCAAAACTGACAGCCACCCCCGAATCGGTTGTTGCTTATGCGCACGTAGGGAACCTTTCCACCGGTGTGACGGTCGATCTTCCAACTGAACCGCGTGTCGCCCAGGTCCGGGTTGAGAATATTGTGAGGAATCGGATCCAACAGCGCATCCAGCAACATCAGCACGCGGCTTGGCTCATAGTCCGAGTCGGCCTGCATCTTCCTCACTCTTCCAAACTGTACCTCGATGGCGTGATAGGGTCCCAGCGTCACCTCCCGCCGCCACTCGGTGGTCGACGCCCATGTTTCCTCATAGACACCATCCCCGGCCAGTATCTCTGAACCCCCTTCCTTCTCCGATTTCTTCTCGTCGAGCAGTTGGATCCCCGGAAAAGCATGAAATGTCACCTTCATGTGAAACGAAGCCACGCCGAACACGCGTAGGTTCATCTGCTCGCTGGCCCGCTGAAACCACCCTGCCGCATCCTTCGGTTGGCTCGCACCCGTCTGCGCGGCGGCAGGTACCATCAGGCACGCAACGAACAGCCCGCAAATGCAACGAAACATCATGGCAGTCTCTCAACATCCACAGCTTTGAGCCCATTTCGCCGGTACCAGCCGCGCGGTTCTCCAACAGAATCACTCACCGTCCGGCGGCAAAGAAGGAACCAAGTCGACTCTTCCGGCGAAGACAGAGAAGATAAGTTGGAAACGGGTAAGTGTGCTCCGTGACGCTCTGACAAGTCAAGCGCGGGAATCAATTCATTCCACGGAAAGGTCGGAAATTATTTACTCAATAACCACTAGCATTGACTCTCATAACAATAGGGTTTAAGACTTGTAACTACGCTTTGGTGCATTCAAATCAGAGGCTGGGTCAGTGAGTCGCGGCGCCCTTTTCCGCCTGCCGCAATCCGCCAGGTCTCGGCGCCGGGCGCCAAGACCTTAGGAAGCCTCCAGCCTCTATCGGCGCCCTCACCGGAAGACTTACTCTCCCTCCGGCGGCACCTGTTCCAGCAGCCGCTTCCAGGTCTTCTGGTTCTTGCGGAAGCCTTTCTTCAGGTCTTCGAGAATCCGCTCGAAATCCGCATTCGTCCGCAGGTTGTTCCAGGCCGGATTCTTCTGGAACCAGGGATAATTCTCGTTGCCTAAGTAAATCGCCCGGCGCAGCCAGTGGAGCGCTTCGCTGGAGTCGCCTTCGACGGCAAAGTACGTCGCCAGCCGGTAAGCCATCTCGCTGTCGGCCTCGGCGGCGGCCAGGGTGTCGTCCTTCAGGAGCGCCGCGGCCCGTTCCCGGTCGCCCGCCTGCACATAGCAGAGCGCCAGCGTGGGCACGGCGATGCGCAGCGAATCGTCGTCGCGAACCACGCCCTCCAGAATTTCAATGGCCGCGCTCAGGTTGCCCAGGCGCATCTGCTGGTAACCGGCCGAGGTGCGCAGCAGTGGATGGCGCGGCTCCAGAGCCAGCCCTTTCTGCAATTCGTCGCCGGCCAGCTCGATCTGATTCTGGTAGTGATAGACGCGGGCGCGATGGTTGTAGAGGATGGGCGCGTTGGCGGGATTCAGCTTGAGGGCGCGGTTGAACTCCTCGAGCGCCTCGTCGTACATGCCGTCCCCGCGCAGCGCCATGCCGGCCACCATGTGCACATTCCAGTCGTTGGCGGCCGAAGACAGCAGGTTGGCGATGCCGTGGCGCGCCGACTCCTTTTCGCCGCGCGAAAGCAGCATGTAAATGCGGTACATGTTGGCCTCGATCGAGGCCGGGTCCAGCTTGAGCGCCTCGTCGAAGGAGCGGCGCGCGTGCATCACGTGAATCTGCCCGCCAAAGCCGTGGCGCACATATTGCAGCTCGGCGATGCCCAGCCCGCACCATCCGGCGGCAAACTCCGGGTCCTTGGCCGTGACGCCGGTGAAGAGCGCGTGGGCGCGGTCCAGGTCGGCGCGAGAGCCGGTGCGCACCATGAACGAACTCAGCAGCGCGCGGGCTTGCAGATAATCTTCGCTGACCGGTCCCGGCAGCGACGCATCGCGCGCGGCGGGCCTCGGCGCGTCGGTCTGGGCGGCTTCAATTCTGTCGGCAGCGCTGAGGCCGTGCAGCGCGGCAAAGACCTCGTTCGAGATTTCCGTCTGCACGGCGATCAGATCCAGCGAGGCTACGCGGATGGCGCCGCCCGAGCGTACGCTCTGCGAGGCCACATCGAGCAGTTGCCAGTTCAGATCGAATCCCTCCTCGGAACGCAGGAAGCTGCCCGCCAGCACAAACGAAACCAGCAGCTTCTGACCCACCGAGAGAGGGTCCATCTGGGCGATCGGCAGCGGCATCAACGTGCTGGAGGGCCGGACGACGAGAGCCGGAATCCGCGCCAGCCGCGCGGCGATAGCGTCGGCCAGGGCAAAGCCGTAGAGCGGAGCCACTTCAGTGGCGCCGAGGTTGGTGAAGGGCAAAACGACAAGGGAGTTCTGCGGGGCCCGGTCGGCAGCCGACTCGCGGAATCGCTCGGCCAGCATGGAGAGGAAACCGGTGTTCCGCTTCTCCGCCTCGATGCCCGTCGTGGGCAGGTTGGCCGCGGCATCGCCGGGAATGACGCCGGTCTCGATGCGCAGCGCCTTCATGATGGTCTTGAGCGCCTCGCGCACCTCGGCGGCCGAGGCGTAGCGGGCGCCGGGATTCTTTTCCAAACAGGCCGCGATCACGCTCTTCAATTCCGGCGCGATGCCCGACGCATTCTCGCCCAAATCTTCCGGCTCGGAGAACTGGATCGCGCGGATGGCCTGAAAATCCTCGTCGTTGGGCCGGGCAAAGGGATGGCGGCCGCTGGCCAGCTCATACAGGATCACTCCCAGCGCCCACACATCCGATTGCACGCTCGACTGGCCGGTAACAAACTGTTCCGGCGCCATGTAGCGGATGGTGCCGCCGCGGGCGGTATAGGTGGCGGCCACGGATGCGTCCTTGGCCAGGCCGGGCTTGGAGGGATCGAAGCTGGCATCCTCGGGATGCAGCCGCCGCGCCAGCCCGAAGTCGAGAATCTTCACCAGCCCGCCGTCGGTGAGCATCACGTTCTGCGGCTTCAGGTCGCGATGGAAGATGCCCAGCGAGTGCGCGGCTTGCAGACCGTCGGCGATTTGGATGCCGACCGAGAGCACCAGTTGCAGGCTGGCGGGCCCGCGCGCAATCAGCCGGTCCAGCGACTGGCCGGGCACGTACTGCATCACGATGTAGCCTTCCTCGCCGGTCTCGCCCACCTCGTAGATGCCGCAGACGTTGGGATGCTCGATGGCCGAGGCCAGCCGCGCCTCGCGCAACACCGTCGAGCGCATCTGCTCGGCCGAAAGCAGCCCTTTGCGCAGCATCTTCAGCACCACCGGACGCTGCAACAGCGTGTCGTTGGCAAGGTAGACCACGCCGCTGCCTCCGGCGCCCAGCCGGCGGACAATCTCGTAATGTTCGATCGTTCTTCGCGCCATATCTGCTTTCAAGTGTACCGGCCCGCGCGTCAAAAACTTCTAAAGTCGCGCCACGCATGGACAAAACTTCCGCGGTGAACCATTCGTGCCGAGGGCAGTTGCAGGGGGCCGAAGCTCCCAGACGGGTTTCGCGCCTTGGTCCATTCGCTGCATGTGGGCGAATTCGCGCGGCTCGAATCTGTTAACTTCGTACTGAGCATGAACGGCTTGCGCAGAGTGGAATTGCGAAGAAGTTGGCTGCGGCGCGGTGCATTTGCAATCTGCGCCCCGGTACTGGCTGTCTGGCCCCTGTCCGCTCAGCAGCCCGCGACGCAACCGCCCGTGCCGGAGCCGCAGCAACCCGGCGCCGGCGCGCAGGTCCACACCGGCACCAGCAGCGGCCTGGACGCCGATGCGCGGCTGCAGAATCTGCTGGCCGACCACCAGTTCCTGCGCATCGAATCCCAACTGGACCAGTTGCCGCCGGAGCAGGCGCAACTCTATCGCGGCATCCTGGCCAACCGCTCGAACGACCTGAAAACATCCATCGAACTGCTCGAACCGCTGGCAGACAAAGTGACCGCAAGCGGCAACGCCGGACAGGAAAAGCTGCTGCGCAAGGCCCTGGCCGAGGATTATCTCCGTCTGGGCGACTGGGCCAAGGCCGCCAAAGCCTATCAGACACTCGACAGCCGCCTCCAGGGCAAACTGAGTCCCGACGAGCAGGACGAGATCGAGATGCCGCTCAAGATGCTGCCTCTGGCCGCGGCCAATCCGCCGATGACAGTCGAGCCAGCGGATCCGTTCCTGCTTCAAGTGAGCAAAAACCCGCTCGGCCTCACGGATGTTCCCGTCTACGTGGACGCGCGGCCGCACAGTTGGATGCTCGACCCCACGGCGCCCTTCAACCTGATCGCCCGCTCCCTGGCCAAAGAGGCCGGGCTCAAGGTTTCCGACGAGGCCACGACCATCCACACGCTCACCGGACAGCCGATCCAGGTCCACGTCACAGTGATTCCGCGCTTCACCCTGGGCGGACGGCTCACCTTCCGCAACATGACGGCCTTCGTCTATGAAGACGCCGACTACTTCTTCCCGAAATCGCGCTACCAGGTCGAAGGAGTGCTGGGCTATCCCGCTCTCTCGGCCCTGGGCAGCCTCACCATCACCGGCGACGCCACGGTTTACGTCCAGCCTGCCAAACTGCTCCAGCCCGCGGAAGAAGCGGAGCCGCCCGCACCCGGCGCACGCTTCTTTTTCGATGGCGACCAGATGATTGTGGCCCTGGGCAAAACGGGCGAGGAGCGCATGTTTGCCGTAGATGCGAGCGGCCAGCAGACCTACCTCACCGCGCGCTACTACGACGAGCACGCCGCCGTGTTTGCGGACAAGAAGATGGAGCTGTTCACTATTCCCGGCTCGCAGTCCATGCCGCCGCAACCGGCTTACATTGCCGAGACCGTCCCGCTCCCCGTGGGCCCTACCACGGTCCACGTGCATTATCTTCAGGTGCTCACCCAGCAGCTGGGCTCCGCGGCGCTCGACGATGTCTACGGCATCCTCGGCGTGGACGCGCTGGACCAGTTGAAGGCTTACACCTTCGATTACCGGAACATGCGCTTCAGCGTGAAGCCGGAATAACGCGTCGGCGAGTCAGTTGGCAAAGTAAACATTGACCGCGATCGCCGCCAGCAGAATCCCCAGCGCTAGCGCTTCGGGCCGCTTCCACCAGGGCAGCTTTGTCCTTTTCGGCTTCGGCGTCAGCGAGTGCACCAGACCCACCAACTCCGCCTCCGGCCTGGCCTTTGTACACAGGCTCACGGCCACGGTCGCCAGCAAGGCCGCACTGAAAGCAAAAGTCGCCGTCCAGAATCTCTGCGCCAGGGTGCCTGGGTAGCTGTGCAGCACCGCGAGCCATCCGCCGTGAATGCCGGATTGTGCCTCGATGGGTAGCGTAAGCCCGTGATGCAGCAGGGCCGCACCGGCGCCCGCAATCAGCCCGGCAAATGCGCCGTGGCCCGTCGCCCGCTTCCAGAACATGCCCAGCAGGAGGGTGGCGAAGAGAGGCGCGGTCACGAGAGAGAAGACCAGCAGCAGAGGAGCCAGGATGCTGTTCAAGCCAGTGATTGCGTAGGCCGTCGCGGCCGAAAGCAGAACCGCGGCCACCGTGGCCCAGCGGCCCACCGCAAGCGATTGCCCGTCATCGGCTTGCTTGCGCAGGAAGGGCTGGTAGAGATCGCATGTGAAGACGGCGTTGAAGGCTGTGGCGCTGGCGGCCATACCGCTCATCAGGCTGGCCAGCAAAGCCGTGAGCCCCAGCCCCAGCAGGCCGGTGGGCAGAAGGCGCAGCAGGCTCGGCGTGGCCATCGCGTAGTCCAGCACCGGCGCGCCCGCGGCCGTCCGCACCGGCTTGCCGGATGGGTCCACTCTGGCCGGGACCAGCCCCGTGCCTGCTTCCACCTCCGGCCGCACCACGGTGGTGGTGCGCAGAATGACCCCATCGATCGTGGTTTCAACGGCCGAGGTGTGCGGCGTGGGCAGGCCGATGGCCACCAGGCCCGGCAAAACCAGCAGAAACGGGAGAAATATCCAGGGAATCGAGGCGAGCAGCGGAGCCCGGCGCGCCGAATCCACATCTTTCGCAGCCATGGCGGTCTGGATCGCGCGGAAGTCGGCGCACCAGTAGCCGGCGCCGAGCACGATGCCAAGGGCCAAGCCCATGATGCCCATGCTCACTCCGCCGGCGCGCGCCGCGCCCCTCCACGCATGGATGAGAGTGGGATCAACCAGGGCCACCGAAGCCTTGAGCCCGTTCCAGCCGCCCAGGTTTCGCAGCCCCATGAAGACCAGCGGCAGAAGGCCAGCAACCAGCAGGAAAAGCTGCAAGACGCGATTGTAGATTGCGCCGGTGAGCCCACCCAGCAAGATATAGGCGAGCACCACGGCCGCCGGCACAACGATGGAGAAGGTGAAGATCCCTTGCCGCGCCCAGCCCAGCGCATAGAAGAGCCGGTCGAAGAGATGGAGCGCCTGGAAGATCCGGGCCATCGCGTACATCGAGATGCCCGCGCTGACCACCGTCATCGCCGCGAACAGGCAGGCGTTCAGTGTGCGCGTTTTTCCGTCGAAGCGCAGCCCGAGAAACTCGGGCACCGTGCGGGCCTTCGAGCCGTAGTAGAGGGGCATCATGAAGAGGCCGGCAAAGATCATCGCCGGAACGACGCCGAGCGAGAAGCACTGGGCGCTTTCCAGGCCATAGCGTGCGCCGCACGCACCCAGGCCAATCACTTCCGGCGCGCCCAGGCCGGCGCCGAGGAAGGCCAACCCGCAGATCCACGCAGGCAGCGCGCGCCCGGCCAGGAAAAAGTCCTTGCCCGTCTTCATGCGGGAGTTGAGGGCATAGCCTATGCCCACGGCAAAGCCGAAGTAGAGCACCAGGATCAGCCAGTCGACTCGGGCGAGATTCAACAAGAGAGGCTCCTTGCAAGCGTTACGGTATAGAACCCACTCTACGCAGGGCTGCGAGGGCAAGTCCAGAAACGCGCCGGAAGACTGCCCGGACCCTCGCCAAAAACGCCAAGGCCCTCCGGCGCAAACCGGAGGGCCTTGGAAACAGCGGAAGAGCCTGGTCTATGCCGTTCAGGCGCGCGACGGCTTGTAGCCCGCGAGGCCATAGTAAGCCACGAAGAGGTAGCCGACGATGGGCAGGACGAATGCATACTGAATTCCGACCTTGTCGGCCAGCGCACCGAACAGCAGGGGAATCACCGCTCCGCCCACGTTACCGATGGTGATCACGCCCGAGCCCTTGCTCGTCATCGGGCCCAGTTCGGCAATGCCCAGGGCAAAGATGTTCGGGTACATGACGGAGTTGGCGACGCCGCAGAGCACCAGACTCCAGATGGCGACTTGTCCGGTGGAGAACATGGAGACCAGCAGCAGCGCCACGCCCAAGAAGCCGAGAACAACCAGCAGCGTCTGCGCCTTGATCCAGGTCATGATAAAGCTGCCTACAAAGCGGCCAGCCATGATGCCGACAAAGTAGAACGAAGCCAGGAAGGCCGCGGTCTCTTTGTTGTCGATTCCCTGTGTGCGGAAGTAGCTGATCGCGATCGAGGCCAGAGCGATTTCAACGCCTACGTAGAAGAAGATGCCCACCATGCCAAGCACGGTGTGGGAGTAGCTCCAGATGCTGCGCCCCAGCACTGCATCGCCGTCCTTGGCGGGGCGAAATGCGCGGGTCAAGGTGATTGCCGGCAGGTGCATGAACATGACCGCGAAGCCCAGCACCAGCAGTGCGGCGGCAATGGCGATGTAGGGCCCTTGCACCGTGTGCGCAATGCTCGCCTTGCTTGAAACCTTGCTGGGATCGGTGAGGATGAAGTGGCCCACCACGAGGGGAGCCACGGCCGCACCCAGCGAATTGAAGGCCTGCGCCAGGGTCAGCCGCGCGGGCGCGCTGTGCTCCGGCCCCAGAATCGAGACATACGGGTTGGCAGAGGTCTGCAACGCGCAAACGCCGGTGGCCAGCACAAAGATGGCGGTCAGGAAGAGCGGAAAGCTGATCAGGTTGGCGGCCGGAATGAACAGCAGCGCGCCCACCACCATGATGAACAGCGAGATCACCATCGTGCGCTTGTAGCCCACGGCCTCAATGAGCCTGGCGCTGGGGACCGAAAAGACCAGGTAAGCAAAGAACCACGCCGTCGACACCAGCATGGCCGGTCCGTAGGAAAGATCGAAGAGCGACTTCAGGTGAGGCATCAGGTTGCTGTTCAGGTTGGTGAGGAACCCGAAGATGCCGAACAGGATGGTAACCGTGATGAACGGAACAACATAGCTGGGGGCGCTTGGCGCCGCCGGTGGTGTGGATCGTGTTGCCATGAGAATCTTTTTCCCCGCTTCCTTCAAAAAAATTGCCTGCCCTTCGCCGCTCGTCTATCGCAGTTGTCCCCAGCCGCGACCCATGCGGGTCAAGCAGCGGGCGACAAAGAACTCAAAAAACGGCGTCGAAAAGTACCCAAACAACTCTACTGCATTGGGGCTGAGGCTCGTCCAGAGGAAAATGGAAAGGTTTTCAGCAGCCCCGCCGTGCGCCGTTCCCTATTCCCTGTTCCCTGTCCCCTATCCCACGTCCCCCCACCGTTTACACTGGAGTTCCATGATTCCTACGCTGGCCTGGACCCCGGAAGGCGTCCGCTTCATCGATCAGACCAAGCTCCCCCTCGAGGAGAGCTATGTACTTGCCACCACGTACGAGCAGGTTGCCGACGTCATCGTCACCATGGTTGTTCGCGGCGCGCCGGCCATTGGCGTCTCCGCCGCCTACGGCGTAGCCCTCGGCGCACTGCGCACCAAGGCCGTCACGGCGCAGGAGTTCGCGCCCGAATTCGACCGCATCTGCGCGCGGCTGGCCTCCACGCGGCCCACCGCGGTGAATCTTTTCTGGGCCATCGACCGCATGAAGCGCCTCTTCGCGGCCCTGCTTTCTGAAGGCGCAACCCTCGACCAAATCAAGGATAGAATCCTGGCCGAGGCGCACGCGATGTATGAGGAAGACATCGCCGCCTGCAAAGCCATGGGCGCATTCGGCGGCGCGCTGCTGCCGGACAAAGGCGGCGTGCTGACCCACTGCAACGCCGGCGCGCTGGCCACCTGCGGCTACGGAACCGCGCTCGGCGTCATCCGCTCGGCCGTCGAGCAGGGCAAGCGCATCCAGGTCTTCGCCGACGAAACCCGGCCCTTTCTGCAAGGCGCGCGGCTCACGGCATGGGAACTGATGGCCGACCACATTCCCACCACGGTGATCTGCGACAATATGGCCGCCAGTCTCATGCGCGCCGGCCGCATCCAGGCCGTGGTTGTGGGCGCGGACCGCATCGCCGCCAACGGCGATGTGGCCAATAAGATCGGCACCTACAACGTCGCCATCCTGGCCCACGAGCACGGAATTCCGTTCTACGTCGCCGCGCCCTGGTCCACCATCGATCTGGCTACGGCCACCGGCGAAGCCATCCCCATCGAGGAGCGCCCGCAGGTGGAAGTGACTCACCACGGCGGCAAGCAACTCACGCCGAATGGCGTGGGCATCTGCAACCCCGCCTTCGACGTAACTCCGGCAAAATATGTGACCGCCATCGTCACTGAGCGCGGCGTGCTGCGCGCGCCCTATGGCGAGTCGCTCAAAGAGATGAACCTGGCAGCAAAGCAAGCGGAACTGCGTCCGGCGTAAATCTCGACCTTCCTTCGCCAGAAACGGCGCTCTATGCTACGAATCGTGCGATGGGGCGCCGGACGGCTTCTAACTGCTCAATCTTGCCGCCCTTCCATCCCTTCGTGGCCGACCTGTACGATGGTGCAAACGCGCGACCGCGCCTTGAGTGATCGAGTGCCGGAAATTGCGTCAGACTAGCCATTGGAGGAAGAGATGCTAAAAGGGTTTCGCGACTTCATCCTGCGCGGAAACGTCGTCGATCTGGCTGTCGCCGTCATTCTCGGCGCGGCTTTCAACGCCATCGTCGCATCGCTGGTGGGCGACGTGCTGAATCCGCTCATCGCCGCCACCGTGGGCAAGCCCGACTTCAGCAGCGTTGTTCTGAACATCGGCAGCGGGCACATCAAGATCGGCAACTTCCTCAATGCCGCCGTTTCATTCCTCATTGTGGCCAGCGTGGTCTACTTTGCCATTGTGCTGCCCCTGAACCACCTGATGGCGCGGATCAAGAAACCCGAGCCGCCGGCCGCGCCGTCGACCAAGACCTGCCCGGAGTGCCTCAGCGAGATTCCGCTGGCCGCCAAACGCTGCGCCCATTGCGCCCAGCCGGTGGCCTAGGCATGGCTAAAACTACACACTTTTTCTGCAAAGGGCCCGTCATGATTCAGCGCAATCGGCTTGGCATTTTTCTTCTTCTGGCGCTCGTGCCCGGCCCCATGCCGGCCCAATCCACGCCTCAAACCGCGCCGCCCTCCGTCTTCGGCTACGGCGACTTCAGCAAGCAGGCCAAAATTGAAGAGAAATTCCTGGCCGTGCCCGACGCCCAACTGGCCGGCCAGCACCTGAAGATCCTCACCGCCGAGCCTCATCTTGCCAGCAGCCCCGAGGACCGCAAGACCGCCGAATACGTAGCCGGGAAGTTCCGCGCGGCCGGCCTGGAAACCGAGATCGTTCCCTACCGCGTGCTGATGAACCAACCCAAGGTGGTGCGCGTCGAGGCCTGGGACGCCAGCGGCAAGCGGCTCATGAGCGGTCCCACCCGCGAGCACGTCCAGGGCGACCCAACCCAAGACGATCCGCGCGTGGTGATGCCCTTCAACGGATCGTCGGGTTCCGGGGATGTGACCGCCGAGGCAGTCTACGCCAACTATTGCCGCCTGGAGGACTTCGATCAACTGGCCGCCCAGCACATCGACCTGCACGGCAAGATCGTCCTGTGCCGCTACGGCGTCAATTTCCGCGGCGTCAAGGTCTATATCGCCGAGTTGCGCGGCGCGGCCGGCGTGCTTCTCTACTCCGACCCGCAGGACGACGGCTACTACAAGGGCGATGCCTGGCCCAACGGCCCCTGGCGGCCGGAGACCGGCGTGCAGCGCGGATCGGTGCAATATCTCTTCAAGTATTCGGGCGATCCCGAAACTCCCGGCGTGGCCTCGACGCTGGACCTGCCCGACTCGGCCCGCGTTCCCGCCGAAAAATCGGGCAACCAGCCCCACATCATCTCCATCCCCATCAGCTACCACGACGCGGCGCCCATCCTGCAAGCGCTGAAAGGGCCCGGCGTGCCACAAGGCTGGCAGGGCGCCTTGCCCTTCCGCTATCACGTTGGACAGGCTGGAGGAGCCGGCAGCGTGAAGGTGCATCTGGTTTCGCAGCAGGACTATCAGCGGCGCATCATCTGGGACGTCATCGGAAAAATCAAAGGCGCCGAGTACCCCAATGAATGGGTCGTGGCCGGCAATCACCGTGATGCCTGGGTCTATGGCGCGGTCGATCCATCGAGCGGCACCGCCGCCATGCTCGAGTCGGTGCACGGCATCGGCGCTTTGCTCCACGAGGGATGGCGGCCAAAACGCACCATCGTCTTTTGCAGTTGGGATGCCGAGGAAGAAGGCCTGATCGGTTCGACCGAGTGGGTGGAGCAGCAAGGCAAAGCCCTCGACGGTGCCGTCGCTTATTTCAATATGGACGTAGCCGTCGCCGGACCCGATTTTTCCGCCGCCACTGTGCCCTCGCTCAGGCAGTTTATCCGCGAACTCACCCGCGCCGTTCCCAGCCCGCTGGGCGGCACAGTCTATGACCAGTGGAAGAAGGACCGCTCGGCTGGCGACGAGCACCGCGCCTCCAACGCGCCGCACGAAACCGGCGAAGAGGTCCATGTGGGCGACCTCGGCTCCGGATCGGACTTCACGCCTTTCCTGCAGCACGCGGGCGTACCCTCCACCGACATCGGTTCCGGAGGGCCCTACGGCGTTTACCACTCGGTTTTCGACAACTTCGCATGGTTCACCCAGAACGCCGACCCTCACTTTCTTTATCTGCAGGAAATGGCGCGCATCTTCGGCCTTGAGGCCCTGCGTATGGCCGACGCCGACGTGCTGCCCTACGACTACGTTCCCTATGCCCACGCCATCGAGTCCTATGTCGAAGCGGCACAGCGCACCGCCCAGGACGACGGACTCGACTCGCTCGACTTTGGCCCCGCCCAAGCCGCCGCCGCCCGACTGGCCGCTGCCGCGAAGAAGGCGCGCCGCCTTGAAGTCGCGCCTTCCGGAGACCTGGCCAAGCTGAATCTCGCCCTGCGCCAGACCGAGACCGCGCTCCTCTCCGAGGCCGGACTGCCCAATCGCCCCTGGTACCGGCACACGATATACGCGCCTGGCGAGTTCACCGGCTATGCGGCGGTGGTGATTCCCGGCGTAAACGAGGCTCTCGACGCCAAAGACGCCCACCGCGCCGCGCAGCAATTGGCCGCTCTCACCCAGGCCCTGGACCGCGCCGCACACACCCTGGACTCTGTGCAGTGACCCCGAGCCGCTTCCTCCTGTGAACCGGCGCTGTCTGAACTTTCAAGGCGGATGAGCGCGAGGGGAGTCTGTATCTGGTTGCAATCAAAGGGATGGGCTGCAATCCGCGCCGCGTTCGCGCAAACCACGCCGGCGCGTCTCTATTTCTTTTTGGGGGATAAGGGTTACCTTCGTTATCTAAATAAGCATAGATAAATCAATTAAATAGCCGTTAATGTCCCAGAGGATGCGAACCGTGGTAATACATATGCATTACTCACGGGCGATTCATTCATGGTTACCGCAGGGCAGATGAAAGACGATCGCGCGCCCATTGCGGCTCTAATCCTGAACCCTCTGAAGGAGGCTTCGAGATGCATGACCTTTTGATTGCTCTAGCGTTTGCCGTCATGGTGGTCTGGCCCGCGATTGTGACCGCCCGCTCGGACCACGACCTCTAATATGGGGCCCTAAAAACGACTGAGGAGCCAGAAGAGCGGTCGGTCTCCGTCGAACGGCCACCGCGGCCACGCAACGGACGCCTTGGCGGAAGCCGCCGGAAGAGTGCCCGCTTCCATCTCTGGGTGGTTGACCCCGCCCGGTTCCACTCGTATCGTAAAAACTGACTATGAAGACTTCCCCCAACACGTTGCGCATCGGGATTGCGGCTGCCATTATCGTCGGCACCATCGGCTGGCTTGCCTGGTCCGGCTATGGAGCCAGCAAGAGCTACTACGTCACCATTGGCGAACTCGGCGGCTTGGGCGACAAGGCCTATCACAGCCAGTTGCGGGTGGAGGGATTCGTTCAGCCCGGTTCCATCGAGCACAACGGCCCGCATGTCGATTTCGTGCTCAACGAATTTGAGAGCCACTCCCCCAAAGCCGCCACCGGCCGCGTTCTGAAGGTCAGCTACAAGGGTTCCGAGCCTCCGCCGGACACCTTCAAGGACGACTCCCAGGCTCTGGCCGAGGGTTCGTATGGGCGCGACGGCGTCTTCCACGCTACCGTGCTCCAGGCCAAGTGCGCCAGCAAGTATGCGCCGGCCCAGCCCAACTCCACCCAGCCCGGCGCGAAGCCCGCGCAGCCCGCAGCCGCGCCCGCCAAAGCCGCGGTTAACGAGCCCGCCGCTCACCTCGCCAATCCGGCCTCCTAAGCTATGACCGCCTCCGCCGCAGCCGGTACGTTGCTCTGCGCACGCCTCGACGCCGTCTCCAAGCTCTTTGGCTCCTTTGCCGCGCTGCGCCAAATAACGGTGGACATCGAACCCGGCCACTGCTACGTTCTCGTCGGCGAAAACGGCGCGGGCAAATCCACTCTGCTGCGCATTCTGGCGGGATTGCTGCGGCCCAGCTTCGGCTCGGTGAAGGTCTTCGGCGGCCTCGATCCGCACGAAGCCCGCGCGCGCATCGGCTACATGAGCCACGCTCCCATGCTCTACGACGAGCTCACCGCCCTGGAAAACCTGCGCTACTTTGCCAGCCTCTACGCCGGCCGCAAATGCCTTTCTCCCTCTGAAGCGCTTCGCCAGGTGGGACTGGACCCGGAGTTGGACCGCCCCCTCGGCCATTATTCGCAGGGCATGAGGCAGCGCACTTCGCTGGCCCGCGTGCTGCTTCCCTTCCCCGAGTTGCTGCTGCTCGATGAGCCTTTCTCCAACATGGACGTCGAATCCGCACGCCAGATGGTTGAGTTGCTGGCTGGCTTCCGTCACGGCAACCGCACCATCGTCCTCACCACTCACCAGCGCGAGCTGGCCGCTCCCATCGCCGACTGGGTGCTGACCCTCCACGCCGGCCGCGTTGCTTCGTTTGAACCCGGAAAGCCAACCCTATGAAGACCAACGGCGCACGCTTCCTGGAAAATCTTGGCATTGCCTTCGAACTCCGCGAGTATGAGGTCGATCCCAACGACCTTTCGGCCGTTACCGTCGCCAAAAAGGTCGGGATGCCACCGGAACAGGTCTTCAAAACCCTGCTCACCACAGGGGGACCGGGCGCGTATGTCTTCGCCGTCATCCCCGGCGACGCCGAGCTGGACTTCAAGAAGCTGGCCCGCGCAGCCGGCCTGCGCAAGGCCGAGATGGTCCCGCTGAAAGAGGTGCAGCCGCTCACCGGCTACATCCGCGGCGGCGTCACCGTCTTCGGCGCGAAAAAAGCCTATCCCGTCTTCGTCGACGAGACCGTGATTCTCTTCGACCGGATCAGCGTCTCCGCGGGGGCGCGCGGAACCCAGCTCATTCTCCCGCCCGACGACTACCTGCGCGCCGCCGAAGCCCAGACCGCCGACCTGACCAAATCCGCCGCGATGCCGGAGGGCCACCCTCCCCCGGAGGGTCGGATAAGATGACCAGTGCCCTTTGGACCCACCTGGTCAAGGACCTGCGCATCGAATGGCGCTCGCTCGACGCGATCATCTCCATGCTTTTCTTCTCCGGACTGGTGGTGGTCCTGTTTTCCATCGCCTTCGACCCGCGCGGGGCATTTTCCCAGCAGATCGCCGGCGGCGTGCTCTGCGTGGCCACCATGTTCGCCTCGGTGAGCGCCCTCAACCAGGCATGGGCCCGCGAGATTCGCCATCAGGTCCTGGACGCGCAGCGCATGGCGCCCGCTCCCGGCGCGGAGCTCTTCCTAGCCAAGGTTCTGGCGAATTTTCTCTTCGTCTCCATCGTCCAGGTGATTCTGGCTCCGTTTTTCTTTATCTTCTATAACCTCCACATCCTCGGCCAGGCGTGGCTGCTCGCCCTCGTTCTGCCGCTGGGCACCTGGGCGCTGGTGGCCAACGGCATCTTCTTCGCCGCGCTCTCCATCCGCAGCCGCAACCGCGAACTGCTGCTTTCGCTCATCCTCTTCCCCATCTTCATTCCGGCCCTGCTGGCCATGGTCCAGGCCACCACCGCAATCCTGACCGGCGAAAACGACCCCACGCTGTGGATCAAGATGCTGCTGGGCTACGACATCATCTTCACCACCGCCAGTTGGCTGCTGTTCGACGTGGTCTTCCACGCGGAGTAGATCCTCCACCTTTCAATCGACTCCGCCCCCTCCCCGCCGTCGTAAACTGAAAGCGTTCCACAGGATTCCCCATGAAGAAACTCGCCATCGGCCTCTACGCCGCACTCACGGTCGCCCTCATGGTTTGGGGCTTCTATCAGGCCATCTACGTCGCTCCCGACGAGCAGACCATGCACGAGGTGCAGCGCATCTTCTACTACCACGTGCCCTCGGCAATGGTCGCGTTCCTCTTTTTCGCCATCTCGCTGGCCGGCTCGATCGGCTACCTGGCCTGCCGCCGCAACCGCGCGGAGTGGGCGCAGATCTCCGACGCCTGGGCGCTGGCCGGAGCCGAAGTCGGGGTGGTCTTCTGCACCGTGGTGCTCATCACCGGGCCAATCTGGGGACGCCGCGCCTGGGGCATCTGGTGGACCTGGGACGCGCGCCTGACCACCACTCTGGTCCTCTGGCTCATCTACGTCAGCTACCTGCTGCTGCGCCGCTTTGCCGCCGGGCCGCAGGTGCAGACGCTGGCCGCCGTGCTGGGCATCTTCGGCGCCCTCGACGTGCCCATCGTCTACATGTCCAACCGCTGGTGGCGCACCCAACACCCCGCGCCGGTCTTCGGCGGCGGAGAGGACTCCGGCATCAAGGACCCCGCCATGCTCCACGCCTTCGCCTGGAATGTGATCGCCTGGCTCGCCTGGGGCATTCTCATCCTTGCCCTGCGCTACCGTGTGGAGCGCCAGCACCAGAAATTCGCCGCCCAGGAAGCCCAGGACGCCCTGGAAGCCTGAACCCGGCAGGAATCTGCTTCAAAACGCATAGAAAAGGAGACGCAAATGGACGAAAGAGCCCTTCTCGACCATCAGTTCACCGTTGCCGCCTACGTTGTTACGTGGGCCATTCAACTGGGCTATCTGGCCTGGCTGGGCCTTAAATGGCGGACGCAAAAGCGCAATGCTGCGCACAGCGGGAGTAACCCACGCTGATCGCCTCCGCCTACGCATAAATTATTGCAATGAAGGAATTTATCGGCCAGGCTTCGGGATCGTACCAAAGCCTGGGACTCCCTCCACTACCCGGCCTCGCTCCGACTAACACTTATGGGTCAAAACCCTATAGCACCTGCTGTTCAGAAAACGAAATCTTTGTGGGATTCCGCCCTGTCCATATTTATTCGATCATTCAGTTGTGGACAGGCTCCGATGAGCCGCACTAGGAGAAGAAAGCAATGCATGACCTTCTGATCGCCCTCGCTTTTATCGGTATGGTTGTCGCTCCTGCCATCGTGGCCGCCAAGTCTGGCGCCGAAGCTACCGACGAAGGCGACGAGTAAGCATCGTGGCCTTTGGCCAGAGGACGCACCGGATGGACGTTGTTGACGCCAGGCCGGTCCTGAACACGGAGAAGCGCCAGAGCCCTCAAGGGCCGCCGCGACTCCCAAAGAGATTGCCCTTCACCGTCTGGAGCCGTTAGACTGGTGGTTTGAGGGCCCGTCATGTTGGTTGTTATGAAAGCGCAGGCCACGCCGGAAGAGATTCAGGCGGTCTGCGAGCACATTGAGCAGTTGGGCTTCCGTGCCCACCCACTTCCCGGAGCCCAGCGCACCGCCATCGGCATCACCGGCAACAAAGGCGAGGTGGACCGTGGCAACCTTGAAGCGCTTTCCGGGGTCGCCGAAGTGATCCGCGTCTCGAAGGCCTACAAACTGGCCAGCCGGGACGTCAAGGAAGAAGACACCGTCATCCGCTTCCCCGGCACCGACGCCACCATCGGCGGCGGAAACCTGGCCATTGTCGCCGGTCCCTGCTCCATCGAAAGCCGCGAACAGGCATTCGCCATCGCCGAACAGGTGGCGGCGGCGGGCGCACAGTTTTTCCGCGGCGGCGCTTACAAACCCCGCACTTCCCCTTACGTCTTTCAAGGTCTCGGCATCGAGGCTCTCCAGATCATGGCCGAGATTCGCGACCGCTTCGGCATGCGCATCGTTACCGAAGCCATGGACAACGAATCCCTCGAGTTGGTGGACGAATACGCCGACGTGATCCAGATTGGCGCCCGCAACATGCAGAATTTCTCGCTGCTCAAGAAGGCCGGCAAGCTGCGCAAGCCGGTTCTCCTCAAGCGCGGCCTATCGGCCACTCTCGAAGAGTTCCTCATGGCTGCCGAGTACGTGATGAGCGAGGGCAACTACCAGGTCATTCTCTGCGAGCGCGGCGTGCGCACCTTTGCCGACCACACCCGCAACACCCTCGACCTGAGCATCGTTCCCGCCGTGCAGCGGCTCAGCCATCTGCCCATCCTGGTGGACCCCAGCCACGGCACCGGCAAGCGCGACAGCGTGCTGCCCATGGCCAGGGCCGCGATTGCCGTGGGTGCCGACGGCTTGATGATCGAAGTTCACCATCAGCCGGAAAAGGCTCTCTCCGACGGCCCGCAGTCCATCTATCCTCATCAGTTTGTCCGCATGATGGACGAAATCGAGCAGATTGCGCCGGTAGTTGGCCGCCATTTGCACCGCGGCATTCACATCGAGGCCGCCGCGAGCTGAGCGCATGACCGCCTCGTCCAGCAAGCTCCGGACCATGCAACAGACTTTCTGTGCCCCATCCTTTCGCCTGCTCTTCGAGAAAAAGACGGGGGAAAGGGTGGGAAAGCACCCATCTCAACCCGGCCCATCTCCGATTCCCGGACTCATCCCATGAATATGCGGTTCGTCCTGCCAGCCCGCCTTTCCGCGTTCGCCCTGCTCGCGCTCGCCCTTGCCGGCTGCCGCTCTCACGACTTCCCCCAATATCCGCCCAACTACCGCGAATATGCCTACGTAACGAACGGCGGCAGCGGCACCGTCACCGTTCTCGACGTGGCGAACGTGCGCATCGACCGCGAAGTGGCCGTGGGTCAGAATCCCGTAGCCGTAGCCGCCAGCCCCACGCGCAATGAAGTCTATGTGGTCAACTCCGGCGCTGAAGGCGCACTCGGCTCGGTTTCGGTCATCAACGCCGAAAACAACACCGTCGCGGCCACCATTCCCGTCCACCGGCGGCCGGTCTCCATCGAGTTGGACCCCACCGGCAATTTGGCCTATGTAGCCAACTTCGGATCCAACTCGATCTCGGTCCTCGATCTCAAGGCGCGCCGCGAGATTGCCCAGATCGGCGCCGGCGAAGGGCCCGTTACGGCCCGCATCTCTCCCGACGGCAAGACCCTGGTGGTCGCAGACCGCGGAGGAAACTCGGTCAGCCTCATCGACCCGGCGGCGCAAAGCGTGCGTGCGGCCTTCCCGGATTGTCCCGGCGCGGCCGACGCTGTTGTCCTGCCCGACTCTTCCAAGGCATTTGTCGCCTGCGCGGCCGGCCACCAGGTGATGGCCATCGGCCTCGCACATCCCAAATCCGATCCCGGCCAGCCCGATCGTCTTCAGGCGCTGATGGATGTGGGCCGCGGGCCGGTGCATCTCGCGCTCAAGCCTGACGGCGGCGAACTCTTCGTCTCCAATTCTCTCTCCGGCTCAATCTCCGAGGTGGTCACCAACACCAACGACGTGGGCGGGGCCTACATGATGGGAGACAATCCCGTTCGCGGTCTGGTTTCGAGCGACAATTCCCTGCTCTACGTGGCCAACTTCAGCTCGCAGTACGTGACCGTCTACTCCATCGACGACGGCAAGCGTCTCAGTCCCTCCATCCATGTGGGCGACGGTCCCTCGGCCCTGGCGTTCTCCGCCTCAGGCCATCTGCTCTTTGTCGTCGATACGCGCTCGGCCGACGTCGCCGTGGCCCGCACCGCTACGCGGTCGCTCTTCACGCTGCTCTCCACCGGCCGAGCTCCCAACGCCATCGCCGTAAAAGCCTTCAAGCTGCAGTAAGCTCTTTAGCCTCAGAACGAGGCCGGAGCGATGGTTTCCTGAGATACGCTGGACCGCGCGGCCGGAGGCGGTCCCGTGCGGTGAACGATGGTGTGCGTCCAGGTCTCCAATCCCACCAGAACCAGGGTCAGAATCGCCAGGGCGAGCTGCAGCCGCTCGGAACGCCGGTCTTTGGGGCTCACTTCACGCTTGCGCCACTGCGCCGAGGGCCGCGCCCGCAGATGCCAGATCCACGCCAGCACCGCCAGATTCACAATTGCGCCGGCGGCGGCCAGCGCCAGCATAGGAATGCGGATGACGTCCTGGTGGAATCCGCGCGCCGGGGCGTAGATACCGCTGGCCGCGGCCAGGGCCGTCAGCCCGATGGCCACGCGGATGCCGCTGAGGGTCAATACGGCCGTACACAGGCTTTGCAGCACGGCGAAAAGCAGACTGGCCCAGCCCAGGTCGCGGATTCCCTTCGGATTCGTGAAAAATGCAAGATTCAAGCTGGAACCTCCCCATCGCGGAACATCTTCAAGTGAGATTCGGCGAAGCAGGAAAGAAATTCATTTTCACTGGCGTCAGTTTCCCTGTAACCTTTCCCGCAGGTCGCCACTCCTAAGGTGCGTGACACGGATTGTGCGGGACGGGCCCACGGGACCTGCCTGCGTGGCTACAACCGGCGGATTCCCCTCCGCCCCAACTCCCCCAGCGAGGTCAATTCCCCATGAAGAACCAACTGAATGCACTGCTTTTGACGGCGGCGCTCTCCGGCCTGGTCGGCGGAACCTCCGTAGCGGCCCAGGCGGCCACCCCCCAGCCGTCCAGTCCAGCTGCGGCGAAGTTTTCCGCGGCCAAGGCCGGCCTGCGCTACACCGCCCAGGACAAGGACACCTCCAAACACTCCTGTAAAGGCAAGAACGATTGCAAGGGCAAGGGCGGCTGCAAGTCCGGCGACAACGGCTGCAAGGGCCAGAACAGTTGCAAAGGCAAGGGCGGCTGCGCCACCGACGGCTCCAAGCCGCCTAGCGCCGTCTAACCCGATCCTCCCCCAACCTTGGCGCGGCGGACAGATGCACGCGCACATTCCGCCGCGCCATTCCGCCCCCTGATCTCTGTGAGCTCAATTATGCCCGGCAATCGCTTCAATGCGTTTCAGGATCATGGCGTCGGAATCGGCCTCCGCATTCCGCACTACCAGCACATCTTCGCGCGCAAGCCGGTGGTGGACTGGTTCGAGATCATCTCGGAAAACTTCATGATCGACGCCGGCCGGCCGCTGGCCATGCTCGATCGAATCCTGGATCAATACCGCGTCGTGCAGCACGGCGTCTCCATGTACTTCGGCTCGGTCACCGCGCCCGATCCCGAGCATCTGCGCCGGCTGAAACAGTTGGTGCGGCGCACCAAAACTCCCTGGCTCAGCGACCACCTTTGCTGGGGCAGCGTCGATGGCACTTACACCCACGATCTGCTTCCGCTGCCCTATACCTGGGAGGCGGTCGAGCGCACCGCCGAGCGTGTGCGCAAGGTGCAAGACTTTCTTGAGATTCCCGTCGCGGTCGAGAACGTCTCCAGCTACGCGGCCTTCACCGGCTCCGAGATGACCGAATGGGAGTTCCTGACCGAAGTGGTGGAGCGCGCCGACTGCGGCATTCTCCTCGATGTGAATAACATCTATGTCTCGGCGATGAACCACGAGTTCGCACCCATGGATTATGTGAACGCCGTGCCCGCCCACCGCGTGGCGCAGATTCACATCGCCGGCCACTCGCGTTATGAGAAGTACATCCTCGACACGCACGACCATCCGGTGATCGATCCGGTGTGGGAGCTCTACGCGCGCGCCATCGAACGCTGCGGGCCCACGCCCACGCTGCTGGAGTGGGACGACCATATTCCCAGCTTCGACGAAGTTCACGCCGAAGCAAAGAAGGCGGAGCGCTATCTCCACAGGCACGCACCCCAACTGGCGGAGGCGGCGCGATGAATCTCGAACACCTGCAGCGCGAGATGGCCGCGGCCGTGATGCAACCGCTCACCGCCAACGAACAGATGCGCGCCGAGGCTCCCGACGGCCGGCCCATGAGCGCAGTGGCCGCTTCGTTCATCGCCCCCAACAGCCGCCTCTCGGCCTTCGAGCGGCTGGAGATCTACAACCGGCAATACTGGTTCCGCGTGCTGGGCGCGCTCGCCGAAGACTTCCCTGCCCTGCGCGCGGTCGTTGGCGGCAGCGCCTTTGAAGAGCTCTCCATCGCCTACCTCGCCACCCATCCCAGCCGCTCCTTTACGTTGCGCAACCTGGGATCGAAGCTGCCCGGCTGGCTGGCCGCCAGTCCGCAACTCACAGGCCGCCGCCATCGCCTGGCCCTCGACGTGGCCCGCATCGAGTGGGCTTGTGTGGAGGCCTTCGACAGCGCGGAACACGATCCGCTGACCCTCGGCCAGATCGCTACCCTGGACGCCGGTTCGCGGCTCGCCTTGCAGCCGCACCTGCAATTGGTGGCACTCGACTACCCGGCCGACGATCTGGTGCTTGCCTTGCACGAGAACCAGAAGCGCGAAGCCAGCGAAGCCGGCGTGAAAAGTGATGATGGCCCGGATGCGCCGGCCAAGTTGCCCAAATTGCGCCTTCGGCCCACCTGGCTGGCCGTTCATCGCGTAGAGCTTTCGATCTATTACCGGCGTCTGTGGCGGGAGGAATTCCTGACTCTTGCGGCCATTCGCCAGGGATTGCCGCTGGCCGAAGCCATCCAGGCCGGATTCGCGGATTCCCGCATTTCCGAGCCGCGCCGCGCGCAGCGCGTGAGCCAGTGGTTCGCCACTTGGGCTGAGCTGGGCTGGATCTGCGCTTCCGATCTCGATTCGCTTCTGGAACCCGTGACCCAGCCGGTGTCTTGAAAGGGTGCGGCTTCAGCCGTGCGGCCGCCTTGCCGCCGTTGCCGCAACAGAAGCGCCCAGGCTGGGGCGCCCGGCGGATGAGAAAAAGTGTGTTTTATCGACATCCCCTTTTATAGAGCCCAACCTACCTTAAGACGCCGAAATCTCGCCTTGGTATTCCTCCAGAACTCTCCGCAACGTCTCGGCATCGCCCTGCTTGAATGCTGTATTTGCCTCTTTCATCAACCGCTCCCGCAGGACCAGGTCAGCTTCATTCGAAGCGCGGTCTGGATGGATACGGTTGACCACTTCGAGATAGAGCTCCCGCAGTCCCGGCGAAGAATCTGAATCCGCGGCGTACGCAGTTTCGGCGCTGGCGGCAGCATAGAATTCGGCTGCTTTTTTTCTCTCGTCGAGCGGCCCGTCAAACTCTGAACCGGTATCCAGATCCTCCGGATCAATCACCGTTCCTTCCGCATCGGCGACGATCCCGCCATTTCCTCTGTTTTCATTCGCGGTAAGCGCAGCGATAAAAACGACGGAGAGGATCATGAGTACTCCTACACCGATCCACAGGATTGCGTATCGATACTCGGCCTCGCTCCTCGCGTTGAATTCTGTCAGGCCGTTGATCGATGGATTGGACGGATCGTAATAGACAGTTGCAATGGATCCCGGTAAAACACCGGCAGAATCCGCAGGTCTTTCCTGGTTCGAATCATCGGCGCCCGGTTGCGGACAGTCCCCGTTTCCGCTGTACACCCATCCGTCCACACTGAAGATGTAATCACAACTGGAATAGTTGAATCTGAAGCCATGCATGAAGTGATAGTGCCTTTGCACGTCGTAGGCGGTGGTTGTCCTCTCGCCTGGCGCAAGGCTGGCGTACTGCCTGGCCCTATGAATGCAGATACCGCTGCACGCAAAAGCAAGTACCGATACGATCAACGAACGGCCGGCTCCGGTTTTCCAGCTTACACGCATTGGTCTTCCAGTTTCTTCTGACGGAGGAGTCGCCCTTCAGGCCAGCGGCTGATTCTGAGATTCCCGCAGCAGCAACTGCTCGGCGACGGCCTCGACAACCTGCTCGTGGACTTCGTCGATGGTGAGGTTGCCTTCGATGAGGATGACGCGGGCGGGTTCGCGGAGGGCGATCTCGCGGTATTTCAGCCAGACGCGGCGGTAAAAAGCGTCCTGCTCCTGCTCGAAGCGGCCTTCGTCCTGGCCGGTTTTTGCGGCGGTGCGGTCGTTGCGGCGGCGAGCGCGTTCCAGCGAGGACTCGAGCGAGGGCAGCAGCAGCAGGGTCAGGTCGGGCTGCAGGTTGCCGCAGATGAGCCGGTGCAGCGCAAGAACGGTCTCGGAACCCAGTTCGCGGCCGCCGCCCTGATAGGCCTCGGTGGAGTCGGTGAAACGATCGCAGAGAACGATTTGGCCGGCGGCCAGGGCTGGCTCGATGACTTCGGCGATGGCTTGCGCGCGGTCGGCAAACATCAGAGCCATTTCGGCGATGGGCGCCAGACCGGTCGAGCGGGAGTCGAGCAGCAGAGCCCGGATGCGCTCGCCGGTCGCGGTTCCGCCGGGTTGGCGGGTCACCACCGGAGAAAAACTGCGCCGTTCCAGCCAGGCTGACAGTCGTTTGATCTGCGTAGTTTTGCCCGAACCGTCGAGCCCTTCGAGGGTAATAAACAGACCGCGCGGCATGGGCTGAGTTTAACACCGCAATAAAGTTAAAGACGATTCGGGTTCCATTGTGTTAAAAGTGTGGGGGTAGATTCTACGAAAACTCGGGGGCAGGCGACTGACCTCAACTGGAGTGTAATGAACGTGAAATTCTGCACCCTCTCCAAACTCTTCGTCTGCGGCCTCCTTGTGGGCACCGTGCTGGTGGGGAGCCCCATCTACGCGCAAAATCTGACACTGGAAGGCCAGACCGGCGGTTTCCTGACCCCCACCGCATACGTTGTCTACACCGAAAAGGGACAGACCTTCTCCCATCCGGCCGTGGGCTATCACTTCATCAACACGGCGAAGGTGATCGGCGATATCCAGACCTTCAGCATTGTGGAAGGCTTTGCCAACCGGGCCGAGATCGGTTACACGCGCAGCGTGCATACACTCGGCGACAGCACGACGCCCGCCCAGGGGGCTTTCAGCAATCTCTGGAACTACAACGGGATGAATATCTTCAGCGCCAAGGGCGTGGCGATCAAGGACGGCGAGTTCGGTCCCTGGACACCGGGTCTTGCGGCCGGCGTCATTGTGCGCACCAACGACCAGTTTGTTTCCAGCGCCATCGGCAAGGACCTGGGCGGAAGCGGCAGCGGCTACAACAACGAGGATCTGTACGTGGCCGCCACCAAGACCTGGCTGCATCCGCCGCTGCCGTTCCTGGTGAACCTGGGCTGGAAGGCCACCAATGCCACAATCTTCGGCATCGGCGGACAGAGCACGCGGTTTGCCGGGCGGGCGTTTGGGGGATTGGGCATTCCGCTGCCTTTCTTCTTCCATACGGCCATCGTGCCCTCGGCAGGCTTTACCCAGGAGCCGCACACCGCCAAGAACCTGAGCGCGATCCTGCCGATTACCGGAGGGCATCTGCCCACCACGCTCGATTATGCCGTGCGCCTTACGCAGAAGGAGCATCCGCACTTTGCCTTCGACATCGGCATCGGGCAGGTGGCGGGAATGATCGGCACCGCGGAACTGCCGACCGGCTTGCCCGCGCCCTACCCTCCTGTTATTGCCATCCCGGTGAATCTTGAGGCACGGCATGTGTTGGGCATCGGACTGAGCTTCCGGCCCTGAGCAGAGAATCTTTGCCAGCAAAAAAACGCCCCCTCCCTTGCAACTTCTGCGAGCGGAGGGGGTTTCAGCAGGTGTAGACTGACCGCGAAATCGCGTTTCAGGCATCATCGACTCGAAAATACCAGGAGGTTTTTCTCATGCGACTTTTCCGCTCTGCGCGCTGGCTTTTGCTGGCGCTGCTTCTCTGCGCAATTCCTGCGTCATCCTACGCCGGAGTCTTCATTAGCGTCGGGTTTGCACCGCCGGTGCTGCCCGTCTATGTGCAGCCGGTTTGCCCGCAACCCGGTCTGATGTGGACGCCGGGCTACTGGGCCTACGGCGATGACGGCTACTACTGGGTTCCCGGCGCATGGGTTCCGGCGCCTTACGTCGGCGCGCTCTGGACGCCCGGCTACTGGGGCTGGTCCGGCGGCATGTTTGTCTTTCATGACGGCTATTGGGGACCGCATGTGGGCTACTACGGCGGCGTGAACTACGGCTTCGGCTACGGGGGCATCGGCTTCGCCGGCGGTATGTGGCGCGGCGGCGTCTTTGCCTATAACGCCGCGGTCGTGCATGTGGACATCCATGACTCCCGCTTCGTGCACTCGACCTATCAAGACCGGATGGCCGTGGAAAGAGGCTTTGTCGCCAGGGACAGTCATGTCGCTTACAGCGGCGGTCCCGGCGGCATACGCCACGATCCCAGCCCCGAGGAACGGATCGCGGAACACGAGCAGCATGTGGCCAAGACGAGCTTCCAGGCGCAGCATGAGTCCTCGGCCAGGGCCGACAGGACATCGTACGCACGGAGCAATGGCGGGCATCCGCAGAATCTGGCGGTAGCCAGGCCGTTGCCGGCCGAGACGCATTCGGCGCCCGCGGCGCGGCCGACGCAGCAGTCGCGGCCCGCAGTGCAACAGTCTCAGGGACGGCCGATACCGCAGCCTCAGTCGCGCCCGGCTCCGCAGGCACAGTCGCATTCTGCACAGCAATCGCATCCGGCTCCGCAGCAGCACTCCGCGCCGAGATCGGAGCCGAAGGAGAAAGAGCGCAAGTAAGCAGGAAGTTTTCGCAATGAACCAACGAGGCCCACGGTTCACCGTGGGCCTTCGTGCGTCAGGACGCGGAGGGCTCGATGCCGGCGATCTCCACTTCCAGGCCGCCGTATTGCGGGTGATCGTTTTCGCGGATGCGGTAGGCGACGTCGATGAGACTGCCCTGGGCGAGACCAAGCGCGGCGGCGCGCGTGGCCAGGTCCCAGCCTACGGCGCGAATGGCTGAGCTGGAGCCGGCAAGGACGGGCTCCCGATTTGGCGCACGATCCGGTTCCTGGGCCAGCTCGAGGCGGCTGTGGCGCTCTTTCATGATGCGGGGAGCGGCGAGCAGGCGCGCCCTGCGGGCGAGGAAGATGGGCTCGGGGTTGCCGTGGCCGAAGGGCTCCAGCTTGCGCAGCCATCCGGCCAGCACGGGCGTGATGCGATCCAACGGCAATTCGGCGTGAATGCGGAGCAGGCGTTCGGGTTCGCGGGCCGCCAGATGCTCCTCTGCGTAGAGGCGCAGGCGGCGCTTGAGCTCGGGCAGCGCCTCGGCGGGCATGGCGAAGCCGACGGCGAAAGCGTGGCCGCCGAAACGCGTGAAGAGATCGGCACAGCTTTCGATGGCGGCGAGCAATGGGAAGCCGTCCACCGAACGGCCGGAGCCGCTGGCCACGCCGTCTTCCACGCTGACCACGATCGCCGGCTTGGCGGTGCGCTCGACGAGGCGCGAGGCCAGGATGCCGATGACGCCGCGATGCCAGCCGTCGCCGTCGATCACCAGAAGGCGATCGGCGATCAACTCGGGATCGGTGGCGAGGCGCGTCTCGATGGCGACGAGAGCGGCGGCTTCGGTCGAGCGGCGCTCCTGGTTGAGGCGTTCGAGTTTGGCGGCCAGTTCAGTAGCGCGGGCCGGCGCGCGGGTGCAGAAAAGCTCGATGACCTCGGAGGCAACATCCATGCGTCCCGCGGCGTTGATGCGCGGCGCCAGGCGAAAGGCCACATCGAAGCCGGTGAGCTGTTTGGCGGCCGGATCGAGTGCCGCGACGGCGAACAGCGCGCGCAGGCCCAGTCCCACGGGGCGGCGTAGCTCGCGCAGGCCGAGCGCGGCGATGACGCGGTTCTCGCCTTGTAGCGGCACGGCGTCGGCGATGGTGGCGATGGCGGCCATCTTGAGAAAACTGGGCAAGGTTTTTTCGCGGGTGCGCGCCGCGTCGCGGCGCTCCAGAACGGCCTGGGCCAGTTTGAGGGCGATGGCCGCGCCGCAGAGCGACTTCTCAGGGTAGCGGCAGCCGGGCTGGTTGGGATTGAGGATGGCCAGCGCGTGAGGCACCGCATCGTCGGCCCGGGTCAGGTGGTGATCGGTGATGATGAGGTCCAGACCCAATTGACGCGCAGTCTCTGCCTCGGCGAAGGCCCTCATGCCGGTATCGACCGTGATAACCAGGCGAACGCCGTCGGCATGGGCTGCTTCAAGCACGCTCGATTGCAGCCCGTAGCCCTCGTTGAGGCGGTGGGGCACATGAAAGCGGGCCGTGCCGCCGAGCATCTCGATGGCGGTCTTGAGCAAAACGACGGCGGTGGTGCCGTCCACGTCGTAGTCGCCGTAGAGCAGCACCGGCTCATGGGCGGCGATGGCCCGCTCCAGCCGGCCAGCTGCCGCCTCCATGCCCAGCATGAGAAAGGGATCGTTGAGGGCGGACGGCGTGGGGTTGAGGAAGGCGAAGGCCTCGTTGGCCTGGGCGATCCCGCGGGCCACCAGCAACTCGGCCAGCACCTGCGGCAGGCGGGCGGCTTTAGCCAGAGCCGCGGCCTCCGCAGGATGCGGCTCGGCAAGAATCCAGCGCTGGCGCGGAAGACTGCGCGGCGAAACGGAGGGTTGCACCGCCAGACCCGATGCGACGGATTGGCCTGCCGGGCTGGCGGAAGTCACGGGCGCTTACTCGTCCTCGTCGATGTCGCCGCTGTGGGCGTCGTCGATCACGATGTCCTGGAAGCTCTCGATGTCCTCGAGCAGCGCCTGGTAGCGCTCGTACCACTCGGTGGTGGTTTCGTGCAGAAAGACCAGTCCCTGATAGACGAAGCCGAGCTGAATGTAGCCCAGATTGCCGGCGTACTTGCGCAGCCATTGGGCCTCGACCAACTCGGTGGCTTCCTCGTCGGGGAAGTTCATTTCACCGGCTTCCTCGATGAGCGCATCGAGTTCCTCGCGCTCCAGCGTCATTTCGCTGAAGGTGACAAAGGGAGCGCCGACGTGTTTGGCCATCTCCACAAAGTCTTTCCATGCGTCGGGGTTGCCCTGGCCCTCCCAAACGATGGAGGGAATGTCCTCGGTCACGTATCCGGGAAGGCGGTGAAGTCCATGGCCTTCGATGAAGGCCACCATGTCGTCTTTCAGCGAGAGTAGGTTTTCCGTGCTCATAGTCAAGCTCCTATTTTCGCAGATGCGGGTGGGTGGGAGTGTGGGGAGTGTGAAAACTTCGATCGAGGGAGTAGGTCCGCGCGCGGGTTTAGTCTGGAGAGTGCGCTGGGCTCAAACGCCCGGATGCCGCACGAATCCCCGCAGGAGGTTTTCCGCTTGCCCGCATTTGAACACCACGTTTTTGTCTGCCACAATGTCCGCCCCGACGGCGCGCCCCGGCCGTCGTGCACGCAGGATGGAAAAAGCGATCTGCATGCCCAGTTGCAGCAACTCTCCAAGGCGGCCGGACTGGGCGGCAAGGTGCGGATCAACAAGTCCGGCTGCCTGGACCAGTGCGAGCACGGTCCGACGATGGTGGTTTATCCCGAGGCGGTGTGGTATGGCAACGTGCAGCCGGAAGACGCGGCGGAAATCGTGAAGGAGCATCTGGTGGGCGGGCGGCCGGTGGAGCGACTGCGGCTGGCCGAGGCATGCCTGAATACGAAAAGCTGCCCGCACCAGGGGTGAGATGCGCGCCTTGTGGCTGCGCTGTCCGGCTCATTTAGCTGATGGTGTACAGATGGCCCTCCGATGGGGTATCCTGAGCCTTAGCCCATGATCTTTTCCCGCGATTACATCGGGTATCTGGCCCGCCGCACGGTCAAGCACCTCATCGACGCCAAGATGATCACCACCAGCGACTTGAAGGTGGTCGAATCGCGCGTCAACGAGGGCATGATCGAGGAACTCTCTCTCGAAGACCGCATCAACGAGGAGGTGCGCGTGATTCTGGAAGCGTACTCCGAAGAGATGCGCAAGTCCGGCGCGCAATATGCCGAGATGTTCAAAAAAGTGAAGACCGAGCTGGCCAAGAAGTACAAGGCGGTGCTATGAGGATCAGCCCCGACAAGCTCAACAAGCTGGCCCACACCGTGGCCGACACCCTGGCCGAGATCGACGAGGTGGGCTTCCTCGAAGATCGCAACACCATCCGCCAGGAGGCGCGCAAGGCACTCACCGCCCTGCTGGGCGAAGAAGCCAAGATCGACACCGCCGCCCGGCTGAAGATCGCCAACCAGCGCAAGATCATCCTGGAAGGTTCGCAGGAGTGGGAGATTCTCTACCGCAAGTACTATAACGACGAAGTGCGCAAGCTGGGGATCTGAAGCGGCCCCTGCCGTTCCAGTGCATCTTTGGCATCGACCCGATTTTTTGTTAAAGTAAGTGAGTGGCCTTGAACGGCCGCCGCTTTAAGTGTGTGGCGCTATCGTCTAGGGGTTAGGACGTGAGATTCTCAATCTTAAAACCCGGGTTCAATTCCCGGTAGCGCTACCAAAGATCAGTACAAAGAGGTGCCGTGATGCTTTATAGCTCCGGCATCTCTTTTATTTTGTTGATATTTATGTCCAAGCAGGGGTAACATTGTCCAGTACCATCCGGCTTTGAAGTGGGGTAAGTTTTAGGGGTAACCCCATTCCACGGCCTTGGAGTTACCCTCATGCCCTTGACCGATACCGCTATCCGCAATGCCAAGCCCGGTTTGAAGCCCGCCAAGCTGTTTGATGAGCGCGGGCTGTTCCTGCTTGTTACCCCTGCCGGGGGCAAGTGGTGGCGCTTTCGCTTCCGCTTCGAGGGCAAGGAAAAGCTGCTCTCTCTGGGCGTATACCCTGACGTTGGCCTGAAAGACGCCCGCAACCGGCGCGACGAAGCCCGGAAGTTGCTGGCCGAAGGTACGGACCCCGGCGAAGACCGCAAGACGCAGAAGACGGCACGACAGGACCGGGCAGCCAATAGCTTTGAGGCGATAGCGCG
>JBEKTO010000045.1:0-31649 GCA_049515995.1 Occallatibacter sp. | reverse complement strand
CTTGAGCTGACCGTTGATGACGCGGCCGGTGGTGCCGTCCAGCGAAATCCAGTCGCCCTGTTTGAATACGTGGCCCTTGACGCGCAGTTCCTTCTTGGCCTCGTCCACGGTGCAATCGCCGGCGCCGGCCACGCAGCACTTGCCCATGCCGCGGGTGACGACAGCGGCGTGGGAGGTCATGCCGCCGCGGGAGGTGAGAATGCCGGTGGCGACTTCCATGCCCGCGATGTCCTCAGGCGTGGTCTCGCCGCGAACCAGGATGATGACCCGGTAGGCGCCGCTGGAGTGGAACTTGACTGCGTCCTCGGCGGTGAAGACGATTTGGCCGACAGCCGCGCCGGGCGAAGCCGGCAGGCCGGTGGCCAACACTTCGATCTTCTCGCCCTTTTCGACAAGCCGCGGAACCAGGAAGTCGTACAGTTGGTTGGGCTCGACGCGGAAGATAGCCTCTTCCTGCGTGATGAGACCTTCGCGAACCATGTCGATGGCGATGCGGACGGCGGCCAGGCCGGTGCGCTTGCCGTTGCGGGTCTGCAGCATGTAGAGCTTGCCATCCTGGATGGTGAACTCGAAATCCTGCATGTCGCGATAGTGCTTTTCCATCTTCCCGGTGATGGAGCGCAGTTGCTCGTAGACCATGGGCATGGCGCGCTCGAGTTCGCTGATCGACAGCGGAGTGCGGACGCCTGAAACCACGTCTTCGCCCTGCGCGTTCATCAGATACTCGCCGAAGAAGATGTGCTCGCCGGTGGCGGGATTGCGCGTAAACCCTACGCCGGTGCCGGAGTTCTCGCCCAGGTTGCCGAAGACCATGGCCTGCACGTTGACCGCGGTGCCCAGCCAATCGTCGATCCGATTAATGCGGCGATAGGTCTTGGCCCTCTCGTTGCTCCAGCTCCTGAAGACGGCGTCGCGGGCCTGGACCAGCTGATCCAGCGGCCCCTGCGGAAAGTCCTTGCCGGTCTCCTTGCGGACCAGCTTCTTGTACTCGGCGATGATCTCTTTCAGAGCATCGGGCTGCAGTTCGTAGTCGAACTTG
Source organism: Occallatibacter sp. (assembly GCA_049515995.1). GTDB lineage: Bacteria > Acidobacteriota > Terriglobia > Terriglobales > Acidobacteriaceae > Telmatobacter. The sequence continues at coordinate 30,610 of JBEKTO010000045.1, read as the reverse complement.
ACGCCCTCGCGTCCCTTGATGGTGTCGAAGATGTGCTCGAACTTCTTCTTTTCGACATCCAGCACCACGTCGCCGAACATCTGGATCAGGCGGCGATAGGAGTCATAAGCGAAACGGGGATTGTTGCTGCGCTTGGCCAGCGCTTCAACGGCGTGGTCGTTTAGGCCCAGATTCAGAATGGTGTCCATCATGCCGGGCATGGAGAACTTGGCGCCCGAGCGAACACTCACCAGCAGGGGATTCTCGCCCGTGCCCAGCTTCTGTCCCTGGAGTTTTTCCAGCCGTTCGAGGGCGGTAAACATCTCCGCGTCAACCTCGGGACTGAGAGCGCCGCGCATGTATTCGCGACAGGCCTCGGTCTGAATGGTGAATCCCGGAGGAACCGGCAATCCGGCGTTGGTCATCTCCGCCAGGCCGGCTCCTTTGCCGCCCAGCACATCCTTCATGCGTCCGTTGCCGTCGGCCTTTCCGCCGCCGAAGAAGAAAACATGTTTGGTTTCCGTTGAGGTTGTGCCTGCTTTTCCAGCAGACGCCTGCTCCAGAACGCCCTGCGTCATGGGATGAAGCCTCCGTATGTAGGATTCCGCGTGGGCGGTACCTATGAGAGGGTGGCGGAACGGAGGCTCAGCTCTTCAACGGATCGGAGCGGTCGAACAGCTGAGTGCGTGCGAGTCATCCAGACACAGGACTGCGCGTAGCGGCATTCATGAGTCGCAAGTACAAATAGCGCCCCAAGTATACGGTTGCCTGTGCTACTCGTCACATACGATTCCATTGTCCCGGGACCGATGTACCATTTTCAGACTCCAGTTCCCGCAATGCAAGACGCAAATCCGCTCCGCAACGGATTCGTGAGACGGGAAGGGCAAGTTCACGCGGCAGGGCGGTCCATACACACATCAGAATATGAAGTATGAACCGCAATATGAGACAAGAGAACGCGGTCCAGCCCTACCAGCGCAAGAATCTTCTCCACCCGCGGCGCGGCGTTGCAAACGCTGAAGCTATGACCGGCATCCCGCGCCATGCCATAGAGCGAAACCAGCGCTGCGATGCCCGCCGCGTCGATGCGCTCGACGGATGTGAGATCGAGCGAAACGGAATGCCGGCGAACCAGCGGCGCCACACGCTGGAGCAGAGATTGATCCGAACCCTTTACCAGTTCGCTCAACTCGCCTGCCGTAACAACCATCGCGCCTGTCGTCCAGTCCATTGTGCTCGTCATAGGAATCTCCTTGGGGAAGCTCGTTCCGGCGCCTGCCGGTCTGAGAGATTTATGCGCGGTTCCTATCCCGCGCCTGGGGAGATGCACTTGTGCGGCCAAAGCCGGGCAGAGGGAATATGCTGAAATCGCAAGGGATACGAGGATTCCTGAATTCCCCGGCGCAGCCCCAGGTGTCCGATTTCGATCCCGGCGTCCGCAATCGGACACTATCCCTATCTACGCAGAGAGGAGGGCCTCCGGTTCCGTGTCCAGTTCCGATTTCCAATCCGAAGGCACCTCGGGCGCATCTCCCGCCCTGAGCAGGGAAAGCGTGCGCGCGCTGGCGCTGGAGGCCGGATTTACCGAGGCTGGCCTGATCGCGCTGCCTCATGCGGACGAGGGACGGGACGCGACGCGATTTGAGGAGTGGGTGCGGGATGGCTACGCGGGAACCATGCACTATCTGGCACGAAGCGGAGAAGACGGGCAACGGCTGCGGACACGCGTGGGGGTTCCGTTTCCCTGGGCGCGTTCGGCCATCGTCTGCTTTGCCAGCTACAACAGCGCACAGCCGCGCTCGACGGAGCCGGCTGCGAAGGACGCGGGCTGGATCGCGCGCTACGCATGGTCGAGCCGCGTGGATGCAAGCGGCGCGCGGCGGCCGAGCGATTATCACAAGGTGCTCAAGAAGCGGATCGAGGCGCTGGCGGAGCGGCTGCGCGAGCAGTTTGGCGGCTTCGAGGCGCGGGGCTATGTGGATACGGGACCGGTGGTCGAGCGTGCGCTCGCTACCGCGGCCTGTCTCGGATGGACGGGAAAGAACACCTGCCTGATTCATCCCAAGCTGGGATCGTATGGGTTCCTGGCGGTGCTGCTCACTTCGCTGGAGGTTGAACCGGGACAGAGGCCGCTTACCATTGCGGACCGCTGCGGAAGCTGCCGGCGGTGCCTGGACGCCTGCCCCACCGGCGCGCTGATCGCGCCCTACCGGATGGATGCGACGCGCTGCATCTCGTATCTGACCATCGAACACAAGGGGCCGATTGCCAATGAGTTGATGGAAGGCATGGGCCGGCAGGTCTTCGGCTGCGATATCTGCCAGGATGTGTGCCCGTGGAACCGCAAGGCGCCTGTAAGCGCGGACCCTGAACTGGAGGCGCGCGCCGAGTTGGTCAATCCGGCGCTGGAGGGCCTGGCGCGGCTTGAGGAGGCAGACTTCGAGCGGCAGTTCAACGGCTCGCCGGTGCGCAGGGCGGGATTCCTGGGGCTGCGGCGGAATGTAGCCATTGCGATGGGAAACAGCGGCCAGAGCGGGTTTGTGCCCTGGCTGGAAAAGTGGGCCGAATCCGCGGACGAGGGACTGCGCGCGGCGGCCCGGTGGGCGTTGGCGAAGCTCAGCGGGGTCCAGCCCTGAGGCGTACGGCCCTGAAGGACTGAATCCCACTCATTTTTTGCGGATTCCGTCTTCACGCAACAGCAAAACCAAAGCGCATGCGCCTGGAAGCCGATCCCGTTCAGCGGCTTCTTCCTTCTGAAAGAGGCCAGCTAAATCGCTTTCCTCAAGGGCATAACTACTCTGGTTTGTTTTAAAGCCCGCGCACATCGCCAGGAAAGCTTTGAGTTACGAGGTCCGCGTGACGCCGACCGCATTCAGTCCTTTGGGGCCCTGCTGGCATTCAAACTCGACGGCCTCGCCTTCATTCAGCGTCTTATAGCCGTCCGCCTCAATCGCGGAGAAATGAACGAAGACATCTTCTCCGCTTGACCGTTGAATGAATCCAAATCCCTTGGCTCCATTGAACCACTTCACGACGCCCTGCTCCCTCACTCTTGCTCTCCTTCTTTTGTTTGAGGTCCGACCTTGCCGGATACCGCGGATGCTGCGCAACTCGATGTCCTGCCGGAGTTGCGATTGCGGTGCAAAGATCGAATCATCCCATGCTACCGGTCTACCATCGTTTGCTACCGGCGCGCGCTGGGCGCGCCTAGCTCCAGTTATGGCAGGAATTGAGTTTGGATGCAAGAAGAAAATGAATGCCCGGTAAACTGTCTCGGAGATAAAACAGCCGGCCGCAAGTTAAAGAACTACGCCGAACGGCGGGGTGACTCAATGCAGCGGGCCGGAACGATCCCGCTGCGGGCGATCGCGCAAGAGCGGTTTTGCGCGGCGTTTCCGCGGCTTTTGCCGTCACAGCGCGAAGGGACCGGGTGGGGCTATTCTTGACGTGACGCCCACCCGCCCGGTACGTTTTGTGGCCCACATCGAGCGTGGGGGTTCTTTGTTAGTAAAGAAGGAGCAATGCGTGGCGGATGTCTCGAATTCCGATACTCAGACCGGGGCAGCGTTGGAAGCTGCCGGCTTGACCGGTCCGGTTGAAATTCCCACACAGACCAAGTGGTACCGCTGGCGCAAGGACGGCACGGCGCTGATCGCGTACCTGCTGGACAGCGAAGTGCATACCTTTGCCTTCAGCGTGGCGGCCAACGCCATTCTCTCGTTCATTCCGTTCATCGTGCTCCTCTACACGCTGGAGGATACCGTCTTCCACCACTCGGAGATGATGCGGGGCGTCATCAACGATATGGTGTTTTATTTCATGCCTGCGGATCAGGAATTCTTCGCCGACAATCTGGCAAAGGTGGCCAGTATGTCTTCACGGCACGGCGTGGAGGCTTTCTCGCTCATCATGATTCTGGTCGCCTGCACGGGCATCTTTCTGCCCCTTGAAGTGGCGCTGAACCAGGCCTGGGGCGTGACCAAGAGCCGCAACTATCTGCATAACCAGGTCATCGCCTTCGGACTGGCGATTCTTATGGTTGTGCTCGGCATGGCCAGCATTGCGCTCAATGCCGGCGCCCGCGAAGTACTCACCGTGGTCTTCTTTGGCCACACGGACAACATGATCTTTCACGGCATCAGCTTTCTGCTGCTTACAGCCACCACCGGCGTGGCCGTGATCCTCTTCTTCTTTTCCATCTACTGGCTTCTGCCCAACCGCAAGGTGCCGCCGCGTCATGTGTTTCGCACTTCGGTGGTGACGGGAGTCATCTGGCTCATCGCCAAATACGCCTTCGAGGCGGTGCTGTCGCACATGCATCTGAAGGATCTCTATGGCGCGTTCCATGTTTCGGTCGGGCTGCTCTTCTGGGCGTATATTTCGGGGCTGATCCTGTTTGCCGGAGCGCAGTTCAGCGTGGCGCGGCTGGGCGTTGGGGTCAAGGAGTAGCTGGTTCGATGCGAAGGCGCGGGGCGCCCGCGAATCCGCAGCGGAGTTCATCGCATCCCACCGCTCCGCAACGGTATTCTAAAAGGCATTGTGATCAGGGACGACACCCAACCCGGCGCTCCGCGCTTTTACCCTCTGGAGGAGAGTCCTGCCGAAGGGAGCAAGCCCATCCCTCCCACCGAAAAGGCTCCGCATGAGCTGACACCGTTCATGCGGCAGTGGACGGCGGCCAAGCGCGAGAATCCCGATGCGCTCTTGTTCTTCCGCATGGGGGACTTCTACGAGCTCTTCTACGACGATGCGGTGACGGTGAGCCGGGAACTGCAATTGACGCTGACGGCACGGGACCGGGAGCGCTCGCAGCCCATGTGCGGCGTTCCCTACCACGCGGTGGAGAGCTACCTGACGCGCCTGCTGCGCATGGGCTACCGCATCGCCATCTGCGACCAGATGGAAGACCCCAAGCTCACCAAGAAGATTGTCCGGCGGGAGGTGACGCGCGTGCTGACGCCGGGCACCGCGCTGGACGCCGCGCTGGGGCAGGAGCAGAACAACTTTCTCGCGGCGTATTTTGAGACGGGTGCGGCAGGACTTCCCGCAAAGATTCCCTCAGGGGCTAAAGCCCACTCCGATGCGGCTTCTGCGATGTACGGGCTCAAGCCCGTACCCTCCGCCGTTGCTGATGGCGCTTCGGCCGGCAAAGGCGGACACAAGGCCGAGACAGTGTGCGCGGTAGCGCTGCTGGACGTTTCCACCGGCGAGTTTCGGACGGCGGAGTTTCAGGGCGCGGCGGCGCGGCAGCAGGCGGTGGACGCGATCCTGATGGCCGCGCCCAGCGAGGTACTACTGGCCGAGAGCGCGGAGTTGCCGTCGCAGCTCGACCGCATTCCGGCGCGGACGCGGGTCGAGGACTGGGTGTGGGCGCGCGACTTTGCCGTGCCCCTGGTGGAGCGGCAACTGAATGTGCGTTCGCTCGAAGGCTTCGGGCTGGACCGGCATCCGGCGGCGGCGATTGCGGCCGGAGCGGTGCTGCACTACGTGAGGACCACGCAGAAGATCGAGGCGCTGCACATCGATTCGTTGCGCTTTGAGGAGCACTCAACGGCGTTGGAACTGGACCAGGTGACGGTGCGGAATCTTGAGCTTGTCGAGCCGCTGTTCGTGGGCCAGGACAGCCGCGCGACGCTCTTTCACACACTGGATGCGTGCCAGACGCCGATGGGCAAGCGGCTGCTGCGGGCCACGATTCTGCGGCCGCTCTACGATGCCGCCGCGCTGGAGGCTCGCTATGAGGCGGTCGCCGAGGCGCATGGGGATCTGGTGAGGCGCGAGGAGATTCGCCGCGCCTTTTCCGGGCTTCTGGACCTGGAGCGCCTGCTGGCGCGGCTTTCGCTGGATTCTGCGGGACCGAGGGACGTGCGGGCGCTGGCGGCGAGTTTGAGCAGGCTGCCGGGAGTGAAGACTGCGCTCGATGCCATGCGGGCGGGGCAGTGGCGGGAGCTGGCTGCGCGGCTGGATACGCTCGAAGACGTGACGGCGCGGATTGCGGCGACGCTGGTGGAAGAGCCGCCGCTGACGCTGGTGGATGGAGGCGCGATTGCTGCCAGCGTGGACGGCGAGTTAGACGAGTTACGCACGATTTCGACGACCGGCCGGCAGGCGATTGCGGCCATCGAAGAGCGGGAGCGCCAGCGGACGGGAATTAACTCGCTGAAGGTTCGGTATAACTCGGTTTTTGGGTATTACATCGAGATCACGAAAGCCAACATGGCGCTGGCGCCTGCCGACTACGAGCGCAAGCAGACGCTGATGAATGCGGAGCGGTTCACGACGCCTGAGCTGAAAGAGTACGAGCGCAAGATCCTCACCGCGCACGACCGCTCGATCGAGATCGAGAAGAGAATCTTTGTCGAACTGCGCGCGGCGGTATTGGAAGCCGCGGGACGGATACGGCGCAGCTCGGCGGCCGTGGCGGAGACGGATCTGCTGGCGAACTTCGCGCATCTGGCGGCGCAGCGGCGGTACGCGCGGCCCGCGATCGTCGAGGAGCCGGTGATCGAGGCCGTGGCCGAGCGTCATCCGGTGATCGAGCAATGGATGGAGGAGACGCGCGAGGGCCGCTTCATCGCCAACGATATCTATCTCAATGCGGCGGGCGATGGACCGAGCCTGTTACTGATCACCGGGCCGAACATGGGCGGCAAGAGCACTTATCTGCGCCAGACGGCGATGTTAGTGCTGATGGCCCAGATGGGTAGCTTCGTTCCCGCGGAGAGTTTACGCTTTGGCCTGGTGGACCGCATCTACACGCGTATCGGCGCCAGCGACAATGTGGCCCGCGGGCGATCGACCTTCATGGTGGAGATGACGGAGACAGCGACGATCCTGAATACGGCCACGAATAAGTCACTGATCCTGCTGGACGAGATGGGGCGCGGCACGGCGACCTTCGACGGGCTGAGCCTGGCGTGGGCGACCGTCGAGTATCTGCACGCGGAAACCTGCGCGCGAACGCTCTTTGCCACGCACTACCACGAGCTGACCATGCTCGCCGAGAAGCTGCCCAGGGTGCGCAACTTGCGCGTGGGCGTGAAAGAGGCCGCGGGCGGAATCGTGTTTCTGCATAACATTGAACCCGGCGCGGCCAGCAAGAGTTATGGCATCGAGGTCGCGCGGCTGGCAGGGCTGCCCGCGGCCGTGATCGAGCGGGCCAAGCGCGTGCTGCGGCAGCATGAGAAGCAGGAGCGGCAGAGCGTGCAGGTGGAAACGGCCGAGCCGGTGCAGTTGACCATCTTTACGCCGCTTTCGCAGCGGATTGTGGACCGCATCGAGGCGACGGACGTGAATACGCTGACGCCGCTGCAGGCGCTGAATCTGCTGGAGGAGTTGCAGCAGGAGTTGAAGGAAAAGGGATGAAGAACGCGGGAATAGGGAGTAAGGAACAGGTTGAAGCACGAACTGAAGGAGTCTGAATGACGGCGAGTTTGCGCCAGGCCGCGGGAAGTTTGCTGGTGGTGGGGCTGTCGGGCATGGAGTTGACGGGCCTGGAGCGCGCGTGGTTCAAGCTGGTGCGGCCGGCGGGGATCATTCTTTTCCGGCGGAACATTGAAGATGCGCGGCAGACGCGGGAGCTGCTCGCCGAAGCCACGGCGCTGGGCGCCGCGCACAGTTTCCGCTGCGTGGATGTGGAAGGCGGCACGGTAGACCGGCTGCGCGATGCGTTGGCGCCGATGCAGTCTGCGCAGGCTGTGGCGCGGGCGGGTCTCGCGTGCGAGCAGGGCGAGTTGGTGGCGCGAGCGGTGAAGGCTTTCGGGTTCAATACCACGCTGGCGCCAGTGCTGGACCTAGCGCTGCCGGCTTCGGCCCAGGTGATGGGCACGCGAGCCGCGGCTGCGACGCCGGCGGGAGTAGTGAAGTACGCGCACGAGTTTTTGGCCGGCTTGGCGGCACAGGGCGTAGTGGGCTGCGGCAAGCATTTCCCCGGGCTCGGCGGCGGCACGCTGGACTCGCACCAGGAGACGCCGGCGATTCGCCGGAGTTGGCACATGCTTTGGCGCGAGGATTTGACGCCCTATCGCGAACTGCGCGGCGAGCTGCCGATGGTGATGGTGAATCACGCGGCCTACCCCGACACGCCGGGCAAAGGTCGGCCGGCTTCCGTGTCGCCCTATTGGATTACGGCCGTTCTGCGCAAGCGGATCGGCTATCGAGGCATCGTATTCTCCGACGATCTGGAGATGGGTGGCATTCTCCAATTCCTTTCCATCGAAGAGGCCGCGATCGCGGCGATTCGCGCGGGGATGGATCTGCTGGAAATCTGCCACAGCCCGGAGCTGATTCTGCGCGCCTACGAGGCGCTGATCGCCGAGGGGGAGCGGTCGAGCGCCTTCCACAATCTATTGCTTGTGCGGGCCAAAAGCACTGCGCGGCAGCGGGCAAGGCTCTTTGCGGGCGGAATTCCGGCGGCGCTTTCGGCGCGGCAATTCGAGGCGCTGAATAGACGGATTGTGCACTTTGGCGAGAGGATTCAGAAGGTACAGTCCACGCGGGAGGCGCAGCCAGCATGAGCAGGAAGACGATGATCGTGGCCGGAATCATGAGCGGCACCTCGGCCGATGGGGTCGACGTGGCCGTGGTGCGGATCGAACCGGGCAGACAGCGCAGCGGTCTCGCGCGGCCTGGGCTGACGCTGCTGGCCCACGAGGGATTTGCGTTTCCAGCCGCGCTGCGGCGCGCGGTGCTGGCGGCGATGAATGCAACATCGACTTCCACCGCGGAGCTGGCGCGGCTGAACTGGCGGCTGGGCCTCGCCTATGCCGAGGCCGTGCAGGCAACCGTCGAGCGGCACAAAGTGGAACTGGACCTGGTTGGCTGCCACGGGCAAACGCTCTATCATCAGCCGCGCGCGGCAGCCTATGCGGGCCGCAGCTTCGCCTGCACCTGGCAGGCGGGCGAGGCGCAGGCGATCGCGGCGGCGCTGAACATTCCGGTGGTTTCGAACTTCCGTCCCGCGGACATGCTGGCCGGGGGCCAGGGAGCGCCGCTGGTGCCACTGCTGGATTATGTGCTGTTCGCGCATCCCAAGCGCGGGCGCGTGCTGCAGAATATCGGCGGCATCGCCAATCTTACGGCGATTCCGGCCGGAGCCGCGGCGGATCGCGCGATTGCCTTCGACAGCGGGCCCGGCAACATGGTCATCGACGCGCTGGCGCAGGAGCTATTCGGCAAGCCCTTCGACCGCAACGGCGCTCTCGCCGCGGAGGGAACAGTGTTGGCTCCAGCGCTCAAGGCCGCGCTGCGCAATCCCTACTTCCAGCTCAAGCCGCCGCGCACCGCGGGCCGGGAGCAGTTTGGCCGCGAATATGCCGCCAAGTTTCTTGCTGCTTGCCAGCGGTATAGCAGCAAGCCCGAAGATGCGTTGGCCACGGCCACCGCGCTGACAGCGGAGACCATTGCGCTGAGCTACAAGCAATTCGTTCTGGCCCAGATGAAGGGCAGACGGAGCGGCGTGGACTACATCGTCTCTGGCGGCGGCGCGCGCAACCACACGCTGATGGCCATGCTGGCGCAGCGGCTGGAGCCGCTGGGTTGCGAACTGGCCGCGAGCGAGGAATTCGGCCTGCCGGTGGAAGCCAAGGAGGCCGCGGCTTTTGCGCTGCTGGCGTGGCAGACCTGGCATCACCAGCCAGGCAATGTGCCCACGGCGACCGGCGCGGCGCGGCCGGCGATTCTGGGTCAGGTGACGTATGTCTAGGCGCTTTTCGGCGCGTGGGTTCCCAGGTCTCGGAAGCGAGACCTGGGGCACCCGGAGTTGGTTGCTCGTGCTGGCTGTCCTGGTTGCGCTGGCCGCCTGCCGCCCGGCGCAGAGGGACGCCGGCACGGTGGTCTTTCTCATCGAGAGCAGCCCGGCCAATCTCGATCCGCGCATCGGCACCGACGCCCAGTCGCAGCGGATCGACGCACTCCTCTTTGACGGCCTCGTGACGCACGATGCGAGCTTTCAATTCATTCCGGCACTGGCTGAACGCTGGGATCAGCCCGATCCGCTGACGCTCGTGTTTCATCTGCGCGCTGGGGTTCGCTTCCACGACGGCCGCGCACTGAACAGCCGCGATGTGTTGTGGACGATCAGTTCGATGCTTTCGGGCGCGGTGATCTCGCCCAAGGCTGCCTCCTACGCCTCGGTGGATTCATTGCAAGCTCCCGATGAGCGCACCGTCGTTTTTCATTTGAAGCACGCCGACAACTTTCTGCTCACCAATCTTTCCACGGGCGCTATCGGCATTGTTCCCGAGGGCAGCGGGCGCGACTTCTGGCAGCATCCCGTGGGCACCGGACCTTTTCGCTTCGTAAGCCAGCAGATCGATCAGGATGTGGTCGTCGAGCGCAACCCGCTGAGTTGGTCCGTGACGCCGAAGATCGGCCGGGTGCGCTTCGCTGTGGTGCCCGACGCCATCACGGAGTCGCTTGAACTAGAGAAAGGCTCCGGCGATGTGGCTGTGAATTCTCTTCCCATGGATTCATTGCCGGTGCTTGCCGCGCGCCCAAATCTCCAGTTGGAAGAAACAGGCGGCACTGAGATTCAATACCTCGGCTTCAACCTCCGCGACCCGCTGCTGAAGGATGCGCGGGTGCGCCAGGCAATTGCCTGCGCCATCGACCGGGAGCTGATTATCAAGACGCTGATATTGGGCCATGCGCATCCTGCGTCGAGTTTGCTGCCCACAAGCCATTGGGCCTGGACCGGCGATGTTGCGCACTACGATTACGATCCGCCCCGTGCCAGGCGGCTGCTGGATGAGGCCGGCCGGCTTCCCGGCGCCAACGGCGTGCGCTTTCATCTGGCAATGAAGACCAGCAACGACGAAGGAACCCGCCTGCTGGCGGCGGTGCTGCAACAGCAACTGGCCGGGATTGGGATTGCGCTGGACCTGCGCAGCTACGAGTACGCAACCTTCTACTCCGACGTGACGCGCGGAGCTTTCCAGATGTACTCGCTGCGCTGGATCGGCATTGAGCAGCCGGATATCTTCAGCTATGCCTTCTCGACGGCGCGCTTTTCTCCCAAGGGCGCGAATCGCAGCCACTACTCGAACGCACGGCTCGACGCGCTGCTGGACGACGCTTCGCAGAGCGCGGATGCCAGCCGCCGCCGCGCGGATTACGTCGAGGCGCAGCAGATCCTGGCCCGCGATCTGCCGGCCATCAATCTCTGGTACCGGGATACGATTGTGGTGCATAACCGCAGACTGACTCACGTGGTTCCCACGCCTTCGGGGAGTTATACCTTTCTAGAAACGGCGGAGTTGGAGAATTGAACGGGCTCATAACATTTCATCCATCCCGCCCCTTCTGAGTGCAATAGGTCCCGCCTGGTTGCAACCACAGGATGCGCGGCGAGGGTGGTAGGCCTATTCCAACTTCAATCGCAACCGTCCTGCTGGTCCGCAAGTTGAAGAAATGCCATCCCTTGCGGCCATTCTTTCGAATTCTCCGGCAATCCCGCACACTGTGGAGTGGTTCTCTCAACCTTTTGGCGGGCTGGTTCGTCTACCGAACTAGAAATGAATTTTTCCATCCCCCGGTTTCCGGCAAGATTTGGTCCGTGGAGAATTGGCTTATGACAAGCAAGATGAAGATTCGGGTTTCTGCTTCGATTGCGCAAGCGGCGCTGTCGATCGCTCTTCTGGCGGGCGCATTTTTGCCGGCGCCCATGGCTGGGGCGCAGGCGGCTGCCGCTCCAGCGCTTTCGCGCTTTGTGGGCACAATTACGACCATCGCCGGCGACACACTCACGGTGAAGACCGATGGAGACGGCGAACGCCAGGTACAAGTTCCGTCGGCCGCGGCCCTCAAGCGCATCGCTCCCGGACAAAAGGACCTGAGCACGGCGGAGACCATCCAGTTCAGCGACCTGGCCGCCGGCGACCGCGTGCTGGTGAAGCTCGATCCAGACGCGCCTGGGCCCACAGGGCAGGCTCTGCAGATCATTGCCGTCAAGCAGGCGGACGTGGCCTTGAAGCAGCAGAAGGATCGCGAAGACTGGCAGAAGCGCGGCGTGGGCGGGCTGGTAAAGAGCGTCGATAGCGCGGTCGGCGTGATTCTGTTGACCAGCGGCACGGGAGCCACGGCCAAGACGATCACGGTTCATGTGAGCAAGACGACGATGCTCAAGCGGTATGCGCCGGCTTCAGTCCGCTTCGATGCGGCGCTGCCCGCGCCGATCGACGCCATCCACGCGGGCGATCAGTTGCGGGCGCGCGGAACCAAGAACGTGGATGGCACGCAGATGGACGCGGAAGAAGTGGTTTCTGGCACCTTCCGCAATATCTCGGGAACCATCGCGTCGCTGGATGCAACCGCTGGAACGCTGGTGGTGAAGGACTTGGCGACCAAGAAGACGATGACCATCCACATCACCGCGGACGCGCAGATGCGCCGGCTGCCGGAGATGATGGCGCGGATACTGGCAGCGCGTTTGAAGGGGGCCTCGGCCGGTTCTGGGGCGGGTTCGGGTGGCGCATGGGGCGGAAACTCCCAGGGGCAGAACGGCGCCGGGGCGGGCGCACAGCGCGGCGCGGGCCAATGGAGCGGCCAGGGTGGCGGAGGTGGTCAATGGTCCGGCCAGGGCGGAGGCGGAGGCGATCCCCAGCAGATGCTCACGCGCCTGCCTCCCATTCAGCTCGCGGATTTGAAGAAAGGCGACGCGGTGATGCTGGTTTCTACGGACGGCGCAACCGATGTCACCGCGATCACGCTGTTGGCGGGCGTCGAGCCGCTGCTGGAAGCGCCGGCGGCCAGCCAGAACCTGCTCAACAACTGGAGCATGAATTCCGGCTCGGGCGCCGCGGACGCGGCAGCCCAGTAGGCGCACACACATTCAGTTCATAGAAAACAAGCGAGGGACTCGTGTATTCAAGATCGCATAGCTTTAAACATCTTCTGTTTGCCTTGGTGCTGGGCCTTGCCGCCGGACTGACGGCGCAAGCGCAAACTTCCGCGGTGCAGGCGCAAGCGCCGGCGCCCGCGGCGCAGCCGGCGACGGCTACGGTGCGTGGGCACATCGCCGACCCGACGGGGGCTCTGATTCCCGGCGCGAAGATCGTTCTCGTCGCCCCTGGGGGAAAGCAGGCAGCCACCGTGACCGCGGATGCGGCCGGCGCGTATGCAGTGAACAGCTTGGCTCCCGGCGCCTACAGCGTGCGGGCTTCTTTCCCGGGATTCGCTCCCTTCACTTCACCGTTCATTCAACTCGCGGCGGGCCAGGTGAAGCGGGTGGATATTTCGATGGCCATGGAGGTGGCGCAGCAGAGCGTGGTGGTCACCGACGATTCGCCCACGGTCAGCATAGAAGCGAGCGGGAACGCGAGCGCCATCGTGATCAAGGGCAAGGACCTGGAAGCGCTCTCCGACGATCCGGATGAACTGTCGAGCGAATTGACAGCGCTGGCCGGCCCCTCGGCTGGACCCAACGGCGGCCAAATCTACATCGACGGCTTCACCGGCGGGCAACTGCCGCCCAAGTCGGCGATCCGCGAGATTCGCATCAACCAGAATCCCTTCTCGGCCGAGTTCGACCGGCTGGGCTACGGGCGCATCGAGATTCTGACCAAGCCCGGCACCGATAAACTGCATGGGCGCTTCTTCGGCCAGGGCAACGACAACGTCTTCAACACCGGCAACCCCTTCACTACGGTTCTTCCGTCGTATCACAGCTATCAGTTCAACGGCACCCTGAACGGATCGCTTTCAAAGACGGCATCGTTCTTCATCAGCGCGGAGGAGCGCAACAACCAGAACGACAGCGTTTACAGCGCCGCGACGGCAATTCTGAATCCGGCCACTGGCCTGTACGTCGCGGGCACCGAGGCGGGCGGACTCTTCAGTCCGCAGACGCACACCAATATTTCGCCGCGCATCGACCTGCAACTCGGGCAGAAGAACACCTTGACGCTGCGTTACCAGTTCTACCGCAACAGCCAGAGCGGCAACATCGGCTCCACTTCATTGCCTTCGCAGTCCACCACTTCGACCTCGATAGAGAACACGATCCAACTGAGCGATTCGCAGATCATCAACGATCACATCGTCAACGAAACGCGGTTCCAGTATCTGCGCGACAGCTCTTCCTCTTCTCCGGCGATCACGGGGTCGGTGGGCACCGCACCAACAGTCATGGTGCCCGGATCCTTCACGGGAGGCGGCCCGTCGGGCCAAACATCCAGCGATCATCAGGATCACCTGGAATTGCAGAACATCACCACCATGTCCATCGGCGCGCAGGCCATCAAGTTCGGCACGCGGTTGCGCGACAATCGCCAAGCCAACTCGACGGATGGAAACTTCAACGGCAGCTTCGATTTTCCCTCGGTGAACTCGTACGTGGCCTTGCTGAACGGCCTCGCGCAGAACGAAAGCTTTGCGCAGATTGTCGCGGGTTGCACGCTTCAGGAAGGCTGCCTGCCCAACAAGCTGGCCTACACCACGGGCACGCCGGGCGCCAAGGCCAATGTCTTCGACGCCGCGGTCTTCGTGCAGGACGACTGGAAGGCCAACCGCAACCTGACGCTCTCCGGCGGCCTGCGCTGGGAGTCGCAGAATCACATTGCGGACCACGACGACTGGGGTCCGCGCGTGGCTTTTGCCTATGCCGTGGACGGGCACAAGGACAAGAAGCAGGCCAAGACCGTGGTGCGCGGCGGATACGGTTTCTTCTATGACCGCTTCGGTCTGAGCAACGAACTCTCCGCCGAGCGCTTCAGCGGCGGCGCGAACACGCAGCAGCAGATCAACATCACGGCGCCGACCTGCTTCAACGCGACCAGCCTGAGCGATATCAACCTGTCTTCGTGCGGCCCGGTCAGTTCCAATGGAAGTACGATCGTTCAGATCGCGCCCGGCTACCATTCGCCCTATACGGAACAGTTCGGCACCAGCCTGGAGCGCCAGGCCACCAAGACGACCACGCTCACGCTCACTTACCTGCACTCCGATGGCGTGCACCAGGTGGCTACCCGCGACTCGAACGCCTATCTGCCGGGAACCTTTCTTTTCGGCAGCACCACGCTCACTGGCGTGCGGCCCAATCCCGCGCAGAGCATCGTGAACGAGTTCTACCCCGAAGCGGTCTTCAAGCAGAATCAGGTGATCGTGAACGTCAACGCTCACTTCACGCCCAACTTCAGCGTGATGGGCTTCTATAACTTCACCGTGGCCCACTCGGATACGGGCGAAGCCTCGAACTCCTACAATCTGAAACAGGACTACGGCCGCGCTCCCTTTGCCGCGCGCAACATGGTCTTTCTGATGGGCAACTACACGGGTCCGTGGGGCATCAGCTTCAACCCCTTCCTGATTGCCCAGGCTGGCAGGCCCTTCAACATCGTGACCGCCAACGACCTGACCGGCGACAACTTCTTCAACGACCGTCCTTCATACGCCAGCGCGGCGTCGAACCCGGCCGACGTAGTCACCACCAGCTACGGCTCGTTTGACACCGTGCCCCAGTCCGGAGAAGCGATCATCCCGGCCAACATGGGCAATGGCCCGGCGGCGGTGGCCGTGAATCTGCGCGTCAGCCGTACCTTCGGCATTGGTCCCAAGCTGGCGGCTGCCGGTCAGGGCAATGCGGGCGCCCCGCCTCCAGGCGGTCCGCCTCCGGGAGGCGGTCCCGGCGGCGGCCGTGGAGGTCCCGGCGGATTTGGTCCGGGCGGATTTGGAGGCGGCGGACGGGGCGGACCGGGAGGAATGTTCGGCGGCGCCAACAACACCGGCCACAAGTACGCCCTGAACTTCAGCGTGCAGGCATTGAACCTGTTCAACGACATCGACTATGGAACGCCCATCGGCACGGTGATTCCCGGCTCGAACCGATTCGGGCAATCCACCAGCCTGGCTGGCGGAATCTTCTCCTCCGGCGCGGCGGCGCGGCGCGTCTTCTTCCAGGCCGCATTCCAATTCTGATCGGCTCAGAGCAGAAAGCAAAAGGGCCGGAGCGCAATGCTCCGGCCCTTTGCCGTTGCGGCTATGGGAGCGCCGTTACCGTGGTCGGCTGGCCCCCGTCTCCGAAGGCATCCCGGAGCGAGATGGCCGTCAACTGCGCTTTGAGCGCGCCGAAAGAGGCCGCGCTCGTGGCCGTGATCTCAACGGTCTCGCCCGGCAGCAGGTCGAAGTAATTGTCGGAGAGTTTCACGTCGAGATTGCCGAAGGAAAGATAGACGCTGCGCGCCAGCACCGGAGAGGTAACTCGAATCTTGTAGCTGCCGTTTGCGCCCGTGGTTTCCACCTTGAGCGCGGCGGTCCTCAGGTGCACTTCCTTCACCGGCGCCAGATAGATCAGGTTGCGCGAGATGGCTTTATCGGCAACCATCAGATCGGCGGAAACAAAGACGCGCGAAGTATCTGCCGCGCCCGCGTCGGTGAGCTTTTTGAGCGGCCAGTCGAGATAGACCTTGCTGGCCAGCGGCTCCACGTCCACAGCGCGCGATTCTTCGAGCAAAACCTTGCCGTCCAAGTCCATCAGCCGCACGCGCAGCGTGGCTGGCCTGGCTTCGGTCTTGTCGGAGACGATGTAGACCTTCACCGAACCGTCCTCGACATGCGGCGAAACCAGAATCGGCGCGTAGAAACGCCGCGCATAGTATTGCAGCGCCTTCCAGCGCCCGTAGTAGTCGATCGAGGACCACGAGGCCACTGGCCAGCAGTCGTTCAACTGCCAGAAGATGGAGCCCATCGTCTCAGGACGGCTGCGGCGGAAATGCTCCGCGCCGACTTTGATCCCCTCGGCCTGCAAGACCTGGCTTACGTAAAGGAAACTGGCAAAATCCTTGGGCTCCGGGTAATCCCTGCTGATGTAGTCGTGAATGATGGAGTTGCCGGCGGCATTTTTCTGGTGGGCCAGCATCACCGGAGTAAGAATGCCGGTGCGGTCCTCGGGCTGGGTAAAGCTCTCCACCGTGCGCCACTCCGGGAAGGACTGAAAGCCGTATTCGGTGACAAACCGCCAATGGCGTTTCTCGTACTCGGCGAAGGGAACGCGGCCGTGCCAGACGCTCCAGTCGTGCGCATCGCCGGACTGGAAGTGGTCGCTGAGCGCCTCATAGTCCGCGCTGGGCGAACTGGGCCAGTAGGGGATCTCCGGTTCCAGCCGCGCGACGACCCTGGGCAGGATGCCGCTGAATTCGGTCAGATAATCCTGCCACATCTGATAGCGCACATCCAGCGGCAGGGAGGTGCGCGCGGGCCAGTTCATCGCGCTTTCCGTCTCGTTGTTGCCGCACCACAGCACGATGCTGGGGTGGTTGCGCAGGCGGCGAACCTGGTCTTCGGCTTCGGCCTCGATGCTCTGCTTGAAGGCATAGGTGCCCGGCTGCCAGTCGTTGCCGAACATGAAGTCCTGCCAGACCATGATGCCCAGCTCGTCGCAGATGGAGTAAAACTCGTCGGTTTCATAGTAGCCGCCGCCCCAGTGGCGGATCATGTTCATGTTGGCGTCGCGCGCCGACTCCAGGATGCGGCGATAGTCCGCCGTGGTGACGCGGTTGGGAAAGCTGTCGAAGGGAATCACGTCCGCGCCCTTGGCGAAGACCGGAATGCCGTTGACGACGAACTCGAAGGAGCGGCCCCACTTGTCCAATTGGCGGCGCAGCACAACGGAGCGCAGGCCGGCCTTCACGGTGCGCTCTTCGCCAGTCTGGCTCCCGATGGCCACCTGCGCGGTGAAGGAGTAGAGCGGCTGGTCGCCATAGCCGGCCGGATACCAGAGTTTGGGCTGGCGAATCTCGACGGGAATGTCGAGGACGTTGCGCCCTGCATGGAGGCTGACCGTCTCAACCACCGTGACCGGCTTGCCGTTGTCGGAGTACTGCACGCTCACTTTGGCCGGGCCGGCGCTTGCGGCCTCGATCTCGACCTCCGCGTCCAAATGGGCCACGTCCTTGCCCACGTCGCGCTGGCGGATGGCGAAGTCGGCGATGCGCGCCTTGTCCCAGGCCTCCAGCCTGACCGGCCGCCAGATGCCGCTGGTGACGAAGCGCGGTCCCCAATCCCAGCCGAATTCGTAGGCCGCCTTGCGGATATAGGTTTTGGGATCGGTCTTGGTCTTCGGCTGCCACGGATCGCCGGCCGCGACCTCTTTTGCGGCCTGGATGGGCGAAGGAAAGACCACGCGCAGCAGATTTTTGCCGGCGTGCAGGTGGCTCTTCGCCGGCACGCGCCAGACGCGGAACATATTGTTCGCATCCAGCACCTTGGCGCCGTTCAGATACACCTCGGCGGCGGCGTCGAGCCCGTCGAAGACCAGGTCCACATTGGAGCGGGCCAACAAGGACGGAGTCACGTCAAAGCTGAGCCGGTACTCCCAGCTCTGGTTCTCGATCTCCTGCAGCTTCGCTTCGTTATCGCGGTAAAACGGGTCGGAAATCTTTTTGTTGGCCAGCAAATCCAGATGAACGTCGCCGGGCACAGTGGCCGGCAGCCAGCCGCTCTCCGCCTCCTGCGCGCCCGCCGCAATCGGGCGAAACTGCCAGCCGCGATCGAGTGCCAGGACCGCATTCCGCGCCGGCCTGGCCTGTGCGCTTGCCATTCCTCTCCCCATGCTCAATACTCCTCCAATCAAGACGCAGCACGCCATTCCCCACGCTATTTCGCCTCGCATCGCACTCCTCAAAGCCTTCCGCGGGAGCATTTTGGCAGCCGGAAAGGGAAATTCAATAAATCGCCGATAAGGTTATCATGAACTCATTCCCGGGCCCTCCTGCGCCGGGATATGAAAGAAAGAATAGATACTTCTTCGCGCAAAGTTGTAGGATTGCGTGCAGATTCTGTTCCAGGATTGAGGCCTGACGTGCAACGGAAACCCACTATGAGCGACGTGGCCCGCCTTGCCGGCGTGGGCACCATGACCGTCTCCCGCGTTCTGAACGGCTCCGCAAACGTATCTGAAGAAGCAGCGACGCGCGTCAACACGGCGATCGAACAACTGAATTACAGACCCAACGAGTTGGCGCGCGCCCTGCGCGGGCAGCGCAGCCGCTCCATCGGGCTGATTCTCCCCTATCTCTACGACCCATTTTTTGCCACGTGCACCCATGCGGTGACCACGGTAGCCAAGCAGCACGGCTACTCGGTCATCATGACCACCTCGAACGAGAATCCCGACACCGAATACACCGAGGCGACGCAGATGTTGCAGCGCCACGTGGAGGGACTGATCGTCATCCCGGCCAACCTGGGCCAGACGCGCCTCAACCGGACGCTGCTGGGCAAGACGCCGCTGGTGGCCTTCGACCGCCCGCTGGGCGATCCTGGTTTCGATACCGTGCTGGTGCAAAACCAGTCCGGTTCCAAGCGCATGGTGCAGCACCTCATCGGGCACGGACACAGCGCCATCACCTTCATGGGCCTCAGCCGCAGCCTGTTCACCATCAATGCGCGCTTCCAGGGCTACCGCCGGGCCATGCTCGAAGCGGGCCTGGAGATCGACGCTCATTTCCAGTGCGAAACTCCGGAGTGCACCCTGGAAGCGGTGCGAAGCCGCCTGAACTCCAAGACGCCTCCCACGGCCTACTTCACATCCAATACGCTGGCCACGCGCTATGTCTTCGAGGCGCTGTTGCAGTTGGGGGTGCACATTCCCACGGATGTGGCGCTGGCCGGATTCGACGACTTCGAATTGGCCGACCTGATCTCGCCGCCGCTCACGGTGGTGCGCCAGCCCGCCCAGGAGATGGGCCGCGTAGCCGCCAACCAGCTCTTCGACCGGCTGGAGCGGGGAGAAATGCCGCAGACCGGCAATCGCATCGTTCTTCCCGTGGAAATTGTGCTCCGCCGCTCCTGCGGCTGCAAGCACAAGACGGCCGTAGTGATGCACTAACGGCGCGCCTTGCCGCGAGAATCACGGTTCACGCTTGAAAACCGCACTGTAGAGCGCCTCCCACTCCTCCGCCTTGGCGTCCATGCTGAACTCGCTTTGCATGCGCTCCCGCGCCGCGCGGCCCAGCTCCTGGCGATCGCCGGCACTGCGCCGCATTGTCTCCAGAATGGCTCCGGCCAGCGCATCCGGATTCTTCGCCGGCACGATTGCCCCGGTTTCGCCCATCAGTTCGCGCACGCCGCCCACATCGGTGGCTACGGCCGGCTTCTCCATGGCCATCGCCTCGCCCATGGCCAGCGGCATTCCCTCCCACGCCGAGGCCAGCACAAAGCCATCGGAGGCGTCGAGCAGGCCGGGCACGTCGCGCCGCAATCCAAGCCAGCGGACCGCATCTGTCAGATCGAACTCCGCGGCTAAAGCCTGCACGCGGGCGAACTCCGCGCCGGCTGCTTCGCCGGCAATCCACAACTGCGTGTCGTTGCGGACAGTCCGCACTCGCGCAAAGGCCCGCAGCAGGTTCGCATAATCCTTGGCCGGCACGATGCGCCCAGCCGCGAGCCAGATGAAGTTCTCGCTCGCATCCATGGCGGCTCTCGCACGGGCGCGGCGTGGGGCATCGGGAGCGAACTCCTCGGTATCGATCCCGTTCGTAAGAACCATGCACTTGTTTTGCGGCACGGCCTTGAGGCGCACAAAGCGGCGGGCAGCCGATTCGCTCACGGCGGTGGTGCGGCGGCTCAGGCCATCGGTCAGCCGGTAGGCCAGCATCCGCGGCCAGCCGCCTTCATAGACGTTGTGAACGGTGGAGAGAACAGCGATGGATGGAACGAAGACCTTGAGCAGACGGGCGACCAAGTTGGCATGAAAACTGTGGCTGTGCAGCAGATCGGGACGGAAATCCAGCAGGAACCGGCGCGCTTTCGCCATGCCGGTCAGCAGGCTGAGAGGAGTCTTGCGTATCTCCAGGTGGACGACATGGAGCGCTGTGGGCCACTCCTCGGCCAGGCGCGACCTCAGCACCAGCAACGCAACCGCGTGGCCGCGCCGGGCCATACGCCCGGCCAGCGCCAGCACCTGCCGTTCCGCTCCGCCCATGCCGAGCGAAGTGAGCACGTAGACGATCCGCATACGACCCGCATTCCACGAAGGATTTTGGTGGATCGATGATACCGCGCGCGGTCAGGCTTTGAGTTTTGGCGCCAGCCAGCGGCCGATGAGCGTGTCCAAAGCCAGGTAACCCGGCCCGAAGACCAGAATCAGCAGCGCGGCGAACCAGAAAGTGTAGGGGTCGGCTGCGTAGAACTTGTCGGGCGCAGAGAGAATGCCGGTGAAAGCCTCGCGATCCGCGGTCCAGTAAGCCACGGTCATGTTGACGAAGAGAACCAGCGGGACCAGCCGCGACCCCACGCCCAGAGCGAAGAGAATGCCGCCCACCAACTCGACCAGGGCGACAAAGACGGCGGTCGCGCCGGGCGCGGGAAGGCCCAGAGTGGCGAAGAACTGGGCCACGCGGTCTAGATGCTGCAGCTTGCCCCAGCCGGTTTGCGCGAACTGCCAGCCCCAGTAAAGGCGGATGAGCAGCAACAGCGGGCTTTGCGCCCGGTTCAGCAGAGCCGCGGTGCGCGTGGATGCGCGATCGAAAAAGGAGATGAGCTTTGCCATGGCTTTCCTTTCTACGATTGGCCTTCCCTCGGGAGCTCTACCGGCTGAGGAAAAAGGCATGAATTCGAGCCCCTTACCGGATCTCCCCGAAATGCACATCCTCGGCTGCCGCAGGCTCGTCCAGGAACTGGATTGTCGTCGCCGGGCCCAGGTTCTCGGGCTCCGTCCACGAAGAGAGCGCCCACACCGGCTGCTTCGACTGCGTCACTTCGATCGCCTGCACGGTGCCGGCCATCTCCTTGGGCGCCGTACTCCATTCGTTCATCCAGCTGTTGATGACCGTATCGCCGTTGGGCAGCCGCCAGGCCTCCTGCAGGCTGCCGAAGCGGAAGCCGGGCGCATCGGACGGGCTCCAGCTCCACACCGCATCGCCGCGCCGGTTCACTTCCCGCACACCCTTGGAATCGGTGATTAGCAGGTTGCCGTTCTTGAGCGGCGTAACGCCCCAGATGCCAATTCCGGGAAACGACCACAACTCCTTGCCGTTCGCGTCGTACTCAGCCACCTTGTTCAGGTCCATATGCCCCGCCACCAAGGTTCCCTGCGGGGTCAGCCGCGCGTGGCGAAACTGTCCGTGCGGACCCGGCTGCCCGGTTGGCAGCTTCAATTCCTTCTCCGTCGCTCCGGTCACGATGTTCACCACTCGCACCAGCGCCTCGCCGCCGTTCAGAATGTAGAGCACGCGATCCTTGCCGATGGGCACGGCGGTATGAATCTCATGGCCGGCCGGAGCGTCGTAATTCCACACCACCTTCTTCTCCGGCGTAATTTCGGTCACTCCAAACTGATGCGCGAAAAGAATGTTTCCGTTCGACAGCATCACCGCGTCGCTGATCTCGCCCTTGCCCGCCGGGTCGCTATAACTCCACGCAATCTTTCCTCCGCGCACGATATAGATATTCCGCGCATGCGACTCTCCGGCATACAGGAAGTCATGCTGCGCCAGTCCCTTGCCCGGCAACGGCGCGGGCAAGGCCGGCGCCTGCGCGAAAACTCCCGTTGAAACTCCAAGAACAGCCACCGCGATCAGCGATTTCACCGTCATTCGATCGTTCTCCCGTGACTCCCGCTGGCTTTGCGCACACTCCACCCGCGGGGTCCTTTCCTTTCGAGAGCATACACCGGGTCATTGCCTCAACTCTCGCTTTCGTCGCTGAATATCTGCTCGATCGTCGCCCCAAACAGGCGCGCCAGTTTGAAAGCCAGCGGAAGGCTGGGATCGAATTTGCCGGTCTCGATGGCATTGACGGATTGACGCGAAACCTCCAGCCGCTGGGCAAGATCGGCCTGCGACCAGTTCCGTTCGGCGCGCAGCACGCGCAACCGGTTTTTCATCTGTACCTCAGCCTCACCACCACGGTCGAAATCCCCACAAAGACCCAGAAGAGCGGATAAACCAGAAGAAGATCCAGGCGCCGGACATGGGCCAGGTCTTCCAGAAATCCCCACACGCTGACCACCGCCAGGGTTCCCCCGATGCCCCCCAGCAGGGCCTGTATCTGCATATTGCGTACAAACTCATCCGTCTCTTCGGCCAGATATACGCCGATCACCGCCAGCATGACGAGGATGGGAAGCGCGGGAAGCACCGCCAGCAGGTAGGCCAGTACGCCGGTCGGGCGGTAGTGGACAAAACCCAAAATAGCCAGGACAAGGGCCACGGCATAGAGCAGCATGGCGGCAGCAAAGCGATAAAAGAAGCGGCGTTGCGCGGGATTGTTGGAAGTGCAGGCCATGATTGGTCTCCTTGACAATGTGACAATGAAACTTTACATATAGATCCAGTAAATGTCAAGGAAACTTGACCGAAATTCTCTTGCTCTTCTGCGAAGATCGAAGTGAGCTCCTCAGTCGCCTCGCAGGGCCCGTTCTCGACACCGCGCCGCGGATGCTCTACGCTCAAAGCGTGGGCTTTCAGGACTTTCTCGGCAACGCGCAAACCGTCACTCATCTTCGCGAGAGCATTCGCGCGCAGCGCTTTCCCCACTCGCTCATCCTGGCCGGACCGCGCGGCGCGGGCAAATACACCCTGGCCCTGATGCTGGCCAAAGCCGTCAACTGCCTCCATCCCACCGAAACCGGCGGCCTTCCCGATTTCTGCGGCGTCTGCTCCAACTGCACACGCATCGGCGACTCCGCCAACCTGGAGGAGCGCGTGGCCGAGGCCGTAGCCGCCCGCGACGACATGCGCGACGTCGATAAGCGCGAGACCCGCATCCTCATCCAGACTCATCCCGACGTGCTCGTCGTTCCGCCCGACCCGCCGCAACTGCTCATCAAGCTTGGCCAGGTGCGCCAGGTGATTCACGTGGCCTACTACCGCCCGCCGGTCGAGTCGCGCCGCGCCTTTACCATCTTCACTTCCTCGGCCTTCATGAAAGAAGCGGCCAACAGCCTGCTCAAGGTGCTCGAAGAGCCGCCCGAGCACACATCGCTCATCCTGCTCACCGAGAACCCCCAGGAGCTGCTGCCCACCATCCGTTCCCGCGCCGTGGTGCACCGCCTGGGCGCCATCCCCGCCTCCGAGCTTGAAACTCTGCTGGCCCTGCGCCGTCCTGAGCTCAAACCAGCCGACCGCGCCCTGGCCGCGCGGCTCGCCGAGGGCGCCGTAGGCCGAGCGCTCACCATCGACCTCGGCGTCTACCTGGCCAGCCGCCAGGATGCCCTCGTACTGCTCCGCACCGCCTTGCGCGAGTCCGCGGGGTCGGAATCAGACTACTCGCAACTCTTCCACGCCACCGAGAGCTACCGCGCCGGCGCCGACGGCCAGGAGAAAACCATTAGCCTCCTCCGCACCCTGGGCAGCCTCATCGAAGACCTTTTACTCGTGATTGCCGGCACGCCGGAACTGATTCGCAATCTCGATCTCGCGGCCGAACTCGAGCGCATGGCCCAGGGGCTCACTGTGGACTGGATCGACTCGGCCGCCCGCGCCCTCGCCCAGGTCGAACAGGGCATGCGCCGCAACCTTCTCCGCTCGCTCTCGCTGGACGCCATGGCCGTCAGTCTCGACCGCAACTGAACTCCGGCCCGCGCCTGCCGCTCAAAAAAACTTAAGTGCAACCCCGGCCCCGCGCCAGGCATCTCTTCCTGTACAAGCAATCCCAGCTATTGGACGGATACCGGCACTCGATGAGCTTTCTCCGGCAGTGCAGCCTTGTATCCAGCGGTTTCCAGGGCATGGGATAGAGGTTTCCTTCTTTCAACCGATTTCAAGTGCGGCAACGATCGAGAACTATCCGGCGGATTCTTCCGCAACTCATTCTTGACTGCCCAGCTACAGCCGCAGGTACAAGAGCGGCGTTTTCAAGTCTTTTGCCTTTTCCAGGGAGGGTAGTTTTCCATGAGTAGTTTGTCCAAAGCGATTCCGTCCCCCGTCCGCAACAAAACCGGCCCAGTACTCAACCGGCTTCAGGCCCGTGCCGGTGGAAGCCCGCTCGCGCCGCTTCCCTTCCGTTTCCCGGCGAGCCCATTCGAGGACGAGCCCCCGCGCCGCAATGCGGAGCTCTTTTATCTGCAAAAGCAAATCCAGGCGCAGACGCCGATGGTGATCGTGCTCGAAGACGGCGAACACATCGAGGGCTGCATCGAGTGGTACGACCGCAATTCCCTCAAGGTCCGCGGCCGCTCGAAGACGCTGGTCTACAAGTCCGCAATCAAATATATGTACAAGCTGGGAGACGCCGGGCAATGAGATCGTGAGGAGGGAGTAGGGAATTGGGATCAGAAATCTACAGCGGGCTCAAGCCAGATTCCACTCCACCACTCCGCGTCCGATTGGCTGACTTGCCTGCGGGTTCTTCCCTACTCCCTACTCCCTATTCCCTACTCCCTCGTTCCTACTCCCTCGTCCCCTTTTTCCCCGCCTTTTTCAGCCGGTCGCGAATCGCCGCGCCGATCCCTTCGGCCGGCGGCAGCGGACAGAGAATCACGCTGCATCCTCGCGCATCCAGCGCCCGCAGCCCGGCATAGAGATCGCGCGCCAACTCCTCGGGAACGGCCCACCGTCCCCACGGCCACACCGCCGCGGCCTCGTGTGGCGAAGCAACCTCCGTCGGCAGCATCACGCCCACCCGTTCTCCGCTCCATTCCAGGGCCGTCTCGGCCAGCCGCGGTCCCAGTTCAGCCAACGAAGCTTCCACCAGTACCAGCCGCGCCTTGGGCGCATAATGCCGCAGCCCCACACCCGGCGACGGCAGCGCTTCCCGTGGCGTCTCCGTGATCGTTCCTGCGCCGCGAAAGATCTCCACCCCTCCAGCAACTTTGCGGATTTGTGCGGCCGTAACCGCTCCAGGACGGTAAATCACCATCGGAGTCTGGCCCGGATCGAGCACCGTGGATTCGACTCCGTGCTCGGTTGGACCCGCATCCAGCACCGCATCGATCCGTCCGTCCAGGTCTTCGAGCACGTGCTTTGCGGTAGTCGGACTGGTGCGCCCAAAGGTGTTGGCGCTGGGCGCGGCCACCGGAACCCCGGCCTGCCGGATCAGTTCCAGCGCCACCGGATGCGCCGGCATCCGCACACCTACCAGCGGCCGTCCCGCCGTCACCGCGTCTGGAACCGTCGCCGTCCGCCGCAGCAGCAGCGTCAGCGGTCCCGGCCAAAAGGCCTTCATCAGCCGCCGCGCCGACGCGGGAACCTTCTCCACCAGTCCTTCCAGCATCGTTTCGTCGGCGATATGTACAATCACCGGGTCCCACGCAGGCCGCTGCTTGGCCGTGAAGATTCGCGCCACCGCCGCCTCATCCAGCGCGTTCGCTCCCAGTCCATAAACCGTTTCCGTGGGCAGCGCCACCAGTCCGCCGGCGCGCAGAATCTGCGCCGCCCGGCTGATCGCCTCCTTGGCCTCGGCGGTCTCCAGATGCGCCGGGTCCGCCATCAATCGCAACGTCTTCACTCTTCTATTGTCGCCTCTCCCAGGCATTGGGTGTCCCGCCTTCGCCGATTTGCGCTTTCTGCGAATCGGTGAAGATGAGATAGACACACCTATCTACAGTTTCTTATTGCCCTTTATCGCGGGTGCCCAAGATTTCGTCTTTGAGACCGGAGAATCCATCGCCTCCACCCCTCTCGCCCGCCTGCCGTATACTCACTCCAACGCATGCCCGTCGAAACCGAAATCAAATTCCGCCTCGACACGCCCGCCGATCTCGACGGCCTCACCCTCCGCCTTCAGGCCGCGGGATTCCGCCTGCAAACTCCGCGCGCCTTCGAGAGCAATGTCCTCTATGACACGCCGGACCGCGCGATGCGCGCCCGCACTGAGATTCTGCGCATCCGCAGCTATGCCGGCCGCTGGACCGTCACCCACAAACGCCTGCCCGACGACGGTCCCGGCGAGGACCGGCACAAGCACCGCATCGAGACCGAAACCGAGGTTGCCGATGGCGAAGCGCTGGCTCAGGTCTTCCTCTCGCTGGGCTTGGTCGCCTCCTTCCGCTACGAAAAATGGCGCACTGAGTGGACCGACGGCGAGGGCCATTGCGTGGTCGATGAGACCCCCATCGGCGACTATGCCGAACTCGAAGGCTCAGCCGAGTGGATCGACCGCGCCGCCGCCCGCCTGGGCATCGATCCATCCCGATACAGCACTCTCAGCTATGGCCGTCTCTTCGATCTCTGGTGCCAGGAGCACAACTCCGCCGCCACAGACCTGACCTTCGCCGCTGTCGCATCGGCATAAAAACCCCTGTTCCTTCCGCCGGCCGGCGGCGTCTTCTCTCCTGCCCAGACTCATTCTCGAACAGTGCTCATGCCGGTCTGCCTGTCGCCGATAACTCTGAGATGAGCGGTTTTTAAACTCCAGGAGGGCCCATGAGAAGAGATCGCTTGGGTGTTGCTTCACGCGGGTTTGGACCAGCGCCGGTCAGGCTGGTCCAGGCAGCCGTGCTGGCGCTGACCGTGGCCCTGGCGCTTCCAGCCTGGGCCGCGGAGGCGCGCGCCATAAAGTCCCGCGTGCCGCCTGTCTATCCCGAGATCGCCAAGCGCATGAAGATCACTGGGGTGGTAGAGGTCGAGGTCAAGGTCGATCCCGAGGGCAGGGTCACCGACGCAAAGGCGCTCAGCGGCAGTCGCATGTTGTCGCCTGCGGCCGAGGATGCGGTACGCAAGTGGAAATTTGCGACCGGCCCCGGCGAATCGACGGTGGAAGTCGATGTCAGTTTCGTCCTGGGGCAGTAGCCCACAGTCTCGGCTCCCGCACGAGGAGGGTGAAAATTCGGCTTCCGAGCGGCCCGGACGAGTGCGCGCAGTGTGCCGGAAGCCGCTTTTTGCCGATAGAGAGGGAGTGATCTTCATCTGCCGCCGCAGCAAGGGCGCCGGATGAAGAGGAAATGCCACAGCACCTCTCGCTTGAGATTGAGCTTGAACGACTTAGCGGTTTCAAGACGGACAAGGCGCTGCCATTGGCAACCGGGAGAAGTCATTCCACTATGTGGTCCATTCCCAAGGTTCCTGACATTCCCGTCGACGGCGCCTTGTCCATTGTGCTGATCGGCCCGAACGAGCGCCGCCGCCAGGCGGTCGCCGGAGTTCTAGCCGGATACAAAAGCGGTACGTCCCCGGCGCCCCAGCGAAGGGCCTTCGCCGCGGGGATCGCGATACGGGAGTTGTCTTCTTACTCTGCCGGTCTCGACGATCTGCCTGAGATGATGGAACAGCACTGCGACGTCGTGATGGTCGACCTGGATTGCGATCCGGAGTACGCCCTGGACGTGGTGGAGCGCATCTGCGCGCTGGGCTCTGCCACCTTGATGGTCTATTCGGAGCAGGACGACAAGGCTCTGGTGGTTCGCGCCATGCGGGCCGGCGCCCGCGAGTTTCTCCCGCTTCCTCTCGTCCCCTCCGAAATGGCCGATGCGCTCTCCAGGGTCTCGAGTCGCCGCCCGGCCACCGGCATCGCCAAAGGGACAGCCCGGAGGGTGTTTGTCTTTCTCGGCGCCAAGGGCGGCTGCGGAGTGACCACCCTGGCCTCGAATTTTGCCGTCTTGCTCGCCCAGGAGTCCGGCCAGACCACCCTGTTGGTCGATCTCGGCCTCCCGCTGGGAGACGCGGCCATCAACCTCGGCATGGTGCATAAGTATTCGACGGTCAACGCGTTCCAGGAACCGGACCGTCTGGATGCCAGTTTTCTCGCCACGCTGCTGGCCAAGCACAGCTCGGGTTTGTACCTGCTCGCCGCGCCGGGTGAATTCACCTCGCGCGAAGCACCGCAAAGCGCCATCGACAAACTCATCGACGTCGCCCGCCAGAGCTTCGATTACATCGTCGTCGATGCCGGATCGAGAGTTGACCTGATGGATTCGGCTCTCTTCGAGGACTCCTCCACGGTCTACCTGGTCACGCAGATCGGCGTCTCCGAACTGCGCAATGCGAACCGCATGATTTCAAAGTTCTTCGCCGCCCGTGGCCGCACCCTCCAGATCGTGCTCAACCGCTATATTCCCCATTCCATGGGCGTCGATGAAAAGCACATCGCAAAGGCGCTCACCCGGCCGGCCGAGTGGAGAATTCCAGACGATTTCGCCGATGCCCGGCGCACCCGCAACACCGCCACTCCGCTGGCGCTGAAGGATTCGCCCATCTCGAGGGCGATCCGGCAGATGGCCAGAACCGCCTGCGGCCTGCCTGCGGACGAGCCAAAGAAAAACAAGCTCCGCCTCTTCGGGTGAGAGCTTCTTATCCCCGGCGGTAATGCTCACCGCTTCTCCCGGCTTTGTCTGCGCTTTTTCGTCCTCCAGGACCGGCCGGAACCCCTGTTTCCTCTTCCACGTTCACTTCCTGCAGCGTTTCATCGCTTTTATTCGAGGATTCATGAAGCGCTATGAACGCCAGTCACCTTGAAACCGATAAGTTCTCCAGCAAGCATTATCAGACGTTTGGAGAGCAATATGCCCATTCACTCCCCCAAGAAAAGCACATTTGAATTCACGTCGACCGCTAAAAATCTGTCTCTGGCAGCCGCGTTGGCACTGGTTGTCACGTTTTCCCTCTCCGCGGACGCGGCGGAAAATCGAGCCATAAAGTCCAAAGTTGCGGTGATCTACCCGCAATTCGCGAGGCGCATGAAGGTCGAGGGTGTGGTCAATATCGAGGCCACGGTGGATGCCAGCGGCAAGGTAAAGGATGTGAAGGCGATCCGAGGCAATCCCATCCTGGCGCCCGCCGCCGAGGATGCCGTGCGCCAATGGACATTCGAGCCCGGAACCGGCACGTCGAAAGAGCAGGTTGAGATCAAATTCGGGATGGCGGACTGAAGAGAAGCCGCGCCGGAAGAGCCGCGGAAGCGCGTCTCATCTCCGCCTGCGGCGTGAAAGCGAATATCGCTTCACCCGGCGCTCGAACTTCAGTGGATGATCTGCGTTTCTGCGGACTCCGGAGCCGGCCGGAGCCTTTGTCCGAATTCCAGATTTCTCTTCGGTGAGCTTCATTTTCTCTTGAAGATGCTGTGAAGAAACTATGAACGCCAGCCTCCCAGACGCCGATAAGCCAGAGTACGCAGTTCTCAGGAGGTCCAGGAGGGGCTAACGATGAGCACAGATTTCTTTAGAAAAAGTCAGTTTGTCATGCGTCACGCGGCAGCAACCCTGTTTCAGGTAGCGGCGCTGGCGTTGGTTGTGATGATGGCGATGCCCGCCAGGGCGGCGGATGACCGCGCCATTAGAAACAAGGTCCCGCCCATCTACCCGGAGCTCGCCAAGCGCATGAAAATCTCCGGTACCGTCAACATTGAGGCCACGGTGGACGCCGCCGGCAAAGTCAGCGATGCAAAGATGATCGGCGGCAACAAGATTCTGGCGCCCGCTGCCGAGGATGCGGTGCGCAAGTGGACCTTTGCACCCGGTTCCGGCACGGCGAAGGTCGATGTGGACGTCAACTTCTCGTTGGGCCAGTAGGGACAGCGTTTCCAGGAAGAACGTAGTTTGAGAACCGTTCGCTCCAACCGGCGCAAGCCCAGCGAACTGGCAACCCTCAACTAGGGCCTGCTCACACTCCTCAGGCGGATGGCGTTGCGCGCGAAATACGGGCCAGACAAGGCGGAGGCCGAAGGCTTTGGTGGTTCCAAGGTCGAGGCCGACAACGCAGGATGGCCCGTTTTTCGCCGCAACCCGAAGGGACGGGGCCAATCTTCCCCCTCTCTTCGT
>JBEKTO010000044.1:0-31754 GCA_049515995.1 Occallatibacter sp. | reverse complement strand
CTTCCGCCCCGGCACTGCGGTCTACGACGAGTTCGACAAGAACGGCTGGTTCATCGACAAGATGAAATCGCCCAACTATCATCCGGTGGGCCAGGCGCTCTATGACGCTACCAATCCCGAGGCGCAGAAACGCTACTGGGGCAACGTGAACACGGCGCTCTTTCAAAAGGGCGTGGATGCGTGGTGGCTCGACACCGACGAGCCGGAGACCGAAGGACGGGAAGACAACATCCTGACCACTAATCAACTGCACCTGGGCTCGGGCGCGCGCTATGCCAATGTTTATCCGCTCTTTCACTCGGCCGGCGTCTCCGACGGGCAGCGCGCCGCCTCCGGCGAGAAGCGGGTCTTCATCCTCTCGCGTTCGGCCTATGCCGGCACGCAGCGCTATGGCGTCACGGCCTGGTCGGGCGACGTGATGTCGGACTGGCTGACCTTCCAGCGCCAGATTCCCGCGGGCCTCAACTACTCCATCTCGGGGATGCCCTACTGGACCACCGACATCGGCGGATTCATCAGCGGCGGCAACCTGAACGATCCCAAATTCCGCGAGTTGTTCGTCCGCTGGTTCCAGTTCGGCGCCTTCTCGCCCATCTTCCGCGTGCATGGCACCCGCTCGCCCGACGAGAACGAACTCTGGTCCTACGGGCCCGAGGCGCAGAAGATCCTGGTCGACTACGACACGCTGCGCTATCGCCTGATGCCTTACATCTACTCCGAAGCCTGGCAGGTGACCAGCAATCACGGCACGCTGATGCGCCCACTGGTCATGGATTGGCGCAACGACGTCGAGTCGCAGAACACCGGCGACGAATACCTCTTCGGCCCGGCGATCCTGGTCAGCCCCGTTTCCACCCAGGGCGCAACCAGCCGCGCGGTCTATCTGCCCCCAGCCACGTGGTACGACTTCTGGACCGGCGAAAAGCAAGAAGGCGGAAAGCGCATCCAGGCCGACGCGCCTTTGGCCAAGCTGCCGCTCTTTGTCCGCGCGGGCTCCATCGTTCCCATGGGGCCGGCGATGGAGTGGACCACCGAAAAGCCCTCCGACCCCATCGAATTGCGCATCTATCCCGGCGCGGATGGCGACTTCACCTTCTACGAGGACGAGAACGACAGCTACCGCTACGAGAAAGGCGCGCACGCGACCATCGCGCTCCACTGGGACGACGCGGCCAAGACGCTGACTCTTGGCGCGCGCGAGGGCAGCTTCCCAGGGATGCTCGCCCAGCACACCTTCCGCGTGGTGCTGGTCGGCAAGGGGCAAGGCGTGGGAATCGGCGAAAGCTCCACGCCGCAAGCGACCGTGGTCTACAAGGGCGAGAAGCTGGCGGTGAAGCCGTAAGAGCGAGTTAGCAAGTCAGCATGTCAGCAGATTGGTGAAGAGGCTCCGCATTGCGGAGCCTCTTCTGTTCTTGATCCGGCTGTCGTCGATCCGGTCCAAATGGCTTGCACGGCAACCATGTTGTCATCCTGAGCGAGCGCAGCGAGTCGAAGGACCTGCGGTTGTTTTTTCTTCTGACCCACAACCAGCTCCGTGCCCCATCCTTTCGCTTTTTTTCTGGCGAAAGGGTGGGAAACCAGAAGGCCCAACCTTTGCTCACGAGGAGCGAACGGCTCGCAGCTAGAAGCTCGCGCCTTCCAGCATCGCCGTCACCAGCGCAATGGGCAGGCCGACCACATTGAAGTAGTCGCCCTCGATGCGCGGAATCCATCGTGCGGCGCGCCCCTGGATGGCGTAGGCCCCGGCCTTGTCCATCGGCTCGCCGCTGGCGACGTACGCGGCGATCTCCTCGTCCGACAGCGTGAGAAAGCGCACGCCGGTGGCCTCGGCGGCGACTTCGGTCCTCTGCGCCGTCACCACGGCCACGCCGGTCATCACGCGATGCGTCCGGCCTGAGAGCAGGCGCAGCATCCGCGCCGCGTCGGCCGCGTCTTCCGGCTTGCCCAGAATGTGATTGTCGAAGGTGACGGTCGTATCCGCGCCCAGAACGGCCAGATGCTCCGCGCTTCCGGCCCCGTCCGCAATCTGGTCGAAGACGGCCTGCGCCTTTTCCCGCGCCAGCCGGGTGACGTAAGCGATCGGATCTTCGCCGGGCTGCGGCTCCTCCGGAATGTGCGCCGGCCGCACCTCGAACGAAAATCCGGCCTGGGTGAGCAGTTCGCGACGGCGTGGCGAGGCGGAAGCGAGAACGAGCATATCTTGATTATGCCCTCAGCCCCGTCTGCATCCCGCCCGGCGTAGCGAGTCCCCAGGCCATCGCCGGCGTGTTGTGCGCCAGCCCGAAGCGGCCGTCGGGGCCGAGCAGAATGATGCCGCCGTGGCCGCCGAGGCGGTTATAGAGATAGCTGATGGCCTCGCGCGCCGCGATCTCCGGCGCGGTGCCGTCGGAGACGCGGTCGGCGGCCCACTTGCCCAGCACCAGTTTCATGATCGGTTCGCCCCAGCCGGTGAGCGAGACGGCGGCGGAAAGATTGTCGGCGTAGCAGCCGCAACCGATCAGAGACGAGTCGCCCACGCGGCCCGGCGTCTTGTTCAGCGTACCGCCCGTCGAGGTGCCCGCGGCCAGGTTGCCGTGAAAGTCCAGAGCGACCGCGCCCACCGTGTCGTGCGACTCAAACCCCGGCGACGAAGATCTGTCGCTGGGGTCCCCGGACTCCAGCAAATCCGGATCGCGCGGAAATGCCGTCTCCGGGCTCTTGTCGTCGTGCAGCGTGCGGCCGGAGAAGGTCTGGTCGGCCAGTCCCGCGGCCTCGCGCGCCTGTGCATGGGCCAGCCGTTCCCGCTCCCGCTCCAGCACCAGCTCGGCGTTGTCGATCAGCTTCATGCCCTGCGCCTGGGCAAACTCCTCCGCGCCCTGGCCCACGAAATACACATGCGGACTCTTTTCCAGCACCAGCCGCGCCGCCTGGATGGGGTTGCGCAGCCGCTCCACGCAGGCCACGCCGCCGGCCTTCATGCGTCCCCCGTCCATCAGCAGCGCGTCCAGTTGCACGCGCCCATCGGAGGTGAGGAAGCTGCCGCGTCCGGCGTCGAAGGTGGAGTCGTTTTCCAGAACGGTGACCGCGGCTTCGACCGCATCCAGCGCCGATCCGCCCAGCGCGAGGATCTTGTAGCCGGTTTCCAGAGCGTTGCGCACGCCCTTTTCGTGGGCGGCTGCCGCGTCGGCGGGGATGGCCCATGCGCCGCCGTGGACCAGGAGGATGGGAGCGTGTGTAACTGGGGATGTCACCGCACTATGGTAGCTCAGATGCAGTGGACAGTGGACAGTGGGCAGTGGGCAGTGGGCAGTGAACAGTGGACAGTGGGCAGTGAACAGTGGACAGTGGGCAGGGGACAGTGAGCAGAGCCCTGGGGCGGAGGCTTTTTGCCGCAACAATCCGCGCTTTCCGTTGCGTGTCAATGGGACGAAGACCGAGATGCATAGTTAAGTGATTGAAAACAATCGATAAAATCGATGCCGTCCGGTTTGCATGTAATTTCGCTGGTTCCGCTAACCTAAGAACATTCAAGACAAAATGAAGGTGCAAGGGGAGAGCTTGTAGGGCTTTCCCAATCCTCTTCGGGCCATCTCCGCGGCTTCGCGAACGAGAAAGAAGAAGAGGCAACGGCATTTCTGAAGATGCGATCGAGGGGCGATTCCGCGCGGGATCGCCCCTCTTTCCTTTCTACGGGCAGCGCGAATCGCCGTGGACGGGTGGGCCGGGAATGGCGGAGAGATGGCGACAAGTTGGAAGCAGACGGGCCAGGGGAAGGCGAAAGGCGCCGGAACCTTCAAGAAGGCGAAGAAACTCAACGAAGCGGCGCTCAAAATGGTGGACGAAAATGCCACCAAGATTGCCGATTCGCTGGTGAAAAGCACTCTCGATGGCCACGTGCTGAGCGCTCGGCTGCTGATCGAACTGGCAGAGGGAAACATCGAGCCTGAGGAGGCCATGGCCATGCGGCCGCTGCGCAGCATGGCGTTGGAACTGGCGGCGCAGCCGCCATGGCGGCCCGAAACAGAAAACCGGAAAACAAGTGTTGGGAGCTGGGGACCGGAAAGGGACTGAGCTCCTCGATCGGCGGGGAGTGCGGCCGCAACGCGGGGGAATGAGCCTGCCGCGGCGGCCGCACTCCCAAAAGAGAAGGACGAGAGACGGATGAAGCTCACGAAGAACGAGAGTTTGCGCGCCGGCGGATGGATAGGACGGGCTCTGAACCGGGTGGGTTGGATCGCGATGAGCCTGCTGACGCTGGCTTCGCTGGTCCATGCGCAGGCGGTCGCCACCACGACGGTTCAGGGAACGGTGTATCTGGCCAACGGGCAGGCGGGCGCGGGAACTCTGAATGTGAGCTGGCCGGCCTTCACCACGGCCAACGGCCAGGCGGTGACGGCGGGGCAGATGACGGTGACGATTGCGCCCGACGGATTCCTGAGCGTCAATCTGGCTCCCAACCTGGGAGCGACACCGGCCGGGCTCTACTACACCGCGGTTTACCAGATGAGCGACGGCACCACCAGCACCGAGTACTGGGTGATTCCCGCCGCGGCGCAGGCCACTCTGGGCCAGGTGCGGGCGCAGTTGATGCCCGCGGCGCAGGCCGTTCAAACCGTGAGCAAGGCCTATGTCGACCAGGCGATCGCGGAGCTGACCGAGAGTCTGCTCACCGCCTCGGGCGGCACGCTCAGCGGCCCGCTCTATTTAAATGGCGATCCCACGCAGCCCTTGCAGGCGGCCGACAAGCATTACGTAGATACGACCTTCAGCATGGAGGTCCCCATCGCCGGCGGCACCATGACCGGTCCCTTGGCGGCTCCGGCAGTCAACGGCGTCGAGTCGCCCGTGGCCGGAACCTCGCAGACCACTCTTCAGTCAGCCATCGGCGCGGCCGGAACCACCGGCGCCATGGAGATTCCGCCCACCTACGCGGGAACCGACACGTTTACCAATCCGAATGGCGTCTATGTCAACGATCTGCGGCCCAACGCCGCGCAGCAGTCCGAGCGCAGCGTCAAGGAATTCGGCGCGGTCTGCGACGGCGTCACCGACGACACCAACGCGTTGCAGGCGGCTATCGACTATGCCCAGACGCACCTGGTGGCGCTCACCATTCCGCAGGGAACCTGCAAGACGCACGCGCTCACCTGGCATGGCGAGTCCATCGGCGGCCTGGGCAAGCAGGTCTCGGCGCTGATGGGATTTCCCGGTCAGGATGTGCTTGCCACGGCCGCCGACAGCACCAATCTGCTGAGTTATACGCGGATTCACGATCTGACCCTTTATGTGGACCAGAGCGTGGATGTCTCCTGCTCGGCCGCCGAAGGGCGCGCGCCGGCAGGAAGCTGCGCGCTCAACCGGCCGCTAGAGAGCAACTCGATCTTTTCGCCCGGCGGCAGCGGTCTCACGGGCACGGCGGGAACCGGCGCGGCCTGGGCGGTAGGCAACTGCGGCCTCGCCATGCCCGCGGCCACGGGAGCGGGCGGCAACGGCCTGCGCGTGGCGGAAATCGAAAACCTTGAGATTGTGGCCACGGGCGTCGATCCTCTGGCCGCGCAGTATCCCGGCATCCACTCGACCCACACCTGCGGCCTCTATCTGGCGCAGTGGCCGCAGTGGAGCGAATTCCGCAATATCGATATTCGCGGGCTCAATACCGGCGTCGCCATTCCCGCGCTGCCGGTCGCGGTTCCCGCGGGACTGAATGCCGACTCGAACCGCTGGCAGAACGTGACCATCCAGGCCACGCACGGCTTTACGGCGGCTGCGGGCTCGAACAATGTCCTCGACAATCTGGTGGCCATGGCCGGCAACTCCGCCGCCACGGCCGAGCCGCCCACCGGTCTGGTGCTCGACTTTCCCGGCGCGCAGCAGGGCTGGACGGTCCTCAATGCCGTGGTCTTGCCGGCCTGGAACGCGGTGCAGCCGCAACTCGCGGTCGCGGCCTCGGGCGGCGCGGTTACCGGCGTCACGGTCGG
The DNA here is from genome assembly GCA_049515995.1 of Occallatibacter sp. Classification (GTDB taxonomy): domain Bacteria; phylum Acidobacteriota; class Terriglobia; order Terriglobales; family Acidobacteriaceae; genus Telmatobacter. Next base: position 25,797 of record JBEKTO010000044.1, on the reverse strand, counting down.
CTCGGAGCACGGCCTGGGATTCGATCCCTATGGCACGCAGGTTCCGCTGGCCTTCAGCGGAAGCTGTACCGCGCAGGCCTCGGCCGGCGTGAACAGCAACGGTTCGATTGGAACAGTCACGGTGACGAGCGGCGGAGTGGGCTGCTCGGGAACCACGACCGCCAGCATCAACGTGGCGGGAAGCTGGGATACCGCCGCGCCGGTGAACCTGATCTCCGGCCAGAACATGACCTTCTTTGCCGGCAACCTGCTCAAGGGCAACGGCGGCTATACGGTGTGGAACGCGGCCGGATCGCAGAGTTACGGAACCCAGTTGGACGGCGGCGGCGGAACGCTGCCGGGCGGCGGCGCTTACAAGGGCCTGGTGGCAAACAATCCGCCGGGCAGTGTCTATCCGGTGGATCAGTTTCCCGGCGCGGACTTCGGTGCCAAACTCCAGGCCTGTCTGAATGCCCTCAGCGCGGAGAACGGCGGAAGCTGCGACGCGCGCAACTTCACGGGAACCCTCTCGATGGCATCGAACCTGACCGTCTCCACGGCCAATGCGACGGTTCTGTTGCCTTGCGCGACGATTGCGACCGCCAATCAGGTGATCGTGACCGCGGGAACCAGAAATGTGGCCCTGCGCGGATGCGCCTTGCGCGGAGCCAGCACGGCCAGCGGCAGCCAGGGCGGCACGGTCTTCCTCTACTCCGGAGCGGGCGCAATGGTGCAGGTCGGCGACCCGAGCTATGCCGCCGACACCAACGGTTTTCATCTCGACAACGCGGTCATCAACACCACGCCCTCCACCAGCGCAACCGCGCAGGGATTCGCCGCCTACCGCACCCAGGAGCTCGATCTCGAAAGCCTCTATTTTCTCGGCAACGCGAACCAGACGGGCATGACTCTGGACGGCACCGGCAACTATACCGGCGGAAGTTTTCTCGACAACCAGTTCGACGGCTTCCTGACGGCGGTCAACGCCATCGGCCATCAGATTTCCAACGCGGCCACGACCGACTGGATGAACGCCAGCACCTTTGTGCGGCTGCACATCGATTGCCCGACCACCAGCAGCGGCGGCCAGATCGCCGGCACCTACGGCATCAACCTGCAACAGGGCGATGGCAATACCTTCACCGGCGGCGATGTGGAGGGATGCTCGACTGCGCTCCATCTGGGCCCGAACGCGCAGAACAACACCATCGTCGGCCTGCGCAACGAGAACTCCGGCAATCAGGTGGTCGCCGACGCGGGCAGCGCCTACAACAACTGGATCACCGGCGGCACCATGTTCACCAACCAGTTGACCGACAACGGCACGCGCAACAGCTTTCTCGACACCTTCCACCGCAGCTTCAACGGTCTCAGGGGCGACTGGTACGGCAGCCAGCAGGACGCCACCATCACCAACCACTACCGCATCGGCATCGGCTTGGGCAACGAGCGCGGGCTGCTCAACCGCTACCAGACCGACTACGGCTACCGCTGGACGATGGGCCTCAGCGACGCCACGGCGGGCGAGCAGTTCTATCAGATTCTCGATGAGCTGAACAACGTCTACCGGATATCCATCGGCCAGTACAACAACGGCCAGTCCAGCACCAACAACCAGACGGTCATCAATGCGGCCGGCACCGGAGCAATCGTCTTGAACGGCTCCAACAACTCGGGAACCGGAGGCGTGGTCTTTGGCTCGGGCGGACCCTCCGAGACCACCGTGGCCACCATCAACAACGCCGGCAGCGCGCAGTTCCTCGGCACGTTGGAGGTCTCCGGCGCCTCCACCTTCAGCAGCTCCACTACGGTGAAGAATCAGGCCGATGCCGAAATCGACCAGTTCCTCTGGGCCGGCTTGACCACCAGCCAGAAGGAATCTTTCATCTACAAGGACTGGAACGGCAACAGCCAGTGGTACATGGTCAAGGACGCCAGCAACAACTGGGCGCTGAACTCGGCCACCGGCGGGCTCGACAGCTTCAAGGCCTACCAGAGCACCAACAGCGGCGACACGTACATCGATGCCTCGAATGCTTCGGGCGTGGTGCGCATCAACTACGAAACCGGCTCCGGTGCGGGCTTCAACATCTACGGCGGCAATAGCTCTACGCTCTACGCCAGCTTCACCGCGGCCAACGCCATCAAGTTTCCCGGTCTGGCCGCCAGCAGTGGCCATAACTGTGTCCAGATCGACACCTCCGGCTACCTCTCCAATACCGGCTCGGCCTGCGGTTCCGGCTCCGGCTCCGGCGGCAGCGGCACGATCAGTTCGGGAACCACGGGCCAGATCGCCTCCTACATCGGCAACGGAACTTCCATCGGTGGCATCGCTACGGTTCCTCTCTCGGCGGGAGGCACGGGTGCGGCCACGGCCGCCGCGGCGCTCGCCAACCTCAACGGCATTTCCTCCCTTGTCACGACTCCGCAGACGATGGCCGGCCAACTGACTTTGCCCGGCGTCCTGCCCACGGCCACTCCCTACGCGGACATCCGGGCGTATGGATGGGCAGGAGGGACTTCGCCGATTGACACTGCCTTGGCAGCGGCTACTACTGTCGCAGGAGGGACCGGGGCATCGAGGACTGTCTTTTTGCCGTGCATCGGCGGATGTACTTTGAGCAGCGGGAACATCACCAACACGACCGGCGCCCTGATTACGTTACGAATTCAGGGCACACTTAATCCTGCCAGTACATTGGTGGTGCCACCCAATATCAATCTGGTTTGCGATGGCGGCGGATCGCCCGCCCAGTTCCAGGCGCCGGGTCCTATCTGTAACATCAATGGCCCCACGGTGTACGGCACGCTGGGCACCGCGACGACGGCGATCAACACTCCAGTTACCTTTACGCCAACCTTCGGCGCGGGTACGCTTGCCGCCAATTTGCCCGTCAATTCCGCAATCACCATTGCTGGGACGGTGACCTGCCCGATTGCCTCCATCACTCGCACGACTGCCTCCGTCGCCAATGTCACAGCCACGCTTTCCTCGTCGTGCCGCATTCCGCCCGGAGTAAATGTCACCATCGCGGGCGTCACCGATAGCAGCTTTGATGCTGCTACTTTTTCGAGTGCATCGGATTATCCGGCCCAAACGGTGACATGGACGCAAGTCGGGGCAGCCAGCACGTCGAGCGGCGGCACAATCACAGGGTTCAACGACGACAGTTTCGAGACTGTCCGCATCCAGGCGGTTTCCGGCAATACGGTAACAGCGACCTTTGCCCACGCGCACAGCGCGAGCGACGTTTGGGGCGAAGTGGCAGTCGCGACGACCTACGGTCCAGAGGCGTACATTTCCCTCGAAGATGTAAACGTCGGCAACTGCTACGGTGCCTGTTTCTGGGCGGAATCGACGTACAACATTACCATCAGCAACTCTTCGTTCAATTCAATCCCCTTCATAACATCTGCACCGATGGAGTTGGCAAACAGCTGGGGTGTTGACCTTACCCGAGATGTGTTCCAGCCGTGGATGGCTTATCCCTGCGCGAGCGGTTGTGTGAATGTTGGTTATCCGTATGGGCTCAGACTCACCGCCCTACCGATCTCTCGCGACGTAGACAGCGGGGGAATAGCTACGGCGAAAATTACTGGCGACGGCACAATCTGCGCAGGCATCAAGATTGACAGTAACGGTCAGTCTGGCTATCTGATGGGACAGCAGAATTTTGAGGACATTGTGTTTGAGCAACCAAAGAGTGCGATCACGGTGGATTCCAGGTATATCTCATCTGGAGCACTCGGTACGATAAACTTGAGTAAGACTCTCCTTCAAGACAACCCCATGGGTTACAACATATCTGTCCTTGCATCGACCGATGGCGGAGGTGGACCCGTAGAGATAGACACAGCAGAAGGTCTGTCAAGTCAAATTGTAAATAGCTACTACTCTGGACGCTTAATCATCGACCAACCGGATCAGCAGGTAGATTTATCTCAGTCACCCAGCGTAATCAACGATGGCACCGGACTGCTGGCCGAGCTTCCCAATATCGGAGCGGCTCTGGGGCCGGCACTTATTCCTTACGCGACCCTCCCGGTAACTACGAGTCCGGCGTCGTGGAGTTGCAGCGGAACGGGGTGTTCTGTTGTTACCGGCATTGCCGCTCCAGATGGAACAGCGACAGCGGGCGAAGTAGTAGAAGGAACTTCCCTTGCGCTCGTGACCCCGTATAGCAACACCTTTTCGCCGTCCGTTGGGGATTGTTTCCTGTATGGAGGCTGGATGGCTCCCGGCCTGAACAACCCTGCGGGTGGTCTGTTCGCGATTCAGGCTTACAACGCGGGGGATAGTTTCAACGGCTCACAGCAAAGCACAAGCCTGTCCTATCAGATGAACGTCAATAACATGGGATGGCATCCCGTTGTGGCACTTGCCTGTTTGACGACAGTCGGCAGCACGGGGACGCACACCTTTTCGCTGGAGGAATACGCATACAACGGGAATATCCCCGGCGTCGGGACTCAGTATTGGATGCCGTTTATGATCTACATCCCGGCATCGGCGGAAGTGAGCGCGGGAGAGTTGGCACGTTGGAGGCGCGACTTGCTGCACGGTGTGGTGCCTCCAGGAATGCCCGCAGGCGGCGCAATTCTTGCCGTGCATCCAAATCACGCTATCGCGTTTGGGAATGACACTGGATTGAGTCGTGGCGCAGCAGGCCAGATCAATGCGGGCAATGGGACTCCCGGCGATGCCAGTGGAACCTACAACGCAGCAGGATACAAGGTTGCCGGGACTCCTCTCGCGTTTTCCAACCTTACAGGCTCGGTAGCAGCATCACAGCTACCATTTCCCATGCTCACTACGCTAGGTGGTGTGGAGAGCAAGACCTGTTCAGCTAACGCATTTATCTCCGCAGTCAACACGGATGGTTCCGAGACCTGCACAACCGTCACTGCGGCTGGAAATGTTACCGGCCCCGGCGCCTCGACGGTCGGAAATCTCGCTTCCTATAACGCCACAAACGGGCAGACGATCAAGGATACCGGCATTGCCGCAAGCACGGTGAGAACGACAGCCGGAGGACAGACGATTACATCCGCCGATACGCTGAGCGGCTTGCCGAGCGGGTGTGCGCAACTACCGTGCCAGGTGGTGAAAATTGCGCCTACGTCCTATTCCGGAACATCCACTTACAATCCGCAAGTCTACACGACGCCATCCGGCTCGCAGCACGAATACCTAGCGTGCGCCAACGTGATGACCACGACCGCCGGGACTGGTGGCACTTTCTATCTGCAAACTCAAGGCTACAGCAGCGGCCATTTTAACAATTACGGAGCCACGAGCACGATCAACGTGTCTAGCGCCGGTTCGTTTCAGGGGGCGTGTAACACGATGGTTCTCGATGCCTCAACCGCTGTATACATCAACTTGTCGGCGGGAAGTCCTACCGGCACTTTTGCAATTCAGTATTCATGGGTCTTGACCATGCTGCAATAACGCTGTCGTGGATGGTGTTCCAGTTCCGGGCGGCGACGGCCGGAGCGCTTCGATCACAGTTGTCTCTCGCTCTCCGTCGACATCGCGCGGCTGCGTTCGGTTGTCGGCGCCGGCTGGCTCTGGTATGTGCCGGCAGGTCTCACTGCGCTGGCGGCGCGGAAGAAGGAGCGATCTGTGGCGGAAACCGGAGAAGACGGCGCGGAGCTGCCGCTGCGGTGGGAGATTTACCCTGGAGAGCTGCACCGGGAGGAGTTGGAGCGCTACGGCGCGATTCTGGATGAGAGTCCGGCGTTTTTTCGCGGCCGGACGGTGTGCATCGCGCTAGCGGAGTTGCTGCTGCTGGTCAGGACGCGCGAAGGCAAGCCCGCGCCGCTTCAGGCCAATGCGGTCCAGTGGGAGTTTGAACGGCGGCGGGGCCGGCGGAATATCGTGCTCAAGGCGCGCCAGATGGGGCTCACCACCTGGGCCGCGGCGCGCTTCTTTCTGCGGACCATGACCCATCCAGGCACGCTGACCCTGGAGGTGGCGCACACGCAGGAGGCGGCCGAGGAGATCTTCGCCATCGTCCACCGCTTTCTGGACTGGCTGCCCGAAGAGCTGCGCCAGGGTCCGTTGCGGACCTCGCGGGAGAATGTGCGCCAGATCGTCTTTCCCGAGATCGATGCGCAGTACCGGGTGGTGAGCGCGGGCGACCGCAACGCGGGCCGCGGACTGACGGTGCAGAACCTGCACTGCTCCGAGCTGGCTCGCTGGCCCGGCGATGCCGCGGAGACGCTGGCCGGGCTACGGGCGGCGCTGGCGCCCGGCGCGGAGCTGATTCTGGAGTCCACGCCGAACGGGGTGGGCGGATGCTTTTACGAGGAGTGGCAAAGGGCCGCCGAATCGGGGATGGTGCGGCACTTCTTTCCCTGGTGGATGGAGCGCCGCTACCGGACCAACGCAGTGGACGAGTCCAGCCTGACGGAGGAAGAGCGGGAGCTCATTGCGCGCCAGCGCCTGGATCTCGAGCAGATCGGCTACCGGCGGAAGATCCGGGCCGATTTTCACGGTCTGGCGCGGCAGGAGTTTGCCGAGGACGAGGAGAGCTGCTTTCTCGCCAGCGGCGATTCGGTCTTCGAGTTGGCCGCCGTCGAGGCGCGGCTGGCCGCGGCGCCGGAGCCGGTCCAGCGGCGGCGCAACGGGGAACTGGAGATTTGGCTGCCTCCGCTCCGGGGCAAGGAGTATCTGGTGGCCGTGGACCCCGCCGGAGGCGGCAGCGAGGGAGATTGCTCGGCGGCCCAGGTGCTGGAGCTGGAGACCGGCCTGCAGTGCGCGGAGTTTGCCGGCCACGTCGGCGGCCTGGAGCTGGCGCGCCTGGTTGCGGAGCTGGCCACGGAGTACAACCGGGCCTGGCTGGCCGTCGAGCGGAACAACCACGGCAGCGGCGCGCTGGCGCTGCTCGAGTCGGTCTGCAAATACCCGCGGATCTATGCACAGGCGGGCCAGCCGGGATGGCTGACCACCTCGCTGAGCCGGCCCGCGGCGCTGGGGCGGCTGGGCGCGGCGCTGGTCGAGCGGCCGGAGAGTTTCCAGAGCCGCCGCCTGCTGGGCGAGTGCAGGAGTTTTGTCCGCCAGCCCGACGGCAGAACCGGGGCGCGCGCCGGCACGCACGACGACCGGGTGATGGCCATGGCCATCGCGCTGGCGGCGCGGGCGGAGTTGCTGGAGAAGCGGGGGAACAGGGAACAGTGAACAGATTTCAGCGGTCAAATGCGGTCGTGGTGATGGGGATCGATCGGTAGCGAAGGCCGAAGGAGATTCATTGCGCCTTATAGAAACTGCTCACCGTCTACCGATCACTGTCCACTGTCCACTGGGAACGCATAGAATTCCAGTGAGATTCCAGAGAGCGGTGGGAGAACGACCTTGGCGGTTCTGGCGGTGCAGCAGATCCGGCGGATGCGGGGCGGTGCGCAGGGCCAGTTGATGCTGGGCGCCGACGGCCGCGTCTACGTGGTCAAGTTCCAGAACAACCCGCAGCACATCCGGGTTCTGGCCAACGAATTTCTGGCCTCGCGGCTGGCGCAGGCCGCCGGCCTCGCCGCGCCGCAGACGGAGCTGATCGAGGTCTCCCGCTGGCTGGTGGAGAACACCCCGGAGCTGGAGATGGATCTGGGCCGGACGCGGGTCCGCTGCCAGCCGGGCCTGCAATTCGGCTCGCGCTTTGTCGGCGGCCTCATGCCCGGCCAGGTCGTCGATTTCCTGCCCGAGGAGCAGATGGCCGAGGTGCGGAACCTAGCCGAGTTTGCCGGCATTCTGGCCCTGGACAAGTGGACCGGCAACGCCAACGGGCGCCAGGCGGTCTTTGCGCGCAAACAGCGCGAGCATCGCTACCGGGCGGTTTTCATCGACTACGGCTATTGTTTTCACGCCGGGGAGTGGAAGTTCGAGGATCTGCCCCTGCGCGGGGTCTACTATCGCAACGACGTCTACCGGACCGTCGCCGGCTGGGAGTCCTTCGAGCCCTGGCTGACGCGTCTGGAGACGATGGCGGCGGAGACGGTCTGGGCGGCGGCCAGCCAGATTCCGCCGGAGTGGTATGGCGGCGACTTGTCCGAGATGGAAGCGCTGGTGGAGAAGCTGCTCCTGCGGCGCAGCCGCATCCGGGAGATGATTCAAGCCTTCCGGGACTCCCCGCGCGCGCCCTTCCCCAATTGGGGATTGGCGGCGGACAAAAACGCCGCGCCACCCTGGCAAGACGCCGGCTGGGGAGATAGCATGGCGGGAAGGGTGAATTGAGAGGAAGCTTTCAGCGTTTGGCGATCCGCTTTCAGATGTTGCCTTGGCGCTTGGGCCACTGCTGGCTGGCAGACACAAGCTGGGGCTGAAAGCTGAGGGCTGAGAGCGTACATCGATGGACAAGGAACACCAGCGGCGGGCCTGCGAGTTTCGTCTGCTCCGGTATGTGCCGGATGCGGTGCGGAACGAGTTCGTCCATATCGGGGTGATCCTGCGCGAGCAGGGCGGCGGGGAGCCAGCCAGCCCTGAGCCGATTCTGGTCCGTTTCACCCGCGACTGGCGCCGCGTGCGCTGCCTCGATCCGGAGGCCGACATCGCCCTGCTGGAAGGGATGGAGAGCGAGCTGCGCCGGCGCTTCCAGGCCGAGCCGGAGGGCAACCTGATGCGGTTGCTCGCCGAGTCGCTTTCGCTGAGCGTGCAGATGACCGAGGCCAAGGCCTATCTGGCCGAAAGCCTTCCCGCCGGCATGGAGGAACTCATGCGGCTGTATGTCGACCCGCCGCCGCGCGAGCGCATTCCGCGGCTGAGCGGCCGGGCGGCCATCCAGGCGCGGATGCGCACGGAGTTCGAGCGCGCCGGGGTGTGGGAGCTGCTGCGCAAGCGGATCGCGGCCTCCGAGTACACGCGGCCGGGCGATCCGCTGCGCATCGATCTGGGCTACCGGCCCAACGGGCTGATCCGCATGTTTCACGCGGTCAGCCTGGAGCCGGGCGTGGAGATGGCCAAGGTGCTGGCCTTTTCCGCGGCCAGCCTGCGCGCCGGTGTGGAGCGCATCGAGCACGCCCAACTGGAGCTGACCGCGGTCATCGAGCCGGCGGCCCGGCTGGGCGCCACCCACGAAGAGCCGGAGCGGCTCGAGATCTACCGCTTCGGCGTGGAGACGATGGAGGAGCACCAGATCCGGGTGCTGACCACCTCCGACCTGGGCCGCGTGGCTGACACCGCGCGGCGCGAACTGAGGGTTTAGGGACGAGGGAGTAGGGAGTAGGGAGTAGGGAATAGGGAACAGGGAATAGGGAATAGGGAACAGCCAGACACTTCGCTCCATCGACAGAGAAGCCAGTCCTTCGTCCCGAGTCCCCGACAACGGTATTTCGACAAGAGCGAGGCATGGCCCTTTCCGGGGCTGTGCCTTTTTTGTTTCTAGGCGGCGGGATCTCTGTGCGTTTGCAAGACAGCTTCCAGCGAGGAGCGAGCAGCGAGAAGCTCGGAAATAGGGAGGGTCCACGTGAAGGTAGCGGAGCAATTGCGGGAGTTCTGGCGGCAGGCGGCAGGCGGCGGCCGGAAGGCGAACTTGGTGGCAGGCGCGGCCGACGCCGAGGCGGAGCGGAAGACCTTGGCGCTGCCCGCCATCCTGACTCCGGTCCAGTTTCCGGGGCGTCTCTTGCCCAAGCCGACGCCGGTGAACCTGCGCCGGTTTGCCGAGACGCCGGTGGTGCGCCGGGCGATCAACGTCATCAAGGACCGCATCGCGGCCATGGACTGGCAGGTGCGGGTACGGCGCGGCGTCCGGCCCTCGGATGTGGCCTTCGCAGCCAAAAAGCTGCGCGCCCTCCGCCGCACGCTGGAGGAGCCCAACCCGGTGGACAGCTTCCGCACCCTCCTCGAACAGGCGATCGAGGACGCGCTGACCGGCGGCTTTGGGGCCATCGAGATGGAGCCCACCGGCGACGCCGAGCGGCCGGCGATGCTGTGGCCGGTCGACGGGGCCTCCATCCGTATCAATGCCCGCTGGGATGGGCAGGCGGAGACGCCGCGCTATGCCCAGGCGCTGCCCGGCCAACTCGAGTCCGGCGCCGTCGAGCTGCGCGACGACCAGTTGATGTACATCCGCATGAATCCGCGCAGCTTTACCCCCTTCGGCCTGGGTCCGCTGGAGGTGGCCTTCGAAACCGTCAACCACTTCCTCAGCGCCCACCGCTTCGCGGGCAAGCTGGCGGCCAACTCCGTGGCCCAGTACGCGCTCTGGCTCAACGAGGCCACGCCGGCCCAGCACGACCGGCTCATCCGTTGGTGGCAGGACGAGATCGAGGGCACGGGCCGCGTCCCGCTGATCTCGACCGAGCAGAAGCCCGAGGTGCTGCGCTTCGCCCAGGGAACCGACGCCGACCTGCGCCTGGCCTGGCAGGAGTTTCTCATCCGCATGGTGGCCAACGCCTTCGGGCTGCCCCCACTACTCCTGGGCCTGGAGGCGGATGTCAACCAATCGACCGCCGCGGAGATGACCGACGAGGCCTTCCGCGGGGCCATCTCGCCTCTGGCCCTGCTGCTGGCCGGCCACATCACCCGCGACCTCTTCGCCAAGTGCATCGGCTGGCGGGAGTTCGAGTTCGTCTTCAACGAGCTGAACGCGCGCGACGAGGAGACGGAGCTGGCGGTGCAGGTGCAACTGCTTCAGGCCGGCGTCCTCACGATCAATGAAGTCCGGGCGATGCGGGGTCTGGGGCCGCTGAGCCAGGACGGGACCGTGCAACTGGCGGGCGAGGCGATAGAAAACCGGGAATAGGGACTGAGGGACTGAGGGGCTAAGGGACCAGGGACGAAGATCGGAGTTGGTTCGAGCAGCTCCGGCGCGGCGATCCGGCTCTAGATACCGGGCTGGATTCTCGCCTCGCCTCCCTAGTCCCTCAGTCCCTCTTGCGTTGTGGAACGGAGAGCGCATGAGATTGGAAGCGATGGCGGTAAAGATTCCTCCCGTGGACGGGCATCCCAACCGGGTGCCCTTCGAGGGGGTGTTGGCGGTTGTGAACGCGCCCAGCGACAAGGCGCCGGCCGGCGCGCGCGGGCACCGCGTGCTGCTGACCCGCGAGGCGGCGGAGAAGGCGTTGCCTTCGCTGCTGGGCATGGCGGTGGACTACCGGCCGGGCTGGGACGGCCACGATGCGCGGCGCAAGATCGGCCTGCTCACCGAGGCGGACCTGGTCGGCCGGCGCCTGGTGGTGCGCGGCTATCTCTACGCGCGCGACTTTCCCGAGGTGGCCGGGGCCATCGAGGCGCAGTCGCCCGAGGCCATGGGCATGAGCTACGAGCTGGCCGATGCGCGGGTCGAGGACATGCGGGCCGAGATCTGGAAGCTGACCCGCGTCACGTTTACCGGAGCGGCGATCCTGCTCCGGGAAAAGGCGGCCTACCGGGCCACCAGCTTCCGCATGGCAAGCTAGCAAGTCAGCAAGCCAACGCGGTGCGATCCCTGACCCCTGATCTCTGATAACTGACCACTGATAACTGACAACTGACCACTGATAACTGACAACTGACCACTGATAACTGACAACTGACCACTGAAGAAAGGACGCTCATGGAAGAGCAGGAGAAGGACATTGCCCAGCGGCTGGAAGCCGCAACCACGCAGCTCGAGAAAGCGCTGAACTGGCTCGAAGAGCGGCAGGGCGCCCTGGCCGGCGAGGTGGAGAGGATTTCGGCCACCGTCGAGCAGGGCCGGCGCGAGGCGGAACTGGCGGAGAAGCTGGCCGCCGCCGAAGAGGAGTTGGCCCAGCTCAAGGCGGAGGCCGCGCCCGCGGTGCTGAATCCGCTGCGCCGGACCGTGCCCGCGGCCACCTCCGAGATGCTGGCCAAGCACGGCATCGGCGAGGGCCCGGTCGACGTGCGCACCCTGGACGCGGCGCTCTCCGGCTTGAGCCTGGAACAGCGCATCGCCGTCAAGAGCCAACTGCTGCGCGCAGGCGCCATCGCGTAAAGGCAGTGAACAGTGAACAGTGGTCAGTGATCGGCGGTTTGTGCGGATGCTGACCTCTACTGTGCACTGCCCACTGTCCACTGTTCACTGTTCACTGTTCACTGTTCACTGACCACTGAATTGGCCCCATGGAGGGGGCGGAAAAGCCTATGAACGCAACCTTTGCAGACATTCACGCGGCAGCCGATTTTATCGGGCCCGGCGCCATCGAAGTTCCGCTGTATCAGACCGAGATCTTCGACATTTGCCGCCGTTCCAGCCCCTTTGGACAGCGCATCAAGCAGGTTCCCGCCACCGGGCATCCCTCGCGCTTCTTCGAGGAGACGGCGCTGCCCAATCCGGGCACAGCCGGCTTCGTCAATCCGCGCAGCATCGTGGCGCCGGTGGTCAGCCCCACCCGCGTCGAGCGCAGCGTGCCGCTCAAGGCCATCGTCTCGCAAATCAACTACAACCTCTTCGACATCGAGCTGGGCGACCAGCAGAAGCAGTTCTCCTATCTCCAGGCCAAGGATCTGGTGGACACGGTCAGCGGCGTCATGGTCGCCCACGACGTGGCCCTCTGGAACGGCAACGACACCAGCCTGAGCACGCCCACCACCAACCAGTACATGGGCGTCATCCCGCAGATCGAGGCCGGCGGCCTCACCACCACCATCGGCGCCACGGCCTCCATCGTGGACGGCATCAAATCCGCCGTCGCCCAGATGGTGGCCAACAACGGCTACTATGTGCGGCCCACGGCCATCTACGCCAACCCGGTCCTCCTCGACCTGATCGACCGCGAGATGAAGACCGAGTTCAACGTGGTGTTGAACACCGACAGCATCACCGGCGGCATCCGCGTGAAGATGCTCTCGACGCAGGCCGGCGATCTGCCCCTCATTCCCGACTGGAGCCTGAGCTACACGGGCACGCCGGGATCGGGCTCGGCGGTGCTGCCGGCCTACATCGTCACCGAGGACCTGATCGAGTACCACTGGCTCGGCGACCCCACGCCGCGCATCTTCCAGCTGGGCCTGCCCGGCGCGCTCACGTACCAGTACGTCGCGGTCAAGTTCGGCGCGCCGGTTGTCAAGGGCGCCAACTACGCCCATTACCAGGTGCTGGTCGACCGGTAGACAAGGAAGTGAACCGTGGGCAGTGGGCGGTGAACAGCAGGAATCGAACACTGTCCACTGCTCACTGTCCACTGCTCACTGTCCACTGAAAGAAGAGGACTTGTTATGGCATATCTGCAGCCAGCGGATTACCCGAACTATGGATTGCCGGCTGGAACCACGGCGGACTGGATCGCCGCCGCCACGGCATTGATCAACAGCTACTGCAGGCGGCCGGACCTGAATGTCATCCAGTACACCGAGCGCCTGCGGCTGGTCGCCGGATCGCAGACCGTGCGGCTCAGCTATCTGCCTCTGGCGCCGCTCGGCGCGGCCGCTTCGTCGCTGGTGAGCCTCGAGGGCCGCTACGCAAAACCGCGCCGCGGAGAGACCGTCAACGAGCCGCTCTTTGAGATCGTCTGGGCCTTCTCTTTGCCCGGCCAATGGACCGCGATCGATCCCGGTTCCGTGGACTTCGACCCCAACACGGGCGAGCTCACGCTGCCCTGGAATCTGCTCGGTCTGCCCTACAACGAGGTTTCCGTCACCTACACGGCGGGCCTGGCCTCGATCGGCGACGACGTGAAGTCGGCCTGCGCGCAGATTGTGCGCAACGCCCAGTCCACGCCGGCGCTGAACGCGAGCAAAACCAAGATCGACACGATGCAGATGCAGTATTTCTCCAGTTCGCTGGTGGACGAAACCGTGCAGGCCTGGCTGCGTCCTTACATTGCGAACAGGCTGGGGTGAGCGATGAGCGATACGGCGCCGCGCAATCCCGTGAGTGCGCCGCAGATGCTGGCCGATGCCTTGTTGCGAAGCGTGGCGGGGACCTCGGCTCTTCTGCGGGTAACAGGAACCAACACCGACACCAACATGTCCGAAGTGGGCCTGGTGGCCACCACCTTTGCCGATGTCGTCGTCAGCCCGGTGGTCCTGCGCAAGCTGCGGCCCAGTTGGCAGGAGGGTGGCGCATCCAAGTGGGAGCTGCTGGTCTCGGCCACCGGCGTCCAGCAGCAGGTCAGCGCGCTCGATCTGGCTTCGGCCCAGTCTCTCTTCTCCATGACCCTGGCGGTCACCGTGGCCGGCCAGGATTACCTCATCGAGTCGGTCGCCTCCAACGAAGCCTTCGGCCAGGTCTATCTCTACCGCCTCCTCTTGCGCGAAGCGCGTCCGCAGGCGGTGTAGTGAGCTTCGAGCCGCTGGCTTTCAGCTCCCGCGCCCATTCTGCCTGTCATCCTGAGCGAGCGCAGCGAGTCGAAGGACCTGCGGTTCGTTTTTCCGGCGCCAGGATGGGAAAGCACAAACTTCGCCGGCGTTTCAACCTGCTAACTCGCTAACTGGCAACCTCCCACTCCAGGAGCCCCTCTCCATGCAAAATGCGAAAGATTCCTTCTATATGGCGTTGCGCGCCCGGCTGGTCGTTCTCAATCCGGAGCGCACGATCCTGGTGCGCGGCGCGGTGCGGCCGGGAATCCTGGTGGAAGAAGCCGAAGCGCCCTTCAGCCAGCTTCCCAGCGACGTCTTCATCCTCCGCTGGCTCAGCCTGGGCGTCGAGATGGACCTCGCCTCCTCGATGGCCGCCGCGGAGTGCGAAATCCTCTACCAGACCTGCGGCACGCAGAGTTTCGGCGGACTCGACCGCGGCCGCTCGCTCAGCGCGATGGACGAGGAGCTGATCGCGATGGTTGCGCCTTTCCACACGCCCAAACTCAATTACACGGCCACGCCGCCGGCAGCCATGCTCACCCAGGTCTTTTGGGACGAGCCGGGTCTCGGGCCGGTCGTCGTCCAGCGCGACCGCTTGAGCCGGTCGGCAAAAGTCATGGTTTACAGCTACCAGGAGCAGGGGGAGTAAATGGCGGCCAATTGGTTTTCAGCTCCCGCGCCCGTCGCGCGCCGGGTGCGTGCGTACTTTGCACCGGTCAATCGCGCGGCCCAGACGCCGGTCCTCTTCGATCCGGCGGAGCAGGGCAATTTCACCCTCGACGCGCCGCCGTCGCCGTGGATCGGCTTGGGATGGATTCAGGAGTTCGCGCGCAAGCCGGGCAGCAAATCTTCGCGGGTGCTAGCTGGCATCCCCGCCGCCACGCTCGAACAGGTGCGCGAAACCCTCCAGGCCCAGGTGAGCTTTCAGTTTCTCAGTTGGACCAAGCTGACCATGGCTCTGGCCACCGGATCGCAACACATGAACCTGCTGGTTCCGGCCAGCGGCGCGGTTCCGTCAGCCAGCGGTGCGCAAGCCGCCTCCGCTGTCACTCCGCAAAGCGGCTCCTCGGCCACATCGATTCTGTTGGCCGCCGCCGATGCGGCCAAATTCGTCGCTGGCTCCATCGTCGCGCTCGACACCGACTACACCGGCCAGACCGGCTTCGTCGGCGCGCCGGTGGCGGGCGCCTATCTGCGCCAGCCGCTTACCGATGTGGACTATATTCGCCGCGTCACCTTCAACGTCGCCCTGGTTTCCCAGGTCACTTCCGCCGGCCTTACCCTCGCCGAACCGCTGCCCGGCGGCGCTCCGCAGGCCGGCGCCAAGTTGCAGGCAGTGACCGGATTCGTGGATCGCGAAGGCGGCAGCTTCTATCAGGAGTGGTCCGCGCTCTTTGTCATGGAAGGCAGTCAGGGCGAACGAATCTTCTTCTACTATCCGCGTCTGCAAACCAGTTCCGGCGCGGAAGAAGCCTCCATTCCATTGAGCGGCAAGAACCAGGGCAGCCAGGCGCGCGTCCTGCTCAAAGCGCAGTTTCTCGCGCTCCCGGTCACCGATCCTCTCGACGGCGAGCATGTTGTCTGTTATCGCAGCTTTCTTCCCGCGCCCAAGGCGCTGGTGTAACCAGCGATAACTTTCATCTTCAGTGAAGAAGATCGTTCAACAAACATGCTGTCATCCTGAGCGAGCGCAGCGAGTCGAAAGTATATCTTCTCCCAACAGGTACCGTATCAACCCACGCAGAGAGCCGCCATGAAGATTACGATCCAGGGCCAGGATTACACCTCCGCCCTCGATGCAACTCTACCCCTCACCATCGAACGCAAGCTCAACGAGCCCTCGATCTGCGAGTTAGTTCTGAGCCTCCCGTCCAATGGCAGCCTGTCCGCGCCCTCCCGCAACCAGTCCTTGGAAGTTACCGGCGGCGACGGCACCATCTACTTCACGGGTTACATCGCGATAACTCCGCTGCCCGAGTATGCCGGTCTGGCCATCGAGGGTCCGCGCTACCGCATCGCTCTTCAGGCCGTCAGCGACGAACTGCTTCTCGATCAGTTGCTCATGCCGCCCAGCGCCGGCGCAACCGGCGAGACCGCTGGCGCGCTGATGGCCGCGCTTGTCACGCGCACTGGCTCCACGGCGCTCTCCACCCAGGGCCTTTCGCTCAGTGCGGCGGTCAGCAACTTCGTTCCCGATCCCGGCGCGCCCTTCAGCAAGAGCGCGGGCCAGGTCGCAGCCCAGGCGCGCGCAGCCTATCGCGCGGTCAGCGGCGCGCTGGCGCTCTCTTCCATCGCGAACACCGTGCATCCGCTCAACGAGACCGACGGCACCCTGAATCTCGCCAACCTCGCCTTCACCGCCAGCGTCAAGCGCGCCCTCGCCAACGATGTCACGGTCTGCGGCGAGCATGAGCCGGTCGCCTATGTTACTGAATACTTTCTCGGCGACGGAGTCACCACCCAGTTCTATCTCGCCGCCGATCCGTTCTTTCCCGCCGCATCCAAATCCACCCTCATCGATGAGTTATTCAACGAACCGCAAATTAACCTGCAACTCTGGTCCAATCCGAACGCGACCGGCTATCTCAAGCTCGATGCTGGCGGCTTGGTCATGGATGGCGGCAGCGGCATCGACAGCGAAACGCTGCTTACCTGGATCGACCCGGTGGAAATGGGCGGAACCCTCCTGCTTGAAGCCGTGGGCGTCACTCTTTCGCCCGGCAGCACGGGAGTCTTGGCCGGTTTCTTCATTGGCACCGAGACGCAATCGCAATGCACCGCCGGTTTTCTGGTTACGGCGCAGCAGGGCAGCGGCGCGGTAACATTGCAGCCCCTCGTCCAGGGCACGCCGTCGGGGACAACGTATGCGGTGAATCCCGCCAACCAATACACGCTGCGGGTTCGGGTCCATTGCCCTGAGAGCGAACGGGTCCAGGCCATCTATCGTTCTTTCGGTGATAGTGGAGCCATCGCCTGCGGCGGCCAGTGGGTTCTAAGTCCGGGTAAGTTGCAGTTAGAGGTTCAGGAGTTTGTCAACGGAGTGGGCGGCATTCCCGTCACGCTCTATGACGGCGCGCTCGCCAACCTGCCTGGAAGCTGCAGGTTGGTGGCTGCCAGCAGCATCAACCTGATCGGCACCATGCGCGCACTCAACCTGACCAATCTGGGGTCGGGTTGGGTCGTCAGCACGCCTCCCAGCGGCGGCCCGTACACGCGGCGCGTGGGCACGGTGGCCCAGGCCGCTGAGTGCCATCTGGAGCGCACCGGCAAGCTGGTCTTCTATACCGGCTCCGCGCCCGTGGCCGGCGAGCAGGTCGCTGTGAGTTACCGCACTATCGGCCGTGCCGTGGGCCGCGCGGTGAACACCGCCAACCAGGCGGCGCTGGCGCAGGCCGGAACGCCCGCCGTGACCGCCTGGATCGGCTCGGTCGCCAGTCCCGCGGCGCGCAGTTCCGCCGACTGCCGCAATGCCGCTCTGGCCATGGAGCAGGCCTCGGCCGGAGTCAGCGCGCTGTGGAGCGGAACTTACTCCGGCAATCGGTCGAGCTTTGCCGCCGATGTCTGGCCGGGCGACGCGCTGCTCCTCAACGCGCCCTCGACCAGCCTCAACGCGCAGGTTGTGGTGCGGACGGTCAAGGTGAGTTATCGTGCAAGTGATCCAGACCTTGTCGAGTACGCCATCCAGTTTGCCAACGACTGGGCTTGCGATCTGGCCATCAAGACCAGCGCGACGGTCCCAGCCGATGCCTGGCTGCCCGCGCCCGTCGCGCCCACGCTCCTGGCCAACCTTACCGGACTTACAGTAACTACGTTGAATGGCAGCACGGTGGCGATCGGTGCCGGAGTTACTCCGCCCACCGGCGGCGGCTTTGAGATTCGGCGCCGCGATTTCGCCTTCATGCCCGGCGAAGATCCGGACTTAGTGGTGCGCGCCACCTTGCCGAACATGACTTTCTCCCGCGAAACCGCCAACGACCGCTTCTATATCCGCATGTACGACGGCTCCACGCCGCCGAATTACTCCGAGTTCTCAACCGCCCTCTTCATCAACCTGCCGCTGGGATCGTAAGCCAATTCGCTGTCATCCTGAGCGACCCAGAGCGTAGCGGCGGGGAGTCGAAGGACCTGCGGTTGCTTTTCTATCGGAACAGACAAAAATCGGCACGCTCCCAAGCGGGCTGGGCGGGCACCTCTTGAAGAGCAATGGGCAAATGGAGTTTGGCCAATGCGAATGATGAATGAATTCGAAGCGCAGGTGCTGAGCGACTTGAGCGTGCTGAAGACGCAGATGACCAGCCTCACCGGCGACGGCAACGGCGGCCGCATCGCCGACCTGGAGCGCCGCATGGACCGCCATGAGCAGAACTGGCAGCGCGCCAAGGGCTTTCTCGCCGCCGTCAGCGTGGTCTTCGCCGTCGTCGAAGTGGCCGTCGAAGCCTGGCACCGCCATTGAGTCTTTTCGATCCGGCCCTCGGCGGCTCAAACAAAACTGGGTGCCCTACCCTCGCCGCGTTTCTGTTTTTGCGGCTAGGGTGGGCTGCATGTAGGTCCGCCCTTTGGCCCGCTCCACGCTCCTTCGTATAATTGCTCCATGAGCGAACATCCCCTGGTTGCCATCGTGATGGGCAGCAAGAGCGACTACGAGGTCGTCTTGCCTGCGATTGAGATTCTGCGCGCGCTGGAGATTCCCCATGAGGCGCGAGTCCTGAGCGCGCATCGCACCCCCGACCAACTCTTCGAGTACGTTGCCGAGGCGCCGGAGCGCGGCGTGCAGGTCTTCATCGCCGCCGCCGGCGGCGCGGCTCATCTGGCCGGCGTCATGGCGGCCAAAACGCTGCTTCCCGTCCTCGGCGTGCCGGTAGTGGCCACGCCGCTCAACGGCTTGGATTCCTTGCTTTCCATGGTGCAGATGCCCAAGGGCATTCCCGTCGCCACGCTGGCCATCGGCAAGCCCGGAGCGGGCAACGCCGCGCTCTTTGCGGCCGCCATTCTGGCCCTCAACGACCCGGAACTCCGCGCACGGCTGGCCGGTTGGCGCGCCGCCCGCGCCCAGGAAGTGCTGGAGGCCGTGCTGCCGGAGTGAGTGCGGAAGGTTGAGTTTTCAGCTTTGTTCGATCCCAGCTCCCAGAATCGAGACCTCCGCCCCACGGACGAAGACCTGTCCGTGGGGACCCTGGACCTGAAGCATCCGGCGCAAAACCGGAAGAAGGGCAATCTTGCCAACTATTGCCAATCGGGCTAGCATGACCCTAGAGAGAGGTGCGTCATGCCTACCCGCAATATCAACCTAACGGTTCAGTTGGACGAGTTTGTCGACAACCGGATCAAGCAGGGCCTCTACGCCAATGCCAGCGAAGTGCTGCGTGCGGGCTTACGCGCGCTTGAAAAGGTTGAAGAGGAAGATAAGGCCAAGCTCGATGCCTTGCGCGCGGCGGTTCTGGCAGGCGAGCAAAGCGGAATTGCCGAGGGGGACGTTTTCGGCGAGATTCGCGACCGTATCCGAAATCGCGCTCTGGCCACGGGCAGGGTGTGACCGTTGCCCGCCTACCGACTCTCGAAGCTGGCTCGGCTCGATCTCATGGATATCGCCGACTACACCGTGGACACTTGGGGTCCGGAGCAGGCCCAGCGCTATCTCGACAGCCTGGAAGCCTGCTTCCATCGGCTTGCCGAAGCTCCTCGAATCGGCCGCCCCGGCGATCGAATCGGTCCGGGGTACCGCCGTATCGAGCACGAGAAGCACGTCATCCTTTACCGGGCGGACCACGACAGCATCTTCATCGGCCGAGTCCTGCACCAGCGCATGCTTCCCAGTTTTCATTTGATTGACGACGAGTAACCGGCACTGCGGTCAAGAAACTGCGGGACGGTGGAAGAGGTGCAGGAGCGGGTGCTGAAGGCGAAGCAGCGGTTGTAACTTGGCTCCCTGGTTTCAGAATCGAGCCCTGGTGCACCCGGCACCTTTACATCTTGGAGGAGTCATTTGCCAAGATTGCGCTGCGAAGCTCACTTGCCTTGTCACAGCCCATCGCCTGCAGAAGCTGATACTGATTCTGAGCCGCTTCCGTGTTCCCAACTTGAGTTGGACGGTGCCTATTTGCAGGCGAAGCTCAGCGACCTCTGGAATTGCAGGAGCAAGTTCGAGAACCTTCTCGAAGCAGGTCAATGCTCTTTCGAGTTGCCCTATCGCCAAATGAGCTTCGCCTAGGTTATTCCAAGCTTCATAGAACAGCGGCCTCAGTTCTATAGCTTTCTCACTAAAGTAGATGGAGCGTTCGTGATTGCCTTGTTCGAGCAATGCCAGTCCCATGACGCAATAAGCTAATGGATTCTGGTCCAGCGATAAGGCCCGATTCTCTGCGTTAATTGCCTGTTGATACTCGCCGAGGCGTTCGCGTATCCGTCCGAGTTCGCAATACGCCGGTGCAAAATTTGGGTTGAGTTTCGATCGCTCGCTCATAGGCAAGGGCAGCTTCGCGCTGTCTGCCAATCTCACTGAGCAACCAACCCACGTTTGAATGCGCAAGCGGGTTTTCTGGCTCAAGTGCAGAGAATTGCTCTGCAACTACGAGTGACTCATCGTATTTTCCCAATCCTCCCAGAACGAAAGACAGGTGAAGGTAGGGTTTTCCATTTCCGGGTTCCAGCTTGATTGCAGCACGCAGCGGGAGTTCAGCATCTGCATAGTTTCCCAATTCAAGCAATGCCCATCCGACCCCCGCCAATGCACGTGCATTTTGTGGGTTGAGCCCCACCGCGGCCCGGTAGGCTTCAAGCGCGTCTTCCGTCTTCCCAAGGCATGCAAGGGAAAACGCAAATGTATCGCTATAATAGGATTCTTTCTTGAGGCTAGGCTTCATGCGAAATGCACGATTCAAAGAATCAATCGACTCTTGATAACGCTGCAAACGCGAGAAGATCACGCCCAAACGTGCATGAACGTCAGGATAGTCTGGCCTTTCCTGCAATGCGCGATCATAGAAATTGATTGCTTCGGCATAGAACCCCTGGTGCTCAAGGCAGTTGCCCGCATTCGCCAAAGCCCGCAGATGCTTCGGGAAGAAACGAAGGACACGCTCGTAGCAAATGAGCGCGCCCCCATAATCCTCCCGTTTCGATCTGATCCGCCCGAGCCAGAGACACCATCTTACTCGTAGATGTGTGATTGCCATATGGAGGGTGAAGCTCGCAGGCTAATTATATGGGCCACTGCCATTCGGGGTGTATGTTCGCCTATCCGGAAACTACTACACTGGTCCTCGGTCGAACGGCGCGGTACCCAATGGGTGCCGCGCCGTTTCAGAGAACAGCAAGCTACTTCGCAGGCTTATTCGAGGTTCTTTTCCCACCGCTTGGGCCGTTTGTTTTGCTGCAAAATCTTCTTGCGCAGGCGCAGCGACTTCGGCGTGACTTCGACCACTTCGTCCTCGGCGATGAACTCGATGGCCTGCTCCAGATTCAGCGCCCGGTAAGGCACCAGGCGGACGGCCTCGTCCGCGCTCGAAGCGCGCATGTTGGTCATCTTCTTTTCGCGCACCACGTTCACGTCCAGGTCGTTGTCGCGCGAGTGCTCGCCCACGATCATGCCCTCGTAGACCTCGACGCCCGCGCCTAGAAACAACATGCCGCGCTCTTGCAGTCCGTTCAGCGAATAGGTCGTGGTCACGCCCTGCCGGTCTGAGATCAGCGCGCCCGTGGGCCGCTGCGGAATTTCGCCCTGGTAGGGAATGTAGCCGTCGAAGAGCGCGTTCATCACGATGGTGCCGCGCGTCTCGGTCAGCATCTCGCTGCGCAGCCCGATAATGCCGCGGCTGGGCACGCGAAACTCCATGCGCACGCGGCCTGAGCCGTGATTGTGCATCTTGTTCATCTCGCCCTTGCGCGGTCCCAGCTTTTCGATCACCACGCCGGTGTAGGCCTCGGGCACGTCGATGGTCAAATGCTCCACCGGCTCCATGCGCACGCCGTCCACCGTCTTGGTCACGATCTCCGGCCGTCCGGCCATCAGCTCGAAGCCCTCGCGGCGCATCATTTCGATGAGAATCGCCAGTTGCAATTCGCCCCGACCCAGCACCTTGAAGCTGTCCGGCGAGCCGGTGTCTTCCACGCGGATGCTCACGTTGGTCAGCAGCTCTTTTTCCAGGCGCTCGCGCAGATTGCGGCTGGTCACGTACTGGCCCTCGCGTCCGGCAAACGGCGAATTGTTCACGCTGAATTGAATCGCGATGGTCGGCTCGTCGATCACGATCAGCGGCAGCGGCGACGGACTCTCGACGCTGGTGATGGTTTCGCCGATGGTGATGCCTTCCACGCCGGCCACGGCCACAATGTCGCCCATCGTGGTCTCGGTGGTCTCGATCCGCTTGAGGCCGCTGAAGGTGAAGAGCTTGGTGATGCGCGTCTTCTGCAGCGAGCCGTCGCGCTTGGAGATGGTCACATCGTCGCCGGCGTGCAGCGTGCCCTGAAAGACGCGGCAAATGCCGATGCGGCCGAAATAATCGGAGTAGTCCAGATTGGTGACCAGAATCTGCAGCGTGCCGTCCGGATTGCCGGTGGCCGGGGGAATCGTCGCAACGATGCTCTCAAAGAGCGGCTGCAGGTCCACGCCGGGCGTGGCCATGTCGGTGGTTGCGGTGCCCGCCTTGGCCACGGCATAGAGCACCGGGAAATCCAGTTGTGTTTCGTCCGCGTCCAGATCGATGAAAAGATCGTAAATCTCGTTCAGCACTTCCTGCGCCCGCGCGTCGGGCCGGTCGATCTTGTTGATCACCACGATCGGCTTGAGCTTGGCTTCCAGCGCCTTGGCCAGCACATAGCGCGTCTGCGGCAGCGGCCCTTCGGCCGCGTCCACCAGCAGCATCACGCCGTCCACCATCTTCAGCGCACGTTCCACTTCGCCGCCAAAGTCGGCGTGGCCCGGCGTATCCACAATGTTGATCTTGCCGCCCTCGAAGACGATCGCCGTGTTCTTGGCCAGGATCGTGATGCCGCGCTCCCGCTCCAGTTCGTTCGAGTCCATCACCCGATCCGCCACCTGCTCGTTGGCGCGGAAGGTTCCCGACTGCCGCAGCATGGCGTCGACGAGGGTTGTCTTGCCGTGGTCAACATGGGCAATGATGGCGATATTGCGTATCGTCTGGGTCACAGGGTAGCTTTTCCTTCTTTTGGTTCGGCCTTCGGAGGCCATGGGGTTGGGGGGCTTTAGAGGAAGCGATTTGCCGCACACTGCGGCACTCCCTATTCTAACAGCAAGCCAGATTGCGGGCCGGCGGCGGCCGAAACCGGGCAATCCCTGGCCCAAAATGCCGCGGAATGGCACCTTTTCCCGTTCCGTTCCGTCCCACATCTCGGGCTTTCGTCCGCGCGTAGAAGAAATCCGTCCAACTGCCGATGAACCCATTACACCGGAACCGGCAAGGCTTGGACTCAAGGGCGTAGGCGAAGCGGTGCGGCGCGCTTGCGTGCGGAGGGTAAAGATGGAAGGCCAATTCCAGGTAGATCGCGGTTCGTGCTCCTCCATGCGGGAAGGCTACGAAGCCATCCCCGCCGTCGAACCGAATCGGCCGGAGCTGGGCTGGCAGTTCGTTACCGACATGGAGCAGGTGCTGGGCGGCGGTTCCGAGCCCGATCCTCTCTTCTTTGTGCAAAGCTGGACCCTCGGCGTCCCTGCCGCGGTGGAGAGCTTCCACCAGAGAAAGCAGTCGCAGAAGGGCCGCGAGCGCCGCGGCAACTCCTTCCAGGACTTCGCCAGCCTCGCCACCCTCACCTTCGCGCAGCAGAGCGAACTGACTGCGGAGTACCACTCTTCGTCCCGCTTCGGAATCGCGGAGAGCTACGGCGCCGATTGGCAGACGCAGCCCGCCGAAGAGCCCGCCGCGTGGAGCGAAGACCGCGCGCCGCGGGATTGGAAGCGCTTTGCCGCGGAGTGCGACAGCAGCCTCGACACCCTCCATCCCATGACGCAGCGCGGCGCCTGCCGGCTCCTGGGCGTGACCGAAACCAGCACGCGCGAGCAGATCAAAGCCGCCTACCGCCGCATGGCCAGCCGCTGCCATCCCGACCGGCTCGAAGGCAAGACCGCGGAAGAGCGCCAGCTTGCCACCGAAGAGATGGCCGCCATCAACGAGGCCTATCGCCTGCTCGGGAACGGCCCCCAGTAGCAATCCGCCCGAGATCCGCCCGATGCAAAGTGCACCGATGTATCCATTGGCCACTGAGGCCGCGTCTGCAAGAACCGGCCGCCCCAATCATTGAGAGCCAGCGGAAATCTTCATTCACCGGCAAGGCCCGAGCGCCGCTCAATGTCCGAGTAGGCCGGGTGCCCCAGGTCCCCCGCACTTTGGGGACCTGGGAGACCACAACGCTCAGCCAACCGTTTTCTTCATCTCGAAGCCTTCGGGAAGCTCGTACCCTCTCTCCGCAGCGGTCCAGAAGGACTCAATTTCAACGCCTCTGCGCAAGCCCGTCGCGTAATGACAGTAACTCGACCAGAGCCACTCTTCGGGCCTCGTCACCAGGCCGCGAGCCACAGGATTGCGGTGGATGTAGCGCAGCTTCTCGGTGAACTTATCCTCGGCGCGCACGTTGAAGTCGTAGTAGCGCGCCTGCCAAAAGGGCCTCTCGGCGCTGCGCAGCGAGACGGAAAGCTTGAGCGAGCGCACCGCCGAGGAGAGGTCCCCTTCACGCGGCTCGCTCACCAGCAGGTGGACGTGCTCTGGCATGACGACGTAGCCCGCAACCGCGAGGCGGAAGCTCTTACGAATGCGCGCCAGCGCTGACTCGAAGAGATCGCGGGTCTCCGCGCTGCCGAGATAGGCGAGGCGGTGGTAGCAACTGAAGGTAAGAAAGTGGAAGTCTCCAGTTTGCTGGTAACGGATGAGTCCACGCGTCATAACGGGTAAGGAGAACGCGGATTGTGGCTGGCCGGCTGCGGTGGTTTCCCAGGTCCCCGAAATCGGGGGACCTGGGGCACCCATCTTCTGTGCTGGATCCAGCATCCTGGGACCTGGGCCACCCGCTGGTGAAAATACAGGTTGGGCTGTTGGCTGTATTCGAGAATTGATCCGTCCGTGCCGTCTAGCCATCAATACCTGGAATCGACGGCCATTCATCTGAAGAAAAGGGCAGTCGAGTCGAGGTGAAGAATATCAAGCTCTCGGGATCATTGAGCATTGCTGGCTCATCTAGTCCATGAATATGCATAACAATTCTCGGCTTCGCTTCGGTCTGTTCGGGGTACCAAAGCGGAATTGCCCACCCCTCTCCTGGGAGTTCAATTCTCCGCTCGGGCTGAACGGGGAATTTCAAGGTAATGAACTCGCACGCCTGAATCGCCACAGCCGCTCTTGCATTTCCGGGGCCACGGGGCAAATCCTCCAATCGGCGAAGTGGTTGCGTAATCTCAACGTATTGCTCGACAATTTGCCAGGATTCGGTTGCGGATAAACGGTTGTATACTTCTACACACTGCTGTCCGGTTAAAAGTCGAACAGAATCAATTGGTTGCCAATATCGTCTAAGTCGTTATCGTTGTCCGTTTCCTGAAGTGCCTGTAAAATGGGCGTTTTCTCGAATTGAGTTATGCT
>JBEKTO010000043.1:0-32243 GCA_049515995.1 Occallatibacter sp. | reverse complement strand
CGAGCTTTTCGGCCAGCGCGGCGGCTTCCTGGTAACGGGTTTGCCGGACATAGACAGTGACCAGCGCATCGGTGAGACTGTTCGAGTCCGGATAGGCCTTCAGCCCCTCGCCCAGCACCAGCGCGGCGTCATCGTACATGCCCGCCTTGCCGTAGGCGGCGGCCAGATCGAGAGTCAGATTCTCGTCGCGCTTCGCGGAGCGCAGGTGAGTGATGACCGTTTTGTAATCTCCGGACGCGATCAGGGCCTTGGAAAGCCCGTCGAGCGCCATCATGGAAGCAGGGTCGATCTTGAGCGCGGCCTGCCACTCGGGGAGAGCTTCCTTGTCGCGCCCGAGGCTGGCCAGCGCGGCGCCCAGCACAAGATGCGCCTTGACCTCGCCGGGATGCAGCCGGATGGATTGCTGAAGCGGCGCGACGGCTTCTTGTATTCGTCCTGCGGTGTACAGGCTGAGGCCGAGAAGATAGGAGAGAGGCGCCGAATTGGGCTCCAACTTGAGCCCGGCCTGAAAGGCCTGGACAGCGCAGTCCGATTTATTGTTTTCGCCGAACCAGTTGCCCAGAGCGGCATAGGCGTCGGCATCGGGATGAGCGCGAAGGTGCGCCTCCAAAGCGGGCGGGCCGGAACAAGGCGCGGACCATGCGGCTGAAGATGCGCCAAGACATGCCACAAGGATCAGCCCGGACTTAGCGCGCATCGAAAACGTGGACATATTTTGGCTTGAACTCCTTGAACCAGCATCGCGCACGGTTCCCAATAGTTGAGGATAATTGAGCGGCCAGAGGGGCCGCAAGCACGCGCCCGCGCGCGGCGGCGGGCCCGTCGCCGGCGCAGAGCGGCGAGCGTATAATTGGAGGCTGTAAGACATGCAACAAGGCATGTTAGGAGGCATGATATGAAGACGAATGTGGCCCTCATTCTTTTTTTTCTGCCGCTGATGGCACTTAGCTCCTCCGCCATTTTGCAGGCGCAGCCGGGCAGCATCCCGGTGGGCGGAGGAACCTCGACCGCGATTCACCCAGACTCGATTCAAGGCAGCAATATATACGAATACTCCATGGACATGGATGCGTCTTCGCTTACTGGAGGAGCTCTCCTGGGGAAAGTAGAAATTGCCGGCAATCCGCTGACGTGGGATCCGATCCCGGTCAACGTGACCTGCGCGGGCAAGGTCGCGTTTACGACGTACGCCAATGGCAAGGGCGCGTTTCTCATCAAAGCGGTCAACGCCAACGGCTCACTGAGCTTGGATAGCGATGCCAAGCGGCAGATGGAGACGCACTTTGAGGATTGCACGGTAACTGCCGCACTGACCGGCTTCAGTTCCACCAGCATTACCCTCACGCATCGCAACTTCCGCGATGCGCCCGAGATTGGAACCATTACGCTGCGGCGGGCGGACAATGCGAAAGGGACCGCGCTGAGCAGCACCACCGAGGATGTCTCTCCCAAGGCGGTAAAGCTGTTTGAGAAGGCGCGCGGCGATTGGCAGGCGCAGAATCCGGATCGCGTGAAGGGCGATCTGCAGGAGGCCGTGGCGCTCGATCCGAAGTTCGCGGAAGCGTGGTATCAGCTGGGAAAACAGGAGCAGGCGATCACTCCGGATCAGGCGCGCGAGGATTATGCCAAGGCCCTTGCTGCCGATCCCCAGTTCATCGGGCCCTATCAGCAGCTCCTGGTTATGGATTCCCAGGAAGGCAAGTGGAAGAACGCACTGACGGATGGGAGGAACGCCTTGGCGCTCGATCCGCGCGGCACCGCCGAAGTCTGGTATGTCTACGCCGAGGGAATCCTGAAGGCATACGTGGCCGGCGCGCTTCCCGCGGCCAAGCTGAAGATCGGGGAAACCAGCGCGAAGAACTCGCTGGCTCTGGACCCGCAGCACAATGTGCCCGCCGAACAGCTTCTTGCCCTGATTCTGGCCGAGGAGAAGAACTACCCGGAGGCCATTGATCACCTGCAGCGTTGTCTCACCTATCTGCCCAAAGGCGCCGGCGTGGACCAGGTGAAGCAGCAGATCGCGAAGCTGGAACAGATGCAGGCCGGCACGGCGACAGGCGCATCGGCAAGCCCGGCAAAGTAGCCTTCCCACGCAGTTTCAAGTCAATCATGCCCGCGGCGGCGAGTCCGATCAGTGTCTCGCCGCCGTTTCTCGTTCAAAGCGATTCGCCGCGCCGGGCGCTGCCGCGCGGCGGTTCGCGGCTGACGGCCTCTGCATTGTTCGGTCCTTCGCATTTCGTTTTGTATGGCGACGAATCGACGCAGAAGGCTTCTTCCCGCGGGCCTCGCGCGATATAACTAGAGGGAGTGGTTTGCACCCCTTTTTTACTATGAGAAAGATCCTTCGCATCGCCGCGCCCGTTGTCTGCTGCGTATTGCTGGCCGCCAGCCTTTTTCTGGTGCACGCCGCGCAAACGTCCCACTCGATCCGCTTCGAGCTCAAGACGCTCCCGTTTCGCCTGGAAAACGACGAAACTCCCAGCCGGAACGCGCCCGAAACCATGGCCGGAGGCGTGGCCATCTTCGACTACAACGGCGATGGGCGCCCTGATATCTTCTTCGCGAACGGCGCGAATATCGCCACCCTGCAGAAAGACGACCCGAAGTACAGCAACCGCCTGTATCGCAACGACGGCAACGATGTCTTCACCGACGTGACCAAAGAAGCAGGCCTGGCGGGCACGGGCTTCGACATCGGCGTGGCGGTTGGGGATTACGACAACGATGGGCATCCGGACCTCTTCGTCGCTGGCGTGCATCACAATACGCTCTACCACAACAACGGCAACGGGACCTTTACCGACGTGACGGTAAAGGCCGGCCTGGACAAGTCGAACGATCCGCAGTATGGGCCGCTGTGGTCTGAAGCCGCGGCATGGGTGGACGTGAACAACGACGGGCTGCTGGATCTGTTCATCGTCAACTACATGCAGTGGTCCTACTCCCCGCAGCCTCTGTGCTCCTATTTGGGCCAGTCGGATTATTGCCATCCCCGCTACTACAAGGGCCAGCCCAATCAGCTCTTCCTGAACAATGGCGACGGCACCTTTACGGATGTATCGAAAGAGTGGGGCATCCGCGAGCACGTGGGCAAGGGAATGGGCGTGGGCATGGCCGACTACGATCTGGATGGCCGGCAGGATCTCTTCGTCACCAACGACGCAGAGTACAATTCGCTCTTCCACAACAAGGGGAACAAGTTCGAAGAGGTTGCGTTCGAGGCCGGAGTGGCGCTGCCCGAAGACGGAGACTTCGTTTCCGGGATGGGGCTGGACTTCCGCGATTTCGACAACGACGGCTATCCCGACATTGCCTTCGTGGCGCTGAATCACCAGACCTTTCCTCTATTTCGCAACACGGGCAAGGGCGATTTTGTCGAGGTGACCACGCCGAGCGGCATGCGCGATCTGAGCTACAAGATGTCGGGCTACGGCGTAGGCTTCTACGATTTCGACAACGATGGGTGGAAGGATCTGTTTGTCAGCAAGGGGCACGTGGAATCGCGTCCTCTGCCGGCCACGGAACTCGAGGAATACAACACCGTCTTCCGCAATCCGGGCCCCAGCGGAAAGTGGACGGCGCTGACGGAAGAGGCAGGATTCAATGCCTCGCCGCCCGCGCGTCACCGCGGCTGCGCCTTCGGCGACCTGGAAGGAACCGGGCGGATCGACGTGGCGGTTACCGCGCTGGGAAAGAATGCCGAGATATGGATGAACCGGACCGATAACTCCAACCATTGGCTGGATATCGCCTTGCAGGGCACCAAGAGCAACCGCGACGGCATCGGCGCGCGCATCAAGGTGGTGTCGAAGAGCATCACCCAGTACAACCACATGACCACCAGCGTGGGCTACGCTTCATCGAGCGACGGTCCGGTGCATTTCGGGATGGGTACAGACGACCACGCGGACCTGATCGAAATCCACTGGCCTTCGGGCATCGTGCAAAAGCTTGAAAACGTGGCGGCAGACAGGATCGTGAAGGTCACCGAACCGGCGCACTGAGGCGATGGTCCGGCGTTGGCCTATTGCGGTCCCTTCTTCTGCTGTTCTGCGGTGATGCGGTCCACGATCTGGCGTTCTCTGGCGCCGTCGGCGGGCCGCTTCAGCTTGTAATACAAAGAGGCCAGTTCCACGTGCGGCTCCAGCCAATCGGGATCGTCCTTGACCAGTTTCTCCAGTTCCTGGGCCGCCTCGTCCAAATGTCCCGAGGTGCTTTTCAGCATGGCGTTCTCATAGCGCGCCATGGAGGACTTGGGGTTAAGGCTGAGCGCCTTCTCGAGGTAAGGCGTTGCCTCATCCATCTGGCGGCGTTTGTAGAGAATGGCGCCCAGATAGAGATTGGCTTCGAAATCGTTGGGATCGCGCGCCAGCGCTTCCCTGAAAACCGGTTCCGCCAACTGCGGTTCGCCGGTCTTGTCTCGCGCCACCCCGTCCAGGCTGTAAATCGCCGCGGGGAGTTTCGGCTCAATTCGCAGCGCCGCATCCAGATCCTTGCGCGCCCGTTCGTACTCATTGATTTGCAGCAGCGTGGCTCCAGCCAGAGCGTAGGCATCGGCGCCATTGCCGATCTGGGCGGCCTTTTCGGCGCGCTCGATGCCGTCGTGCTTCCTGCCGGCTCCGATCAGCGCCGAGGCGAATACGAAGTCGAAATCCGGGTTTTGCGAGTTAGCGGCCTCCAGCGGCGTGAGCAGATCGACGGCGGCGGCGCTTTCGCCTAACCGGAGGTCGGTGTCGCCCAGCAGGATGGCGATGCGCACGTCCTTGGGCCGCGCCTGAGCCAACGGAGTGAATTGCTCCCGCGCATCTTTCCAGTCGCCCTTCTTGTAATAGGCGAGGGCGATATTGAACTGGACGCCGGTCTTGTCCTGCATAAGGGGAAGCGCGGCACGGTACTCGGCGATGGCGGCATCGAACTGGCCGGTCCGGGCCAGCGCCGCGCCAAGGTTGACGCGCGCTTCCACCATCTTGGGGCGCACCTGGATCAGGCTGCGATAGTCGCGGATGGCGGTTTCATAGTCCCCGCGCAACTGCGCCTGTACCGCGTGGTCATAAAGCTGATCGGGATTCGGGCTCTGCGCAGGCGCCTGAGCGGCAGACAATGCAATCAATAGGACTGCGGCAAACATAACTAAAGAATAGCGCAATCCGCTGTTGCCTCCGGAGCCTATTTCGCCGCGCCGAGGATCTGCATTACCTTGGCCAGGTTCTGCTGAACCTCCGGGTCGTTATCTCCCAGGGCGATTGCCTCTTCCCACTGCTTGCGGGCGCCGGCCATGTCGTTCAGCCGGGCCAACACAAACCCGAGGGCATCGTGCGCGAGGGCAAAGTCGGGGTGGAGGGTCTCGGATTGCTCCAGATGGGTGCGCGCCTGTTGCAGTTCGCCATCCTTGGTTTCAAGAACGCCGTTCAGGTACAGCACTTCCCAGTTTTGCGGGAAGGCGGCGAGCAGCTTGCGGCCCAGTTCCGGCGCCTTGTCCGGGCTGGCGACCAGGAGCGTCTGCAGGTAATGAACTCCGGTGTCCTGGTCTGCCGGGTGCTGCGCGAAGGCCAGATCGAGGACTCCAATCGCCTCCGGGAATCGGCCGAGCCCCACCAGGACATCCGCCAGCTTATTGGCCAGGGGAAGCGAGTCGGGCGAGGTATTCAGTCCGTCGCGCAGAACCCTGGCCGCATCTTCGAGCTTTCCCGATTTGGCATACGCCAATCCCAGGTTGAGGCTTTGCGCGGAGGTTCTTTGTCCGGCGATGACGGGATTGTCCAGAAGGGCGATCGTTCCCGCGTAGTCGTTATCGAGGAGCAGGTCGTTGGAGAGCCCCAGCAGAGCCTCGGGAGATTCGCCGTCGATGGCCAGGGCGGCGCGCCACTCAGCCTCCGCGCTGCCGGTCCAATGCAACTGATCGGATGCCGCGGCAAGGATGAGATGGAGCTTGAGCGCGCGAAAGCCGTGGCGTTCCGCTTCCTGCAGCGCGGACACCGCTCCCTTGGGGTCGCCGGAAAGGTACAGGCTCAGCCCGAACATGAAGTCGACATTGCCCGCATCGGGCTGGTCGGGCTGCATCTGGATGGAGGTGGCGAAGGCGTCGGCCGCGCAGGCGTACTGCTTCTGGTCGGCAAACCAGACGCCGAGATCGGTGAATGCGGAAGCGGCGGGGTTGTGCTGAAGGGCCGCCTTCATTGCATCGGGAGGGACGCACGGAGCTGCACAAAGGAACGATGCCGGCGCCAGGCAGAACCAGGGCACAAGGCAAAGCGAACAGCATAATGCCCGGCGCCAGGCTTGCGCACCGGCGCGCACAGCCATCTTCTTTGAAGATCCAGCGGCGGGTATGCCGCAGTCAAAGCAACTCATTTAAGTCGTCCCTATACAAGAAAAAACTGCAAACCAATCAACCGCGAGCTCAGGGCGCACGAGAAACTCAGAAAGAAAATGCGGAATGAAAACCCGACGCAACGTGCCGAGGAACTTCGGACAAGGAAGCTCCTCAACCGATTTACCACTTAGACGGAAAAACTTCGGGCGGGGTTATGGCGAATTGTGACGGACCGGGAATGGAGCCTGGA
This sequence comes from Occallatibacter sp., assembly GCA_049515995.1. Taxonomy (GTDB): domain Bacteria; phylum Acidobacteriota; class Terriglobia; order Terriglobales; family Acidobacteriaceae; genus Telmatobacter. The sequence continues at coordinate 25,680 of JBEKTO010000043.1, read as the reverse complement.
ACCGGTCGCACACTCCGGGACGGACCGCCCGGATCGCAGAACGCGCCCTCTCTCTCAGGAGACGATGCGGATGGCGCGCAGGTTGCAGCACAAATTGATTATTGCGTCCGCTTGCTTCGCCGGTCCTGCCTAGTTGCCGGCATCGGCGACGTGAACCTGAATTTCCTCGATGCCGTCTTCAGGCATATTGACGAATTCGGGCAGGTTGACGGCGCGGTTGGCGTCCGTGGCGTTGTCGATGAGGATGGCCGGACTGTCGTTGCCGTTCGCGTCCAGGTGGGTCAAATACATCTGCGTATAGGGCGAGCGGGCCTTGGAGGAAAAGACCAGCCAATGTCCGTTGGGCGAGAAGCTGTGCCAGGAGTTCATGAGGCGGGTATTGGCTCTCAAGCGGCGCGCCGCACCTCCGCCGAAGGGAACGATGTAGAGCTGGCTGTCGGGGCGCATGAGCTGGCCGTTTTTGCACTGGACAAAGACGATCCAGCGGCCGTCGGGCGAAATCTTGGGGAAGTTGTTGCTCATCCCGTTCTCCGAAGCCCCCACGATGCGCTCCGGCGTGCCGCCCTTGCCGTCGTTGAAGGGGATGCGGTAGAGGTCGTACTGAATGGGAGTTTCGTTGGGATCGTTGGCGCGCAGCGCCGGCCTCTGGCCCGGAACGCGGGGAGCCCTGGCCAGAGCGCGGGCGAAGACAATGTACTTGCCGTCGGGGTTCCAGGCTCCATCCGTCTGGACGTAGCGCGGATCGTCGGCTCCGGGCAAGGGTTGGCGCAGGCCCGTGGCGCGGCTGTACCACTCCAGGATGCCGCGCGTGGGATAGAAGACCTGAAGGAAGCGGTAATCCATGAAGTTGGTGACGTAATAGCTTTCGATGAGCTTGAGCGAGGGGCCGGCAAAGGTGCTGAGCACGTAGCGGCCGTCGGGCGAGACCTGGGACATGAAGCCGATCCTCACCGTGCCAACCCGGCCATCCACGTTCCAATGCACCATATCCTTGCCCGTGATGGTCATGTGCTTCTGAACGGGGACAACGGCGTAGAGTCCCTTGTCGTTGGCCGGTCCGTCGATATCCATGCCAAAGGTCTTGCCGTCGGCGGAGAAGGAGTGGCAGTTGGCGCAGGTGGGCATGTTCGCGAGAACCGTGTGGCTCTCCGGCTTGCGGATATCGCGCAGACGCCAATGAATCAGATGGATGGTGCCCGGCGCCAGAGGCTGCACGACTCCGTTCCTGCCGGCGCTCGGCATCAGCGGAACATCGCGGTAGAAGATGGGCGCGCCTACCGGGTCAGTGGAGGTGGAGAAGGCGATGTGCGAGCGGGAGAAGGCGACCTGGCCGTCGCGATAGCCGGTGATGGTGAGCGTGGCCGGCTGCAGGGTGGAGCGCTGCTGGATGGCCGTCCAGGTGGCCGCATCGGGAGTCCAGGTCCAGGTGGCGGCTTGCTGCGGAGTCAGCTTGGGCAGGTCTTCGGTGTTGGCGATGCAATCCGGATCGATGGTTCCGACCTTCATGCGTTCGCCTTTGGTGACAATGTGGATGGGGGGCGCCTGACCGGCAAACGAGATATCGATGCTCCAGGAAGTCCCGGCCGCGTCGCGCCACAGAAATGTAGGCGGAGTGATGCCGGGCGGAAAGATCGAGCCGTCCTCGGGGTAGTCGATCGAGATGGGCGAGAGAGGCTGCGCGGAATCCTGCGCGGCGTAGGCGAGCGGGATTCCGCTCATGCCGATGGACTGCACGCGCGACGGCAGAACTCCGATCGAGAGCAGCGAAAGAACCAGCGTGGCGAGAACAGCCAGGACCGTGCGCTTGGGCCGTTGGAAAGACGGTAAACGTGGATCGGGCATTGTTTCTCCCTGAACCGGCATTCAACGCCCTGCGGCGTTCCGGGAAAGCCTCTTTGAAATGGTCGTAACGATCAAAAATCGAGGGGCGAGCCGAGAGTACGGCTCACCCCTGTCTCATCTGGACGGTCAAGGCTTCGGTGCGGTGTCCGGGTTTTCTCCCCTGGCCTGGCGCGTATAGCGTGCGATGTTTCCTCGCAGCGAGGCCGCCAGAGGATCGTTGTGCTGCTGGATGGCGATGTCGAGAGCGTGCTCCGCCGTGGTTACGGCATCCTGATACTTTCCGGTTTCAGAGTACATGCCGGCGAGCATCTGGAGGATCACGGGATCTTGCCCGCCGCTGAGCTTGGCGGCCTCTTCAAACTGCGGCAGAGCCTCGGCAAAGCGACTGCTGGCGGCGAATGCGCGGCCAAGATTGAAGTGGTATTCAACGGAGTTGGGCGCCAGTTCGACGGCTTTTTGCATGTGGATGACGGCCTCGTCCAGCTTTCCCGTCCGGGCAAGAATCACGCCCAGAATGTTGTTGCCGTCCGCCGATTTGGGCGCCAGTTCGATTCCCTTGGTCAACTCCTCGATCGCTTCCTGCCGGTGGCCGCCCTCCTCTTCCAGGGCATGACCCAGGTTGATGTGCGCGGCGCCGTTGTCGGGATTCAGCTCGATGGCCTTCTGGATTTCGGCGATGGCCTCGTCGAGATGGCCGGTCTCAGCCAGCGCACTGCCCAGATTGTTGTGGGTCTGCGAGCTGTCAGGATTGAGCTTGAGCGACTTGTTGTATTCCTCGATCGCTTCCGCCGCCTGTCCGGTGGCGGCCAGCGCGACGCCCAGGTTGTTGTGGGTGCGCGGGTCGTCCGGGTCCTTCTCCAGCGCCTGCTTCCAGGCCGGAACCGCCTCGGCGTACTGATGCTTGTCGTCCAGTTGCGAGGCGGCATCGAAAGCCTTGTAGAAATCCACCGCGGGCGTGTCGATGCGTTCCAGGCCGTCGCGGCCGATGTTCATGAACTCGGGAATATTGACGGCGCGATTGGCGTCCGTGGCGTTTTCCACCACGATTGCCGGGCTGGCGTGTCCCGCGTCGTCGATGTGCGTGAGGTACAGGTGGGTATAAAGGGAGGGACTCTTGGAGGAGAAGGCCAGCCAATGTCCGTTGGGCGAGAAGGTGTGCCACGAGTTCATGACCGGCAGATTGGACTCCAGCGGCCTCGCCTCGCCGCCCTCGAAGGGCACGATGTACAACTTACTGTCGGGGCGCATCAGCAGCCCGTTCTTGCATTCGACGAAGACGATCCATTTGCCGTCGGGAGAGACCTTGGGAAAGTTGTTGCTCATCCCATTCTCCGAGGCGCCGACGACTCTCTCCGGCGTTCCGCCCTTGCCGTCGTTGAAGGGAATCCGGTAGAGGTCGTACTGAATCTGCGTTTCGTTGGGATCGTTGGCGTAGGTGGATCTCGGCGCCCCACGCACGTACGGATCTCTGGCGGTTGCGCGGGAGAAGACGATGTACTTCCCATCCGGGCTCCAGAAAGCGGCGGTCTGCACGAAGTTGGGATCGTCGGCGCCAGGCAGCGGCTGCAGCTTGCCGGTGTCTTTGCTATACCAGCCGAGCACGCCGCGGGTGGGGTAGAAGACCTGGCCGAATCCGTAGTTGGCATAGAAGCCGTTGTAGAGCCGGTCCACCACGCGGGTCCCATGAGCGTGCGGCACATCGATGGACGTAATCACATACTTGGCGTCCGGCGAAATCTGCGACATGAATCCGAAGCGCTTCTGCGACCGTTCCTCGGAAAATGCGCTCCAGTGGATCACGTAGTCGTTGCTGATGCTCGAGACCTGTTTGATGGGGATCATGGCGTAGAGCCCCTTATCGTTCTGCGGCCCGTCCACGTCGATTCCCAGGGTCTTGCCGTCGCGGGAGATCGAGTGGCAATTGGCGCAGGTAGGCAGGCCCTCCATCACGGTCTTGCTTTGCGTTTCGTTCACATAGCGCAGCCGCCACTTGATTTTGGGCAGCACGGAGTCCGGCAGGGGCTTGATGACCCCGCGCTGCTCGGTCTCCGGAGGAGGCGGCAACAGGGGAACGTCGCGATAGAAGAGCGGTGCGCCGACCGGCTCCTTTGAGGTTTGCAGCGTGCTCTGGCCATGGGAGAGCGGCTGAGAGCCTTTTTGGCTCGCGTAGCCGGTGACGATCACCGTAGCCGGTTGTTGCGCGGAATGTTTCTTGATCTCGGCCCAGGTCTTCTCGTCGGGCCTCCAGGTATGCGCAGCGGCCTGCTCCGGCGACAGCGTTGGCGGCACATATCCCACCAAGGAGGTGTCGAGCGCGCCGACCTGCATCTTCTCGCCTTGCGACCAGAGCTTGATGGGGCGCGAATGGTCGCCGAAGACCACTTCGATGCGCCAGACGGCGGCGGCGGGGTTGCCGTCGCGCCACGCGAATTGGGGCGGGATGATATCGGGCGGATAGACGGAACCATTGGCCGGAACATCGATGGTCAGCGCGGGGCTGGCTGGTGTGCTCGATGGGGCCGGAGCGGAGCCTGGAGGAGCCGGGGAGGGATTCGTCTGGGATGCCGCCGCCGGCGGCGTGGAGCTCTCCGAACCGGGTCCCTGATGCACTCCCACGCCCGACCCGCCTGCGCCAGCGGCAAACAGAAGAGCCGCGGCCACCATAAACATCCGTTCCATTGCAACCCCCTCGTCGGCCGCTCCGGAGTTCATATCCGAAGCCTTTCCCAGAACTTGCCGTGAGGGTCAGGTTCGGAGATGTCAGAGCATGCAGACTACATCTATCGATAGTAGCAAAACCGGCGAGCAGGCTCGATGGAGAGCCGAAGCCGCTTTTTGAGAATGGCCGCGCGAGCAAGCCGAAGCCCGGGCGTCCGATGAAATCGCTCCGGTCAGCCGGCCAAAGTGAAGATATACGGCGGCATTCGGATCTTCGGCGACGGTTAAGTGCATGTTGCGCAACGGGACAGCCAGACCGGACCACGGCGGATTCAATCGTCCTGTTCAAAGTTGTGTTGGGGAGTTACAATCGCCGTGAAGTTCCGGGACCCTTAAAAAACAGGCTCAAAACGATTGAAATGCAAATGTTTTCATTTCTCATTTCAAGCTGAGCCGGCAAGTTACCGGGTCCACGACTGCTGAGAAACGGAGAGTTATTCATGGGCAATGCTGGGATGCGCGCGCCAGAGGCAACGCCGTCGAAGAAGACCGCAGGCAGGCTATTGGCTCTATTGGTTCTGGTTCTCCTTGCACCGTGGTCTCACGGTCAAACGGCTTCGGCAACGCAAGCGGCTCAGGGAACGCAAGTGGTCCAAAAACCGGCGGAGCCAGCGGCCAGCGTGAGCACGAATGCAGACGAGGTTTCGCTCGATCTGGTGGTTCACGACAAGAAGAACAAGCTGGTTCTCGATCTCAAGCCGGGAGACCTTGCGGTCACCGACAACGATGCTCCGGTAACGCTCAGCAATCTTCACCTTGTTAATGGGAACTCGACTTCGGGCCACCTGATTACGATGGTCTTCGATCATCTTGAAGGTCCGGCGGCGAAGAATGCGCAGGATATCGCGAACAAGATTCTCCGCATGGCACCCAGAAGCGGTTTTTCCTTTGCCGTGCTGAGCGTTGGATCGCGTCTGCGGATGATTCAGAGCTACACCGAGGATCGCCAGGCGCTGGGCCATGCCCTGGATGTAGCGACGGGCGAAGGCGAGGTGCAGCAGGGGCTGGTGATCGCGGTCGCCGAGAAGAACCTGATCGCCGAGGCGCAGACCGGCGTCGATGCATCGGGCAAGATGGTGAACGTGAAGGATCGCGCCATCGCCAGAGCGCTGGCGGCGGCGCTGGAGGGTTCGCAGCGGATTGTGCAGGATCAGCACACCCGGCCGGCGCTCGCGGGCCTGCTGGCCCTGGCGCGCTCGCAGCAGCAGATTGTGGAGAGAAAGACCATCATCTACTTCACGCTGGGCGCGCAGGTGGATTCGACCGCCAAGGATATGATGCACACGATTGTGGGAGCGGCCAACCGCGCCGGCGTGAGCATTTACACCATCGACATGAACGGTCTGGGCTCGGGCGCCAGGGACCAATTGATGACCATGAGCGCCATGGGGGCCATTGCCGGCAGGAATCCGATCGGGACTCCGGGACAAGGGCAGCCGGGCGACCCAGCCGGACCCGGCGCGGGAACCTTCATTGCCAACAATACGACCCGGTTTGAAGGGGACGGAATTGGGAACGAGAACAACAGCCCCATCGCGCAACTGGCCACTGGCACAGGCGGCATTTACATCGACGGCCAGGACAGCGTGAAGAAGCCTCTGGAACGGATGTTCCAGGATATGACGGTCTATTACGAAGCGACGTATGTTCCTCCGATCGAAGACTACGACGGGAAGTTTCGTGCGATCGGCATCAAGCCGCTGCGGGTGGGATTGGCGGTGCGCTCCAAGACGGGTTACTTTGCGCTGCCTCCGGGTGGCGGAGAAGGCATTCGGCCCTTCGAGGCGCCGCTGTTGAAGGCTCTGAGCGGATCGCCGCTGCCGTCAGACCTGAAGTTCAACGCCTCGATCCTGCGGCTGGGCGACCTGCCCGATGGATACACCAACTCGCTGGTGGTCGAGGTGCCGGTTTCGGAACTGCAAATCAAGAAGGACACGCACACGAACCTCTATTCGGCGCATGTCTCGATCGTGGCCCAGATCAAGGACAAGAACGGCACGGTAATCGAGCATTTCAGCGAAGATATTCCGCGGCACGGTGCGCTCGATGCGGCTGAAAAGGCCAAGTCGGAGGCGATTACGATGCAGCGGCATTTCATCGCTCCTCCGGGCGAGTACGTCTTGGAGGCCGCGGTCATGGACCGCTTCAGCGGAGATGCGGCCGCGGAGCGCGTCAGCTTCGACGTTCCCGAAGCGCCGGCCGGGCCCGCGCTGAGCGATATGATTCTTGTCCGGCGGATCAACACCTTCTCCGCCGACGCGGATTCCATGGAGCCGCTACGCTATGAAAACGGGAAGGTGACGCCGAATCTCTCCGGCCAGGTGACGCACGACGCAAAGACCGTCTCTCTGTTCTTCATCCTCCATCCCGATCCCAAGGTCAGCGAACCTCCAACGCTTGAGATGGAAGTGCTTCGCGATGGAAGGCCGGCGGGACATACGCCTCTGCCGTATCACCCCGGCAACGGAGCGGGTCCGATTCCGTATATGGCGACCCTGCAGACCAGCGCACTTGCTCCCGGCTTCTACGATGTGACGGCGCAGTTGATGCAGGGCGGAAAGAAGGTGCAGAGCACCATCGGGTTCACCGTGGAAGGCAACCAGCCTCTGATTGCCGGGAATGCGGCGCCGGAAGGCGACACAAAGCTGCAGATGCCGGGCATCGACTCGCATGCCGCGGGCCAACTGGAGATTACCGTTCCCGACAAGGCCGTTCCGCCGCCTTCGGCGGAAGAGCTGAAGTCCATTATTGAGGATGCGAGAAAACGGGCGGTCAGCTATGCCGAAGGGCTGCCGAATTTCATGTGCGTCGAAGTGACCAACCGCTCGGTGGATCCGACCGGCGAGGGACGCTGGAAGCACAGGGACACGGTGATGGAACTTCTGGTCTATCGCGACAAGACGGAAACGCGCTCCACGCTGGAAGTGGACGGCAAGCCCGTCAATGTGGACCGGGAATCGATGAAAGGACAGTTCTCAAGCGGCGAGTTCGGCGGAGTGCTGAACGCGGTCTTCGACCCCGCGGCCAAGGCGGACTTTCAGTGGAAGGAAACCGATGCGCTGGGCACCGGGACGGTGCAGGTCTTCAGCTACCGGGTCGCGAAAGAGAACGCCAGCTTCAAAGTTACCGGCAGCGATAAGTCCACGGGAGCCAACGGCGTGCAGATCACGGTCGGATTCCATGGCCAGGCCTTCATCGACAGCGCCACGCGGAGCGTACGCCGGGTGACGCTGGAGGCGGACGACATTCCGCGCGATTTCTCGGTTCGCTCGACAGCCATGGCCGTGGACTACGACTACGTTGTGATCAACGCGCACGACTATCTGATGCCGATCACAGCGGAGGTGAGCCTGAAGCAGGGCCGCCGCGAGGCAGTCCTGAACGAAATGGAGTTTCGCGATTACAAGCGCTTCGGATCGAACATGAAAATCCTTGGCTACAAACCTGTGGACAAACCTTAGCGGATTGTTGTCTTTAACCTCGGAAATCGCGTCATGCGCGCAGGCGGCGGCTGGAGGACTCTCCAGCCGCCGCTTGACTTTGCGGCGGCGAGCGAGGAAGATGATGGGCACTCGAATGTGAAAGCGAGGGTCAAAGACGAAAGCCGTTCCCTGAGAATTCGGAATGTCGAGAGAGGTCCCCTATGCGACTGCGCCTTCCCCCGTTGTTGCCATCCCTCCTGTGCGCCGGTCTTGCCGCCCCGCTCAGCGCGCTCCCACCGCAGACGCCTTCAGCGTCTGAACCCGCGCCCGATACCAGCTACACTTACCGGACCACGGTGAGTTCCGTCGTTCTGGATGTTGTGGTCACCGACGGGCGAGGCAACCTTGTCCCCGGCCTGACCAGTGACAACTTCCGGGTTACCGAAGACGGCGCGCCGCAGACCGTGGATTTCTTCGAGCCGCATATCGACGAGGCGCCCGGCCCGGTCGCCCATCTGCCGCGCGAGCAGCCCGGCGTCTACAACAACATTCCCACCGTCCAGCCCTCCGGTTCAATCGATGTGCTGCTGGTCGACTCGCTGAACACCGAGTTGGCGGACCAGGCTTACGTGCGCCAGCAGTTGCTCAAGTTTCTTGAGGCCGAACCTCCCGGGATGCGGATCGCGATCTTCACGCTGGGCTCGCGGCTGCGCCTGCTGCAGGGATTTACCGCCGATCCGACGGTGCTGCAGGCGGCTCTGAAGAGCAAGGCAGGCAAAGCCATGCTGCAAAATCCGGCGCTGCTCGTCAGCGCGGAAGAGGCGTCGACGGAGAACAAGATTACGCAAGTTTTCCAGGAGGAATTGGCCCAGGCGGAGAACTCGGCCCAGGCCAATCAGACGACCCTCTCCCCCGGAGAGGCCACCATTCAGGGGCAGATGCTGGATCTGCAGAACTTCCTCGTGGAATCCCATACCTTTGAAACGGACTATCGAATCCTGACGACGATCCGCGCCATGCAGGCGATCGCGCGCTATCTCAGCGTCCTGCCCGGCCGCAAGAATCTGATCTGGCTCTCCGGATCGTTTCCTCTCGCCGTGATGCCCAACGCGCCGGGCGCCAGCACAACGATTCTCCCCGCCGCGGCAGGGACTCTTCCGGGCTCTTCGAATCTGGCGTACGACTACGACTCCGCTCTGCGGATGACCGCCAATCTGCTCACCAAGGCTCAGATCGCGGTCTATCCGCTGGATGCGCACGGCGTGAGCTTGAATCCCATGTTTCAGGCCGCGGTGAACACCAACTTTGTGAACAATGCGATGGATCCGTCCCCCAAAGTCGGCGGCGACCAAAACCGGAATTTCGAGCAGCAGCAGGCCCAGAACCACGACACCATGGACATGCTGGCGCGCGAGACCGGAGGCGAGCCGTTCTATAACACCAACGGGATCGCGGAAGCGGTGGCCCGCGCCATCCATCTGGGTTCGAACTACTACACGATCGCCTACACGCCGACCAATCAGGACCAGGACGGGAGATTGCGCAAGATCGAGATCAAGCTCGATCGGGGCAAGTACAAGCTGTCGTACCACCGGTCGTATTTTTCCGATCAGGCGCCGGGAGCGCCGGAGGGGATAGGGCTGGCTCCGGACAATTCCTTCGGCGCCGCGATGGTTTACGGATTGCCGATGGCGACGCAGATTGTCTTCAAAGTGCGCGCCGTGCCCGCGGACTCCCAACCGCCCGCAACTCCGGTCTCGGGCGGCAAAGTCAAACTCAAAGGTCCGGTCACGCATTACACGCTGGACTATGCGGCCGCGCTGCGCGGTTTCAAACTCAGCTTGGCTCCCGATGGCCTGCGCCACGGAACGATGGTGGTTTCCGCGATTGCCTACGGCAAAGACGGGAGTCGGCTGAATTCCTTCGGCAAGAGCATTTCTTTCAACCTGGACCGGGCCAACTACGCCCAATTCCTGAGCAGCGGCCTGCCGATTCGTGAAGAGCTGGATCTTCCCGCGGGAGAAGTGTATCTGCGCACGGGGCTCTACGATCCCGCCTCGGGCAATATTGGAACCCTGGAGATTCCGCTCAAGGTAAGCGCGCGCGGCGTGGAAACCGCGGCGATTGAACCCGGCGCGCCGCCGAAGTAGCAGTTTCCAGGGCAAAGCCGGCAGATGGGCGCCGCGGCCAGACGGTTCTGCACAGCCGTTCGCTAGGCCGCGGGAAACGGCGCACCCTCCCGATTCGGGGCTCCCGATCGCCCGGAATCGGCATGGGCTTTTCTCTTGAAGTCGGCTGCGAATCGGTTGCATACCAGCCTGCCTTTCGCGCTGTAGAATGGTACGAAATTCGTGAAGGGAATGCGCGCGAGGTCTCTGCCAGCGGAATGGTCTGACAAATTCAGGGTCTTCGAGCGGATCGGGAGTTGGGACATGAAGAACCTGGGTTGGAATGCGGCGGTTTGTCTAGGAACCGGGTTGAGTCTATTGATAACGGCCTGCGGCGGAGGCGGAAGCTCGACTTCCACTAACACTACGCCGCCGGTAACCTACTACGTGCTGACGGTCGACTCGGTGAACCCCGCCAGCGGCGTCGCGATCACCGCCTCCCCCGCCGATAAGAACGGCACCACCAGCGGAACGTCGAGCTTCACGCTCTCTTACGCATCCGGCTCCGCGGTGGTTCTTACGGCGCCGGCGACTTCGGGCGGCAACAACTTCTCTTCGTGGACCGGCTGCACCACGAGCAGCACCGTCACCTGCAACGTCACGTTGACCGCCGATACGACGGTTACGGCCAAGTACGCGGTTCCTCCGATCACCGTCACGCCCAATCCCGCGACCGCAACGATCGGGGGCACCGTGCAGTTCTCGGCGGCGATCTCCGGCTCGGCGACAACAGCGGTGACCTGGACGGTGGCAGTGGCAACGCCTGCGGGCAGCACTTTGAGCCCGGGCACGATCACCACCACCGGACTCTACACCACGCCCTATCCGGCTCCGGCAACCGTTACGGTAACAGCCACCAGCACCCAGAACTCGGCCCAGACCGGCACCGCCACGGTGACGCTGAGCGCGCCGGCCGTAGCGGCAGGACCTGCGCTGACCGTGGATGCGGGCAACCAGACGCACGCCATCAGCCCGTACGTCTATGGCATGGACGCCTACCAGCTTGACGCATCCGTGGCCAAAGCGGCCAATCTGAGCGTCGACCGCTGGGGCGGAGACGCCACCTCGCGCTACAACTATCTGCTGGATGTAACCAGCTCGGCCAGCGACTGGTATTTCGAGAACCAGGTGGGCGCCTCCGGCCAGGAGGCCACGGGCGCGTTCAATACGCAGGTCGAGAGCGACGCCGCCATCGGATCCAAGACGCTGGGCACGGTGCCCGTGCTTGGCTGGGTGGCAAAGGACGGCACTTCGTGCAGCTTTCCGGTGGCGACCTATCCCAATCAGTATGCCGTTGACACCTCGCGCGGATGCGGCGACGGCGAGTTGCCCAATCAGACCGACATCACCGGCAACGATCCCACCGTCACCAGCTTGACCGTGACCCCTGCGTGGACGGGCAACTGGGTCTCTTACCTGGCAGGCAAGTTTGGCACGGCGGCGAATGGCGGCGTGGCCATCTACGATCTGGACAACGAGCCCAGCTGGTGGGATGGCGTGCACCGGGACGTGCACCCCAATCCCTTCACCTACGACGAGGTGACGAACAACGGCCTTGCCACGGCGCTGGCCGTGAAGACCGCCGACCCAACGGCCGAGGTTAGCGGGCCGGTGATGGACTATTGGTGGGACTACTTCTATTCCAAGAAGGATGTCGAGTCGGGATGGGGCGCGGGACCCTGCTTCGAGCCGTGGAGCAACCCGGTGGACCGCAAGGCCCACAGCGGCATCCCATTCATCGAGTACTATCTGCAGCAGTTCGCGGCATATCAAGCGGCGAACAATGTCCGCCTGCTGGATTACCTGGACTTGCATACCTATTTCGCGGCTACCTACAACGGAGCCGGTCTGGGGTTTGCTTTGGCCGGGGACACCGGGGCGCAGCAGGCGCGATTGAACTCGACGCGCGTCTTCTGGGACCCCACCTATACCGATCCCAATTACCCTCAGCCGAACTACACCACGGATGCGAACTACACGGCAAGCTGCACGACGCCGCTGCAAGCGCCGCAAGTCATTCGCATGATGAAGACCTGGGTCGCCAACGATTATCCCGGCACCAAGACGGCGATCGACGAGTACAACTGGGGCGGACAGGAAGCCATCAACGGCGCGCTGGCACAGGCCGACATCCTGGGCATCTTCGGTCGCGAGGGTCTCGATCTGGGCGCGCTCTGGGGAACTCCCAATCCGACGACTCAAGTTCCCGGCCTGATGGCCTTCGAGATCTACCGCAACTACGACGGCAAGAACTCGATGTTCGGCGACATGGCTCTGGCCTCGACCAGCGCCGATCAGAGCCAGCTCTCGGTCTACGGCGCGGAGCGCACTGCCGACGGCATGGTAACCGTGGTGGTGCTGAACAAGACCTACGGCGACTTGACCGGAACGCTCTCGCTCGCCAACCTGACGCCGAACGGCGCGGCGCAGGTCTTCTTGTATAGCAGCGCCAATCTGGCGGGGATCCTGGCGCAGCCCAACGTGACCGTGACGCCGCCGGCAACGGGAAGCACCACCAGCACGATCACTACAACCTTCCCGGCGCAGTCGATCATGCTCTTCGTTGTGCCGAAGCAGTAAGCGCGCGGAAACTGTGCGCAGTGTGCAAGGTCCGGAGCACATTCTCCGTGCTCCGGACCTGCGATGGACCGGATTAGAAAAGATCGCGCGTGGGGCTACTCTGTGCAATGGCAAATCTGGCAGCGGCCGAGTCCTTGAGCGGGTCGGGAGCGCCAGTATGAAGAACGTATGTTGGAGCGCGGCAGTATGGATGGCAGGCGGGCTGAGCCTGCTGTTGACGGCTTGCGGCGGCGGCGGAAGTGCATCCACGCCAGTGATTACACCCACCGGACCCACGATCACATCGGTCACGGTGACGCCCAATCCCGCGACGGCAACCATCGGAGCCCAGGTGCAGTTTACGGCTGCGGTTGCCGGCACGGGCAGCTTTAACAATGCGGTCACCTGGTCGCTGGTTGGGCCTTCGGGCAGCAGCCTGAGCCCAGGGACGCTGACGGCGACCGGCCTCTACACCACACCCTATCCGGCTCCGGCTACCGTAACGGTAACGGCCACCAGCACCCAGAACACAAGCAAAAGCGGCAGTGTCACGGTGACCCTTAGCCAGCCGGCCTCTGCCGCCGGCCCGGCGCTGAGCGTGGATGCGGGCAACCAGACCCATCCCATCAGCCCCTACATCTACGGCATGAACTTCTACGCTCTCAGCGCCTCCGCGGCCAAGGCAGCCAACCTGCCCGTGGATCGCTGGGGCGGAGACGCGACCTCGCTCTACAACTACCAGCTCGATGTTTCCAACGCAGGCAGCGACTGGTACTTTGAAAACGGGGTGAACGCAACCGGCCAGCAGGCTACCAGCGGCTTCAACGCCCAGATTGAGAGCGATGCCGCCATCGGCGCCAAAACCCTGGGCACCGTACCCTTGCTGGGCTGGGTGGCCAAGGACGGCACATCGTGCAGCTATCCCGCATCGACCTACCCCAATCAGTTTGCATTCGATCCCTACAATTCAAAGTGCGGCGATGGGGAATTGCCCAATCCCTCCAATCCGGGCAGTCCCACCAATATCACCGGCAACGATCCCACCGTCACGGCCACGGCGGTCGACCCCTCGTGGACAAGCGGTTGGGTTGCTTACCTGGTGAGCAAGTTCGGCACAGCCGCCAATGGTGGTGTGGCCATCTACGACCTCGACAACGAGCCCGACTGGTGGGACGGAGTGCACATGGACGTGCATCCAAAGCCCTTTACCTATGACGAGGTGACCGGCAACGGAATCGCCTACGCCACGGCAATCAAGAACAGCGATCCAACCGCCGCGGTCAGCGGGCCGGTGATGTCCTTCTGGTGGGATTTCTTCTATTCCAAGAAGGATGTCGAGGCCGGATGGACCGTGGGCGGCGGACCGTGCTACCAGCCGTGGAGCAATCCCCTCGATCGCAAGGCGCACAACGGGATTCCGCTCATCGAGTACTATTTGCAGCAGTTCAAGTTGGCTGAAACCGCGTATGGCGCCCGTCTGCTCGATTATCTCGATCTGCACACCTATTTCGCGGCCACCTACAACGGCAACGGCGTGGGCCTGACCACCGCGGGAGATACTGGCGCGCAGCAGGCGCGGCTCAACTCGACACGCGTCTTCTGGGACCCCACGTATACCGATCCCAATTTTCCGCAACCGAACTACATCACCGACGCAAATTACACTTCCAGTTGCACTCTGCCGTTGCAAGCTCCGCAGCTGATTTCGATGGCGCAATCCTGGGTTGCCAAGGACTATCCCGGCACCAAAACAGCCTTCACGGAATACAACTGGGGCGGTCAGGAAAATATCAACGGAGCCGTGGCGCAGGCCGATGTACTGGGCATCTTCGGGAGCTATGGGCTCGACCTCGCGACTCTCTGGGGACCTCCGAGTCCCACCACGCAAGTCCCCGGCCTGATGGCCTTCGAGATCTACCGCAACTACGACGGCAAGAACTCGATGTTCGGCGACATGGCTCTGGCCTCGACCAGCGCCAATCAGGGCCAGCTCTCGGTCTACGGCGCGGAGCGCACTGCCGACGGCATGGTGACCGTGGTGGTGCTCAACAAGACCTATGGCGACCTGACAGCAACGCTCTCGCTTGCCAACCTGACGCCGAACGGAGCGGCGCAGGCCTTCCTGTATAGCAATGCCAATCTGGCGGGGATCGTCGCCCAGCCCAACCTGACCGTGACGCCGCCGGCAACGGGAAGCACCACCAGCGCCATCACCACAACCTTCCCGGCGCAGTCGATCACCCTGTTGGTTGTGCCGAAGCAGTAAGCGACACTGCTCTGTCCCTCCTGTTCTCCGCCGGGCGCAGGAGGGCAGAGCGGTATTCCTTTTCGAAGATAAGAAACAATTGAGCAACCCGCTCGCGCAACTGTGCTATCAAAGAGTAGGAGGTCTTGTGCTGTGCGCCGCGGCGATTCTTTGCAACGGCCGAGGCGTCAAGACACCTTCAGGTTGTGAGGACTGTGCATCGTTGGAGCAAAGACCGGCCGTTCAATCGCTTGGGAACGCTTGCGCTCCTGGGGCTGGCCATCTGCGTTTTCACGTGGGGCTTGCAATACAAGCTCTCTCTCTACGATCCGTCTCAGGTTTCCTCGCATAGGATTCCGATCGCCAAGCTCCTATCTAGGGATGAGCGATCGGGACCGGAGGAAGGTTCGCCGGCAGTGCGCGCGAACGCCTCCGCAACGGCTTTGTGCGCGGTTTCGATCGCCGCATTCTTCCTTCTCTTGCTGCTCCCCGGCCTGCCCAAGCTGCAAGCATCGGGTGAACGAGAAGAGCGGGCCAGCCGCTCGTGGCGTTTGCGCCGCGCATTTCTGAACAAGCTCTTCGTACGCGCCCCTCCCGTTCTCGTCTAGCTCGATCTCCCCAATCATCGTTGAAGCATGCGGCCTGGTTCAAAGGCCGGATGCGCCATGACACATTCTCCGCTGGAGAACGTGTTCATGCGTCGTGGACCCGGTAATCACAAATTCATTTCGAGGTGCATTCGAGATATGCGAAAGCGAACCTCCTTCATCGTCGCCGCGGGAATCCTACTTTCCCTTCTGGCCGGCATCGTTGCCTGGAATCTCAAGAGTCATCATGCGGGCACGAAAGCCGCGGATATGCCATCGGCGAAGGTGGCGTCGGCTGCGCGGGGAAACATCGCGCAAACGTTGAGCCTCGCCGGGCAGTTCCAGCCCTACCAGGTGGTGGATGTCCATCCCAAGGTGACCGGCTTCATGGTCCGGATCAATGTGGACATTGGCGATCGAGTGCGCAAGGGCCAGACTCTGGCGGTGTTGGAAGTTCCGGAGCTGAATGCGCAGTTGAAGGGCACCGTATTCGAGATGCAGCGCGCCAAGGACGATCAGCTCCGCGCGCAGCATGAGATCAAGCGGGCCGAGGCCGTTCACTCCGCGCTGCACGCCGAATATGAGCGTCTGCTCGATACCTCCAGGGCGCAGCCGGGCCTGATTGCGCAACAGGAACTGGACGATGCCGAAAGCAAGGATCTTTCGTCAGAGTCGCAGGTGGATGCCGCCAAGGCAGCCGCGGCCGCGGCGCAACAGCACGCGGAAGTGGCCCACACGGACAACGATCGGGTGCAGGCGCTGAAGAACTACACCAACGTGGTGGCGCCGCTGGACGGCGTCATCGTCTGGCGCTACGCCGACACCGGCGCGCTGATCCAGAGCGGAACTAATTCAAATGAACAGGACATTCCGATCGTGCGGCTTTCGCAGAGCGGCCTTCTGCGCCTGCGCATGCCGATTCCCGAGAACGATGTGCAGTATGTGCATATCGGCGATCCGATGCAGATCAGGGTGGATGCCATTGGCCGCTCCTTCACTGGCAAGATCGCGCGTTTCACGCGGGACGTGAACTTTGAAACACGGACCATGGAGACCGAAGTCGATGTGGAGAACCAGGATCTCTCGATCGCCCCAGGTATGTACGCCAATACGCAAATGCAACTGGCGCACGCCGACAACGTGACGACCATTCCGGTCGAGGCGCTGGTGCTCAAGGGAAATCGGGAGACGGTTTATGCGCTCGATGCGGGCAATCGCGTTCACATCCGCGTCGTGGAGGTTGGGCTTCGCGGGCCGAAGCTCGCCGAAATCAAGAGCGGACTCGAGCCGGGCGACCGCGTGATTCTGGGCGGCCAGGAGAGCTACACGGAGGGCGAACAGGTTTCTCCCATCCTCACCCAGGAACCGGATTCCGATGTTGCGCGCGAATCGGGCGGTGTGATCGATATGAAAGCGGAAGAGAACAACGGAGGTGAGAAGTAATGCCGAAGTTTGCTCTCAAGTATCCGTTCTTCATCATCATGCTCTGCCTGATGGTTTCGCTTGTGGGAGTCGTCAATACCGTGCGCATGCCTGTCGATTTGTTTCCCAAAATCGACATGCCGGTGGTGGTGGTGGCCACGTTTTACAACGGCATGCCGCCGGAGCAGATCGAAGCCGACATTACGAATACCTTTGAGCGCTTCTTCACGCTGGGCGCAAACATCGATCACAGCGAATCGCGCTCGCTGACCGGCGTGAGCCTGATCAAGATTTACTTCAAGCCGGGCACCGATCCAAATGCGGCGCTGAGCAACATTGCCAATCTTGCCATGGCCGATCTGCGGCGCCTGCCGCCGGGCACGCTGCCTCCGGTGGTGCTGGGTATGGACGCGTCGACGCAGCCGGTCTGCCTGGTGACGTTGAAAGGGCTGGGACTGAACGAGACGAACCTGAAAGACATCGCGCAATTCCAGGTGCGCAACCAGATTTCGAATGTGCAGGGCGCTTCGGTTCCACAGCCCTACGGCGGAACTTACCGGCAGATTCAGGTTTATGTCGATCCGGTCAAGATGGAGGCGCGCAATCTCAGCCTGAACGATGTGGTGGAGTCGGTGAACAGCTCGAATCTGATTCTGCCGGCGGGCGACGTGCGCATCGGATCGAAGGACTTCAACATTTACGCCAACAGCCAGTTCCCCGACGCGAACTCGATGAACGAGATGCCGCTCAAGTCGGTGGGCAATGCCTCGGTGCTGGTGGCCGACATCGGCAAGGCGATGGACGCGGGCGCGCTCCAGTACAACATCGTGCGCATCGACGGGCAGCGCTCCGTCTACATCCCGGTCTTCAAGCAGGGAGGGGACAGCAACACCATCACCATCGTCAACGGCATGAAGGCCGCCATCAAGCATCTGGTCGATATTCCGGCATCGCTGAAGACGGCGGTGGTCTTCGATCAGTCGATCTTTGTGAAGCTCGCCATCAAGAATCTGGTCAAGGAAGCGAGCATCGGTCTGGTGCTCACCGGCATCATGATTCTGGTTTTTCTCGGCAGCCCGCGAGCGACCTTCGCGGTGCTGCTCTCGATTCCGCTCTCGGCGCTGGTATGCCTGCTGCTGACCGGCGCCATGGGCGGCTCCATCAACACCATGATTCTGGGCGGACTGGCGCTGGCATTCTCGCGCCTGATCGACGATTCGGTCGTGGTGCTGGAAAACATCTTCCGCTATATGGAGATGGGATTTGCGCCCAGAGACGCCGCGGAAAAAGGAGGCATGGAGGTTTCGCTTGCCGTGCTGGCGGCCACTTCGACCACTTCCATCGTTTTCTTTCCGGTGAGCTTTCTGTCTGGCATCAGCAAGTACATCTTCACGCCGCTGGCGCTCGGCGTCGTGCTCTCGATCTTCGCTTCTTACTTCTTTGCCATGACGGTGGTGCCGCTCTACTGCGCCAACTTTATCCGTCTCTCGCACGAGGACTCGCATGGGAAGAACCAGAAGCCGGGGTTCTTCGATCGTTTCGAGCGCAAGTTCAATGAACAATTCCAGCGCATGCTCACGTGGTACGAAGGCCTGGCGAAGCGCGCAATGCTGCGCCCCGGCTTCACGGCGGCGGCGATTCTGGGCGGCGTGGCGCTGATTCTGCTTGCACTCTTTCCGTTCCTTGGGCGCGCCTACTTTCCGCGCACCGATCCAGGTCAATTCGTCATCGACGTGCGGATGCCCAGCGGCACGCGGCTGGAAGTGAGCAACGAAAACATCGCCAGGGTCGAAGAGATCGTCCGCGGCGTGGTGAAGCCATCCGACCTGGACATGATCGTCTCCAACATCGGCGTCTATCCCGATCTTTCCGCCATCTACACCACCAACGCCTCGATGGACACGGCGTTCGTGCAGATCAGTCTCAAACAAGAGCACAGCGTCGGCAGCTATGAGTACATGCGGCGTGTGCAGGAGAAGCTCGCGCGCGAGATGCCTGAGCTTTCCACATATTTCCAGGCAGGCGGCCTGGTGGATGGCGTGATCAATCAGGGATTGCCGGCTCCGATCGACATTCAGGTCAGTTCGATGGATATGGATGGAGCGTACGCGCTGGCAAAAACCCTCTCTGAAAAGATCAAGACCATGCCGAACGTGAGCGGCGTCTACATTCCGCAGGATCTCGACTACCCAGGGATTGCTCTGAACATCGACCGAGAAAAAGCCAGCCTGATCGGCCTCTCCGCCAGGGACGTGGTGCAGAACGTGATCACCGCCATGACCTCCGACGGCATGATCGCACCAAGCTATTGGATCGATCCCAAGAGCGGCAACAACTACATGGTGACTGTGCAATACGCGAATCGCTTCCTTAACAACATGTCGATGGAGGACTTCGAAAACATTCCCTTGCGCGGCATTCAGCCCGCCGGTTATAGCCCGATGCAGCAGGCCCATGAGTCGTCCAACGATGCGCGCGAACTGTGGAGAGGCGACCACACGGCCGGATATACGCCGCTCAGATCGGTCGCCGATATCAAGCTGATCAATACTCCCACCGAAGTGGATCACTACCAGATCCGGCGCGTGATCGACATCTACGTTTCCACCAAAACAGAGGCGCTCCAGGGAGTGGGCGGCAACATCGACAAGCTGCTCAAGAACACCAGAACCGACAAGAACACCGAGCTGAAGCTGCGCGGCGCCGTCGTCAACATGAACCGGTCGTTTCTGGAGTTTGGGTTGGGGCTCATCATTTCGGTGCTCATGGTGTACCTGATCCTCATGTCCCAGTTCAGATCGTTCATCGATCCGTTCATCATTCTCATGGCCATTCCGCCCGGGCTGGCCGGGGTCGTGATGATTCTTCTGGTCACAGGGAGCACGCTGAACATCATGTCTCTGATGGGCGTAATCATGATGACCGGCATCGTGGTTTCAAACAGCATTCTGATCGTGGAATTCGCTGGCACCCTGCACAAACAGGGGTTGCCGCTGATGGAAGCGGTGATCCAGTCGTGCAAGATTCGCCTGCGCCCCATTCTGATGACCTCGCTGGCGACGCTGCTGGGCATGATTCCGATGGCTCTCGGGATGGAAGCCGGCAGTGAGCAATATGCGCCGCTGGCGCGCGCAGTGATCGGCGGATTGGGAGTTTCTGTCATCGCAACCGTCTTCCTCGTGCCGGCGGTTTACCTCATCATTCACGGCAGGCGCGAGAAAACGTCCGCGGTTGCGGAGGAGGCATAAGAAGGATGAAACGGCCAGTCGACATGTGGCTTCAAGCCAGTTTTTTCTTTGCGCTTGCAATCGTTTGTTGCGGATCCGGGTCCGCGCAAACGGCAGACGGCAAACTCCAGTTGTCGGATGCGCCGGCGGTTGCGCTGCTGGCTCTTGCGCAGCAAGGTCCGATGCCCCAGTCAATCGGCCGGGCTCCGGCGGCGATGGCGCAGGATGCCGCGGGAGGCCAGCATGAGCGGCTGACGCAGGCGGATGCGGAGAAGCTGGCCATCAAGAACAATCCGCGGGTGAGCGTTGCCCGCTTGCTGGCGCTGGCGCAGCATCAAGTTGTCCGCGAGACCAGAGCGGCCGAACTGCCGACTGCGACGGGCAACATCACTGCCGAGCAAGCCGAAGACGGCAGCCGCATCTCCGCCGGCTCGCTCACCGCCTCGCGGTTGATTGAACATGCGGGAGTGGGGGCGGGATTCACCCAACTGATTACCGACTTTGGCAAGACCGGCAATCTTGTGGCATCTTCAAAGCTCCAGGAGAGAGCGCAGAGTGAAAATGCGCTCGCCACAACGGAAGATATCGTTCTTGCGGCCGACCAGGCATTCTTCAACGCTCTTCAGGCCCAGGCGCTGCTCAAAGTGGCGGAACAGAACGTGAGCACCCGGCAGACCACGGAGACACAGGTCAGCGAGATGACGAAGAACAAGCTCAAATCGACTCTCGATTTGAGCTTCGCGGATGTCAATCTGTCGCAGGCGAAGCTGCTGCTGCTCGATGCGCAGAACAACGTCGATTCGACGATGGCGGCATTGGATGCGGTGTTGGGCCTCGACCGGCAGGAGGCTTTCGATCTGGCCGACGACAATGCGCCCTTAAATGCGCCTCCAGCCGATGCCAATCAATTGCTGCAACTCGCATTGCAACAGCGCCCTGACTTGCAGGCTTTGAACTTGAGCCAACAGGCGGCCGTGAAGTTCAGCCATGCCCAGCGCGACCAGATGCTGCCCACCATCAGCGCTGCGGGAACCGCGGGCAGCGTGCCCATCCGGCCGGCGGAGTATTACACGACAAATTGGTGGGGCGGGATCGGCGTCAATATGAGCATCCCTCTCTTCAACGGCTTCCTTTATTCTGCGCAGGCCAAAGAGGCATCGATCCGCGCGCAGGCGGCCTCGGAACAGAGCCGCGATCTGCGCGACCGGATTGTGCGGGATCTTCGCACCGCGTGGCTGTCGGCGAATACGGAGTATCGACGGGTCGCGGTCACGGACGAGCTTTTGCGCGAGGCAAACCTGGCGCTCACGCTGGCGCAAACACGCTACAAGCTGGGACTCAGTTCGATTGTGGAGCTGAGCCAGGCGCAGTTCCAGCAGACCGATGCGGCGATCGGCAACACCGACGCGCAATACCAGTACCGGCTCGCTCTCGCCACGCTCAATTACGAGACTGGAGCAACCCCATGATCGAAAACTTCAAATTGAATGTCTTCCGCGTGGTCGCGGATACGCTGAATTACCGCAGGACCGTGGAGGAGCTTCATCTTACGAAGCCGGCGGTTAATGCGCGGACAGAAGAGCGTGAGGCGGGGAGATAACGACAATGCCAATAACGGGCGACAGGCCGGACTTGAATCTGCAGGCGGTTGTCTACGCCACGGACTTTTCTCTTTGCTCCCAGAACGCCGGACTCTACGCGGCGCGTCTGGCCGCTTATTTCTCAGCCAAGCTGCTGGTGACCCATGTCTTCACGCTCTCCCAGGCCGCGTTGGAGGTTGAGGTGGGCGACCGGCGGTCGAGCCAGCAGAGAAAGGACCTGCTGCGTCTTCTGTCCGGGAGGGCTGAACTCCTGGGAGGGGATTCGATGAAAGCCATTCCCACTCTTCTGGAAGGCGATCCGGAAGTTGCGATTCCGGAATTGGCGGACAAAAACCAGCCGTCGCTGATCGTGCTGGGAACGCACGGCGGCGGCAAGCTGGAACGGGGCATCATCGGTTCCGTCGCGGAAAAGATCCTGCGCTCGACGCGCTGGCCGGCGCTTACCGTCGGCCCTCAGGTGCAGCCCGTCTCCGCGAAGACGCTGCCCTTCGAGAGGATTCTTTTTGCCACGGACTTTACGCCGGCCGCCGCCAACGCGGCAACCTATGCGGTGACCCTCGCCGAGGTCTTCGGCGCCGGGATCGATGTGCTCAATGCGATCGAGGACGAGGCCATTGCGCATCCCGACCTGCTGTCCGATCTGCAAGGCCGCTTCTTCAGCGCGCTCGATGGCCTTGTGCCGGAACAGGCAAAAAAGTTCTGCGATCCCAGAACCTTTGTGGCCGTGGGCGATGCGCGCAAGCGCATTCTGGAGCATATTGAAGAACGCGCCATCGATCTCCTGGTGCTGGGCATTCGCAAGACTTCGCATCTGGGCATGGAGATGAGAACCTCGCGCGCCTTCCAGATCATCGTCGATGCAACTTGTCCGGTGCTGACCATCAGAAGCTGAGAAGCGGACCGATCCACCGGCGATGCGGCGGTCCAGTGCACGAAGCAGCGTGGCCGCTTGGACTTCCTGGTGGCGAGTTTCTGGCCGGATAACCTTGCCGCCGCGGTTCGTGCATCCGGCCGCGCAATCAGCCCGCGCTCTGCACTTCTCGGTTCTGAATCTCCGTTGCCGGTTCGCCCCTGCCTCCGGTCGCGTAGAGATACCAGCCCAGCCAGGCAGGCACGGTCCACAGGTAAAACGGGGAAGTGACCTGGACGACTGCCAGCACCTCGATCAGCGCGGCTCCGGCAATCAGCCCGAGCGGCACAAGCGAGCGCCCGGAGTTCGCCGCCCGATAGAGTCCAGCCAGAACGGCCGGAAGCAGAATGGCTTCATCGAAGAAAAAAGCATAGGGCGCGCAGGCCACGGAGACGATCAGCAGCAGTAAGCCCTGATCCGTCCACTCCCAGCGGCCGCGCCGCGTCCAGTAGTACCAGAGCGCCCAAGCGCAACCGGCGGCCTCGGGAAGAAACTGCAGCCACACGGCTCGGCGGTCGACGAGAAAGCGGAAGGCAACGCTCAGGGTGGGAATGAAGACATCCAGAACCCTGGTGCTGCGCATCATGTGTGCGTATTGCGGCCACACATGGGGGTCGAAACAGAGCGTGATCGCACAACTGCCCAGCAGCGCCACGCTGAACCCACCCAGGAGACGGTATGCCCGCCGGCTCACTATCCACAGCAGCAGTACGATGGCGAAGGGCAGGAACAGGTGGGGCTTCAAGGCGCAGGGCAGCAGAGCCGCGCCGGCAAGAAATGGACGGGAGCGGTAAAAGTAGAGAAACAGCACGATGCCCAGGAGCAGAAAGATGCCCAACTGCCCGGCCATCAGGCAGGAGAGCGCGGGGGCAAACGCGTAGCCGAGCAGGTGATAGCGGCTGTCCGGGCGTCCTTGCAGAATCCAGAGCATCCAGATCGCCACCGAGAGGCCGGCCAGCAGAACCAGGAGCCATGCGATGAGGCCGGTCTTTGCGCCAACGTAGCCGAGCGGCAAAAAGAAGAAGAAGGCCACCGGCGGGCTGAAAGTGACTTTCGGCTGGTTGACCTCCAGTCCCGCCGTGCGCTCAATCCGCAGAATGGCCTCGACATCGTAGGGATCCGCGCCGTGAACGAGCTGCTGCCCTGCCGCCCAATACTGGATAAAATCCCGTTCCGTGGCGTTCTTGTCGGTCAGGCCCAGGACATAGACGCCGGTGACAAAGCAAAAACCGGCAGCGACGATCAGGGCGGCGGCAAAGGCGCGCCAGGGGCTTTTCTTCATCGGATCGCTCCGAAGCCACAGCCAGGCGCTGCCTCGGCTTGCCCCGGCCGGGGCAGATCCAGGAGCTTCAGTCTCATCCGGGCCGGTCTGTTTTGCATTGCCTCCAGTATATGCCGCCGGCCGGCCGATTGCCGCTCCAGCCGGCTTTACTGCCGCGGCGCCTGGCGTAGCGGCTTTTCGTTGACTCTGGGCCACGATTCGGGTATTCTGGAGTCCTTGCGCGGTGTTGCGCCTGGGGTCTGTGTGTGCGTCGGGGCCCCCAACGACAGGACTTCGTCGATGGGGCGATCTGCTCACCCGGACTCGGCTGGTGGATTTCCCGATGGGACCCGCTGGAACAGGCCACCGGCTGCTGGAAACGCGTGTTTGGCGCGAATCCAGGCGAGCCAGAGCCCCTTTGAGGGCCAGCCCCCGCAATCCTCACCCGAACAGATTTGTTTGGAAGTGGGTGGAAGTCAGGCCCGTGCGTTTTTTGCGTGGGCGATCGTGTTTTGCGCCGCGGTTTCCTGGTTGGAACAGGCTGGGCAGATGTGTTGGAAGACCGGTTTTTAGAGGGCAGGAGAGAGATGGGTACCTTTGTTCCGAGCGGCAAGGATATTGACCGCAAGTGGTATGTAGTGGATGCCAGCGGCCAGACGCTGGGCCGTCTGGCGACTAAGGCTGCCAGTGTGCTGAGCGGCAAGCTGAATCCCCAGTATGTGCCGTACATCGATATGGGCGATCACGTGATCGTCATCAACGCGGAGAAGGTGCGCCTGACCGGCCTGAAGGCCGAGAGCAAGCTCTATCGCCGCTACACCGGATTCCCCGGCGGACTGCGCGAGGAGTCGTTCGTGCGCTTGCTCAACCGCAAGCCGGAAGCGATTCTGGAGCAGGCCATCAAGGGCATGCTGCCCAAGAGCAAGATGGGCCGCCAGATGGCCACGAAGCTCAAGGTCTATCGCGGCGACAAGCATCCCCACGCGGCGCAGATGCCGGTGGCATTGGAAGTTGCATAACGGGTTTTTGCCGGGTTCCGGAAATGGAGCCGGCGGAGAGAGTCAAGAGAGAATGGCAGATCTGGTTCAGTATTACGGTACGGGGCGCCGCAAGTCGGCGATCGCCCGCGTCTTTCTACGTCCGGGAACAGGCGAGTGGAAGGTCAACGGCAAGGCATTCGAAGAGTACTTCGTGACCGAGCAGCAACGTGTGTCTGCAAAGCGCACCCTGGCGCTGGTCGAACTGGCTTCGAGCTTTGACGTGGTGACCACCGTGAAGAGCGGCGGCGTAGCCGCGCAGGCCGATGCCGTCAAGATGGGCGTTGCCCGCGCGCTGGTCGAGTTCAATCCCGAACTGCGCAAGACGCTCAAGGCCGAAGGCCTGCTGACCCGCGACTCCCGCATGAAGGAGCGCAAGAAGTACGGTCAGAAGGGCGCCCGCGCACGGTTCCAGTTCAGCAAGAGATAGCGAACAGTGCGCAGTGAACAGTGGACAGTGCCGACGATTCTGGGTACTGACCGCTGTTCACTGTAAGCTGTCCACTGAGTTCCACCAATCTCCCGCATCAGCGGGATCAATCCGGGACAGGGTAGGACCAGCCCGGATGCAATCCACGAAGGAGGCCAATGGCCACGATCACAATGAAGGAGCTGCTCGAAGCGGGTGTTCACTTCGGGCATCAGACCAAGCGCTGGAATCCGAAGATGAAGGAATACATC
>JBEKTO010000042.1:0-36794 GCA_049515995.1 Occallatibacter sp. | reverse complement strand
CTGCATCGCTGGGCGTGGGTGGCGCGCGGCAACGGCATGGCCGACACGGTTACGGCCGATGGCTGGCACTTGTTTCATGAGCGCATCAAGGAGTCTTACAACGTGCTGCAGGATGCGACCAAGCTAAAAGCACGTTGCCCCGGATGGTACTCGGAGATGATGGTTGTGGGGCTGGCGCAGGGCTGGAACGCGAGCCAGATGAAGGATATCTTTGAGCAGGCTGTACAGTTTGAGCCCGACTACTTTCATTTTTACAAGCAATATGCAAATTATCTTCTTCCCAAGTGGTATGGGAAACCAGGCGATGCATCGGCGTTTGCCAAAAGCTCCGCAGACGCTGTAGGCGGGGAAGAAGGGGATCAGATCTATTTCCACATAGCGACTGCCCTGGTGGGCAAGAGCCCTGAATTTTCGGCCAAGGAGTTGGACTGGGCAAGGATTCAGAGAGGATACCAGTCGCTTACCGCGCAATATGGAACGACTGGATGGTTGAAGAACGAGATCGCGTATATGGCCTACAAGTTCCGCGATGCGGCCTTCGCAAAACAGCAGTTTGAAGCGATTGGCGATCATTGGAACCGCAGTGTATGGCGCGACAAGGAACGCTTCGACCGCGCACGCGACTGGTCTCGCAGACACGCTTAGGACAGGACACAGCGCCGAGGCTCCCGTTTTTTCAAGGGGATGAAGGTCCCTGTTTCCTGCCGCTAATTGGCTGTTTCGCGGGGAATTTCGATGGCGCCGGTGAGGCTGGAGACGCGCGCGACATCGTGGCGGCGGCACCATGACTCGAGTCCCTTGGCGATGCGCTCAACGGCGCATGGGTCGGCGAAACTTGCCGTGCCGACCTGGACGGCGGTGGCGCCTGCGAGCAGGAACTCGACGGCATCAGCCGGGGTAGTGATGCCTCCCATTCCGATGATGGGGATGCTGACGGCCTGGGCGGATTCGTAGACCATGCGCAGTGCGATGGGCTTGATTGCCGGGCCTGAGAGTCCTCCAGTGACGTTGGCCAGGCGCGGGCGGCGGGTTTCAGGATCGATAGACATGGCCAAAAAGGTATTGGATACGCTGAGGGCACTGGCTCCGGCGCGGGCGGCGATTCTGGCCATGTGAGCGATGGAGGTTACGTTGGGCGAGAGCTTGACGATGAGCGGGCGTGCGGAGGCGTTGCTGGCCCGGCCAACGAGATACTCGAGCGATCCAGGGTCGGTGCCGAAGACCATGTGGTCGGCGTGAACGTTGGGGCAGGAGACGTTGAGTTCATAGGCGGCGATGCCTTCGGCCTGATTGAGCCGCTCGATAACCGCGAGGTACTCGCCTATGGTGTAGCCGAAGACGTTGACAATGACATTGCAGTGGGGATAGCGACGAAGCGGCGGCAGCTTGCGCGCGATGAATTCGTCGACGCCGATATTTTGCAGGCCGATGGCGTTCAACATGCCGGAGGCGGTGTTGATAATGCGTGGCGGGGCATTGCCGGCTATTGGCTCAATCGAGATGCCTTTGGTGACGAATGCGCCGATGCGTTCCAGCGCGACGATCTCTTCAAACTCGATGCCGTAGCCAAAGGTGCCGCTGGCGGCGATGACGGGGTTGGTCAGCTCCAGGCCTGCCAACCGCACTTTCATGTCAGGTTTCACGCGCGGCAATCTTCCTTCGATCGTTTTCAGCCGTCAGCTCCCGGCGATATTCCTACTGCGCGGCTGTCGGTTTGTTCGGCTTGACCGCCTCGGTCAGAACGCGGCCTACAGACGCCGAGGGCTGATTGATGCCGGCCAGCGAGGCGAACGTGGCCGCCAGATCGACTGGGGCTACACGCTCATGATACTCGCCCGGCACGAACGGCGCACCGTAGAAGGCGAGCGGCACATGGCGATCGTAGGACCAGGGGCTGAAGTGGGTGGTTCCGATGGAGCCATGCAGATCTTCCATCTGGTAGGCGTCCAGCGCCAGCATCACGTACCAGTTGCCATGCTCGCTGTAGCTGTGCGCCAGCAGCCGGCCCCATTCGGAAGGAGGCAACTGGCCATGGGCCAGCTCCAGCCGCGTGTACACGCCGGCGACATGGGGAGCGGGCGGCAGGCGATGCTGGACGGGAAGCGGCCCGTCCACTGGCGGCGCCTGGCTGGCTACGGCCTCGGGCAGCAGCGCGGCCACGGCATCTTCCGCGGCCTTTTCGTCGATGCGGGCTTTCTCGAACGAGCGGCGGTCGAGGACGATATAGGGCAGGTCGGGACCGGGCAGGAGGTAGGTCAACTGTTTGCCGGGCGAGTAGCGCGCGTTCAGCTCGGAGTTCAGCTTCTCATAGAGCTTATCCAGATCGACGGTTCCCGAATCGATGCCCAGTTTGGCGGCGTCGGCGGGAATGGGAGCGATGCCATGGTCGGCGGAAAGAGCGAGCCAGACGTTGTCGAGACCGACGGACTTGTCGAGCCAGGAAAAGAAGTTGTCCAGGTCGCGGTCCAGGCTCAGGATCATCTGCTCCTCCGAGTCCGAGTCGGGACCGAATTGATGGCCCTGAATGTCGTTGGCGGAAAGGGAAACCACCACCAGGTCGGTGACACCGTTGGCTCCAAGTTTTTCGCCGGCGATGAGCGCCTTGGCAAAATCCAGCTCATAGCGATTGGCCGCCGGCATTCTTCCCACCAACTCGTAAAACTGCGTGGTGCCCTCGACCATGGACTCGCGGGCGGCCTCGGCGATGCGGCCGCTCGAGTTGAAGGCCCGCGCCCATTCGGGCAGGTGCTCCATGTAGTAGGTGGAAGTGGTGAACTGGCCGCTGGAGTTGTCGATCCAGAAAGCGCCGTTGGCGGCTTGGCCCGCGGGCAGGATCGCCGCGCGGTCCTTGAGCGAGATGCCATAGACGCGGGAGCGGCCGTTGGTGGCCAGCCGCAACTCATCGCCGAGTGTGGTGGCGCGCAGGTTGCGCGGCGAGGCGCCGATGACGTATTTGAGCGCGGTATCGGGCGCGCCGGGCTGATTGGCGGGGATGGAGGCCGGCGGCAGATCGACCAGTTGGTAGCGCTCGTCCTCCACCGAACTCACCTTTTTCTCGAAGGAGCGGGAGGCGTCCCAGAAATCGTTGGCCTCGATGCCGTGGCCGTCGGTGTAGGCGCCGGTGCCGATGGTCGCATGGCCGGGCGCGGTCTTGGTGTTGGCGTAGTCGAAGTAGCAGTCGGTGAACCAGGCTCCCTCGTCCATGAAGAGCCGGAAGCCGCGGCCCTTGAACTCGCCGCGATCACGGTTCAGATAGTCGCCGCGGAACTGATCGATGACCACGATGACGATCAGCCTGGGGCGGCCTGCGTAGGCCTGGGCCGGAGCGGAAGCCGGCAGAAGGAGGGCCAGAAGAAGAGCGGCGAAGGAGGCGAGCTGGGCATGGAGGAATCGGCGGCGTTGCATGGAAGGATTCTACAGAGCCGCTTGTTACAGTTTTGTGCTACAAAAGCGGGTTCTTAAGGATTTATCCCGTTTGAATCGCCCCAAAAGCAACGGGCGGCCCTGAAAAGGCCGCCCGGCGTGCTGGAGGAGGAGCGATTATGCGGTGACCGGTTCGCTGGTGCTGACCTTGACCGGCGTGAGCCAGCCGAAGCGGTCCGGCTTGAGGCCGTTGGCGATGCCGAAGAACTCGTCGGCGATCTTCCTGGTGATTTCGCCGGGCTTTCCGTCTCCGATGGTAATGCGGTCGATGGAGCGAATGGGGGAGACTTCGGCGGCGGTGCCCGAGAAAAAGACCTCATCGGCGATGTAGAGCAGCTCCCGTGGGATGGCCTGTTCGGTGACCGAGAGCCCCAGGTGGCGGGCAATGGTGAGGACCGAGTCGCGGGTGATCCCGGAGAGGGCGGAGTTGGCCAACGGCGGCGTGTAGAGGACGCCGTTGCGGACCAGGAAGATGTTCTCGCCCGAGCCCTCGCTGACCAGGCCGTTCACGTCCAGCCCGATGCCCTCTTGGTAGCCGTTGATCTCGGCCTCCATGTGGATGAGCTGAGAGTTCATATAGTTGGCGCCGGCCTTGGCCAGAGATGGCAAGGTGTTGGGCGCCAGACGGTTCCAACTGGAGATGCAGACATCGGCGCCGCCCTGTCCGGCGATGTACTTGCCCCAGGGGAAGTTGGCGATGTAGACCTCGATGGGCGAGCCCTTGGGGCTGACGCCGATTTCGCCGTAGCCGCGCAGGGCGATGGGCCGAATGTAGCAAGGAGTGACGCCGTTGGCCTCAATCACATCCACCACACCGGCGCAGAGCTCTTCCAGCGTGAAGGGCAACTCCATGCGGTAGATCTTGGCCGAATCCAGAAGCCGCTGCATGTGCTCGGGCAGCCTGAAGACGGCCGAGCCTTGCGGCTGTCCATAGCAGCGAATTCCTTCGAAAACGCTCGAGCCGTAATGGATGACGTGGCTCATCACGTGGAGGGTTGCATCCTCCCAGGGGATGAGTTCGCCGTTGTGCCAGATTTTGGAAGTGGTTTGGATGGGCATGGGGGTTGAAGTGCTCCTTCATCGCGCCGCGCGCGAATATTTAACAGGGTATCGCGGACTGGGGCGGCCTGTCACGGGAGGGTGCGCGGCGGCAAGCGCGTTGGTTCCCGCAAAGACACTCCCCTGGGAGGCCGGAAACGGCTCGAAGAGCGGCCGACGCGGGATGGTTCAAGCGCCAAAGGCGGACTGAGTTGAGGCGGGATTCTGCCCGGATTCCCTGCAAACAACAGGGTATGACCGGGCCTGAGGCGATCAGCCGCGCAAAACGAATGTGCGGGCCGCCGCGTGGCAGCTCGCTAAGCTCGGGCAATCGACCTGCCGACAACCGCAATTCTGGCGGCAGAAGATCGATTTTGTTTCAAATCTTTATTGATTTTTTATCCGCTTTGCCGGTATGTTTGGGAATGGAAGTACGTCCAGGCACGTTGCATCCTAGTAAACACCCCCCAAAAAAATAAGCTGCTTTGTGTTCACAAGCGCCCGCAGGTGTGTATTCGCTTTCTTCCTTCTTACCGGGGCGCGCAACAGGACAACTCTACCTGCATCCTTTTGGAGGATTGGCGCAATGGAAGATCGAAGTTCACGAACTATATGGATTGCCTTGCTGCTTGCGATTGCCGTGCTGATCTCAGTGCCGGCCACATGCCTTGGCCAGACCTTTCGCGGCGGCATCGGCGGCACAGTGACCGATGCATCGGGCGCGGTGGTGGCCGGGGCCCAGGTGACGGCGGTGGATACGGGCACGAATACGTCCTACAAGGCGGTCAGCTCCAGTGCGGGCGAGTTTGTCTTCACCAATCTGCCCCTGGGCGATTACGCGGTGACCATCGCGGCTCCTGGATTTTCGACGCAGAAGGTGAACGGCGTCAAGGTGTCGGCGAGCACGACCTACGTTCTGCCGGTGAAGCTGGGCGTGGCCAGCGCGGCGCAGACCGTTGAGGTGACGGCGGATGCCTTGACGCTGGACACGGTGACTGACGAGCAGTCCACGGTGCTTCCCGAGCTGGTGGTGCAAGACCTGCCCAATGCGGGGCGCGACTTTACCCAGATGCTGGCCCAGACCACGGGTTTTGCGGGTCTGTCGACGGGCGGCGGCATGGGCATGGCCAGCGTGAACGGATCGCGCTCCAACTCCATCAACTGGGAGATCGAGGGCACCGACAACAACGACCTGTGGTGGAACAATCCGGCCGTCAACCAGGGCGGCGTCTCGGCGATTGCCGGCGTCATCATGCCCATCGACGCGATCGACAACTTTTCCTTTGTGACGGCGGGCTCGACCGAGATCGGGCGCAATTCCGGCGGTACGGCCAACCTGACCATCAAGGCGGGCACCAATACGCTGCACGGCACGGCCTATTACTTCAATCACAACGAGTTTTTCCAGGCTGAGAATCCGCTGGAGAGCTCGAAGCCGGCCACACGCGATCAGCACTATGGCTTTTCAGTGGGCGGACCGATCGTGCGCGACAAGACGTTCTTCTTCCTCAGCGGCGAGCATGAGGGCTTTTTGATTGGCGCCGGAACCAAGGCCACGGAGCCCTCGGCGGACTACCAGGCCGAAGCCATGCAGGTGCTGAATGCCTATGGCGTGCCGGTGAACCAGGTCTCGCTGAATCTGCTGAACGGCGCCAACGCGCTGAAGGGACTTTGGCCCGCGTCGGCGCTGACCGGACCGGCGCAGGCGGATAACTACTCGGCGACGGGCAACATTACCGGCCACAGCTTCAACGGCGTCATGAAGATCGACGAGCAACTGACCGACAAGGATCACATCGCGTTTACCTGGTTTGTGGGCCAGGGAACGCAGGTCGCTCCCCTGACTTCGGAGCTTTCTCCCTACTTCGAGAGTGCGCCGATTCACGTGCAGAACTTCTCGCTGGTCTATAACCGCGTTCTCACCACCAACATCACCAACCAGTTGGCGATGGGCATCGGCTACTACAATCAGGCCTTTGCGGACGCCGAGACGGACTTCAATCCGGTGGGTCTGGGCCTGAATACCGGAGTGACTTCGCCCTCGCTGGCTGGATCTCCGAAGCTGGTGATTGGCGCTACCACGGCCAGCGATGGATTGGCAGCCAGCGGTTCGGGATTCGATCCGATCGGGATTACTCCCCGCTCCGGCCGCAACGACATTACCGGTCACCTGGACGAAGACTTGACCTGGACCAAGGGCGCTCACCAAATGCACTTTGGCGGCGAAGTTCGCCAGGCACAGGTGGACGACTTCTACCAGACGGGCCAGCGCGGCACCATCTACTTCGACGCATCGCAGGGACCGTGGGCGACGACGGGATCGGCCTGCGCGGCGCTGGGCAACGGCAAGGCTCCGTATTCGTCCACAGATGCTCCGTCGGACGGCAACATCCTCTACCTGGCGGACTTTCTGGCTGGTTGCCCCGATCCGGCCCAGTCGGAGATTGTTCAGGGCGACCCCAAGCGCCAGGTCTTTGTGAACACCACGGCTCTCTACGGGCAGGACTCCTGGCAGGTGATCAAGCGGCTCAGCCTGAACTACGGCGCGCGCTACGACTATGATGGGCCGCTGCACTCCGCCTATCCGAACCTCTCGGTCTTCGATGCGAGCCAGCCTTCCGGCCTGGCCGTGGCCGGCCAGCAGGTAGCCAACGTTTACAAGAAGTTCTGGGCCGGCATCAGCCCGCGCGTGGGTTTCAGCTATCAGGCGGACGCGTCGGGCAAGACCGTGGTGCGCGGCGGTTATGGCCTCTACGGCGACTCGATCTTCCTCAAGTCGATCTTGCAAAACAACGGCGTGCAGAACATCTCAGTCTTCGGGCCGGAGTTCAACCCCGCCGGTTCGCAGATCGTGGTGCAGGCCGGCGGAAACGGCAACGTCATCGCTTCTGGCCAGCCTATCTTTCAGTCGTACGCCGATGCGCTGGCGGGGCAGGGATTGGTGAAGATTTCGACCATCAATCCGAATTTCCGGCCCGCCTACACGCAGTCGATCGATCTGAACGTGCAGCACAGCTTCACCTCGTCGATCATCTGGCAAGTGGGTTATGTGGGCACCAAGGGCACGCACCTGCTGGGCTTGCAGGACATCAACCCCGGCGCGCTGAACAGCCTGAACGTGGCGGTTCCGTACACTTCGACGACCTGCACGCCGCAGTACAGCGGAGCCACTCCGACGACGGACGGAAACAATTTGCAGTGCTCGCGCCCCTACTTCAGCAAGTTCCCCAACTTCTCGGTGATCGATGAGCTGGAGAGCAATCAAGGATCGAACTACAACTCGCTGCAGACCTCGCTGCGGGTGCAGGCCTGGCACAATCTCGACGCCTCGGCCGGTTACACATGGGGACATGCGCTGGACTACGAGACGGGCGAAATCCCCTACGTGGCGCAGAATCCGCTGGATGAGAAGGGTGAGTACGGCAACGCCGACTTCGACGTGCGCCAGACGCTGACCGGCTATCTGGACTACCGCGTTCCGCATTTCCGCGGACCGGGCCGCCTGACCAACGGCTGGGAGGTCAATTCCGGCTACTCCTTCCACGGGGGCACGCCCTACTCGGTGACCTCGAACAGCAACCCCAGCGGCAACGGCGAGAGCGCCGACCGCGCGGTGCAGGTGATCAAGAATCCAACCGCTGGAGTCAATCACTCGATTCAGGGCGGCGTGGTGCAGTGGTTCAATCCCAACGCCTTTGTCGACGCTCCCACGGGAACCTATTCGCCCACGCGCCGCAACCAAAACTTCAATCCCGGCTACTCGGCCGTGGACATTGCGGTGCTGAAGAACACCAACCTGGATGAGCGGGTGAAGGCGCAGTTCCGCGCCGACATCTTCAACGCCTTCAACCGCACCAACCTGGCTCCGGTGGGCTTCGACTTCGCCAGCGAGGCGGGCGTCATCGGCTCCACGCTGGGACCGTACCTGGGCAATCCGGGCATCGGCCCGGGCGAGCCGCGCTGCGCCCAGTTCTCGCTGAAGATTCTCTTCTAATCCCAACCCTCGCCGGAGGATTCCGGTGAAACGGCAACGGCGCC
Organism: Occallatibacter sp.; assembly: GCA_049515995.1. Classification (GTDB taxonomy): domain Bacteria; phylum Acidobacteriota; class Terriglobia; order Terriglobales; family Acidobacteriaceae; genus Telmatobacter. Next base: position 28,295 of record JBEKTO010000042.1, on the reverse strand, counting down.
CAGGATACTCTGGACGCCGTTGCCGTTTGCGGCTGTTCAGGGTGCGGGGAAGGTCCTATTTTCGAGCAAGACTCCCGAAGAACCTGCGTCCGGGGCCAGAGCCAGCGTTGGTTTTGCTGGCTGAACGGGGGGCTTGAAAGCTCCGCCTTCCTCCGGACAGGGTTTTTCCGCAGGCGGTATTGCCTGGCGGCGGGGATGTGGTACACTTCGTCGGGTAAACGCTTACTGGGCTCCCGGCGTCCTGTGTTCCCGCGCCGTTCCGGTTTCGCCGCCGGGCGCGGCCAGAAAGCGGGTTCTTTTGTCGCGGCCGCGGTTTGCCGCTTGACAAGTGTTGGAGTAAACCCATTTACTAAGGGCGAACGTCCGAAGGCTTCACGGACGCATTCACCCTTTTCAGGTGACGCAATGTTCGGATTGGTCCCAGCCTCCACCGCCGCCGGCTCTCTCGGGTCTCTGCCGGCCCTCCTGGCTTTCAGCGTTGCGCCTATGGCGCATCTGAAGCCGCTCGATATCGCCGTGATCGCCATCTACTTCGGGATGGTGATCTGGATCGGCTTCTATCTCAAAGGCAGATCGAATACCAGCGAAGAGTTCTTCATGGCGGGGCGCGAGATGACCGCCTGGATCGCGGGCTTGAGCTTCGTCTCAGCCAACCTCGGCTCGCTGGAGCTGATGGGCTGGGCCGGCTCGGCCTATCAATACGGCATTCTGGCCACCCACTGGTACTGGGTTGGCGCCATCCCGGCCATGCTCTTCCTGGGCCTGGTGATGATGCCGTTCTATTACGTCTCGAAGACTCACTCGGTCCCCGGCTATCTGCAACTGCGCTACGGCGAGCACGCGCGCATCCTGGCAGCCATCTCCTTCGCCACGGAGATGATCCTGATGAGCGGCGTGAACATGTTCGCCATGGCCGTGGTCATGAAGGTCGTTCTGGGGTGGAGCATCCCTTTCAGCATCATGATCTCCGCGGTCGCGGTGGCGATTTACGTCACTCTGGGCGGGTTGCGCTCGGCCATCTTCAATGAGGTCATGCAATTCGTTCTGATCTGGGGTGGCGCGCTGCTGGTGCCGATCCTGGGCCTGGTGCAGTCCGGCGGATGGACGGGGCTGAAAGCCAAGATCCTGCTCAACATGCACTCCGACAGCTACTTCCACCTGTGGCGCGACACCGGGCATTTTTCGGCCAACCCGATGGGCACTCACTGGTCGGGCATCATCCTGGGCCTGGGCTTTGTCATCAGCTTCGGCTACTGGACGACGGACTTCCTGGTGGTGCAGCGCGTGCTGGCGGCTCACAACCTGCGCGCCGCGCGCATGGCTCCGATCATCGGTTCGTTCTTCAAGATGGCGGTTCCGTTCATCGTCATCCTGCCCGGTCTGCTGGGCCTGGTGCTCCTGCAGAATCCCGACAAGAGCCCCATGAAGTTGGTCGGCGAGGACGTAGTGAAGTCCTGCGCCGTGAGCGCCTCACAGGACAAGATCGACGATCCGGGCGGTTGCGCCACGGCGATGGCCACCAAGAGCACGCTTCCCGCGGATTACCAACAGAAAGTTCTGAGCGGCGCTCCGGGCGCCGAGCTGCACAGCTACAACCAGGCGCTGCCGCTGATGATGGTGCGCTACCTTGGCCCCGGACTGCTGGGACTGGGCATCACCGCGCTGATTGCCGGCTTCATGAGCGGCATGGCCGGCAACGTGAGCGCCTTCTCGACGGTGTGGACCTACGACATCTACAAACCGCTCATCAACAAGAAAGGCTCCGACAGCCACTATGTGCTGGTGGGCAGGCTGTCGATTCTGATTGGCGTGGCCATCTCCATCGGCGCCGGCTACCTGGTGCAGCACGCGCACGGCATCATGGACTACGTGCAGGCGCTCTTCAGCTTCTTCATCGCGCCGTTGCTGGGCGCCATCCTGATGGGCATGTTCTGGAAGCGGGCCACGGCGCCCGCGGGCTTCCTGGGTCTGCTGCTCGGCATCGTCACTTCGGTCAGCCTGTTTGTCTGGGTCAAGGTCGATCCCAACGCCATTGGTACGGTTGCGCTTTATCCGCAAGCAACGGACATGGCCGCAAACCTCTATCGTGCATTGTGGGCCTTCCTGACCACCGCGATTGTGATCTTCGTGGTCAGTCTCTTTACCAAACCCAAGCCGGTTGCGGAACTGGCCGGCCTGGTTTACGGAGCGACCATCCTGCCCAAGGAAGATCCGGTTCCGTTCTACAAGAACGTGTATCTGTGGGCAGGGCTGGCGGTGTGCATCTTTGCGGCACTCAACATCATGTTCTGGTAGCAAGAGCGATTCTGGTCCGGCGCCGGGCGAGTGCCCGGCCCGCCAACAGGAGAGGAAAGGTAGAGATTTATGCATGGTTCCGGAATTCCCATCTGGTTCTTCATTGGTCTGTTGCTGCTCATCTATGGGACGATGATCTTTGGCTATGGCGTGTACGAGTGGAACACCGGCAGCTACCCGCCGCTGGTGCAGTTGACCAACCTGCACACACCCGTGTGGTGGGGCGGTTTGCTGGCGGCTCTCGGGCTGCTTTACGTGGTAAAGTTCCGTCCGGGCCGCGCCAAGTAAGCAGGCCCAGAGATTCTGTTTGCAGAGAATGCGCCCAGCCGTCGAGGCGCGAGGTCCGATTGACAACGATTCCTGCCGCGGGCGTTCCGGAACCGGGACGGCATTTCCGGGCCCCAGGCAGGGCAATGAAGCCGCGCAGGCGGCAACGATTGAGGAGCAGAGAACATGGCAGCACAACGTACGATGACATTCGGAGTCGTGGTCGGCAATCGAGGATTCTTCCCCGACCATCTGGCCAAAACGGGCCGCGAGGAGATCATTGCGGTTCTTGAAGCGGCGGGAGCAAAGGCCGTGGTGTTGAGCCCGGCAGAGTCGAAGCATGGCGCGGTGGAAACCTATGCCGAGTCGCAGCGCTGCGCCGAGCTGTTCAAGAAACATGCCGACGAGATCGACGGCATCATCATCACCTTGCCCAACTTCGGCGAGGAGCGCGGCATTGTGGACGCCATCCGGCTCTCCGGGCTGCAGGTTCCGGTGCTGGTGCAGGCCACTCCCGACCGCTCGGACGACATGACCATCGCCACCCGCCGCGACAGCTTCTGCGGCAAGATGAGCGCTTGTAATAACCTGATGCAGTACGGCATTCCGTATTCGCTGACCACGCTGCACACCGAGTCGCTGAGTTCGCCGGAGTTCAAGGCGGATCTGGAGTGGTTCTCGGCGGTTTGCCGCATCGTGAAGGGCTTGAAGAATCTGCGCATCGGCGCCATCGGCGCACGTCCGGCCGCCTTCAACACCGTTCGCTACTCCGAGCGTCTTCTTGAAACCAGCGGCATCTCGATCGAGCCCATCGATCTCTCGGAAATCTTTGGCCGCATCAACCGGCTGAAGGATACCGACGAAGCCGCGCAGGCGAAGCTGGCCGCCATCAAGGCGTATGTTTCCACCTCCGGCATTCCCGACGCGGCGCTGCTCAAGATGGCCAAGCTGGGCGCGGTGATCGACGGCTGGATGAAGCAGACCAACGTGAGCGTGACCGCCGTGCAGTGCTGGACTTCGTTCGAGGAGTTCTTCGGCGTGGTTCCGTGCACCATCATGAGCATGATGAGCAACGATCTGATTCCCTCGGCCTGCGAAGTGGATGTGCCCGGCGTGCTGAGCATGCACATGCTGGCCCTGGCCAGCCAAACCCCCTCGGCGCTGCTGGACTGGAACAACAACTACGGCAGCCATCCCGACAAGTGCGTCTGCTTCCATTGCTCCAACCTGCCCAAGCACTTCTTCGGCCAGGCTCCAACGATGGACTACCAGGCGATCATCGCCGGCACGGTGGGCAAGGACAACACCTTCGGCACCTGCGTGGGCCGCGTGAAGGCCGGCGTGATGAGCTATGCCCGCTACTCGACGGACGACAACTACGGCGTGATCCGTGGATACACCGGTGCGGGCGCCTTTACCGACGATCCGCTGGAGACCTTCGGCGGCGCGGGCGTGGCCGAGATTCCGCAGCTCCAGAGACTGTTGAAGTACATCTGCCGCGAGGGCTTCGAGCACCACGTGGCCGCCAACTTCAGCGATGTTTCCAAGGCCATCCACGAGGCTGCCACGCGCTATCTGGGCTGGGAGAGCCACTATCATCCCGAGCTTGAAGACTAAGCGAATTACGGTAACCGGTCGGGCGTTGACGAACCTAAGTCAACGCCCGAACTTCTTTTAGGCGCAGCAGAGAGAAAAGGATACGCTATCATGAGTAAAAGAATCGGGAAGAGCCTGGTGGCGAATGGCGCCACACTGGCAACGGAAGCGGCCTGGAATGCGGAGTTGGACGCGAAACACGAGAAGGTGGTGGAGTGGCTGCGCGAGCAAAGGCTGGCCGGCGTGCTGTTGCGGCGCAACGAAAATATTGCCTGGCTGACGGGCGGTGCGGTGGAGGGAGTCGTTTGTACATGCGCCGAAACCGGCACGTATTCCGTGCTGGTGACCGCCGCGGGCAAGCGCTATTACCTGACCACGGAGAATGAAGCGCCGCGGGCCCACGACGAGGAGTTTGGCGCGCTGGACTTTGAGCCGGTGCTCTTTCCCTGGTACGCGGATGAAACCGCGGAAGCCGCGGTGCGCCTGTCCGGCGGGCCGGTCGGCTCTGATGCACCGGTTGGCGGCCTGAGCGCCGTGAACATCTACCCGCTGCGCGCGGCGCTGAGCGAGACCGAGATTGCGCGCTACCGCTGGTTGGGCGCAGAGACCGCCGCGGCCACGGTGGAGGCGATCAACCAGGTGGAGCCCGGCCTGAGCGAGTACGACCTTGAGGCGATTACTGCGGCTGGATTGCTGCGCCGCGGCATTCTGCCTTCGGTGGCGCTCTATGCCGTGGACGAGCGGATTTACAAGTACAAGCATGCCGTGCCGCGCGGCAACCGGCTCAAGCAGTACGCGATGCTGAACCTGTGTGCGCGCAAGTGGGGACTGGTGATTTCGATTACGCGCTTCGTTCATTTCGGCGCACTGCCTGCGGAGCTGGCGGAGCGTTTTGCCGCCGCGGCGCAGGTAAACGCGGCGCTGCTGAACGCAACCCGCCCCGGCGCCACTTCGGCCGAGCTGTTTCGCGTGGCCCAGGCGGCGTATGTGGCGCAAGGCTTCCCCGGCGAGGAGAAGTTCCATCACCAGGGCGGACCCACCGGCTATGCCGAGCGCGAGTGGGTGGCCACGCCCAAGGGAACCGAAGTTCTGGTCAACAATCAGGCCTTCGCCTGGAATCCCAGCATCCGCGGCGGCAAGACCGAGGATACCGTGATCCTGCGCGATGGAAAGATCGAAAACCTGACCATGACGCCGGAGTTGCCGGTGTTAGTAGCCAGTGTCGAGGGCAGCACCTATGCCGCGGCGGGCGTGCTGGTGAAGTGAAGCAGGGGTCAGTGGTCAGGGATCAGGGGTCAGGGCCAATCGACGCTGTATACCGCGAAGATTCGATATGGCCCTGGCTCACATCCAGCAAACCTTCCCGTGCTTAGACTTGTCTCAGCGACTTCAAAGCTCTCAAAGAGGCAATGGGAATTACTGGGTAGATCAGCTGCCATGAAGTTGCAGGAAAGTGGAGAGCATTCTGGGGCGTTTCCAGCCCAAAAGGTTACCACGTCAAAACCTTCTAGCCTTCTCTCCGATGGCTGAACGATATTCGTTGGAAATGATGGCTCAGGCGCAAATGGCCGCCATCCTTTCTCGGCGAATTCCATTTCATATGCTTCGTAATAGAAGAGCAGCATCCGCTCAAGGTCTATGGAGTTTTCTTTGGCAACGGCTTGAATGATCTCAGGCGAGTCGAATAGCCAATAGCCGTTGTGCTTCCAACAATCGATGTAGTCCGCAAAATCACCATTCACACAATCTCCTACGGAATAAATGTCGACGACTCCCGGCAGCTTCAACGCTTCGGGCTTCTTACAGCTGCGTTTTGCCAAATAGCCAACTGGAATCATCTGCGTCCCTCTTTGTCCCAGGCCAGAACCTGACCCCTGATCCCTGCTTCACTTAGGCTCCAGCGTCAGCCGGGCAGCCAGCACCACCAGCGCGGCGCACAGCGTGTCGGCGGCGAGCAGATGCGCCACCTGCACCCACAGCGGAGCCAGCAGCAACACGTCCAGCAGTCCCAGGGCGTAGACCACGGCCAGCAGCAACAGCACCAGAGCGGAGAGGCCGCGATTGTCCCAGTGCGCATCGCGCCGCGTCGCGCGCACCAGCAGCCAGATCAGTGAAATGCTGGCCAGGAACGCCACGGTGGGATGCATCCAGCGCCAGCGCACCAGCCAGCCGCTGGTGACGGAGAAGTCCTGGGCCAGAGCCAGGCCCAGGGACGAGGCCGGGAAGAGCGTGTCGCCCAGCGCGGCCAGCGAACCGGTGACGCCCACAATCATGACCGCGAAGACGCCGGCAACGGCGGCGAAAGGCGCAACCATGCGGATGCTGCCGCGCAGGTAGCCCTTGCGGCGGTTGAGCAGGTGGGCAGTGAGAGTGAGCGCGGCCAGCAGCAGCAGCGTGTTGGTGAGGTGCAGCGCCAGATAGGCGGGCCTGAGCGGCGACTGGCTCTGCGCAGTGAGCCCGAGCTTGACCAGCAGCGCGCCCAGCGTGGCTTCAATCAGGGTGAAGACCACCGAGGCGACGGCTGCCGCGCGGGCCAGGTGGCCGCGCACCGTGCCGGCGAAGGTCCAGGCCAGCAACCCCACGACAGCGAAGAACGAAAGGCCGCTGGTGAGGCGATGGGTGAACTCGATCATCGTGTCTACGCTGGCCGAGTGCTGGATCACCGTGCCGTTGCAGAGCGGCCAGTGATTGCCGCAACCGGCTCCGGCGCCGGTGGCGCGCACCAGCGTGCCCCACAGGATAACGGCGATGAAGTAAACCAGCACGCCCCAGGCAAAGCGGCGCAGGGCGGGCGAGGGAAGGCTTTGGATTTCGGCGGGAATGGCGGTAGCAGGCATAGAGGAAGGCTCCGTATGGAACCCACCAGTGTAGAACAGGTGCGAGGCCGGCTTGCAGAGATTCGGCCTGCCCTTGCATGGCGGAGGCAGGCCGAAAATCGGGATGCTTCTCTGTTTTCTACGCCGCGAGCAGCCGGACGACGTGGTTGACGATGATCAGGTCCTCGGCGGGCGGAATGACGCGCACCGTGACCGGAGAATTGTCGGCGGAGATGGTGGCTTCGCCGCGGACGTTGTTGCGTTCCTTGTCCAGCACAATGCCCAAAGCGCCCAGGCTGGCGCAGATTTCGCCGCGGGCAGCGATGTCGTTTTCGCCGATGCCGCCGGTGAAGACCAGCATGTCGAGCCCGCCCAGCTCCGCCACATAGCTGCCGATCCACTTGACCAGGGTCCAGTTGAACTTGTCCACGGCCAGGCGCGCCTTGGCGTTGCCGGCGTTGATGGCGTCGCGCAGGTCGCGCATGTCGTTGGAGAGCTCACTGACGCCGAGCAGGCCGGCCTTCTTGCTGGCCACGATCTCCAGTTGATCGGCAGCCTCGCTGGCGGTCATGCCGGCATCCACAAACTTGCGCAGGATGAACAGCAGCACGCCGGGATCGATGTCGCCGGTGCGCGTGCCGCTAATGATGCCGCCGGTGGGCGTGAGGCCCATCGAGGTGTCGAGGCACTGGCCGTTCAGGATGGCGGAGATGGAAGCGCCGTTGCCTAGGTGGGCGACGATGAGCTTCTCCGGCACGTTGGGCTGCAACTGGTAAACGATCGATTCGTAAGAGATGCCGTGCGCGCCATAGCGGCGCACGCCCATGGCCACATACTCGGGCGGGATGGGCATGTGCTTGGCCACCTCGGGCATGGTGCGATGGAAGTACGTATCCAGGATCACAAAGTTGGGAATGCCGGGGAAGAGGCGCAGCGCCTCGCGCATGATATAGACGGCGATGGGCGTGTGAAGAGGCGCGAAGGCCGTGTAGCTTTCCATCTCGTCGATCAGCTCGGGCGTGATGAGCTGGTTCTCCTGCACCGTCGGACCGCCGGAAACCATGCGATGGCCGATGGCGACCGGAGTGGGGAAGTCGCCGGAGTGCAGTGCGTCGGCGACCAGCTTGAAGGCAACCGCGCGCGTGGGCAAAGCCGGGGTCTCGTCCACCAGCTTCTTGCCTTCGGCGTCCTTGATCCAGAACTTGCCCAGATCGGTGCCGATGCCGTCGACCGCGCCTTCGAAGAGCTTGGTGCGTTCGCCGTCGCCGGCTTCGTAGACTGAAAACTTGATAGAAGAAGAACCGCTATTCAAAACCAATACGGGCAAAGACGCCATGAAAGAACACCTCGGGGTTGGGGCTGAGCGTGTCAGCGGGTTAGTTCGAGAGCTCCCAGGTCTCAAAGGCGAAACCTGGGGCATCCAGTAAGTCGGGAGTTAGCTTTGCGGCCAACGCCAGTCCTTGATTTCGGGCAGGTCGTCGCCGTTTTCCGAGACATACAGGTGGTGGCGCTGAATGGCCTCGGAGTACCACTGCTGCGCCGCATCGGCTTTCGGCGCCAGCCTGGGCACGCGCCGGATGGCGTCGAGCGCCAGTTGGAAGCGGTCGATGTTGTTGAGCACGCACATGTCGAAGGGCGTGGTGGTGGTGCCCTCTTCCTTGTAGCCGCGCACGTGGATGTTGTCGTGGTTATGCCGACGGTAGGTGAGGCGGTGAATCAGCCATGGATAACCGTGGAAAGCGAAGACCACCGGCGTGCCAACCGGGAACAGCAGGTCGAACTCCTCGTCCGGCAGCCCATGCGGATGCTCGGACTGCGGCTGGAGCGCCATCAGATCCACCACATTGACCACGCGGATGCGCAGGTCGGGAATCTTCTCGCGCAGCAGGCAGACCGCCGCCAGGGTTTCCAGAGTGGGCACGTCTCCGCAGCACGCCATGACCAGTTCCGGGTTGCCCTCGTCGTTCGAGGCCCAGGGCCATACACCCAGTCCGGTCGTGCAGTGGGCCACAGCTTCGTCGATGGTGAGCCACTGAGGCGCAGGCTGCTTGCCGGCCACAATCAGATTGATATAGTGCTTGCTGCGCAGGCAATGGTCTGAGACCGAAAGCAGGGTGTTCGCGTCCGGTGGCAGATAGATGCGCACCACGTCGGCTTTCTTGTTCATCAGATGATCGATGAAGCCGGGGTCCTGGTGACTGAAGCCGTTATGGTCCTGTCGCCAGACCAACGAACTGAGCAGGTAGTTGAGCGAAGCGATGGGCTTGCGCCAGGGAATCTCGCGCGTGGTCTTCAGCCACTTGGCGTGCTGGTTCACCATCGAGTCGATGATGTGGATAAAGGCCTCGTAACAGGAAAAGAAGCCGTGGCGCCCGGTGAGCAGATAGCCCTCCAGCCAGCCCTGGCACATGTGCTCGCTCAGCACTTCCATCACGCGGCCGGTTTCAGAGAGGTTCTCGTCCACGGGCAGCGTCTCGGCCATCCAGGCCTTGCCGGTTCCGGTAATCACGTCCTGGAGCCGGTTTGAAGCCGTTTCATCCGGGCCGAAGACGCGGAAATTCTTGTGGTCCTTATTGGCTTCCATGACGGCATGGAGCAGATGGCCCAGGATGCGCGTGGATTCGACATCGGACGCCCCGCGGCCTTCGATCTTCACCGCAAAATCGCGGAAGTTGGGCACCTTGAGGGGCTGCAGCAGCAGGCCGCCGTTGGCGTGGGCATTCATGCCCATGCGCCGCCGGCCCTTGGGCGCAATCTCCGCCAGTTCCTCGCGGAACTTTCCCTTCTCGTCGAAGAGTTCTTCGGGCTTGTAGCTGCGCATCCACTCGTCGAGTTGGCGCAAGTGCTCTGGCTTTTCGAAAATCTCTGAAAGCGGAACCTGATGGGCGCGCCAAGTATTCTCCACCGGCTTGCCGTCGACAAATTTGGGTCCAGTCCAGCCCTTGGGCGTGCGCATGATGAGCATGGGCCACGCCGGGCGTTCAGTCGAGCCACCCTCGCGGGCGGATTTTTGAATGGCGGCGATACGGTCCAGTATGGTGTCGAAGACCGCGGCGGCCTGCTGGTGCATTACGGCCGGATCGTCGCCCTCCAGAGTGAAGGGCTCGTAGCCGTAGCCGCGCATCAGGTTCTCCAGCTCGGCATGGGGAATCCGGGAGAGAATCGTGGGATTGGCGATCTTGTAGCCATTCAGGTGGAGGATGGGCAGAACCGCGCCGTCGGTGGCGGGGTCGAGGAATTTGTTCGAGTGCCAGCTTGTCGCCAGCGGTCCGGTTTCGGCCTCTCCGTCGCCCACCACGCAGGCCACAATCAGGTCGGGATTGTCGAAGGCCGCGCCATAGGCATGGACCAGCGAATAGCCCAGTTCGCCGCCCTCGTGAATGGAGCCCGGCGTTTCAGGCGCAACGTGGCTGGGAATTCCATAGGGCCAACTGAACTGGCGGAAGAGCCGCTTGATACCGTCCCGGTTCTGCTCGATGTGCGGATAGATCTCGGAATAGGAGCCTTCAAGGTAAGTGTTGGCGACCAGGCCCGGTCCGCCGTGCCCCGGACCGATGATGTAGAGCATGTTGAGGTCGCGCTCGCGGATCAGGCGGTTCCAGTGCACATAGAGGAAATTGAGCCCCGGCGTGGTGCCCCAATGGCCCAGCAGACGCGGCTTCACGTCGTCCAGGGTGAGTGGCCGCTCCAGCAGCGGATTGTCTTTCAGGTAAATCTGGCCCACGGAAAGATAGTTGGCGGCACGCCAGTAGGCGTCCATCTTGGCTAGCAGTTCCGGGCTAAGGGGATTTTTGCCTGCTGTCTCGCTCATGATCCACCTCTGAATTAGCATTTCCCGTGACATTAAAAGCCTAGCAGCAGCAGGTCAAAGCGATGGGTGATTAATGTCACATTCGGATGGGACGGCGGCCCAGGTTGTGGGACCGATTTCTCTCTTCATTTCTCGGGCGAGAAACCGCGCGCGTTGCCGGGACGCGGCAACCTTGACATGCACCGCAGATTCGCGGTTCAATCTGTTGTTCCTGCCCAATCTCCGGCTGTTTGCCAACGAAAAGCCGAAGGGACGAGCATGGGAGGCAGGTGGAGCGATGAACGGTCTACTTTGGATTGCGCAAATACTGCTGGCGGGCGTGTTTCTGTTCACCGGAGCCAGCAAACTCTTTGCCTATGAAAAAACCATAAAAACCTTGGAAAGCCGGTCGAAGGGCGGGCCGATCGGAATGTCGCGCGGGCAGGCCGCCATGGTCGCCCTGGTGGAGATTGCCGGTGCGCTGGGCGTTTTGACTCCGGCTGCGCTTGTTCCCGCTCATCTGGTCGTCCGGCTGGCGGCTGGCGAACTGGGCTTGGTGATGGTGGCTGCGGGGATTTATCACCTGCGCCGCGAAGAGTCGGCCGCGCCCAACGTGGCGCTGTTTCTGTTGGCGCTGTTTGTGATTGTCGGGCGCTGGCCTCGCTGAGGACCGTTCCCTTTCCGCCCGAGTCGGATACTGGCTAGGTGATTTTCTTTGCCGCGGGTTGCGGCGTCGCGAAGTAGCGCTTGAGCTTGAGAATCTGCGATTCAAAGCCGTACCAGAGCGCGGCGGCGAAGGCGGTGGAGACGGCCAGCCGGAAGGCCACGACGGCCAGATTGCCGGCGGTGCCATAGCGATCCATGCGCAGATCGAACCAGCCGAAGAAGACGAAGATCATGATGTGAATCATGTAGAGGCCGTAGCTGATGCGGCCATAGAAGGCCAGCGGCCCGCTGCGCAGCAGAGCGCTGAGCGGATTGCGGTAGCCGGTGGAGGCAATGCAGGCCAGCATCACGCCGACAAACCCGACGGCGAGTGCGGTATCCAGAAAGGCGGTGCCTCCAGCCACGGTGGCGGCTGCCGCGATGCCTAGCACAAAGCCGCCCAGGCCGATCCAGAGCCAGACGCGGCGGCCGATCGGGAGCGTGTAGAATCCCAGCGCCAGCAGACTGCCCAGAGCGATGCCGTCGAGGTGAATCAGTGTGTGGGTGGGGTTCAGCCATGCGTGATGGCCAAGGCGCAGCAGCGGCGAACCGGCCAGCGCGCAGGCCAGAACTGAAGCCAGCATCCAAGGCCGGCGCAGGAAGCGCACCAGCGGCGCCCAGAAGAAGTAGTACTGCTCCTCGATGGCCAGCGCCCAAGTGGGACCGATGGCCGGCGGCAGGGCGAGGTGAAACAGGTTCTGCACAAAAAAGATGTAGGCCAGCCAGGGCGCGGCCTTTACGGCGTCCCAGACAGGAGGGCCGATGAACCACGGCGCCTCAAGATAGACCACTACCAGCACCAGCACATAGACCGGCCAGATGCGCAGCGCCCTGCGCGCATGGAAGTTGTGAAAGTAATGCGGCTTATCCCGCGTCTCCAGCAGGTTGCAGGTAATCAGGAACCCGCTGAGCGCGAAGAAGAGAATGACACCCGACCATCCCCACAAGGATGCGTAGTGAATCCATGTGCCCACCAGCCGCGGATTGCAGTGATAGAGGACCACTCCCAGAATCGCCAGGCCGCGCAGGCCTTGCAGTTCGGGCAGGTAAGAGGGCAGCCAGGTTGGGCGTCGAATTTGCAAAATAGGGAACCAGTAAATCAGTGGGTCAGCGAGTGAGCACTCAAGGACATCGTTCTCCGAACGGATGCCCCAGGTCCCGGTTTTGGGACCTGGGAAATCACAAAGCAATCTTACCCCGCGGCCAGTTGCTTGGCCCGCTCGGTGGCGCGCATCACGGCCTTGATGAGGGTGACGCGCAGGCCGCCTTCTTCCAGTTCCAGAATGCCGTCGATGGTGCAGCCAGCGGGCGTGGTCACGGCATCCTTGAGCAACGCGGGATGATAGCCGGTTTCAAGCACCATCTTGGCTGCGCCGAAGGTGGTCTGCGCGGCCAACTGGGTGGCGATGTCGCGGGGCAGGCCCACCTTGACGCCGGCCTCGGCCAGCGCTTCGATGATGATGTAGATGTAAGCCGGTCCCGAAGCCGAGAGGCCGGTCACGGCGTCCATGTGCTTCTCGTCCACGGTCACCGTGCGGCCGACTGTCTCAAAGATGCGCTCGGCGAGTTCCATCTGCTTGGCCGAGACGAAGCGCCCGCGGCAGAGAGCGGCGGCGCCGGCGCCCAGTGCGGAGGGCGTGTTGGGCATGGCGCGGATGACGGCGATCTCAAGGCCGGCGGCATCCTCGATGGCGCGGGTCTTGACCGAGGCCGCGAAGGAGATCAGCGTCTTGTTCTTGGTGAGCGCGGGGCGAATCTCTTCGATCAAGGCGGGCACCTGGAAAGGCTTGACGCCCAGCAGGATCAGGTCGGACTGGCTGGCCGCCTCGAGGTTGTTGGTGCTCACGTCCACGCCCCACTGCGTACTGAGCGCGAGCGCCCGCTCGGCGTGGCCCACGGTGGCGTGAATCTGATCGGGAGCAAACAGGTTCTGCTTCAGGAAGGCTTGCAGCAGAATGCCGCCCATTTTCCCGGCGCCGAGGACGGCGACACGGACGTGGGGCAACTGCGCGGGTACTTCGGTGGCCTCAACGGCTATCTCCGCCATTTTTTCCCTTTTTCCTTGTCAATTGGATGAGTGATTTGGTGCTGCTCTCAAGGATACGCGCATCCGCTGGGAAGATGCCATGACCTGCCCGCTTGCGCAGCCTCCCGGCCGGCGAACGCGCTGTGAGTCTCCGTTCGGCCGGCCAGGCGATTTCACCCCGCCGAATGCTTACCTGGCGAACGACTCCTGGTTGGCGATAAAGCTCGTGATTGCGTCGTTCAGCGCTTTGTCGCGATCGGCGGGCGGCCAGGCCACGTTCCATAAGAGGTAGCTGCCGGGCAGGGTCAGAGTCTTCAAACGGTTTCCGATTGCGCTCACGGCCGCCATCTGCCATCCGTCGGATTCAAGCACGTAGGTGCCCGATTCTCCCCCGTTCGACTGCGGGTCGCGAAGATCGGCAATGATCGTTCCCGAGAAAGCGATGGCAATGGACAGTGCATTGCCCTTTAGCCGGGCCATATCGAAGGTGCAATTGAAGAGCACGCCATCCGGAGAGTCGGACTGACCCTTCGCATCGCCCTTCTGGGTAGCTTCGTTGGCAACTCCGAATCCAACGTCCACGCCATTGTCTTCGCCGGGCTTGCCGAAGGCCGCGGCGGCCCGCTCGAGCTTCTCTCCCAGGGGATTGCCGGGACCGAAGGCGCGCGCAACCTGATGCGCGGTCGCAACCGGATCTCCTCCGCCTGAATCTTGCGTCGAGTCGCCTTTGGTGACTGCGGCGCTCTTCGAGTAGTCGATCTCCTGCGGCGAAAGATCCGAGACCGATTGCAGCACCAGGCGCGCGCTATAGGCGTTCAAATTGCCGAATCCGCCGATTGCCACAATCTTGCCCGCACTGCCGCGCTGCACCCCAGCCTCCGCGCCGTCCAGCCGGCCCACGAGGGTTGCGCTGACTTCGTAGCGCGTACACCCCAGGCACAATCCGCCGCTCTTGTAGGGCGTTGAGAGCAGGGAATCGAACTGCTTGAAGTCCTTGTTCTTGTCGAGACTCACCGGCGTCCGCTCCACTGGAGCGGCTGTCCCGGCAAAGTTCCGCGCGGGCTGCAACTGCAAAATGGCCGCCGGACCGGCCTTGCCCTTCGTCCCTTCCGGATAGGAAAGCCAGATGCCGTTTACGCTCTGGCCGCACCCTGCGCCCTTGACGACAAACTGGTCGAAACCGGCGGCGACCGTACCTTTGACGCGGACGATCTTTCCGTTGAAGGATTGCGGGTTTTTGAGAATCTCGCAAACGGTTGTATCGACGACCTGCGCGTGCAGGCAGCAGGAAAATGCGCAAGCCAATGCGATGGCAAGAAGGCGTTTCATATGAGTCTCTCCCAAGGATGCAAAAGCCTGGACCGGAACCGGTTCCTGCCGGCGCGGCGGTGGGCTTTTTTAGGAACTCACAAGGCTATCACGGTTTGCGGGGGGAAACAGCCGAGGGCGCGGAAGTCTCCGCGCCCTCGGGCTGTTAACTGGTTCAGCTTTCTAGAAACGCACAGACAAGGTGCCGGTGATGGTGCGCGGCGCGCCCGGCTGGAGCGTATTGTTGGCTACCGACAGCGGATCGCTGGCGACGAAGCCGTTGGTTCCGATCGAGGCGTAATACTGGGAGTTGAGCAGGTTGTAGACATTGAACTGCGCCTTGAGCTGTTTGAAGGCGCCCAGTTCCTCGCGGGTGTATCCGGTGCCGAACTCGGCCAGGAAGCGGCCGCCGACGCTGCCGTCGTTGGTGTAGGTGAAGTAGCGGGTCGACATGTAGTCGGCGCCGACGTGCGCGAAGACGCCGGACTTGTTGTAGTCCAGCGCGCTCTTGTAGAGCCCTTTGGGCGTATCCACGACGATCTTGTCCTTGATGGAGAGGCAAGCGCCTGTGGGATCGGTGTAGATGCAGGCGCCGCTCGCCGCGGTCACGTTCTTGTCGTAGGTGGACTTGTTCCAGGTGGCACCGTTGTAGAGCGTGATCTCCCGAGTGATATGGATGCTTGCCGAACCGTCCACGCCGTTGGTGGTGACTCCGCCGGCGTTGGAGAGGATCGAGGCGTTTCCGGCGATTCCGGCGCCCTGGGCAAAGGCCAGCAGGCGGTTTTGGAAGTTGACGTGGAAGTAGCTTGCCTGCACCGCAGCGTGCTGCGTGGTGGAACGGTATCCAGCCTCTTCGGTCCAGGAAGTTTCGGGATTGAGATTCGTCTTCAACGACGCAAAGCCGGCCTGCGTGGTGCCCCACGGCGAGGTTCCGTAACCATAGCCGCCGGGGATATAGGAGCGCACGTTATAGGCTGCGTCGCCGAAGATTTCGTTGTCCTTGTCGAGTTTGAAATTGGCGCCGAACTGGGGCAGGATGGGCTTGCCCGAGGTCAATGAGCCCTGCGCATATTCGCCAGGAACATAGACGGGGCTGGACTTGAAGGTATTGGAAAGCTCGCCGTCGGTGTTGGTTTCTTCCGTCTTGAAGCCGGCCGCCAGAGTTACCTTGTCGCTGACCTTGTAAACGTCCTGCAGGTGGATGTCGTAGACCGTGGTGTTAAAGACGTATTCCCACTGCGTGTAGAAGGGGTTGGTAGGGAAGTCGTAGAGCGAGTGCATCGGGCTGGTGGCGCCGGTAGCATAGAAGCGCCGCGCCAGGTTCCAGCGCTCGCCCTCGAACCATACGCCGCCTTCGAGCTTGTTCTTGCCCGTCTCGTAGGCCAGCGAGGCCAAGAAGCCGCCACGCTCGATGCCATACTCCGAGGTGCGCAGCGAGATGGGAGAGACGATGGTTGCCGGGCTGGGAGCATAGATGTTCTGGTAGGTGGGCAGGTAGGGCGTGAACCACAGGCCGCGCCCGTCGTCGTTGTGGCCGTAGCCGGTCAGCTTCAAGGTGAAGTGGTCGCCGATCGCCTGTTTGTAGCTGATGCCGGCGAGTTGGTCCTTGCGCAGGCCCGATCCGCCATAGTAGCCGGCGTCGCAGGGATCGTCGCTGGCCGAGAGAGTGTTCACCGGCGCGGGATAGCTGCCGACGCCATCGCAGGCCCAGGCCGCCTGGACCGATTGCGCCCAGTTGCCCCAGTTATCCCAGTTGTATCCCAACTGGTTGACCCAGACTTTGTTGTCGTCCTGGTAATCCACCTCGCGGCGGTCCGAGACGTCGGCGAAGATCGAAACTACGCCGCCGGCGCCGATATAGTGAACCAGTTTGCCGTTGAGCTGCCAGTAATTCTGTCCGATATCTCCGTGGCCTCTCCACTTATCGGAGAGATTGTAGGCGCCGGTCAGATAAAACTTGGTGTGATTGGGCAGCAGGCCGCTCTCGAAGCGGGCGAAGGTGCGGGCTGCGCTCCAACTGCCGAAGGTCTGGTTCACCGTCACGCTACGCTTGTCGGAGGGATCGGCGGAGTAGAACTGGATGGTTCCGCCCAGATTGCTGGTGGATGCGGTCTCCAATGCGCCGGTACCTTGCGAGAGCACCACGCGGCCGAGGTTTTCGTCGGTAATGGCGCGGCTGATGTGCAGACCGTTCCAGTTGCCGTAGGACATATCGCCGAGCGGAATGTCGTCGAGCGTAAAGCCCAGCTGATTCTGATTGAAGCCGCGCACCGAGATGCGCACCGCCCACTCGTAGGAGCCGTAGGGGTCGGCGGCCTGGAAGTTGACGCTGGGCAGTTGCTCCAATGCCTTGATGGGGCTGGTTCCGGGCGCTTCCTCGATCAGCGTGGGCAATTCCAGAGACTGTTCGACGCGGAATTCGCCGGGAGCGGTGACCACAATCGTTTCGGTATTTGTGATCTTCGGCTGCTGGTCGGTAGCGGGAGCGGCTGTGGCTGGTGCGGCCGGCTGCTGCGCCGCGGCTAATGTCGCGCCGAAGAGAGCAAGCACGAGTAACTCGGAAGGAAAACGGCCTCGAATCATGAACTTTCCTTTCATGGAATACGCACCCGTGGCGTATGGACGAGGTGCGTGTGGAGGGATGCGCAAAGGCCTGGCAGCCGGCGCTCCCGGTTCCCATCCGGCATGGAAGCACCGGCTCAGGGCACAAAATACACAGAGCAATCCGGAGGATTGCCTGGCTGTCTCAGAAGCATGCGACTTATGTGGATTCTGGGCGAGAATCAAGAATGGACTGTTAGTGTTCGATGAACAATCGGCAAAAAACGAGAGTTTGCGGGCAAAGCGGCATGGATCCGGCCACAGAAGATCGAACTACAGCAAAGTTGTCATTCTGAGCGGAGGTCGCCGCGGCGACCGGAGTCGAAGGAACCTGCGGTTGTTTTCAGAAATCAATCCGCGCACGCCCGGTGGGCCGGGGTTTCAACCCCGGCAAATGCTCTCCACCCATTCCCGAAAATCAGCGAGCGCGACTTCGCCGCGCCTGCTGAGCGTTTTGGGCTGATAGCGGAAGTTGACACCGTTGCCCTTGGAAATCGGTGCACTCTTGCCGTTCTTCGAGGAGGAATCCCGGGGAGGAGCTTTTACAGGAAGAATATAGAGCAGTTATTTCCATACTTATTCTGCAACTTGCGATGGATGGCCAATTCCTGTTTCCATCGCGCCAGATGAGGCGATGGAAACAGGAAGTTTGCCAGAATATGCCATGCTATCTTGCCTAATCCTACTTTTTGCCAACCCCCTGCCACACCGTTTCAATCTCCTCTAAGGAATGCCCTTTTGTTTCCGGCACAACTCGCCACATGAACAAAGCGGCGAGAACGCTCATTGCGCCGTAAATCCAATAGGCGAACCCATGCTTGAAATGGTCCACCAGATAGGGATTCTTATCGAGAATGGGGAATGTCCAACTGACGAGATAATTGGCCACCCACTGCGACGCAACGGCTACGGCCATGGCCTTGCCGCGAATCTGGTTGGGGAATATCTCGCTCAAGAGCACCCAGGTAACGGGCCCCCAGGAAACGGCAAATCCGGCGGTATAGACCAGCATGCAGACGATGGCTACCATGCCCTTGCCGCCGAGCCAGAAGTTCGTGCCCAAGGAGATCATGCTCACCGCCATAACCAGCGCTCCGATGATTTGCAGCGGCCTGCGGCCGAACCGATCTACGGCCAGGATGGCAACCATCGTGAAACTGAGGTTGACCGCGCCGACAATGATGGTTTGGAAGAGCGAGGCATTGGTGCTCAAGCCCATGCCCTTGAAAATATCGGTCGCATAATAGAGCACGACGTTGATGCCTACGAATTGCTGGAAGACCGACAGCGCGATGCCGATGAAGATAAGCAGCACGCCGAAGGAAAACAATTTGCCGGAGTGATGCTCCCTGAGCGAGGCGCGGATTTCTGAAAATTCCTTTTCCGCCTCCTCCGGCGTGACCAGTTTGGCCAGCACCGCGCGCGCGCCGCTCTCATTTCCCTTCAGCATCAGGTAACGCGGAGTTTCGGGCACAAAAAACAGAAGCATCAGGAAGAGACCCGCTGGAATGGTGCCGGAGAGGAACATGTAGCGCCAGCCGATGGTATTGAGCCAGGCATCGCCGCTCCCCGTTTTCGAAATTCCGAAGTTGACGAAGTAAATCACCAACATGCCGAAGATAATAGCGAATTGGTTCCACGCCACCAGATTTCCCCGGACCTTGGGCGGTGCGATTTCCGCGATATACATCGGCGATAACATCGAAGCCAGTCCCACGCCAATGCCGCCGAGGATACGGTAAACAACAAAATTCGCCATGTATCCTGGACCGCCGTGGCCAATGGGGGCAAAAGGAAATTCCGGCGCCGCGGCGCCCAGGGCTGAGAGCAGGAAAAGCACGGCGGCAACGATCAATCCGCGCTTGCGGCCGAGGTGGGTGCTGACCCAGCCGCCCATGAGCCCGCCGACGATGCAACCGATGAGGGCACTGGAAACCACAAAGCCAAGCAGCGAATTCGCGGCGTTGGCCTGTGCGGCGTTGGTCAGATCGGTAAATCGCGGATCGATGAAATAGGCCTTCAGACTGTCCACCGCGCCATTGATTACGGCCGTGTCATATCCAAACAGCAATCCACCCAACGTGGCGATGAGGGTCAGCAAAACGACGTACGGATTTAAACGCGACATACAGTCCTTAGAAATTACGGGTGGACAGAGCGTTAATGTTGCAGATCGTGGTTGTCCTTGTGCAACTGCGGAGAAATAAACGTCCTTCTCGCGCAATGGCAGGGTGGTAAAAAAGTTCCCCTCGCCATGCCCGAGGATGGCGGTTTCTGCGATCTGTTCTCCGATGACGAATCATTCAACTCCGCAACCGGCTCGCGGCCGAAATCGGTCGTACAGCCCATTTCCAAAGAGTGTGAATACGAATGCTGAAATGATAAATCTTCCGGCAGCCGGTCGCATGGCACTCGTCCGATATCAAGTCATTCAACCGCACCGCGACGGACCGCTTTCGCGATCCGGATGCGGATGAAAGAGGTCATTCTGGCCACTTGTGTTGCGGGTGGCCACCCATCCTTTACTTTCTTGACTTAACCACAAACCTGGGTGCCCCCGTTCTTCGCGTACTTTGCGAAGAGCGGGATCGCACAAATTCCACCGATCTACCGGGTTCTCTGCAAAGCTCATCGGCTGGAATTCGCCTCAACCTATCGCGGGGAAGCCTTCTGCTGCGCGATCCACCCGTCGATGCGATCGCTGAGCACGTCCAGGGGCAGGGCGCCTGCGTCGAGCACCTGGTCGTGAAAGGCGCGCAGATCGAAGTTGTCGCCGAGCGCCGTTTTCGCCCGGTCGCGCAGCTCCAGGATTTTGAGCTGGCCGATCTTGTAGGCGAGGGCCTGGGAGGGCCAGGCGATGTAGCGATCCACTTCGGCCTGGATGCTGGTTTCGTCGATCCCCGAGTGGTCATGGAAGTACTGAACCATCTGCTCGCGGGTCCAGTGCTGGTTGTGGACGCCGGTGTCGACGACGAGGCGGATGGCGCGCCAGATATCGCCCTCCAGGCGGCCATAGTCGGAGTAGGGGTCCTGATAGAAGCCGACGTCTTTGCCCAGGCGCTCGGAGTAGAGGCCCCAGCCTTCGGCGTAGGCCGTGTACCGCTCGAATTTGCGGAAGGTGGGCACGTCGTCCAGTTCCTGGGCGATGGAAATCTGGAGATGGTGGCCGGGAAGTCCTTCGTGGTAGGCGATGGTCTCGACGCCGTAGAGGTTGCGGTCGGTGGCATTGTAGGTGTCAATGCGCAGGCGGCCGGGCCGGCTGCCGTCGGGGGCGCCGGGCTCGTAATAGGCGGGCGCCGAGGTTTTTTCAAGGTAGTCCGGAACAGCGGCCACCTCGAAGGGCGCCTTGGGTAGGCGTCCGAAGAGCTGCGGAAGCTTGGCCTGCATGGGGCCCAGGTAGCCGCGATAGGCGTCCAGCAGGGCTTCAGCCGAGGCTGGATGTAGCTTGGGATTGGTCTTGAGGCTGGCGCGGAAGCTGGCGAGATCGGCGAATCCGAGCTTTTGCGCGATGACCAGCATCGCAGCCTCGTCGCGCTTGACCTCGTCGAGACCGATCTGGTGAATCTGCTCCGGAGTCAGATCGGTGGTGGTGGTGCGGCGAATGAGGAACCGGTAATACTTAGCTCCGTCGGGCAGGGCAGAGATGCCGGGCTGCTCGCGGCCGGCGGGAATGTAACTCACCTCAAGGAAGCGGGCAAAGCGCAGGTAGGCCGGCAGCACTTCCTTGCCAATGGCGGCCAGCATCTCGGCTTTGATGCGCTCCTGCTCGGCGGGTTTGATTGTGGCGGGAAAGTTCTTGAGCGGCAGCGCCAGGGGCGAGTCTTCGGGCTTTTGGCCGGCCAGTTGCTTCACCTGCTCAAGCGCCTTTTGCAAAAGGTATTTGGGCGGGACGCGCTGGTCTTCGATGCCAATGGACATATTGGTGGTCACCTGGTCGAAGGCATTGGGAATGGCGTGCAGGCGGGCGATCCAGTCGTCGTAGTCCTTGACGGAGGTGAAGCTGAGCTGGGCCACGAGACGCGGATAGGCGGTGTGGATGCCGCTCATCTGGTTCACCGGCATCTCCCACTCCTTGAAGTCCGCGGCCTCCTGGTCTTCGGCAAACCTGCGCAGCAGCAATTCGCGGCTGACCTTCTCCTGATCGGTGAACCCGGCGGGGTCGATGGCCGCCAGGCGCATCAGGAAGTTCTGCTCGCGGGCCAGGGTCTCGTTCTCGGCCTTCACGGAGTAGTCGTCGATCTGGTCGTTGTAGCGCTTGTCGCCCAGCGTGGACGCAAACTCAGGATCGTGTTTGAGCCGGTCCTGCCAGTAGTCGTCGAAGAGGGCGTTGAGGGCCTTGCGGTTTGCCTCAACCGACGCGGGCTGAACCGGAGAGTTGACCGGCGCCTGGGCGCCCAGCGCGGCGGCGGCAAGCAGCAGAAAGACGGAGGCGGCCAGGAAAGGCAGGCGGAATCTTCTCATGGGGATGTGTCCTTGCGGTGAATTCGCTCTTCCGTCGAGTGTAGAGCAAAGGGCGGGAGCAGGGAGTAGGGAATAGGGAATAGAGAGCAGCGTTCGGAGTTCGGCGTAGTTCGCGATGGATTTATGGCGACGAAAGAACGCATCCCGTCGGGTTATAGGCCGACAGAATGAAGAGCAAAAGCACGCAGGGCAGGATCGTCGAGATATAGGCAGAGATTTTCGACAAAAATGTCGGGGTAGAGGCAGACCAAGACGTTCAAAACGGATCGAAAGCAGCCGATTCCGAAGCGATTTCTGGCCATTGCTTGCAGATTATTTGGCCGATTTGTCTACGCTTGAATTAGAGATCAGAGATCAGGGGGCATTGATCCGAGGCGGAGGTGTGCGATGCGGGAGGAAGAACGGAAGCTGGCGCGGAAGCGGCTGGATGTCGAGATGCGGCCCTACCGGCGAGCGGGCAGGGAGAAGAATCCGACCAATGAACTGCTGCGGGCGGTGCGGCAGGCGCTGCGCGTACCGGTGGCGGAGATCGCGGAGAAGATGGGGGTGAACCGTTCGACGATCTTCGATCTGGAGATACGGGAGGCAAGAAACACAATCACATTGGAGGCGATGTCGCGTATGGCGGTGGCGATGGGTTGCAAGGTGGTGTATGGGATCGTGCCGGTGGGAGGGAAGACGCTGGAGGGAGTGGCGGAGGCACGGCTGTGGGCGAGCGTGTTGGGAGTGGGAAGGCAGGGAGCAGGGATGAGTGGGATCGGTGGAGCGGGGCGGAGAGCTGAAATCGATGAGTAAGGCGCCGGAGCGGGTTGCAGAGAATTATGCGACTTTGCGGTAATCTGAGAACAGATCGAGCGATGAGAGAAGAGCGGAAGGCGAGAGCGATCCTTCCTGAAAATCTCGGGGCCATCTCCGCAGCGCACGCGCGCAAGGGAGACGAGAGCGGCGGCATTCCCGATGTTCGCACGGGACAATTCCAACAATGCATATTCGGGGCGATTCTGGAGCGGGATTGCCGCGCGCTCCTTTTCCGCGGGCGGGGGCGTTCGTGGAGCGGTGGCCGGAAGTGGCGGAAAGATGGCCGAAATACGGCAGGAGTTGAGAACGAAGAAGCTGAAAAGGAAAACGGGCGGTACAACGGACGATGCGGCACGTGAAGAGGTGGGCCGGAGACAGAAACGGGCGAGCAAAAAGAAAACGGCGCACACGGACGGCGCGGAGCGGCTTCGGCAGGCGGCGGACAGACGTGTGGGCCGAAACGCGAATAAACTTGCCAATCTGCTGACGGAAAAGGCTTTGGCGGGAAGCTTGGCCGACACCAAGGTGCTGGTTGCACTGGCGGAGCGGAAGAAGCCGGCGCCGAAACCGGAGAGGCCGCGCAGGCCGATTTTGCCCTGGACGGCGGCGGAGTTGGAGGCACAACCGCAATGGGAGGGACCGCCGCCGGAGGAGGATGTGGCGCTGGGGCGGTGGGTTTGGGAAGATGGAATGGGGAATCGGAAGTATTTTGGGAATAGGGAATAGGGAGTAGGGAATAGGGGCCGGGCACCCCAGCGAGCAAAGAGCGCTCGCTGGGGTGCCCGGAGCGAGAATTATGCGGCGATCTGGCTGGATACACAGGACCCTGTTATCGCCATTTGGCTTTTTCGGGACCTCATTCGACAAGATTCAGTGGCCTCCCAGGTCTGAGAATCTGGATCTGCCGCAACCGAATTCTCGTACGAGAATTCGGTTGCGACAGATTTGGACTTGGTCTAGTCGTCTTCGATTGAAGCAAAAAGCTGCTCGGGGAATGCGTCTTTCTTTACCTTTGGAGCCTCACCCACCTGCAGCGCTTTTAAGCGCATGGCCTCACTTTCTCGAAACTGCTTCGCTTCCGGTGTCTTGACGAACTCCACCTTAAGTCCCTCAGATTGAGCGAACGCCGAGATTTCGTCAAGTGTCACTCTGAAGTACTCCTTGCGCGGATTGACGAGGTTCAACCGGCGATCAGCGAACTTTGTGTGAAGTGCGGTTTCGAGACCTGGAGCATCATCGGAGAAGATCATCGCATGGATATCGAAGCCGTATGGAACAGCCGCGCCGCTCAGTTCCTGAATACGGTCGTCGGGCTCGAGCCTTCGCGTCATCCCAATCTTGAAGACATTCTCACCAAACGAGCCAACGTTCGAAATGACATAGACGTGGCCCATTTTCGTAAGTTGCGCCATCGAAACAGCGCGATCTTGCTTCGACTGAGCATCGGCCATTCTCTTCTCAAGGACCTGAATCTCGGTCTGAATTGCTTCAAGATGTTCACCGGTTGCCTTCTGGAGTGCATCCCGAGCGGCCGCGAGAGCCTTTTCAGCCTTTGCCTTTTCAATTACCGCTTCTCGCTGAGCGCGTTCAAAATCCTTCTGGGCACGTTCTTCTTCGCGCATCCGCTCCCGGTCCTCGCGCGCCTTCTCCTTCTCGTCCTGCTTCTTCATTTCATATTCGTGGGTAAGCTGGATTTCAGCGAGGCATAATTTGAGATAGGCATCTGAGATCCTGATGTTGACAACGACGCCAAGCGAATTGATCGCTTCAAATGATTTCTGGATTCGCTCAATCATGCGTGTCACATTGTTCCAGCTGACCCTTGCAACCGCCGCATCACATTCGCCGTTAAATGCTCTGAGCATGATCTTGACTTGCTTCTTGATCATGCGCTTGCCTTCCGCAGCGTTGTTGTTGACAGTCCAACTAGTGGGGCAAATGGCTGCCGAATCGCCCCTGATACAGTCCTTCTTCTGTTCGTAAACCTTCTCCAAGGCGGCTTTGTAATCCTCTGAAGTATCGAAGGAGTATTGAGGTTTGTAGAGCCCGAATGACATGTCTTCAGAGGTCGCTTCGAGGAGAGATACTTCGTGCTGGATCCGATCGTAGGTCTCTTTGGCTTTGTTGTACGCCAACGTGAGGTCGGCTGCTTTAGCTCTTGCTTTACCAACCGCCTCGGCCGCTTCCGCCTTGGCCTGCTCAATCTCTCGGGCGCTATCGGCTTTGTTCCTCTCGGTGTCCTTCCTGACGCGCTCGGCTTCTTCGTCGAGCGAAAGGACAGGCTTGAAACGGTTGACCATGGCCTGATACTTCCAACCAAAGAAAACAGCTGCTGCCACCGAAGCTAGAGCTACACAAATGAGCAGTGCTTGCATGCAATTGCTTTTCGAGGTTTTGTAGGTGCACCAATTCTAAGCCGAGATTCCCTGGAGCGAAACTGAGTGACGCAAATCCTTCGGGTATTTTGCGTAGTGGGATGGCATGAGCCTCGACTAGCTTCGGCCGGGACTCTGATCTCGATTGGAGCAAAATAGCCTTTTCGCTTGCCGCCGGACGGGACCGGTGCGGGAAGAAATGTTTTCCATTGGATTGTGCGCGACAGGCGGACTGCACCTCGAAACAAGAATGCGCCGAAGCTGGGGCACGCGGAAAGAAACCAGCCCATCGTCGGGGACAATGCGGATGCAGTAAGCTTTTTCCATGTCCAGTATTCGCCAGGGATCGATCCATCTGTTTCGGCTCGCGGGAGTCGACCTGTTTCTGCATTGGTCGTGGTTTGTGGTGGCGGCCTTTGAAATCCAGAGCCGGGCCGGCAGGTACAGCTCCGTCGCCTGGAACGTATTGGAGTATCTGGCGCTGTTTTTGATCGTGCTTCTGCACGAGTTTGGGCACGCGCTGGCCTGCCGGCAGGTGGGTGGAACGGCCAACCAGATCGTGCTATGGCCGCTGGGCGGAGTGGCGTATGTGAATCCGCCGCAACGGCCGGGCGCCACACTGTGGAGCATTGCGGCGGGACCGCTGGTGAACGTGGCGTTGCTGCCGGCGCTGCTGGCGGCGGTTCTGTTGGGCAAGGGATTCGGCTGGGCGGAGACGATGCCGAATCTCTATATTCTGCTGCGGTCGGTCTTGTGGATCGATGTGTCTCTGCTGGTTTTCAACATGCTGCCCATCTATCCGCTGGATGGCGGCCAGATTCTGCGCTCTCTGCTGTGGTTTGTGCTGGGACGCGCGCGCAGCCTGATGGCGGTTACGATTCTGGGCTTTCTGGGCATCACCGGGTTCTTCGGCCTCGCCTGGTTGTGGCATTCCTTCTGGATCGGAGCGATTGCCGTCTTCATGCTGCTGAATTGCTGGAGCGGATTGCGGCACGCGCAGGATCTGCTGCGTTTTGCCAAGTTGCCGCGGCGGCAAGGCTTCGCTTGCCCGAGTTGCCGGACTGCGCCGCCATTAGGAGCCTACTGGCGATGCGCGCAGTGCGGCCAGGCCTTCGACACCTTTGAAACCGGCGCTATCTGTCCGCATTGCGCGGCCCGGTTCGCCGCGACGATGTGCCTAGACTGCCAGGAGATGCGTCCCTTCGAGCAGTGGGTTGTTGGCGGGCTGGCGGGCGTCGGCGTGGTGAATGGCGGTTTTGTGGTGAGGTAGCGGGCCTCAGCGGGTGAGGATGGTTTCGTTGCCGAGGATGCGGTAGAGGGTGGATCGGCTGATGCGGAGCTGGCGGGCGGCGCGGAGCTTGTTGCCGCGGTTCAGGTCAAGCACATACTCGACATGATGGCGGATGACGGCGTCGAGGGAGAGGCTGGCGGGCTGGATGGCGGGCTGCGCCTCGGGCGGCTTTTCGATGCCGGTGGGCAAGGCGAGGTCGTCGGGGCGGATGACGCCGTTGACGGCTTCGAGGAGCGCCGCTTCCAGCACCGAGGCCAGTTCGCGGATGTTTCCCGGCCAGTTGTGCTGGAGAAGCCGGGCAAGCGCGCCGGGGCCCAGGACGACTGGGCGCTGCTGATAGCGGCTGCAGATGCGGTCGAGCAGGGCCTGGGCGAGCGGAGCGATATCTTCCCTGCGCTGGCGCAAGGGAGGAATGGCAAAGCGGACAGCGGTGAGGCGGAAGGCCAGATCGGGCAGGATGAGTCCCTGGCCGGCCATCTGGCGCAGGGAAGTCTGCGAGGAGGCCAGCAGCACGGCGCGGCCGGCCGGCCGGTCCTGCAAGGCTTTGAGGACGCCGAGGAGCAGTCCCTGGCCCGGCGGGGCCAGCAGGTCCACGCGATCGAGATAGGTGAAGCCGGCGAGGGTGGCGGGATCGGCGTCGGCGACCAGCCACTCGCGCGCGTCGCGGCGCTGGAAGCTGGAGCCGGAAAGTGACCTGCCCCCGGAAAACTCGACCATTGAAAACTGGAGTTCTCTCGTAATCTGAACGGGAGGACAGGATGAAGAAGAGCCGATTCACGGAAGAGCAGATCATCGGGATCCTGAAGCAGCAAGAAGCCGGGGTAAAGACGGCGGATCTCTGCCGGGAGCATGGCATCAGCGCGGCGACATTCTACGGGTGGAAGTCGAAGTACGGCGGCCTGGATGTGAACGAGGCGCAGCGGCTTCGTCAGCTTGAGGATGAGAACCATCGTTTGAAGCAATTGGTGGCCGATCTGAGCCTGGACCGCGAGGCTTTGAAGGGCGTGATCCGAAAAAACGGCTGGAGCTTGCCGGTCTAAGGGAAGATGTTGCGTTCGCTCAGGCGCACTATGGGCTGAGCGAACGCAGGGCCTGCAAGCTGCTGGGCGTGGATCGCGCCAGCTATCGTTATGAGCCGGTGCCGGATCGCAACGCGGAGTTGCGCGAGGATTTGCTGAAGCTGGCGCGGCAGAAGTCGCGCTATGGCTATCGTCGGCTTCATGCCATTCTGGAGCGGCGCGGCCATCCCGTGAACGTGAAACGTGTCTACCGGCTCTACAGTGAAGAAGGTCTGGCGGTGCGCCGGCGCAAGCGCAAGCGGTTGGTCCGTGAGCGGGCGGAAAAGCCTCAGTTGCAGCGTCCGAACGAGGAGTGGGCGATTGATTTTATTGTGGATGGTCTGGCCAATGGGCGTATGGTACGCATCCTGAGCGTGGTGGATGCGTTCACTCGCGAGTGCCTGGCGCTGGAGGCCGATACCAGCCTGGGAACGCGGCGCGTGACGCGGGTGCTGGATCGGCTGATCGCAGAACGCGGCACGCCGTTGAGCGTACGTTCGGACAACGGTCCGGAGTTTACATCGCGGCGGATGCTGGGCTGGGCCGAGGAGCGCAAGATCAGCCTGGTCCACATCCAGCCAGGTCGCCCCATGCAGAACGGCCATGTGGAAAGCTTCCACGGACGGCTGCGCGACGAGTGCCTGAATGCGAGCTGGTTCCGCACCCTGAACGATGTGCGCCAGACGCTGGAGGCCTGGCGCCAGGACTACAACTGCGAGCGCCCGCACAGTTCGCTGGGCTACAAGACGCCACGGGAGTTTGCGGCATCGCAGGGCTATGGAGATGTGGAAAGCAAGGAACGCTTCCCACATCCCCACAGCCCCGACTACGGCTGCGAGGTATACTCGTGGCCAAACCAAAACCGGGAAACTCCAGCTATCGCTGGTTGAGAAAAACGGGGCAGGTCA
>JBEKTO010000041.1:0-35969 GCA_049515995.1 Occallatibacter sp. | reverse complement strand
TGGCCTTGTACATGACCTCGGCCAGCTTGTGGCTGGCGTGGGTCAGCTTCTCGTGCGCGGCCTTCAGATCGGCCGAAGTGGGAGTGCCCTCGAGCACCTTCTTGGACTCGGCCAGGACCGACTCGACCTCAGTCTTCTCGGCGCCCTGGATCTTGTCGCCGGACTCCTTGAGCATCTTTTCGATGTTGTAGACCAGGCCATCGAGGGAGTTGCGGGCCTCGATCTCTTCGCGCTTTTCCTTGTCCTCGGAGGAGTGGGCGTCGGCGTCCTTGGCCATGCGCTCGACCTCTTCCTTGCTCAGACCGGAACTGGAAGTAATCGTGATGCGGGTGTCCTTGCCGGTGGCGTTGTCCTTGGCGGTGACGTTGAGGATTCCGTTGGCGTCGATGTCGAAGGTGACCTCGATCTGCGGAATGCCGCGCGGCGCCGGAGGAATGCCGGCCAGCTTGAACTTGCCCAGGGTGCGGTTCTGCGCCGCCAGCGGTCGTTCGCCCTGCAGCACATGCACCTCGACCTCGGTCTGCGAGTCGGCGGCCGTCGAAAACGTCTCGGTCTTCTTGGTCGGGATGGTCGTGTTGCGCGGGATCATGGACGTGGCCACGCCGCCCAGCGTCTCGATGGAGAGAGTGAGAGGCGTCACGTCGAGCAGCAGCAGGTCCTTGACCTCGCCGGCCAGCACGCCGGCCTGCACCGCCGCGCCGATGGCGACCACCTCATCGGGGTTCACGCCGCGATGGGGCTCCTTGCCGAACATGCCTTTCACCAGTTCCTGGATCTTGGGCATGCGGGTCTGGCCGCCGACCAGGACGACTTCGTCGATCTGCGCGATGGTGATGCCGGCGTCGGAGAGCGCCTTCTTGCAGGGCTCGAGCGAGCGCTCCAGCAGGTCGCCGACCAACTGCTCCAGCTTGGCGCGGGTGAGCTTGCGGACCAGATGCTTGGGGCCGGTGGCGTCGGCGGTGACGAAGGGAAGGTTGATCTCGGTCTCGATGGTTGTCGAGAGCTCGATCTTGGCCTTCTCCGCGGCGTCCTTGAGGCGCTGGAGGGCCATTTCATTGCCCTTGGAGGACAGATCGAGGCCTTGCTCCTGCTTGAATTCGGCAATCAGCCACTCGACGATGCGCTGGTCGAGGTTGTCGCCGCCCAGGTGGGTATCGCCGTTGGTGGACTTGACCTCGATGACGCCTTCGCCGACTTCAAGAATGGAGACGTCGAAGGTGCCGCCGCCGAAGTCGTAGACCACGATGGTTTCGTCCTTCTTCTTGTCGAGGCCATAGGCCAGCGCGGCCGCGGTGGGCTCGTTGACGATGCGCTTGACATCGAGACCGGCGATCTTGCCCGCGTCCTTGGTGGCCTGGCGCTGGGCGTCGTTGAAGTAGGCCGGAACCGTGATGACGGCCTGGGTGACCGGCTCGCCGAGATAGGCCTCGGCGGAGGCCTTGAGCTTTTGCAGAATCATGGCCGAGATTTCGGGCGGGGTGTACTCCTTGCCCTGGGCGAGAACACCCACGTGATCGCCTTGCTGGATCACCTTGAAGGGCACCATCTTCATCTCGTCGCTCACTTCGTTGAAGCGGCGGCCCATGAAGCGCTTGATGGAGAAGATGGTGTTTTCAGGGTTGGTGATGGCCTGGCGCTTGGCCACCTGGCCCACCAGCCGCTCGCCGCTCTTGGAGAAGGCGACGATCGAGGGTGTAGTGCGCGCACCCTCTTCATTTGCAATCACTTTGGGCTCTCCGCCCTCGAGAACGGCAACACACGAATTGGTGGTGCCGAGGTCAATGCCGATAATCTTTGCCATAGTTGAAATCCTGCCTGTTCCTGGAAAATGCTGACTCTATTAAGATGCATCATTGAGTGAGATAGTGTCAACTTTATTTGATTGAGATTCGATAAGCCTGTCTCCCGGGCCCCCGGTGGCCTGAACTGCCAGTCGGGGCGAGACCCCGAAGTGTTGCAGAGCGGCGGCCGCCGGCACTGGCTGGCCGGCCCCTCCATCGTTTACCCTCAGAAAAGCTTCCCGTATGCCAAACGCCGCCGCCCAAGCCCGCTATCCCCTGACCCAGGGCGTAAACCCGTGGCTGGTGACGGTCTCCGTCATGCTGCCCACCTTCATGGAGGTGCTGGACACCGCCATTGCCTCGGTGGCCCTGCCCTACATCGCCGGGAGCCTGTCGGCCTCGAACTCGGAGGCCACGTGGGTGCTGACCAGCTACCTGGTGGCGAACGCGGTCATTCTGCCGGCCTCGAACTGGTTTGCCCGGCGATTCGGGCGCAAGCGGTTCCTGCTGACCTGCGTGATCATCTTCACCATCGCCTCGTTTTTCTGCGGCGCGGCGCCGTCGCTGGGCGTGATTCTGCTGGCCCGCGTTCTGCAAGGGGCGGGCGGCGGCGCGCTGCAGCCGCTGTCGCAGTCGATCCTGCTGGAGAGCTTTCCCATCGCCAAGCGTTCGATGGCCATGGCCGCCTATGGCCTGGGAATCGTGGTGGCGCCGGTGATCGGGCCGACGCTGGGCGGCTGGCTGACCGACACCTTCAGTTGGCGCTACGCCTTCTACATCAATATTCCCGTGGGCCTTCTGGCGGTGTACATGATTACCCGCTTCGTCCACGACCCGCCCTACATCAAGAACGCCAAGGTGGGCGCCTTCGACAACATCGGCTTCGGCCTGCTGATGGTGTGGACCGGCAGTTTGCAGATTGTGCTGGACAAGGGGCAGGAGGACGACTGGTTCGGCGCCGCGTGGGTGCGCTGGACGGTGGCGGCGCTGGCCACTTCATTTGTGCTCTGGGTCTGGCATTCCTGGACCCATCGCAACGGCCTGCTTGACCTGCACGTGCTGAAAGACCGCAACTTCCGCACCGGCTGCTTCCTGATTGCGATGCTGGGGATGTGCATCTACATCACCATCGCCATCCTGCCGCTCTACTACCAGGAGATTCTGGGCTACACGGCCTTCACGGCCGGGATGGTGGTGGGCCCGCGCGGAATCGGATCGTTCATCGGCTCGCCGGTGATCGGCATTCTGGGCTCGCGCATCGACCAGCGCAAGCTGCTCTGCGCCGGCTTTCTGGGCTTCGGCGTATGCTCCCTGATCTTCAGCATGATCAACCTCGACATCGGGCCCTACACGCTGCTGGTTCCCATCACGCTGACCGGGTTTGCGCTGAGCTTCGTCTTTGTGCCCATGGCGACCATGATGATGGCGACGATTCCGAACAAGGAGATGGGCAACGCCACCGGCCTCTCGAACATGCTGCGCAACATCGGCGGATCGATCGGGATTTCGATGGCCACCACGGCGCTGATCCGGAGAGCCGCGCTGCACCAGACCGAGATCGGCGCCAACCTCACGCCCTCCAGCATGGTTTTGCAGCAGAAATCGAGACTCATCGCCGGCTATCTGGGCCAGCACTTCGGCCCCGCCCAGGCGCGCCCCGGCGCGATGGGACTGGTGTATGGACTGATGGAGCAGCAATCCGCGCTGATGGCCTATGTGGATGTCTTCCGCTGGACGGCGCTCTTGGCCTTCTTCTGCGCCGGCGCGGCGTGGCTGTTCAAGAAGCCGGTGAAACACGCGGCACCGCCGCCGGGCGTGCATTGACAAAAAGTCTTGCAGGTCGCGGCAAAAACTCGATCTGGGCGCATCCATAAACGCTGGGCGACTTGTCGGTACTGATCTGATCACTTAGGAAAGTCGAGAGCCTTCCCCGGTCCCCAAATGCGAGGGACCGGTGGAACCTCATTCAGTAGAAGAACCTACTTTGCTCCGAGGGATCGTGGCCACTCACTGCCCATCATCGTGCGGAACGATTGGGTGGGCCAGCCCTACCATGCCCTAAAGGGCACATTTGATTCTTCAACCAGCACGTTCATTTCCTTCTTATGGAAGAAAGCCTCGATTGCTTGCTTTGAAAGCTGCATGTGCGGCGTGGGGCCAATCACGATTCGATCAATGAAGTGGATGCGGCTTCCCATGCGTGGCCCGTATTCAAGCCCTTCAAAGCCTGATCTCCTCATTGGAATCCTTAGCTTCACAAAGGGGACTAATGTCGTGGGAACAGTCCTAAAGTCATACTGAAGTGGTTTGCTTTGAAATCCTGGATTCACCACAATCCGTGACTCAGACTCATGAGAAAACGAAATGTTCTTATACAGGTAGGCAACGACACCCAGCAAAACGCTGAACGTAAATCCGCGCTTCAGTTTTGCATCTGGAATGAATTCCGCGGCGGTCCGCACTAATTTGTCCGTATTGGCGAGAAGGAGGTCGATCTCCTTGTCAATGACCTCGGGTTCGCGTGGCCCTTGGGAATATTCGACTTGCCCGAAGTAGATTCCAAATCCATGGGAGGGTGTCCCAACATCTTCGAAGTGGGCACGTTTCAGACAATCAGCGCTGAAACCGATAGCCACGCCGTTTCCGCTCGGGCAATAAGCGCGCCACTGAGGTAGGGAGTCATCCTCGCTTGAAAAGGAAGCTACCAGCGGCCGAAAAGTGAACGGAAAAGTCCCATCGAAATGTCTAGTTAGTTCGGCGCTGAGATCATCTTCAATTTCATTCAGCCTAAGGTACTCGGATAACCTTTCGCGAATTTGACCGGTGTAGTGCTTGCCCTCGGACGTGTCGTTAAGATAGTCCACGCTCGATGCCCAGATCGTCTCGGTTTCTACGATCTTCATCATCGTGTCGATTGAGGTGTAGTGGTAGACAATGTCCTCGTTTGTCATCTCTGTCACTCGTTTTCGGTGAAAGGCGGGTGCCCCCTGAACCGAAACTTTCTTCGCCACTCGGCGCAAACCCGAACTTCAGCGCGGACCACTTACTTTGCGTTGGGAGGTCATTTTGGACATTACCACAGTGCTATGGCGTTCATCGCACCCCTTCGCGCTTCTCGTTTGAGTGACAGTTCAGGTGTCTGTCCAAAGGCCGAGGCGGTCATAGGGTGTCGGTGAGGCCGGCTACAGGAGATTGGTAATGAAAAACGCCCTTCCATCCAGCAAAACATCCGCCTTCGAATCGCCGGGATCTAGCCCGCGTGCCCAACTCGCGCGGCGTTCTAGTCTACGCCGCATCGCCAAACACCCGCCCGCCCGCCTTGTGCACGGCTTCTGCTAACTGCCAGTCGAAGGTAGCCAGCGTCCTGCCGGTGCGCAGAACCAGTTCGAGGTAGGTGGCGTCATAGCCCGTCAGTTCATAGGTGCGGGCGAGGGAGAGAACTCTAGCCTGGGCCGCCGCCGGACGCATCGTGTCCTCCACAATCGGCAAGGTATTGATCAAGGCCATGAACGAGGCGGAAGTTGCCGGGCTGGCGCCCGCTCTCCGCTCGGCAGCCAGGACGCCGTTCACTACTTCGGGAAACCACAGGGCGGGCACCAGGGCTCCTCGGGTCTGGATCATCCCGAGAACCTCATCCGCCCATCGCTCTTCGATCGGATCCAAACGCCTGACCAGCCAGGCCAAGGTCACAGAGGCATCCAGAACAATTTCCATGGGGCGTCTTACTTTCTTCCTTCGCGAATCCACTCCAAAACCGTTTCCCCTGGAACCCCTTTGATTCGAGGGAAATTGAGCAGGCCCTCGACAGCCTCGTCGATGGCGCGCTGATTTCGGGCCTTCGTAGGCACAACGTCCGCCACCGCCCGCCCGCGCCGGGTGATCGTGAAGCGCTCGCCCTGCTCGACCTTGCGCAGAATCTCAGAGAGCTTCGTTTTGGCGTCAAAGGAGCCAATTTCGGTATAAACGCCTTCTTCTGGCGGCATAAACCCTCCCACACGCCGAGCCAACCAACTAGATTACAAACTAGTTTACTCCAGTTTTTGCCGCGCTGGGCCCGGATTTCACCCGCATTGCTCAACGTCATTCCGCCCAGGGCAGGAAGCGGCGCATCTGTTCGTCGTACTGCTCGATGCGGCCGGTGAGGATGTCGTAGTACCAGCCATGGACGGTGAGGCGGCCATCGAGCAGCGCGCGCGCCACCGAGGGCTGGGCCCGGAGATTGAGGAGCTGCGCCACTACGTTGCCGCGGATGAGCGAGGCCAGTTCGGCGCTGTCGCCGTCGGCCGGGTCGGGCGGCTGGCGATGGGAGAAGGCCGCCTCGACATGGCTGAGCCAGCGGCGGGCCTTGGGCATGCTCTCCAGCCCCTTGCGGTCCAGCGCCGCCTTGAGCGCCCCGCAGTCGGAGTGGCCGCAGAGGATGGCGTGCTTCACGTGCAGCACCTCGACGGCATACTCGATGGTGGCCGTCACCCCGTCCACGTCCTGGCTGGTAAGCGGCACTACGTTACCGGCGTTGCGGGTGATGAAAAGGTCGCCGGGGCCGGTGCCGAGAAACAGGTCGGGGACCACGCGCGAGTCGGAACAGGTGATGAACAGCCACTCCGGCGCCTGGGTTTCCGCCAAAAGGTGAAACTGGTCGCGTTTGCCGGGAAAAACCTCGGCCAAAAACCGCTTGTGCCCCTCGATCAACCGCTCCATAGGCCTCTCCTGTTTACCGGATGGGGGCTTCGCCTTGCAGCCCGCCTGTGCCCAGCGTACCGCACTGCGAGGCCGGGCTGATACCTTAGAGCGAAACCAGGGTCGATGGTTCCCAGCGGAGAGATTGCGAGGTCGCCGCTCGCTGCTGGTCGCGTCCACTTGAAGGCATCGTGTCAGGACACGGCAGCCCTGGTTTCGCTATAGTCGGTATCGGATTCTTTTCTTGGTCCGGTCCACAAAAAGCGAAGTTTGGCTTGCTGCCCTCACCGCACGGGCGGCAGCGCGTCAAAAAAAGAGGAGGGGGCGCACGGCGCTTCTGAA
Organism: Occallatibacter sp.; assembly: GCA_049515995.1. GTDB lineage: Bacteria > Acidobacteriota > Terriglobia > Terriglobales > Acidobacteriaceae > Telmatobacter. Next base: position 29,169 of record JBEKTO010000041.1, on the reverse strand, counting down.
CCTGATTCGAGAGAACAAGACAAAGGGGAGACGGGTCGATGAAGAACGGGACAAGGCAGGGCGGGTTTGCGGTGGCGGCGATTCTGTTGGCGGGATGGGCGGGCGCGCAGGCCCAGGCGGTCGACTCGATCGCCCCCGGCCTCAGGAGCCGCATCGACCGCATCGCCACGCAGGTACTGGAGCAGACCGGCGTTCCCTCGGCCTCAGTGGCCGTGGTCAAGGACGGCAAGCTGGTCTATACCCACGCCTACGGCAGCGCCCGGCTGGGGATGGAAACCGATGCCGCCCTGCCCGCCACGCCGGAGATGCGCTACTCCATCGGGTCGATCTCGAAGCAATTCACGGCGGCGGCCATTCTGCTCCTCCAGGAAGAGGGCAAGCTGAGCCTGGACGACGCGGTGGGCAAGTATATTCCCGGCCTGACGCGCGGCAACGAAGTGACCATCCGGCAGATTCTCTCGCACACCTCCGGCTACCAGGACTACTGGCCCGAGGACTACGTGATGACTCCCATGCTGAAGGCCGAGAGCGCGCAGAAGATTCTGGATACCTGGGGGAAAAAGCCGCTGGACTTCGAGCCCGGCACGCAGTGGCAGTATTCGAACACCAACTTCGTGATCGCCGGGCGGATCGTGGAGCAGGTGGCCGGCGAGCCGCTCATGGACTTTTTGACGCAACGAATCTTTCGCCCGCTGGGGATGAAGTCAGTGTGGAACTCGGACGAAACCAGCCTGACGCAGACCGACGCGACGGCCTACTATCGCCACGCTCTAGGCCCCTTGCGCGTGGCACCCAAAGAGGGCCGCGGCTGGATGTTTGCCGCCGGCGAGCTGGCCATGACCGCGCACGACCTGGGCCTGTGGGACGAGAGCCTGATCGCGCAATCCATTCTGAGGCCCGAGAGCTACCGGCAGATGTTTACCGAGGTGAAGCTGAAGGATGGCAAGGGGACGCACTACGGCCTGGGCGTAGAGGTGACGGACCGGGAGGGCCACCGCTCGATCGAGCATAGCGGCGAGGTTTCGGGCTTTGTTTCAGACAACGAAGTGCTGGTGGACAATGGCGTGGCCGTGGCCGTGCTGACCAACCAGGACGCCGTGGGCGCGGCGGCAACGATTGCGCGGCTGGCCGTTCCGGCGGTGCTGGGCGCGGGCGAGGACGGGACCGAGGCGGAACGGCAGGCGTTGACGATCTTCCACGAACTGCAACTGGGCACCATCGACCGCAGCCTGCTGGCGCCGAACCTGAGCGACTACTTTACCGCCGAGGCATTGGCCGACTTCCAGGAGAGCCTGGCGCCCCTGGGCGAGCCGCTCACCTTCCGCCAGAGCCGCGAGGAGTTGCGCGGCGGCATGACCTTCCGCGCCTTCCAGATTGTCTACCCCGGCAAGCGGCTGACGCTGACCACCTACACCTACCCCGACGGCAAGCTGGAGCAGTATCTGATCGCGCCGGTCGAGTAGCGGCAGGCTGCTGCCCGGCCGGTTCGAACCGGTTTGCAGATTATATTGAAAAATCCGATATCATCGGAATCCATGGCCACTCTCTTTGAGAAACTCAACCTCAAGGGTCACCAGGAGATCCTTGTCTTGCATGCGCCGGAGAGCTTTGCGCCGGAGCTTGCGCGCCTGCCTGTACTCCACATCCATCGCCACCTGGAATCGGTTGCGGAGATCGGCTTTTCGCTGGCTTTTGTCACCCGCCAGAGCGAAGTGGACGAACTGGCGGCGAAGATCGCCGCCCGCGCCCAGGGCGACGCCGCCGTCTGGTTCGCTTATCCCAAGGGCACATCGAAGAAGTACACATGCGACTTCAACCGCGACACGGGCTGGAAGCCGCTGAAGGCCGCGGGATTCGACACCGTGCGCGCCATCGCCATCGACCAGGACTGGACCGCGCTGCGCTTCCGGCGCGTCGAGTACATCAAGTCGCGATAAACCGGTTGCAGTAGATTTTCCCCAGGCAAAGAATCTGTCCCTTGGCCTGAACTGCCCCAAGCGGGCAGGCGCATGGGTGCGCCCAAGGGGCTCGCATCAACCCGCGCGGCCTTTGGCCAGCCGAGGGCCCGCACAGACACGAACGGAGGAAGACTCATGCAAAACACGCCGAATCCACTGCGGCCCGCACAGGCTGAGGTTCACCGCACCGCGCACGATCAGGATTTGATCGAGGTTCCCAAGCGGGCCAGGCTGGACCGGGAAGCGGAGGGAAAGACATTCCAGCCGCACGCTATAACCAAGTCTCCGACCGCGTGATTTCGTGCGTTGGAATGGAGCGCGATTCGATCCCAGGTCCCAAAAGCGGGACCTGGGGCACCCCGTAGGCAAGAACAGTGCATTACGAGGCCAAGTTGGAGAATGGCTTACTCGACTTGAAAGAGGCCGGGCATGACTTCGCCGGCTTTGCCTTCGACCACCTGGGTAAACGCCGAGGCGTTGAGCGGCGGCTCGGGACCGACGTAGACGGTACGCGCTCCGTTGACCCGCGCCCAGTGAACGAAGTTGGCTGCGGGATAGACCGAACCCGAGGTGCCGACGACCAGCATCAGCGTGGCTTTTTCGATCTCCCGCTCGATGCGCTCCATCTCCAAGGGAATTTCGCCAAAGAAGACGATATGCGGGCGCAGTCGTCCGCCGCAGGGGCAGCGGCCCACCTCGGACAGGCTGCCGTAGATCGCGCGATCCTCGACAGGCGGGCGGCCGCACTCGCGCTCGCAGCGGGCTTTGGAGAGTTCGCCGTGCATGTGCACCAGGCGCACCGAGCCGGCGCGCTCGTGCAGATCGTCCACATTCTGCGTGCAGAGAAAGAAGCGGTCGCCCAGCTTCGCTTCGAGTTCAGCCAGCGCGATGTGCGCCGGATTCGGCTGGGCCTTGGCGCCATCCGCGCGGCGGCCTGCGTAAAACTTCCATACCGCTTCCGGATTGCGCTGCCAGGCGTCGGGCGTACACACATCCTCGACCCGATGCCCGGCCCACAATCCGTCCGAGGTGCGAAAGGTGGGCAGCCCGCTCTCCGCGCTGATGCCCGCGCCTGTGAGTACGAATACACGATCGTCTGCTTGAACCGAAACCTTGCTCATGGTCTTCTTTCTTTGTCCCTGCGGAGCCGGAGTTTATGCAGTCCCAGTCTCAAAAGCAAGACCGGGTCCCCCGCAGACAGGCCTTGGCCTGCGGGGTGAAAGGTCTTGACCATCAGACTGGAACTGTTCACTGTCCACTGTTCCCTGTTCCCTACTCCCTGTCTTCACGGCTCGAGCAGAATCTTGCCCGTCGTCTTGCGGGCTTCCATGTCGATCTGCGCCTGGGCGGCTTCGGCCAGCGGATAGATGAACTCCGTGCGCAGCTTGAGTTGGCCTTTGGCGGCCCAGCCGAGCACGTCGCCGGCTCGCCATTCGAGTTCCGCGCGGGTGGCGACGTAATGCCAGAGCGTGGGCCGGGTGACGAAGAGCGAGCCCTTGCCGCTGAGCTGGATGAGATTGAAGGGCGGCACCGGCCCGCTGGAGGCGCCAAAGAGAGCCAGCAGTCCGCGCGGCCTGAGGCAGTTCAGGCTGCCCTCGAAGGTGGTCTTGCCCACCGAGTCGTAGACCACGTCGACGCCCTTGCCGCCGGTGATCCGCTTGACCTCCGCCTCGAAGTCCTGTTCGGTGTAGAGAATCACTTCGCTGGCGCCGGCCTCGCGCGAGAGTTCGGCCTTGGCCGGCGTGGAAACGGTGGCGATGACGCGCGCGCCGATCCGCACCGCCATCTGCGTGAGCAGCAGCCCGACGCCGCCGGCCCCGGCATGAATCAGCGCCGTGTTGCCGGCCTTGAGCGGGAAGGTGGAATGGGAAAGATAGTGCGCGGTCATGCCCTGGAGCATGGCTGCGGCGGCCTGCTCGGGGCTCAGCCCGGCCGGCACCTTGACCAGTTGCGCGGTGGGAACCAGCGCATATTCGGCATAGCTGCCCAGCACGCTGGTGGAGGCCACCGCTTCGCCCGCGGCAAATCCGGTGACGCCCGGACCCAACTCCTCGACCGTGCCCGCGGCCTCGCTGCCCGGGACCAGCGGCAGTGCGGCCTTGTACACGCCCGTGCGGAAATAGATTTCGATGAAGTTGACCCCAATGGCCTCGACGCGGATCAACACCTGCCCCGGCCCCGGCTGGGGAATGGGCAATTCGGCCAGCCTCAAGACTTCCGGCCCGCCTGTCTCGTGAATCTGAATGGCTTTCATCTCAGGGCAAGAATGCACCTTGAGGGCGGGCGGGTGCAAGAGCCCACCGATTGACGCCCACCCGCATCACGCACTCTATTCGCACGTGGCAGAGACATCCGCCGCCCCAATGGAAGACTGCGCTACTTGCCACCAGCCAGTTGTTTATGCAGCCGGTCAGGAGAGAGATAGCAGAATGACGGAGAGAAATGCCGTTGAGCGGCGACCTCTCCATTCCGGAAGAATTCCAGGTAGTCTTCGCTGCTGTTCCTCCATGCAGGCCAACCCGGAAGTTCGGAACTGTTCGGGTTGCCCGTCTTTGCAAAGTTCGTCCAGTATGTTTCAATCACGCCTGAAAGTCTGTAATCTGCCTCTGTAAAGGGGAGCCATCGCCAACTGCGATCATGGAATGCATTGAAAACATAGGGGACCTCCAAACTATGAAAGGCTCCCAGTACGGATTCCCCCTTGCCCGGAATGCTGCGATCGAACTTATAGACAAACGCCTTCTGCCCCTTGGCGTCAGTAAGAACCGCCATGGCCCCAACCGGGCAGGCCACAAGCATGTCATTCGTGGCCTGATCGATTGCCAGATCGCGGTGAAACATCGCTTGACCAACGTACCTAGCGATGGCTGCATATGTCCACGCGCCATAGAGCGGGTGTGCCGTATCGGCCAGCTTCCCTATTGCTTCAGTAGCGCCACCACTCCTGTTTTGTTTTCCTACCTGCTTCGCCGCCGCCGCCGCGGCCACGCGAAAGGCACTCAACTCGCGGCCATTCAGGCCAACCATGAGATCGACCTTCTGAACAGCGCCCGATGCGAATGCCTTGGCTGGAGGTTGAGTCAGCACCCATCCATCCACAATCGCACCGGCAGCGTAGGAACCGTTGGAACGGGCATTCGCTATCCGCATCAACTCTGCCGCGGTCAACTTGCGAAGATTGTCCAAGGCGGATGCCGAACTCCCGGAAGCCGCTTGGCCTATCGCCGTTCCGGCCGCCTCGGCCTCTGCGAGAGTGTGTATCGGTCCCAGGCCGAAGGGAGGGCCACTCTCCAAAATAACCCTCCGGAAGAGCTTGGCGGAAAGTGGAGAGGTCATCAGCATTCCGGCGTCAAGCGCGCCCGCCGACTCGCCGAAAAGAGTGACCGCTTGAGGATCCCCACCGAATCGCGCAATGTTCTTCTGCACCCATTCGAGCGCGGAAAGCTGATCGAGCAGGCCATAGTTTCCAGAGCTGCGATGCGACGCCGCGGCTGTCAGTCCAGGATGGCTGAAGAATCCTAGAACGCCGAGCCGATAATTGAGCGTAACGACGATAACTCCATGCGCAGCCAGAGAGCTTCCGTCATAAGTTGGCTGGGATCCACTCCCCATCGTATTGCTGCCCCCGTGCAACCAAACCATGACGGGGAGAGAGGATTGCGGAGGCCATTGCGGCACCCAGACATTGAGATACAGGCAGTCCTCCGAGGAAGATACAGACTCCGAGACATAGGAAGCACCATAGGCTGACGCGAGAGGCTGCATAAACGGATCAAGACCGGCTGCATCCTGAACACATGCGTTTGCCGGCTGTGTGGCATCGCGTACGCCCGTCCACGGCGCCACTGGCACCGGAGCCCGCCATCGCAAATCCCCTACAGGAGGCGCCGCATAGGGAATCCCTTTGAAAACAGCTACATTTCCCTGAGAATATCCTCGCAGAACGCCACTTGAAACACGCACAACTGGTTTCTGCTGCGCACTCCGGCCGGAAGCCACATTGGACGACAACAGCGACAGAAACAGAATGGAAGACAGAACCCGCACCCAGACCAACACCTGGCCCGGCCCCGGCTGGGGAATGGGCAATTCGGCCAGCCTCAAGACTTCCGGCCCGCCTGTCTCGTGAATCTGTATGGCTTTCATCTCAGGGCAAGAATGCACCTTGAGGGCGGGCGGGTGCAAGGGGACGGGCTTTGCGCGGCTTCCCGCCCTTGCGCCGGAAAAAAGGCGCAAGGAGGGGGCACGGAGCTTTTGTGGTTGGAGAAATGATCGAGCGATGGTTTGGGAGTGCCTAGCGAAATCGCTCGAAGGGAAGAACCCCCGTCTACCCGGTCAGCTTGGCGCTGGCCAGGCGGTTCAGGCTGATGCCCTGCTCGGCCGCCTCCAAGACAAGCGCCCGATGAACATGCGGAGGAATGCGGACGCGAAACTCGCCACTGTAGCGTTTCTCTGCCAGCGAAGCCGGCGGAACTTCGCCGTTGGCCTTCATATCGGCAACGACGCCGGCCACAACCTTGCGGATGCCCGCCAGGGCCGCTTCAGGACCCGATGCCAACCAGCTCAACGAGGGAAACTCGGCGCAGAGGCCGAGATACTCGTTGTCCTCGGGCGACCAGGTGACTCGATAGGTGTAATGGTCAACTCTCGTCGGGCTCATTGCGGCTTCTCCATTTCTTCTTTCTCGCCGATTCTGTCCACGGCCAGCAGGACCTGCCGGACCTGATACGGCTTTGCTTTGCCCCTGGCATTCTGGATATTCACACGCGGATCGCCCGGCCAAGGGGTCTTGAAGATGGCATGACTCGTCCCGCTCTGGCGCGGCTGGCCAAAATACGCAACGCAGACCTTGAACAGGTCCGCAAAGCGAACCGACGCCGGACTGCGGCTCATCTGGTCGAGGATCTTGACAATCTCCGACACGGATCATGGTACCAATAATGGAACCACTTTGCAAGCTGGGGACGGGCTTTGCGCGGCACCCCGCCCTCGCGCCAGAAAAAAGGCGCAAGGAGGGGGCACGGAGCCTTTGCGGATAGGAAATGGCGAGGTGTGGGCTTGCGGCTGCCCAGGTCTCGAAACGGGACCTGGGGCGCGATCGGCTAAAGCAGCGCTAAGAACTCGTCCACTGTCATTCCAGCGACCCGGATCGACGACCGGGGGGGCCGGCGGACAATTCTCGATGCTGTGGAATGGAGAGATTGGCGCGTTGAGCGGGCTTGCTCAGGGCCAGATGACTTCCAACCTGGCCGATAACCTCCCACCCGGCGCGGCCAAAGGCTTTTGCGGCTTCCTTGCCGGAGATATTTCCGAGCTTGCCCATGGCCTAGATCGCCACCACGATGGACGACAGATGGGGCGGCACCAGCCGAGCGGCCTTCTGGTCTTCTGCCCACATCCAGGCAGGGATGGCCTCCCGGATGTTCTCCAGCGCTTCCTTTTCATCCCGTCCCTGAGAGACACAGCTCGGAAGAGCAGGGCACTCTGCCACGATCCAGCCGTCTTCGGCTGGTTCCAACGTAACGTGAAACATCATGTCGAGGCGCCTCCTGCACCGATTCTATCGGTATTCAACAGCGAAACATGACTAAAAGTGACTGGGCAATCGGAGCCACAATCAACAAGCCCCGCCCGGATTGTGCCCAGGCGGGGCTTTTTCTTTTCTATTCCCTATTCCCTACTCCCTGTTCCCTGCTTCTACCCTTCCGGCAGCAGGCTCTGCTCTTGGGGCGCGCGCAGGCGGACCATGCGCTCGATGGTGTAGGGCGCGGGATGCTGGCTGGTGAAGTAGTGGCGGACCTGCAACTCGCCGAGCAGGCCGATGGCCAGCAACTGGATTCCGGAGACGATGAGGACGCCGCCAACCGCGAAGAGCGGTCCATGCTGGTCCATCACGTTCAGGTGCGGGTGAAGGATCTTGAGCCCCAGCAACCCCGCCGAGATGAAACTGCCGGCCAGGATGCCCAGGGCGCCGATGCCGCCAAAGAAGTGCAGCGGACGGCCCATATACTTGAGCAGAAAGCGAATGGTGAGCAGATCGAAGAAGACGCGGAAGGTGCGGCCGATGCCGTAGTGGCTCTTGCCCCGCTCGCGATTCACGTTCTTGATGGGAATTTCGCAGATCGACGCGCCATACCAGGCGGCCAGCGCGGGAATGAAGCGGTGCATCTCGCCGTAGAGCGGAATGTTGTGGATCACTTCGCGACGATAGGCCTTGAAGGTGGTGCCGAAGTCGTGAATGTCGACGCCGGAGAGCTTGGCCATGAGCCAGTTGGCGCAGCGCGAGGGAATGCGGCGCATGATGAAGTTGTCGATGCGCTCCTTGCGCCAGCCGGAGACCACGTCGTAGCCCTCGGCGAGCTTCTCGAGGAAGTTGGGAATCTCGTTGGGGTCGTGCTGCAGGTCGCCGTCCATGGCGAGGATGAACTCGCCCGAGGCATTGTCGAAACCGGCGGCGAGGGCCGGGGTCTGGCCGAAGTTGCGGCGCAGCTTGACCACCAATACGCGGCTGTCGACCGCGGCAATCTCTTCCAGGAGCTTATAAGTACGGTCGTTGGACCCGTCGTCCACCAGCACCAGCTCAAAACTATCGCCCACCTGCTCCATAACCTGTTTCAGGCGCGCGTACAAAACGGTTACGTTTTCCTCTTCATTATGGAAAGGAACCACAATTGAATACTTAGGCATATCAATAGTATAGACGCGCAGCAGATGAAAAAGGCGCAAAAACTGGGCGGAAACGCGCGGCGGAGGGCGGGACCACAGGGGCTAAAAGCCCACGTAGATTTTGCGGCATTTGCGGCACGACTGAAGTTGTGCACTGTTACAAAACAGCGTTTTCCGCAGCCGGTGCGACCCGCTCCCTTCAGGAAATCGGTAAATTCCGCGGTTGCCTGGTGGTTTATGGATTGCCTGGCGGCCGGAAAGCTGGTTAGCGGTCCAGTTCGTCGAGCATGGCCTGCATCTCGCTGAGGGCATGGCGATTGCCGCTGCGGGCGGCGCAGCCGATGCCGGTCTTGAGCCGCTCGATCGCCTCCGCGGTGCGGCCCGCGGTGGCCAGCGTCTGCGCGGCCATGAAGTAGCCGGCCGTGTAGTCGGGATCGTGGTTGAGCAGCGTGTCAAACTCGCTCAACGCCGCCTCGGTTGCGCCCTGCCTGGCCAGTTCCATGGCCATGCCATAGCGGGCAAAGCTGTTCCTGGGGTCCAGGGCGAGAATCTCTTTCAGTCCTGCAATCTTGTCCATTTTGCTCGCAAACGGCCGGGGCGGGCCGTGGGGGATTTGCACATTTGGCGGGGATTGCCGAAACTGAGACTGTGCGCTCCGGAAGTTCGGCCGCCTCCGGTTTCATTGTAGCCGGGGCAGCGAGATTGCGGCGCACGCGAATGGACGATGGGAGTGAGCACCGAATGAGTTCCACAGATACAAGCCAGGCTGCGCGCACCGTGGCCAGCACACAGTCGGAGATGACGGAGATCGTGCTGCCCAACGACACCAACACACTGGGCAACCTGCTGGGCGGACGGCTAATGCACTTCATCGACCTGACCGGCGCGATGGCGGCCTACCGGCACTCGCGCACCTACATCGTGACCGCGGCCATGGACCACATCGATTTCATCCAGCCAGTGCACTTGGGCGACCTGGTCACGCTGCGCTCGAGCGTCAACCGCGCCTTTTCTTCCTCGATGGAGGTGGGCGTGAAGGTGTGGGCGGAGAACACGCAGACCGGCATGCATCGGCACGTGGCCAGCGCGTACCTGGTCTTTGTGGCCATCGATAAGACAGGCCGGCCGGTGCGCGTGCCCGGGCTGATACCCGAAACCGCCGACGAGCAGCGCCGCTATGCGGACGCGCTGCTGCGCCGCGAACATCGCGAAGCGGAGAGCGCGCGCCGCAAAGCGGAGCGTCATGCCACCGCCTCTCAGGAAGGCGCGGCCTCCGTCGCGCAATAAAGGAACAGCTCAGACATTCGCAATCGACAGAGTTTCAAAAAACGGTCTTAAAAAAAGGAGCAACCCGACACTATGGCGCATTCACCTGCCATGCCTTCGCCCGTGGCTTTGCCCGGCGTTTCAAAAATCGTAGCCATCGGTTCCGGCAAGGGCGGGGTGGGCAAGACCACCGTCGCCGTCAACCTGGCCATTGCGCTCTCGCGGCTCGGCCAGCGCGTGGGCCTGATCGACGCCGACATCTACGGCCCCAACGTTCCGCTCATGATGGGCTCGAGCCAGCAGCCGAAGGTGGGGCAGGACAGCCGCATCGAACCCAACCTGACGCACGGCATCAAGACCATCTCGATCGGCTACATCTCGCCCGGCGACAAGCCGCTGGTGATGCGCGGGCCCATGTTGCACCAGATCATCCGGCAGTTTTTGCAGCAGGTGGAGTGGGGCGAACTGGATTACCTGATCGTCGATTTGCCGCCAGGCACCGGGGACGTGGTGATCTCGCTGGTGCAGACGGTGCCGCTGACCGGCGCGGTGGTGGTTTCCACGCCCAGCGACGTCGCGCTGCAGGACGCGCGCAAGGCTCTGGAGATGTTTGCGCAGGTCAACGTGGAAGTGCTGGGCATTGTCGAGAACATGAGCCACTTCACCTGCCCCCATTGCCACCAGGAGATCGACATCTTCTCCAAAGGCGGCGCGGAACGGACCGCAAAGCAATTCAACGTTCCCTTCCTGGGGTCGATCGAATTGGTGGCGGCCATCCGCGAGGGCGGCGACCGCGGACTTCCCGTGGCGCTGGCCGGTCCCAAGAGCCCGCAGGCGGCGGAGTTCTATGCCGTGGCGGAGAAGCTGATGATCGGCGCCGAAGCCGCGGCAGCCGCGGCCACGGATGTGATCGAGATCAGCTAGACCGGCGACCATGCGAAAAGGCCCGCTCCCTTACGGGGCGGGCCTTTTTGTGCGAGAGGAGCCGGGCAATAAGGGCTGCGGCGCGGGCTAAGTTTCTTCCCGGCCAGTCCACGCCCATCGGTTACACGCTGAAGGAGGAGCCGCAGCCGCAGGTGCTCTTGACCTGGGGATTGTCGAACTTGAAGCCGGCGGCCTCGAGCGTCTCAACGTAGTCGACGGTGCAGCCGTTCAGATACATCAGGGAGGTCGCGTCCACGAAGACCTTCAGATCTTCAAAGCTGAAGACCTTGTCCATCATGCCGCTCTGGTTCTCGAAGGCCATGGAGTACTGAAAGCCGGAGCATCCGCCGCCCACTACGCCAATGCGCAGCCCCGCGGGCAGGGGGTCCTGGGTGGCCATGATCTCGCGCACCTTTGCGATGGCCTGAGGGGTGAGGTTGAGGGGCGCTTTCTTTTCAGTTTCCTGCGTGGGTACAGCGGTTGCAGTGGCCATGGTTTCTCCCGGAGGTTGAAATACGTGCCGTTAGGGTAAATGTACCGCTCCACGGGCTGGATTACAACGCCCACGGACGGTTTCATCCCATTGGATGCAACCGTAGGACGGGAGGTCGCAGAAAGGGCGACCGGGCGCGAGAGGCGCTTCAAGAGCCCGAAGAGGCGCGCGGAACGGGAGCGAACGCGAACCTGCGATGCAAAATTGCCTGTGATATTTGTCACCACAGAGGTACCTGTTCGGGGCTATGATGGTCAACCGTACTGCTCCTCTACTCACGGGGCCACGATTCCTTGGAAGGACCCGCCGGTATCTGGGGCCAGAAAGTCTTCTGGGAGGTGGAGTATGACATTTGTTCCGGTAATGTGGACGGTTTGGGGCGTATTGGTTCTGTTGGCGCTCGCGCTGTATCTTTATCGCTCGAGACTGACCCGCGACGAAGACGACCAGATTTTTCTTGACGATTCGTTCGGCCAGATGAAGGCCGAGCAGGATGCCATCACGACCAAGGTCAACAAGGTTGAGCCTTTTGTGAAGATCTCCTTGTGGCTGGTCGGAGTTGGGACGGTTTTCGTCGTCGGCTATTACATCTGGGACATCCTCAACCAGTTCAAATAGGACGTACTCCAAACGATTCGCACGCAACGGCCAGCGGCAGCCCGAGGGCTGCCGCTGGTTTTGTTGTGTTGTTCTCCGCTTCCCTTACTCCACTTCCTGCCGGGCGCGGTATCCCTCGCGCGCAATGATGTCGTATTTCAGCGGTTTCTGCTTCTCGTCCTGCATACGCAGGGGATGCCCCTCGTCGTCCACCAGTTCCACGCGCAGCTTGCGATAGGTGCCGTCCTGCTTGGCGTTGGTGGGGTGGTAGACCAACTGGTACTTCGAGCGGATGTTCTCGTTGATCTGCTGGAAGATCTCGGGCATCTCGGCGGCAAACCGCGGCGTGTAAAAAGCGCCGCCGGTGAGGTTGGCAAAGGTCCTCATCTGGTTGTCGGCCTGGAGGTAATCGATGTCGCGCATGGAGCCTCCCAGGCCGCCGCGGCCTTCGGTCATGGCCCGCATGGCCCCGCCGGTGGAGACGGTAAAAATGGTCACGTCGGGCGTGGATTTTACCTTTTTCATAATCTTGTCGAGGGTGATCTTGGAGAAGGTGTCGCGTCCGGAAGCGATGACAATCAGGTACTTGCGGCCCTCGATGCGGTCGAGCCGGTCCAGCGACTCGTAGAGCGCGTCGAAGAGGTTGCGCTCGCTGAAGCCGGGGATGCGCAGGGAGTTGATGGCCTCCTGGAGCTGACGCTTGTCCTGGGTGAAGTCGGAGACGATCTGCGTGCGCATGTCGAAGGTCATCATGGCCACGTAGTCCTGGGGCCGCAACTGCTGGGCAAAGGCAAAGGCCGCATTGCGCATGTCATAGATGAACTGGTAGTTGGTCGAGGCGAACTCGCACAGCAGCAGGGCGGTGATGGGCGCCTCGACGCGCTTGAAGCCGGCGACCTTCTGCTCGACGCCATCCTCATAGACGCGGAAGTTGGCGGGCTTGAGACCGGGGACGAACTGGTGAGTCTTCTCCAGCAGCACACCCACATCGACCGTGACCTCGGGAACCTCGACGCGCAGGGAGAAGTTGGCCATCCCTTCGGGATTCTTGATCTTGGGCGCGGCCGGGGCCGGCGGCGGCACATCCTCAGTGCTCTCTTTCTTCTTGGGCAGGGCGATGACCCCGGAGTCGGCGCCGGGACCGCCCGCGTCAGGCGTGGCCTGGTCGGGCTGCTGGGGCTGAGGCTGAGATTGGGCCCGGCCAAGCGGCGCGGAGCCGAGCGCCGCAAAAGAAAGGAACAACAGCGCAAGAGCCAAACGGCGAAGTGCGAAGACGGGCGAGCGCATCCTGAAAATTGTGGACATGGCGACCTCTGTGTTCAACAGCATACGGGATTACCCAAAAGCAAAGACAGCCGGCGCATTTTGTGGATTGGGAGAGCCACGCAAGCGGCTGTACTCTTATAGACGTGAAAAGCTGCCTGAAGGAAATCCGGATTCGTCTGGCTGCGCTGGCGGTAACGATGGGCGTGGCGTCGCTTGGCGCGCTCTTCCCTGCCCTGCTGCCCGCGCAAAGCACGCCCACAGCCGGCCCTCCACCCTCGAGCGGTGGATTCTTCCCGCTGAGCGAGGTGCATCGCGGGCTGACCGGCACGGCATGGACGGTCTTTACCGGGAGCCAGCCGGAGGCGATGAACGTGGAGATTCTGGGCGTGCTACGCGGAGCGCGCGGGCCCGGCCACGACATGATCCTGGCGCAACTGCACGGCGCCAAGCCCGAGTACACCGGGGTGGTGGCCGGCATGAGCGGCAGCCCGGTGTATATCGGCAACCGGCTGCTGGGCTCGCTTTCCTACCGCATCGGAATGTTCAGCAAGGACCCCATCGCGGGAATCACGCCCATCGAGCAGATGCTCGAGGTGAGGGATCTGGCGGAAGAACAGGGGACAGGGAACAGGGAGCAGGGAGTCGGGGCGAGCGATCCGGTTGCGCAAGGGATGGGATCGGAGACCATGCAGGCGATGGAGACGCCGCTGGTGATGAGCGGATTTGAGCCCGAGGCGGTTCGGCTATGGCAAAAGCAGATGGCCGGCACAGGGCTGGAAATGGTTGCGGCCGGCGGCGGGAGCGGGTCGTCCGAGCCGGGAACGGGGCTTGGAACCGAGGCTTCAGCGAATGCCCTGGCCGGCTTGGCGCCGGGATCGGCGGTAAGCGCGCAACTGGTGCGCGGCGACCTGGAGATCGCGGCCACCTGCACGGTGACGTATATCGATCCCAAGCAACTGCTGGCCTGCGGGCATCCGATTCTGCAGGCCGGACCGGTTTCATTGCCGATGACCACCGCGGAGGTGGTCGCCACGCTGGCCTCGCCGCTGAACGCCTTCAAGATCATCAACACCGGCGCCACCATCGGCGCCTTTACCCAGGACCGCGACGCGGCCATCCGGGGCGAATTGGGCGCGAAGGCCCGCATGATTCCCGTACATATCGCGGTGCACGGGCCGGGAAGCGAGAGGAAGCTCAACGTCGAGGTGCTGGACCTGGCGCCGATCACGCCGCAGGCGGTAATGGTGACCCTGTTTGAAGCCTTGCTGGAGAACAACGAAAGCACCTCGGAGACCAGCTACCACCTGACCGGCAGCATCGATCTGGACGGATATCCGCCCTCGCCGCTGGACCTGTGGATCTCCGCCGGAGACCGGATGCCGGCGGCGATGATGACCGCCCTGCTGACCGGGGAACGCTTTTCTCGGTTCTACTCGAACGGGGCCCGGCAGGGCACGGTGCGCGGCGTCGATTTGCAGGTGGAAGCCATTCCCCGGCGGGTGCAGGAGGATCTGGAGGCGGCGCGGCTGATTTCAAACAATGTGGTCCATGCCGGAGACACCGTGATGGTGGAGGCAACCGTCCGCCCCTGGCAGCAGCCGGCGCGCAATATTCGCATACCCGTGCGGCTGCCGGCGAGGCTGGGCGCGGGCAACCTGCGCCTGCTGGTTTCGGACTCCGCCACGCTGGACCGGACGCTGGACCAGCCCCGGCTTTCAACGCGGCAGGCCGATCTGGAGACGCTGCTTGCTCAGGCGCGGCAGCAGCACCCGGCCGACCGCATCTATGTGAGCCTGCTGGTTCCCGAGACGCAGGCCGGCATGGAGGGCCAGACCCTCACCAGCCTGCCGCTCTCGGTGGCCAACGCGCTGGAGCCGCTGCGCTCGACGCAGGAGGTGAGCCTGAATGGGGAGTCGGCGGAAGTGGCGGGCGAGGCGCCTGCCGGAGGGGTTCTGAGCGGTTTCGAGGTTCTCAACCTCCGCATAGAACCGGGCGGCGGTTTAGACTAGAAAAGGCGGTGAGAGATGCCGCCTTCTTCTGGGCCGGCAAGAATGCTGAATTCTTCCGGCTCTTTTCCACCTTAGCGAGGATTCCAGAACGATCATGGCTCAAATTCAAGGACTTGCAGCACATGCGGCGGGCGCCGAACTGTTGCCTTACCGGTACGACCCAGGAGAATTGGGTCCGCAGGAGGTAGAGATCGCGATCACCCACTGCGGCGTCTGCCATAGCGATCTTCACCTGATCTCGAACGACTGGGGCATCAGCCAGTATCCGTTCATCCCCGGCCACGAGATCGTGGGCTCGGTTGCGGCGGTCGGCTCCGAGGTGCGGTCGCTCAAGGTGGGCGAGCGCGTGGGGCTGGGCTGGCAATCGAACTCCTGCGGCACCTGCGAGTGGTGCACGCGCGGGATGGAGAATCTTTGCCCGGCGGCAGAGGGCACCTGCGTTCACCGCAACGGCGGCTACGCGGAGCGCGTCCGCGCCAATGCGCGCTTTGTGATTCCGATTCCCGACGGCCTGAGCAGCGAACATGCCGCGCCGCTGCTGTGCGGCGGCATCACGGTCTATAACCCGCTGCGCACCCATGGCGTGAACCCCTCTTCGCGTGTGGGCGTGGTGGGTATCGGCGGGCTGGGCCACATCGCCATCCAATTCGCGCGGGTCTTCGGCGCGGAGGTCACGGCCTTCTCGACCTCGGCCGGCAAAGAAGAAGAGGCGCGGGCTCTGGGCGCGCACCACTTCGTGAACAGCCGCGAATCCAAGGCGCTGAAAGAAGTGGCCGGGACGCAGGACTTTATTTTGAGCACGGTGAACGCAGACCAGGATTGGGGAACCTACATCCAGGCGCTGCGGCCCACCGGGACGCTGTGCTTTGTGGGCGTTCCGCCTTCGCCGGTCTCGGTGCATGCCTTTCCGCTGATCTCGGGGCTGCGCTCGATCAGCGGCAACCCCACCGGAAGCCCTTACCGCATCCGCGAAATGCTGGACGTGGCCGCCCGCCACGGCGTGAAGGCGCAGATCGAGTCGTTCCCCATGGCCAAGGCCAACGAAGCCATCGAAAAAGTGAAGAAAAACAAGGTGCGGTACAGGGCTGTGCTGGCGAACTAAAGCAATTCGAATCGATGACAGGATGCAATCGGGATAGCGGGGCTTCGACCCTGTTATCCCGATTTTCATTTGGGGCTTGCGACGCGGCGGCTCTACTCCCAGTGGCCCAGCAGCGACAGGCTGGCGGTTCCGGGAGTTTCCGTGATGAAGCTGTTGGCGGCGACAAAGTAGTTATGCATGATGAGCGTGACGCGCGTGCCTCCGGCGACGGCCAGATGCACCGGCTGCGAGAGCACGTAGTGGGGACTGGGAGTGGAGGCGCCGACCCGGTCCGCGGCAAAGCCGGTCATCTGCTCATAACTTCCCACCACTGTGTTCAGATACCACTCGGCTGGAGCGGGCAGCGGCTGATCGTAATCGGCCTCGGCAAAGAGATGGTCGATGACAAAGGTCCTGCCGGGCGGAATGACGATGCATAAATAGCCTCTGCTGGCCGGCTGGGGATAGCTGTCGAACTGCTGAAACTGGTCATAGCCGGAGAGGCTGCTCTCGGGCGTGAAGCAGAACTGCAACTGATCGACGGGAATCTGCAACTGCGGGTCGTTCGAGGGCGAGTTGGGCGCGTGCGAACGGCGCGGGTGATGCACCTGCGCCAGCACGGGAAGAGCACAAAGGAAGAAACACGAAAAGAGCAGGCGAAAAACACGAGAGTTCATAGTCGGCCAACCTTGATGCGGATTTTTCCGGAGCAGCATCCAACTGGACGCCGTGGAGGTGCTTTTCGCTTGCGAACGGCCACCGGCAAGACATCTCTCGGAAAAACGCCCAGGAAGGGCAAGAGTCCGCGAGGGCTTCTCGATGTTCGGCGAGGGTTGGGGCAGGCTCAAAGTGGCCACCTGCCAGAGAGGCCTTTGCAAGATGACAAACTGCGCAATTGCCTGCTAATCGCTCGCTGCGGGATGCGCCTTCTGCGACTTGAGGCTCTCTTTCACCAAGGCCAGCAGGTCGGTTGGGTGTAGCGGCTTGTGCAGCAATTCAAATTTTTGTCCTAAACAGGTGTCCGAAGCCGGCAGGCCGGATGTGGCGGCCTTTCCTGAATACAACAATATCTGGCACTCCGGGATTTTGCTCCTCAGCGCGTTAGCGAGGTCGATGCCGCTCATGCCCGGCAGCACCACATCGGCAATCAGCAACTCCGGCGGCATGAGAAGCGCATTCTCAAGTGCGTCCTGTCCGTCGTAGGCCGCGATAGCGGCATAGCCGCTTCGGTTGAGGAGTTCCACGAGTGAGTCGGCGGTGGCAGCTTCGTCGTCGACCACCAGAACCATGGGGCGACACGGATCGGTATCGACCCTGAATACAGAAGCCGGTATGTCTTTTACCGGCACGATGGGGAAGCGCGTCGTCAGGCCCAAAAGAGAATTAGGCAGCGGGTCGGATTCAGTTCTGGGCATAGGACCGCTTCCCTTCTTGAACCACGGTTCGGCTAATGACGCAAACAAGGCAGGCAATGCATCCTAGTCCAGGCGCATTCGAATCGATCGGGATGCGGCTCCGGACAAGCGCTACATCGTGCACGCCACAGACGGGTTGATTTGAGTCCTTCTTCTGAAAGCACGGGGTTGGCATGCGCATCTCCTCTTGCGGCTTAGCCTCTGGGAATCCCAGGCAGGTTTCGATCTTTGGGCGGAACGAAGGCCGGTTGCGCCCTGCGGGAAAAGCCAAATCGCCCACAACCGGAAATCGGCCTCCAAGAGCCAACGTAGCAGGCTATTTGCGCTACGGGTGAACTCTTTCTGCTGCGCGATAAGTCTTTGCAATCTAATACTTATAGGAAGAATCAGGGGACTGTAAGTTCTCCCGCAGAAGATGAGGGAATCTTTTTCAGAGCTTGCGTAATCTGACGGCCGGAAGTATGCTTTCAATTGAAGAATAGTTTTACGGCAATTTAGGGCTACGTTAAGCGCGCGATTCCTTGATCCAAGCAGCCGACCTGCGAGGGGGCCTCAAATCATGGCAACCAATCCAGATTCGAACCCGGCAAAGATGACGTTTGAGTCCATTCTCCAGCTCGATGTTCCAAAGGGCCGGGATGGAAAACACAAGCGGATTGTGACGCAACTGTTGAGCGACATCGCTCAACTGGTGCCGGGCACGGCGCTGAAGATTCCACTCTCCGCCTTGCCGGACACGAAGGAGAACATCCGCTCCGCGCTGAATCGAGCGACGCACTTCAAAGGGCTGGAGGTAGCCACGTCCAGCGACGCCGATTACCTCTATGTATGGAAAGTCGATCCTGAATCCTGATGCCTGTCCGCTGAACGATCTTTTCCGCAGTCCCTCCCATATACGACAATTGATCATGGCCGGTGTGCGCATCGATAAGTGGCTGTGGGCGGCGCGCTTCTTCAAGACGCGGGCGCTGGCCTCCAAGGCCTGCGACCTGGGGCGGATTCACGCGAACGGCGTGGAAGCCAAGCCGGCGCGCGAGGTCCACGCGGGCGACAAACTGCTGGTGAAAAACGAGAGCGGCGAGTTTCAGATCGAGGTTCTGGCGCTGAGCCAGATGCGCGGGCCGGCAGCGGTGGCGCAGACGCTCTACCGCGAGACGGAAGCAAGCAAGGCGGCGCGGCTGAAGCTGGCCGCGGAGCGCAAGGAGATGCAACAGTTTGCGCCGCTGCCGGAACGACGCCCCTCGAAGCGCGACCGGCGGCGGATCATCCAGTTCCGGGGTGGGGCGTAAAGCCCGATCCGCTGATGCGGGCGGCTTGGTTTCCCACCCTTGCGACAGAAAAAAGTCGCAAGGATGGGGCACGAGGCTTTTGTCCGGGCAGAAGTGAACGCTTCGAGGATGGGATTCGCGGCTTTTGTTCGGAGCGCAGATGCGGCGCTTCAAGGGCGCCGAGTTGCCGCCGGTTCGGTTTCTGCCCAATAACTGTCTCTGGCGGTGACTTGAAGGCCGGGAAAGTCGCGGAGACGCAGTTCGATCGAATGAAAGCCCGGATGCGGCGACTGCGGCTGAAAACTGAGCACATAGCGGTTTGGGATGTGGTTGGAGATGGCCATCAGGCCGCGCACCAGGCCGCGGCTGTCTTCAAAGTGGAAATACTCTCCGCCGGTCAGTTGCGCGACTGTCTCGGGGACGTTGCGTTGCAGGCCGTTGGCGGCGGCGATGCCGGCCATTGTGGCGAGAGCCAATGGCGGAGCGAGCTGCGTGAGGCAGTCGTATGCCTGGACGAGCTTGTTCTTGGGAGCATCGGGATCGGGGTCCTTGCCCATACATCCCCCTGGAGGGTTGGGGTTGGCGTTCTCAAGCCCGCCGCCGCCCGCCTTGGTTGGGAGTTCTCGATAAGCGTAGTGCGCCGCCTCAGACTTCCCGGTCGAGAAGCCCAGGGCGTAGATAGCCGTATTAGTATCGCCGATGGAACGCAGCGCATCTTCGATCTTCGTCTGGCTGCCGTGGTCGACGGTCTCGGAGATGAGCAGAATCGCGTGGCGCCAGGGCGGAGGCTGGCTGCGCAACAAGTCCACTGAAAACTTGAGGCCGTCGAGGATGGCCGCGCCCTTGTCTCCCGGCTCCAGGTCGTGGAGCGCGGCGCCGGCTGCATCCACATCGGAGGTGAAGTCCTGAAGCAGGCGCGGAGAGCCGTCGAAGCCGACGACCGCGACGCGGTGAGGGACGCCGCCGACCACGGCTCCAATCACCGCGGTGAGGTTCCGATAGGCATCGAGCTTGCGCGCGCCGGCGCGGCCCGTTTCCACCGCAATCACCAGCGCCAACGGTTCGCTGCCCGTGTCTTCGTCGAGTGTAAGCTGCTGCCCGATGCCGTCGTCGGTTACGCAGAAATCGCCGGCCTTGAGCGTAAAGATGAGTTCGCCCTGGCCGTTCCTCACCAGGGCGGGAACAAGCACAACGGTGGCTTGCGTGCGCAGAGCCGGCGATTGCGGCGCGGGAGCCGGCAGGGCCTGCCCGAGAGCAAGCGACGACGAGAACAACGCAATTGCGGCACAGCACTTCATCGGCAGGCTCCGTGGGACCCAGTGTAGCTTTCCGGACAACGGCACAAGAAGCCCGGCCGGCGGCATCGGGCTCCCGTAGCCGAAATCTGCCCGATTGGGCCCAACTTTAGTAGACTCAACGGCAGAATGTTTGTCTCAATCAACACACTTCGCCGCGTGGGCTTCGCAGGAAGCCTTCCCTTTGCGACGGCGCTCTTAGCCGCCGTTGGCGCTTCGCAGCCGGCTTTGGCCCAGGGCACGCATCTGTGGACCCAGTCGCGGCTGGAGGAGTTCGAGAAGGGCACGCCGCAGGGAGTGGCGCTGACCAGCGACGGCCACTTGCGGGAAGGGCCGGGCGTGACGGAGATTCTCACCACGCCCTCGAGCTTTGTATGGTCCGTGGCCGTGGATAAAAGCGGTACGACCTATGCGGGAACCGCTTCACCGGCCACGGTGCTGCGCGTGGGCGCGGACGGCAAGCCGTTTACGCTCTTCG
This sequence comes from Occallatibacter sp., assembly GCA_049515995.1. Lineage (GTDB taxonomy): Bacteria > Acidobacteriota > Terriglobia > Terriglobales > Acidobacteriaceae > Telmatobacter. Next base: position 8,453 of record JBEKTO010000041.1, on the reverse strand, counting down.
AGACCCGGGACCTGAGCGTGCAAGAGGTGCGGCTTGGGCCGGACGGCGCGCTCTATGCGGCCACGCTGCCCAGCGGCAAGGTCTACCGGCTGAAAGCCGACGCGACCACGAAACAGGACGAGAGCAGCGCCACGGTGGTCTTCGACGCCGGCAAGCTGGGCGAGGAGAAGACCGGCGACGCAAAAGCGGCCGGCAAGCCGGATGCGAAGACGCACTTCATCTGGGAGTTGACCTTCGACACTGCCGGGCGGCTCTACATCGCCACCGGCGGGCCGGGCGCGGTGTATCGCGTGGACCCGGCCAAGAGCGGCGATAAGCCGGAGCTGTTCTTCAAGAGCGACGAGCAGCACATCCGCTGCCTGGCTTGGGATGCGAAGGGCAACCTGATTGCCGGCACGGACGGATCGGGATTGGTCTATCGCATCAACGCGCAGGGCAAGGGCTACGTGCTCTTCGAGGCGCCGCGGCGCGAGATCACGGCAGTGGCCGTGGGCAAGAACGGGACGATCTACGCGGCCAGCGTGGGCGACAAGAGCCGGAACCCTCTGCCTCCGTTGCCCGTGCAAGGGATCGGGATGGCGGGCATCACCATCCTGCAGCCCGGATCGCTGCAAGCGGCCAACACCAGCGCCTCGGTTCCCGAGGGAAGCGAAATCTACGCGCTGACTCCTGGAGCGGACGGCCTGAGCCAGGCTCCGCGCAAGCTGTGGTCGGGCAAGGACGAGATTGTGTATGCGTTGGCGGCGCGGGAGGATGGATTGCTGGCGCTCACCGGCAACCGCGGGCGGGTTTTCAGGATCGCCGAAGACGGCAGCTATGCCGACGTGGCGCACCTGGAGGCGCAGCAGGGACTGAGCCTGGCGGTTGCGGAGAACGGCCTGGAGATCGGCAGCGGCAACACCGGGAAGCTCTTTCGCCTGGGCGCTGCGAGCAGCCAACACGAGTTTACCAGTGACGTGCTGGATGCCGGCGCGCTGGCGCGCTTTGGGCGCGTGGAGGTCGAGCCGGGTTCGGCCGGCTACGAACTGCTGACGCGCACCGGCAATGTGGAGCAGCCGGTGAGGGGCTGGAGCGAGTGGCAGCCGCTGAAGGACGGCGCGGTGGCTTCGCCCGCGGGACGCTTCTTGCAGTGGAAGGTTGTGTTGAAGACAGGCGGAAACCTGGGCAGCGTGGGCGTGAACTATCTGCCCGTGAATGCGGCGCCGGTGGTGGACGAACTGGTCGTCGTGCCGGGAGCGCGCGTGAATGCGCAGAACCTGATCGGCAACCAGCCGCCGATGGTGAACATCGCGTTTCCCTCGGCAAGCCAGAACACGATCAACTTCGACCCCGGCGCCGGCGCGCCTTTGCAGGCGGTGAAGGAGCGGACTGCGATCACCGTGCGCTGGGCGGCCCACGACGACAACGGCGACGAGCTGACCTATGCGCTCTATCTGCGCGGAGATGGCGAGAGCGTGTGGCGGCTGCTCAAGGACCAGATCGCCGAGAAGGCGTACAGCTTCGACGCGACGCTGATTCCCGACGGCGGCTACCAGATCAAGGTGGTGGCCTCCGATGCGCCCTCGCACACGCCGGCCGACGCGCTGACCGGCGCAAAGGTGAGCGAGCGTTTCGAGGTGGACACCACGCCGCCGGCGATCTCCGGACTCAAAGCGACCGGAGAAGCCGCGAATTGCGAGGGCGGGCATTGCCCCAGGAAGTTCCTGGTGACGTTCGACGCGGAAGATGCTTTTTCGCCCATCGCCCACGCGGAGTATTCGCTGGACGCGGGCCCCTGGCAGTACATCGAACCGGCGGGCAAGATCTCCGACTCGAAGCGCGAGCACTATGAGGTTCACATTGCGCTGGACGTGGTTGCCGGCAAGATCGGCGAACATCTGATCGCCGTCCGCGTCTACGACCGGCACGAGAACGTGGGCGTTGCCAAGACGGTGATTGCCGCCGAAGAGAAAGAGAAGTAGACGCCTTGCGATTCGAACTTTTTCTGGCGGCGCGGTATCTGAAGGCCAAACGGCGGCAAGCCGTGGTGGGCGTGGTGACCACCATCTCCATCGCCGGAGTGGCCGCGGGAGTGGCGGCGCTGATCATCGCTCTGGCCATTACCAACGGCATGAGGCGCGACTTGCAGGAGCGGCTGCTGGGAGCTTCGGCGCATGTGGACCTGATGCGCGTGGAGGCGGACGGCATCCGCGACTGGCAGCCGCTGCTGGCGCGGCTGCGCACGGTGCGGCACGTGACCGCGGCCGCGCCGGGAATCTACGGACAGGTGCTGGTTTCGCGCGGGCCGCGCGCCGGGTTTGCGCTCATCAAGGGCATTGTCCCCGCGCAGGAGCGCACGGTGAGCAATATTCTCGACTCGGTGGTTTCCGGCTCGGCCAGGGAGCTCGATCCGGAGGCGGTAAGCGCCGGCTCCGAGCAGGATGTAAATCCGTTGAATGCGGCCTATCCGGCGCTGGTGCTGGGCAAGGATCTGGCCGAGCAAATCGGCGCGCAGGTGGGCGACAGCGTGCTGGTGACCAGCCCCCAGGGCGAACTGACGCCGCTGGGCCTCGCGCCCAAATACCAGCGATTCCGGGTGGTGGGCATCTTCCACTCGGGCTTCTACCAGTACGACGCGGCCATGGCCTTCATGCGGCTGAGCGACGCGCAGCGGCTCTTCAGCGAGCCGGATTTGCTCTCGGTGATCAGCTTCAAAGTGGACAATCTGGACCGTGCGCCGCAGATCGGGCACGCAATCGAGCAGGCGGCCGGCAAGGGCTACATGACCACCAACTGGATGGAGACCAACCGCGAGCTCTTCCGCGCGCTCAAGCTCGAGCAGGTGGTGACGTTCATCGTCATCGCGCTGATCGTGATCGTGGCCGCGCTCAATATTCTCATCGCGCTGACCATGATGGTGATGGAAAAGACGCGGGACATCGCCGTGATGATGAGCTTTGGCGTAGAGCCGGGACAGGTGCGGCGCATCTTCCTGATGCAAGGGCTGCTGATCAGCGTCATCGGCACCGCGATCGGCCTGCTGCTGGGCTACTTTGCCGCGTGGGCCGGCGGACACTATCACTTCATCCATCTCTCCGCCGAGGTCTACTCCATCGATACCCTGCCCTTTGCGCCACGGCCGCTGGATGGGCTGATTGTGGCCGGGGTTTCGATTGGAATCTCGCTGCTGGCTACGCTGTATCCCTCGTCGGCCGCTTCGCGGATATTGCCGGCGGAGGCGCTGCGGTACGAGTAAGGCGAACTTGGCCGCTTTCTTGACAATGTGACACATTTTGTGTCACATTTAGATCATGCAAAGCATCACCCTTCGACAGCTTCGCGACACCCGCCAAGTCAAAGCCTGGCTCAAGGCAGGAGTCCATATCGAAGTGCGCGAGCGGAACCTCGTGCTCGGCGACTTGGTGCCGCGAACCCCGCCCAGACCGCAACCCGTCGAATGGCCGGATTTTGCCGCTCGGCGCCGCGCGATCTTCGGTGACCGCGTCTTCCCGATCGTAGAGGATCTGATCAAGGATAGGGAGGACCGATTTTGACGGTCTATTCGGATTCGAGCTTCCTCGTCTCCAGCTATGTCGATGACGCTCACTCCGTGGAGGCCGACCGCCGCATGGGTTCACGGCCAGACGTGTGGCTGACTCCGTTCCACCGGGCCGAATTTGCTCATGCGCTTTACCAGCAGGTCTTTCGATCGCGCTTTTCGGAGGGTGAAGCCCAGCGCGCCTGGAATCACTTCGAGCAAGACTGCGCCAACGGCATCTGGACTCCAATCGACTTGCCCGAACGAACCTGGGATACCAGCGTTGACCTCGCCAGAAGGTACGGACCTACCCTTGGCGTCCGCACCGTGGACTCGCTGCACATTGCCTGTGCCTTGGAGTTGAAGGCGCAGCGCTTCTGGACTTTCGACGAGCGGCAGGCCCGGCTGGCCGAAGCCGTTGGACTCGATACGAGCGCCTGATTCCCCGCTACAGAAAGCTTATTGCGGAGTGATGATGCCGCCCAGCGCATGACGGCGGGGCAGGACGATGCCGCGCCGATCGACCACCTGCGGTGGGGCCAAAGTTTGAAGATTCCCGGCGGGGAGAGTCGCCCGCTCGATCAACGCTCCTCCGCAGGCGGGGCACCAGTCGGCTGGATTCCCTTCTTCGAGCACGGCGTGGCAGTGGCTGCACATGCGTTCCATACCCAAGAGATTAACGGATCGGGTTGCCGCACATCCATCGCCAGCTTTGCCAGTGGGAGTTGGCCCCAGCGCAGGTGGCCGATAGACTGGATAGATGCACCCTCCGGTACGTCTGGTGGCGATCGACGTGGATGGAACGCTGCTGCCGACCTTTGCGCAGGCGATCGGCCCGCGCACGGCGCGGGCGATGAAGGCCGCGCAGCAGGCGGGAATCACCGTGGCCGTGGCCACCGGACGGCGCACGGCGTATACGGCGCCGCTGCTGGATGGGCTGGGCCTGCGAGCGGATATGCCCCTGATTACGTCCAATGGTGCAGTGATCCGAACCCTGGGCGGGGAACCGATCGACCGCTGCCAACTGGAGTCGCGGGTGGCGCGCGGGCTGTGCGGGCTGCTCAAGCCCTTTGGAGCCATGGTTTTCACCTTCGACCGGCCGGGGCACGGCGAGCTGGTGATCGAGGATATGGAGCAGGTGCACGGAAGAATCGCGCTGTGGGTTGAAGCGAACCGCAACGCGATCGAGATCGTCAAGCCGCTGGAGGATGCGCTCAAGGACGGCGAAGACCCGATTCAGGGCATGGTGGCCGGCGGGCTGAGCAAGATGAGACAGGCCGAAGAGGCGCTCAAGAACAGCGAGTGGAGCCGGAGTTGCGAGTGCATCAAGACCGAGTATCCGGGGCGCGATCTGTCGATTCTGGACCTGCTGCCGCCCGGAGTCTCGAAGGGATGGGCGCTGGAGCGGCTGGCCGGGCGACTGGGCGTGGACCGCAAGGAAACCATGGCCATTGGCGACAATTGGAACGACGTGGATATGCTGGAGTGGGCAGGTCAGGGCGTGATGATGGGCAATGCGGCGCTGGAACTGCGCACCATGGCCAAGATGCGCGGCTGGAAACAGGCTCCGCCCAACGACCAGGACGGCGTGGCCGTGGTGCTGGAGGCCGCGGTGGCGAAGCGCTTGGCTGCTGGCGTGGCGCCGGGACGTTTGGATTGAGAATGCGCGGGAGATTTTTCATTTCGGTCGTAGTTCTGGCAGCGCTGGCTCCGGCAGCGCGCGCAGGCGAGCGCGTGACCTTGAGCAACGGCTTTGAGATTCGCTGCGATCACCACGCCGAGGCCGGGGACCGCACGCGGCTGTACTTGAGCGCGAGCGAGGACAACTACATCGAGTTCCGGCCGGAGGAGATCGCCGGAGTGGAGACGGTTCCCGATCCAGTCGAGTTGCCAGCGCACGCTGCCCTGCCCGCGAGCGGGCATCAATCCAGTCCCGACGCCAAGCTCTCACCCGAAGACTTGCATGAGATGCTGACCAAGGCAGGCCAGGACCACAATCTGGACGTGGACCTGCTGGCCAGCCTGGTGAAGGCCGAGAGCGGCGGCAATGCCCGCGCCGTGAGCCGTGCGGGCGCGCGCGGGCTGATGCAGCTGATGCCGGGGACCGCGGCCGGGCTGGGCGTGGAAGACAGCTTCAAGCCGGACCAGAATCTACGCGGCGGCTCGGCCTACCTGGACGCACTGCTGACCAAATATCACGACAATCTGGCCCTGGCGCTGGCAGCCTACAACGCCGGACCGCTGGCGGTGGACCGGTACCATGGCATTCCCCCCTACCGGGAGACGCAGGCCTACGTGGCGCGGGTGATTCACGAGTTCAACCGGCGTGTGCTGGCGCGGGAGGCGCAGGCCAGGCGCGTGGTAGCGTCCGCAGCAACTCTTCATGAAAACACGCCCCGCTAGTGTTTTCTCCGCGTTCACGGGTGAGAACATAGATAAAAGAGATTCCAGTCAACGCGGAATGGAGAACGCTTGAAGAAGAACCAAGTAATCCTGGGTTTGGTGGTGGTGCTGGCGCTGGCGGCGCTGTTGGTGTGGGGACGCGACAGGATGCACTTCGACTTTGGCGTCTTCAGAGCCCAACTGGCGCTGGCTAATTGGGGAAAGATCGGCATCGGCTTCGGCTGCATCTATGTGGCCTATATCTTTCGCTCGGTGCGCTGGGCGCTGCTGCTCAAGCACAACAAAAAGGTGCCGCTGTTCTCACTGATCGGAACCCAGGTGATCGGCTTTACGGCGGTAGCGCTGATCGGCCGGGTCGCGGACCCGGTGCGGCCTTATCTGGTGGCAAAGAAGACCGGCCTGCCGCTGAGCACGCAGATCGCCGTCTACATCGTGGACCGGCTCTTCGACGCGGGCTCGATGGCGCTGATCTTCTCTTCCGCGATTCTGCTGACCGCGTGGTTCGGGCAGCCGGGCGCGCTGCCGCATCCTGAAATCGTCAAGAAGGCTGGCTACTGGGGGCTCACCCTCACCGTGATGGGCGCGCTGTTTCTGGTGGCCGTGCGGCTGACCGGCAACCTGGTGGCCTCGTTCTTCGAGGCGGCCTTCGGCACGGTCTCAAAGAAGCTGGGTCATGCCGTGGGCAGCAAGATTCGCACCTTCCGCACCGGCCTTGACATGATGCACTCCTTCTCCGACTTTGCCGCCGCCGCCTCGCTCTCGATTGGTATGTGGCTGCTGATTGCCATGGCCTATCTCGAGACCACGCAGGCCTTTGGGGCCAGCCCGGAACTGGCGTCGATGACCCCGGCCAAGTGCGTGCTTCTGATGATCGTCAGCGGAGGAGCGAGCGTGGTTCAACTTCCGATTCTGGGGTGGTTTACCCAGATCGGCTTTGTGGCCGCGGCGCTATCGAAGTTCTTCGGCGCGGCCTGGGAGCCGGCCACGGCCTGCGCCGCCACGCTGCTGCTGGTGACCTTCCTGTGCATCGTGCCCGTGGGCCTGATCTGGGCACAGTTCGAGCATGTGAGCCTGCGCAAGGTGGCCGTGGAGAGCGAGCACGCCACAGAGGATCTGCCGGCGGACGGAGCGCCAGAGCTGGTGGATTGAGTCTTCGACCGCGTGAATTTTTTCGTTGCAATTGAGTGCGGTGCTTTCCCAGGTCCCAAAATCGGGACCTGGGGCACCCACTTCTAGAACGCGCTTTAAGCTCAGTAGGACGAACGTCCTGGGGATCACGCGCAGATTTTTGTGCTAGTTCTGTGCTGTACCGTCAGCGGCAATTCTGTTTCTTGCGAAGTAACTTCCGAGTGGGCCGCCAACATATCCGGCACGGGGCTGTTCGGAGTACAATTCGACTTCGCGAACACGAGCAGCTCTGAAGGCGACTATAATGCATCAGGCTTGGCGAGCATTTCTGCTTTGTGCTTTGGCTCTCTCGGTCGGCAGCCTGCGGCTTAAGGCCCAGACCATCTCAATCCCGGATCCGTGTTTAAGAACTGCCGAGATGAAGGTGTATTCGGACGTGTTCATTCAAAAAGAAACGGGCGACCTTTTGGGGTACGAGTTGGCCATCAAGAGTCAGGGCGATTCAGGCGCCGAAGCTCTACTCTATGTCTATGAGGGCGGAGAGGCGGGCGACGGGATACCACTCTTTGGGCAAGTCTCAAAGGAACGGCTGACCCTAAAAGGGACTTGGTAGAGCACCTTGTCGAATATCCCTCAAAAAAGGAGATCGTGCAAAAATATGCGGTGGAAATTGTCGGCACCGTAAATCCTTCGATCTTTCGTGGCGAGCTCACGGTCAGCGGGATGGAAGACCACCAACATGTGCGGCTTAGGCGCGTGAAGAGAATCTGGTCTTGCAACGACCAGAATGCCAAACCCTGAACCAGACTCCATGCCCAACCGTAAGCTGGGCTCATTCCCTCGTCTTTGGCAGATGACCGGCCATGCTTCAGTAATAACTCGGTTAGCAGTCTGCTCCGCCTGCGCTAGCGATCATGCTGGTCGAATCGCCAGGAAGAATTTTGTGCTAGATTGTGCTAGTCCCGCACGCATGTGGGCTATCTTGGCTATTTGGGATATTGTAAAATCAACAACTTACGTGTTTTCAATGCGTGCTGAAGTGGGGCACCCAGCATTGGTACAGATACAAGCGGTCAAAGGCTAGAGCAGCTTTCCCACGTTCCGCGATGCCAATGGCGATCAGGTGAGCCGGGCAAAGCGGCGCGAGGACTCGGGAAAATCCACTCCGGTGACGAACCAGGCCACGGCGGCGCATCCGATGGCGAGAAGAACTGAGCTGATTTCACCCTCGGTCCGGCTCTTTCTGAGAGCGGTGTCTCGAAATTGGACAGATTTGGAATGCCCAATCTAGCTATTTACTTGACGCCACCAGACACAATGAATTGTGATTTCACCAGTTTTACGAACGGAACCGGCTCGATCTGAACGGCTTGTTGCGCCAGGCGGTAGAACAGTTTGCCGCGTG
>JBEKTO010000040.1:0-38875 GCA_049515995.1 Occallatibacter sp. | reverse complement strand
GATGTGGAAGTAGCCGCCGAAAGGGGGCCTCAATAACGTCGGGGCCGCGTTAGCGACCCCGCTCAAGCCGCTTTGAGCGGCTCACACAATCAAGCCCCCGGCTCTGCCGGGGGTATTGACAGTGCGAGCGTCATGCCTGCACATCCTGGCTGCAAAAACAAAGACGCGGCGAGGGTGGTGCGCCCTTGTCTTGCACTCTCTGTGAGAATGCGCTAAGAGCGGCGGTGCGGAGTGGGCTTTTTTGTGACCGTGGTCAGCTTGCCGGTGACGGCGTAGCGGCGGCGCTCGACGGGCGTGGAGAGCACCAGGCTGGTCACTGGGTTGCCATAGGGCAGGAGAGCTTCGATGAGAGCTTCAAGGTCGGCCATGGTGGTGGTGGTCACCTTGAGCAGGAAGTCGTCGTCGCCGGTGAGATGATGGCACTCGCGGACCTCTTCCAGGGTCTGCACAAATTCCAGCAGCCGGTGGTAATTCTGGCCGCCGCAGCTCATGCGGATGAAGGCCATGACCTCAAGGCCCAGCGCCTCGCGGTCGATTTCGACGGTATAGCCGCGCAGGATGCCGACCTCTTCCATCTGATTGAGGCGCTCGGCGGCGGCGGTGGGGGAGAGGCCGATGCGGCGGCCGAGTTCGGCGAGGCTGAGGCGCGCGTTGGCTTGCAGTTCGTCGAGGAGCTTTCGACCGTAGCTGTCGAGCAATGCCGTGGAATCCATCGTCATGGACTGAAAGCATAGTGGATCTGAGTAGATAAGCCAAGTTCTGGTGGATGATCCATCTGTACCGAGACTGTCCGCCAGCCTAGTATCTGGATCATGGAAAGTTTGATTTTGGACGGCCAGCCGCTGACGCTGGCCGAGATTGAAGCGGTTTCGCTAGCGGCTTGTCCGGTGGCCGTCGCTCCGGCGGCTTTGGCCCGCGTTGCCGAGGGGCGGGAACTGATCGAAGAGATTCTGGCCGAGGGCCAGACGGTTTACGGAGTCAATACCGGCTTCGGCAAGCTGTCGGACGTGAGTATTCCGGCTGGCAGTCTGGCGCAGTTGCAGACCAACCTGGTGCGCAGCCACGCCGGCGGAGTGGGCAGGCCGCTGTCGGAGGGGGAGTCGCGCGCCATGCTACTGCTGCGGGCCAATGTGCTGGCCAAGGGCTTCAGCGGCTGCCGGCCGGCGCTGGTGGAGTTGCTGGTGGCGCTGCTCAACGCCGGCGTGCATCCGGTGATCCCCGAGAAGGGGTCGGTGGGTGCGAGCGGCGACCTGGCGCCGTTGGCTCACCTGGCGCTGGTGGCGATCGGTGAGGGCGAAGCGTTTTTGAAGGGCGAGCGAATGGCCGGTGGCGAGGCGCTGCGGCGGGCTGGAATCCAGCCGATCGTTCTGGCTGCCAAGGAGGGACTGGCGCTGCTGAACGGGACCCAGGCGATGACGGCCGTGGGCGCATTGTCGGTGGCGCGGGCGCGGCGCGTGGCGCAACTGGCCGATCTGGCGGGCGCGATGTCGTTGGAAGCGCTGATGGGCACGCCCACAGCCTTTGATCCGCGCATTCAGGAAGCGAGGCCGCACGCCGGGCAGATTGCAGTGGCGGCGCATCTTGTCAGCCTGCTGGCGGACTCGGAGATTCGCGAGGCGCATCGCGAACATGATTCGCGGGTGCAGGATGCCTATTGCCTGCGCTGCATGCCGCAGGTGCATGGCGCGGTGCGGGGTGTGCTGGAGCATGTGCGGGGCGTTCTGGAGATTGAGGCGGGGTCGGCTACGGATAATCCTCTGGTCTTCCCGAAAAACCCGTCTAATGCGCTAGACCGCGGAGCGGTCCTGTCGGGGGGGAATTTTCATGGAGCGCCGCTGGCGTATGCCTTCGACTACGCCGCGGTTGCGCTCACGGATCTTGTCAGCATGGCGGAGCGGCGCATCGACCGGCTGCTGAATCCCGATATCAACGAGGGACTGCCGGCGTTTCTCTCGCCAGATGCGGGGCTTTCGTCTGGATTCATGATGGCGCAGATTGTGGCGGCGGCGCTGATCAACGAGTGCCAGGTGCTGGCGCATCCCTCGTCCACGGGCAGCATTCCGACCAGCGGCGGCAAGGAAGATCACGTTTCGATGGGCATGACGGGCGCGGTGAAGCTGCGCCAGATTGTGGAGAACGGCGAACGCATTGTGGCGATCGAACTGATGTGCGCGGCGCAGGGGGTGGAGTGCCGCAGGCCATTGCGTCCCAGCCGGCAGATCGAGGGCGCTCACGCGGCCGTTCGAGCGGTAGTTCCGCGGCTGGAGCAGGACCGGGTTCTGGCGACGGATATCGATGCACTAGCCGCGGCGGTGAGGGCGGGCGCATTCGACGCCTGGTGCGGGTAGACGGTGTGCGCTCAGGATGCCGGCGGGCATCGCGGCCGGGATGCCCTTCGGCCATCTATTTCACACTGATGTCCCCGTCCACATCCACGACGAGATCGTTGCCCTGGGTATACATGGAGTGAATCTTCAGCCTTTCCAGGGTCACCTTGTAGCCTGAGGAAGCGGTCGAGCCTTCAAGGGCCTTGCGCAAGAGGTCGGCGGCGTTGATCTTCATGCTGGAGGGAAGCTGATGGCTGAGGAAGGGCGTCAAGAGGAAGTTGATCTCCTTTTGATCGACGATCTTGTCCAGGCGCGCGTCGCGGAAGCCGATCGTTTCGCCCTCGCCGAAGGGAGCCAGAGAGACCTCGGGCGAGCTGTTGAGCGTGATGCCCAGGCAGGAGCTGCCAAAGGATTTTCCGAGCTTGGCGTGGGCATTGATGACGACCAGCACGCGATCCTGCGCAAAGCTGAGCTGGGCGTCGTCTGCATAGACATAGCAGGGAGATTGGGCATTGCCTTTGAGGTAATAGCGGCCGTTGGGGCTGCTGAAGAGCTGCTGCTTGAGAGTGCGCGCTAGGACGTCGCGGCTGACTCTGAGTTCGACGGCGCCGGAGTGCGCGGAGCCGCAGGCGAGGAGCAGAAGGCAGCCCGCCAGCATTCGCCAGGTTGTTGTCATAAGAGTATCGTGACACTTGAGGCCAGGATGTTTCCAGTTTTACCAATGGAAAGAGCGCACATGGCGGGACAAAAGATCCCTTCCGCGCGGATAATTCATGTTGATACAGCTACATAGGGGTTGTATACTGTGATCGGAGCGACGGGGCATTTTTCCCGGAGATGCAGCATTTAGCTATTGATTTTTGAAGAAAATATCCGTAAAATAAGACTCTAGAGTTTCCTCTGGAGTGACAGGTTCCCCCCAACCGGTTTCCGAGGATATGAACGCAAGTCACCCCTCTATAAGGACACCAAATCGATGGCAAAGCGTCGTGGAAATCCGAATTGGGGCAAGCCGGAGCCCATTGGCCCGGTTGTGCCCACAGTGACCTCCTTCGAGCAGATCGTCAAGGAGTTCAAACTCAGTCCGGATCAATATATCCGGTCAACACGCCTGCGGGAGTGGGCTCGGCGGAACAAGAATTCGAAGTACATCCCCGAGGCGCTGCTCGAAGCCTGGGGTTTTGAGATTGAATCGACGTTGTAGGCCTTCTTCTCCTGTCTGTAGAACAGAAGCGCCGCCTTCGGGCGGCGCTTTTTCTGTCTGGATTCCTGCTTTTGCTGTTTGGCGCCGCCATGGGCGAGAATGAAGGAGAGGCCATGCCCAATACACCCCGCACCTTCGAGCTCCCTTTCATCGATGTTCCCGGCGCAGTCGCCGAGATTCGCGCCGGCCGCATGGTGGTTGTGGTCGACGACGAGGACCGCGAAAACGAAGGCGACCTGACGCTGGCCTCCGAGTTCGTGACGCCGGAAGCGATCAATTTCATGGCCAGATACGGCCGGGGACTGATCTGCCTGACGCTGACCGAGGAGCGTGCTGATCATTTGCGGCTCTTCCCCATGACGCAGGAGAACACCTCGCGTTTTGGCACGGCGTTTACCGAGACGATCGAAGCGCGCGAAGGCGTGACCACGGGCATCTCGGCTGCCGACCGGGCGCACACCATCCGCACCGCCATCGATCCCGGCGCCAGTTATACCGACCTGGCCCGTCCCGGCCATGTTTTTCCGCTGCGGGCTCGCAAGGGCGGCGTGCTGGTGCGCGCCGGGCAAACCGAAGCTTCAGTCGATCTGGCGCGGCTGGCCGGGCTGAATCCCTCGGGCGTGATCTGCGAGATCATGCGCGACGACGGAGAGATGGCCCGCATTCCCGATCTGATTCCGTTCTGCAGGGAACACGGACTGACGATTCTGACCGTGGCCGAGCTGATCCGCTATCGGCTGCGACACGAGCGGTACATTGTCCGTGCTGGCGAAAGTCTTATCCAGACCCGCTACGGCGAGTTCCGCATGATCGCCTACGAGAGTGAAGTCAACGGCGGCGAGAGCCACATCGCGCTGGTGCGCGGCGACCTTTGTGCCGACTGTCCCGCGTTTCAAGGCGGACCGGCTTTGGGTGGTTGCGCACATGCGGGTTTGCCGGGAGAGCTCGGCTCGGCGCAGACCGCGGCGGCCGAGACGCCGTTACCGTGCGCGCACGCCGTTCTGGTGCGCGTTCACACCCGCTGCACGGCGGGCGATGTATTTGCCGCCGACTGCCGCTGCCGCGAGACGCTTGACGAGTCCATGCGCATGATTGCCGAAGAAGGTTGCGGCGTGGTGCTCTATCTGCACAATACATCGCGCGGCTTTGAGATCGACCGCACGGTGGCCGAGGCATTCGAACCGGGCGGTGCAGCAGCTCTCTCCGGCGCGACGGGAACGGATGCCGGCCGGCTCATTCTGCATCAGGAACTGCGCGCGCGGGAAGGCTCACAGGCGCGCACAGGGCGTATTCTACGCGCCATCGGTCTGGGCGGCCAGATATTGTCCGATCTGGGTATCCATCGCATCCGTCTGCTTTCGAATACCCCCATGCACATTCCGGCTCTGGAAGGCTTCGGGCTGGAGATCGTCGAGCAGGTGGCGATTCCGGTGGAGGAGTGCAACCGGGTTGGGTAAAGCCAGCGACCTGTAGCGCAATGGCAAGAACTGAATCCACCGCAAAGAAATGATCGCAGGTCTTTCTCAATGCAGACCATGACCCGCCGAGCGGAAATCTTTTGCGGCCGCAAGGATCAATCGTTTTACTTCGTGGTTGCAAATGAGGTACGCCCATTTTTTATCCGCGGTTACGGACACGGACAGACGCGTGCTTTTGTGTTATCAATCGAGAAGAATCTGATTTGCCACACATCAATTGATTGACCCTGCGCTTTCACGGTGCCAGGGAGGTTTAGGGCCATGAGTGACGTCCGCAGTGCCAACGGGCCGCAGAGCCTGTTTGAGTTGAGTTGGATCTATGCGCAAGACGCCAAGTTCGCGATAGACGCCGACTCAGGAATCGTCGTGGATGTCAATCTGGCAGCGGAATCGCTGATGGGCTGCTCCCGCGTGGAACTCATCGGGAAGCATACCGCCATGCTGCATCCGGAGGCTGAGCGTGAGCGGGTCAAGGTTGAGTTCCGCAAGGCAGCGCAGAAGGCCTCGCCCCATCCCGGATTTCACATTCAGCGCAAAGATGGGAGCGTGGCGCCGGTTGCGATCTGGTCGTCGGAGTCGTTGAAGTTCGGCAGCCTCTCGATCATGATTATGGAGTTCCGCGACATCTCTGAAGTGGAGCAGCGGGAACATCTGCTGGCCACCAAGACATGGGCGTCATCGGCCTACGCGGGCGCAGCCCTGGCGCTGGGGCGGAAGCAAACTCCCGAGAGCCTGCTTGAAGCGATTTGCGCGGCCATTACAGGCGAATCCGCCTATTTGCTGGCATGGGTCGGCGTTGCGGAAGACGGTCCGGCCAAGCCGGTCCGAATTGCCGCGGTGGCGGGCAGCGCCAAGAGCTACATGGATGGATTGACGGTGAGCTGGTCAGAGGATGAGCTTGGAGGGCAAGGTCCGACTGGCCTCTGCATCCGCAGTGGCCAGTTGCAGATCGTGGAGGATACGGAGACCTCGACGGTCTACGGTCCCTGGCGCGAACGAGGGCGCCAAGTCGGGGTACGCTCCTCTCTGTCGATTCCCTTTGTCACCGACGGCAAATCGCGCGGCGCGCTAGTGGTGTATGCAGCCCACCCCCGTGCATTTGAGCCCGCGGCGATCGATGTGTTTGTGCATCTAGCCGAGCAGATTGGTCATGGCATGCACGCGATCGAGCAGGACCAGCTTCTGCATGCCGAACGAGTGCACCTGGCGAAGGTACAGACGCAATTGACCGAGGCATTATCGGCTATGGTGGCGCCCATCGTCCTGGCGATGGAGATGCGCGACCCGTACACCGTGGGTCACCAGAGCCGCGTGGCGGAGATCGCCGTGGCGATTGGCCGGGAGATGGGCTGGCCGGAGGAGCGGTTGCAGGGATTGCGCGTGGCGGCGCAGGTTCACGACATCGGAAAGATCTCGATTCCGGCCGAAATTCTGACCAAACCGGGCAAGCTGAACCCGGCAGAACGGGCGATGATCTTTGGGCATTCGGAGACGGGATTCACAATTCTCAAAGACATACCGTTTGCGTGGCCGATTGCGGAGATCGTGCGCCAGCATCACGAGAAACTGGATGGATCGGGCTATCCCCGGGGGCTCAAGGGGGATGAGATACTGCCCGAAGCCAAGATTCTGACCGTGGCGGACATCGTGGAAGCGATGGGCTCCTATCGTCCCTATCGGTCGGGAATCAAGCTGAATACCGTCTTGCGGGAGATTGAAAGACAGGCTGGCAGCCTGCTGGACACAGAGGTCGTCCGCATTTGCGTGTCTCTCTTCCGGCAAAAGCATTTTATGGTGCCGGGCTGGATTCGGCGCTGACTCCGCTGCCGCGCAGGCCACTGCTTCCTGCGCCGCGCCTCCCATTCGACTCCGTCTCCAATTGTCAGACCGGCAAAGGGCCGGCTGCCGTTGTCGCGAAACTCCGCGGATTGCCCCCAATCATCCTCTGACCATCTGCGAAAACCCAGCGCAGACGTGGGCCGACAGGCGATTTGGGAAATTCTCCAAGCATTCACTGAATCGGATACGCGGCGGTCAAAAAGTGGTCAATACTGACCACTGGGCTTCGCAAGCAACCAGTAGCATAAGCAAGACTGCACGGCGGACAACTCGTCGCCGGCATTCTTGCGGAAACGGACCCCACATTTTGATCGGCCCAATTGCGAAGACGCTCTCTGAGGCCACCATACTCGCACGAGGAAAGGTTGGATTCGTTGAGCGTTCATCTTGTTAATCCAAGCGACAATTCTTTTGGCACGGCCGTTATCACGCCGCGCTGGCTTTTTGTGCTGGCAGCGGCCACGCCCGCAATCGCGGGAGATCCCATTCTTGTGGATGAGTCTCTGGAGCAGATTCTGCCTGAGACCATTCAGCACGGAGACATTGTGGGCATCAGTGTCCACACCGGCAATGCCCTGCGCGGCTACGCAGTGGGACGGATGGCGCGCAGCCGCGGCGCCTGGGTGGTCTATGGCGGCATTCACGCCACGCTCTTCCCCGAAGAGGCGCTGGAGCAGGGCCAGGCGCACGCGGTCGTAAAGGGCGACGGCGATGTGGCCTGGGGCAAGGCGGTCACCGATTGCCTGGCAGGCAAACCGGAACGCGTCTATGAAGGCGGGCGGATTGGCGGCGAGGAGTTTCTGGCCGCGCGCTGGGACCTGATGGATCCTGAGAAGTATATGTGGGCCTCGGTGCAAACCATTCGCGGGTGTCCGAAGCATTGTTCCTTTTGCAGCGTGTGGCGGACGGATGGGCAGAAGCCGCGGCAACGAAGATTTCAAAGCGTGGTGGACGAGATTGTCGCTCTGCGCCGGCTGGGATTTCGCTACATTGCCCTGGCCGACGACAACTTCTATCCGGTCACGTTTACCGATCTGCGGCTCGCCAGAGAGCAAAACAACAACGCCAAGCTGGAAGAACTCACCGCCATTCGTGCCGAGAGATTCTCGCTGATGGGCGAACTGTCGAAGCTCCCGAAAGATATGGTGTTCTTTACCCAGATGACCATGGAGGCCGGCGAGGACGGCGAGTTCCTGGATGCGATGCGCAAGGCCAATATCAAGGGCGCCCTGGTGGGGATCGAGGCGGTTACCCCAGAGGGACTCAAAGCGGTCTACAAAGACTGGAACCTCTCAGGCGATGCCCTAGCCAGGCAGTTGCAGACATTCAAGCAGCACGGAGTCCACGTGCTGGGCTCGTTCATATTCGGGCTGCCGACTGACCGGCCTGCAACCTTCGATGCCACGGTCGCGATGGCTCTGAAGGCTGGCATCACCTTTGCGCAGTTCGTGATGATGACGCCTTTTCCAGGTACGGTGGATTTTGCGCGTTGGGAGAAGGAACAGGCGCAGAATCCCACGATGGTGGGCGATGTGCCGATCACCCGGTACTGGCTGATCCCCACCGAAGTCAGGCCCAAGATGTTCACGCCGCATCCGACGATGAGCTCCGATGAAATCAGGGAGTGCACACAAAAGGTATGGGACAGGTTCTATAACTGGAGCGCTATCTGGCAGCGGTCGGCCTGCACGCCGAATCTTCGCTCCAGGATCGCGTTCATGTTTCTTTCCAAACTCTATCGGCAGATGTATGCGGGGACGGGAATCTCCACCGACAGCGCCCGGCGTAAGAAGTCGAAGGCCTGGGCCAAATGGACGGCCCGCCAGTGCAAGAAGCTGTTTCAGGCCAGGCCCATGCCGGAACTGGCGTCGCCAGTGTGGGAGATTGGATTGCCCGGCTTGGGGCAGGCTGTGTTTGCAGGGGATGGACAGCAAATGGCTGGGCCGTTCGTTGTGATGTCGAAGAAGTGAGCCTGAAAGAGACTCGTTGCGCTCTTGCATCTTGAATTTAGGTTCGCGAAGCCCAGGTCTCAAACGCGAGATGTTGGACGCCAGGCGCCCCGTGTTTTATCCGCCCGGATGATCAATTCGACAGACAGATCGTGACCTCATCAATATGCGAAGGCTTCATGGAAGAGAGACCTTCTCCGCAGAAGTATTGCGGGAAGTTGGAAACAGAAGTCAACTTGATATGATGCTATTGCGATGAGCAAATGTTCCAAGACGAATGGACTGATGGGCAGGGCGGTGACCGGAAAACCGGTTACGCAGTGCCAGAACCTGAACGAGGTATTTTCGGCATCTCTTCCGGCTTTTGGCGGCGCCTACCTGCGGCGGGTCTATGAAGCGATGAACCAGGTGATCGAAAAGCGTATCCCGCTTGTTGTGACTTGCGCCGGGCCGATCACGGTATCCGATCAGCACCGCGCGTGGCTCATTCCGCTCATCCGGGCGGCGAACACGGCGTATATCACTGTGACCGACGCGATCTGCTACCACGACGGACATGATTGTCTCCGGAAGAGCGATGAACGCCCGATCCGGGAGGTGGATCTGTTCGGCGATGACGCCGTGCTGCGCGAGAACGGCGTCATTCGGGTTACCGATACCGGTTTCGAAGAACAGGTGCTCTTCGACCAGGACGCTGTAGTGACGGAGATGCTACAGAGGCCTGAGTTCCAGAAACGGATGACGACAACCGAACGCAACTATCTGCTTGGCAAGTACTATGCGGAACGGGAAGAATCGCTCGGCATTGTGCCGGGACTTCTGAGCACATGCGCCGATCTTGAATTGCCGGTTTTCATCGGGGCGCCTGCCGATGGAAGCGTGTTCCTTAATTCCGTCAAGCTCTGGACGCTGGCGCGACTTGGGAAGATCAAATATAGCTTCGATTACGACCTTCACGAAGACGTATTTGAATCCTGCGCCTACCATCGCTGGGGATTGTTCGACTCCGAAGCGAAATCGCTCGCAATTTTGATTCTGGGAGGCGGTGTTCCCAAGAATTACTCGTTGCAGCCGGAACCGGCGCTCTCGCAGATCTTCTTCCTGGATAACATTCGCGGCTACGATTACGATGCGCAGATCGTTTCATCCCCCGTGACGGATGGCAGTTTGTCCTCGTGCGCGCCGGCCGAAGCGGTGTCGTGGGGCAAGGTCAATCCCGAGACCTACACGACGCAGACGGTGAGCATGCAGGGCGATTACTCGTCGTACATGCCCTTCATCGTTCGCGCGCTGGTGGGGAAGGAATTGCTGCACAACCCGCCGGAGCCGCTGCGCCTTTATGCCAAGCGCGAAGAACTCAAGAAGAAGCTGCTGGAGACGATTGGGAACGACGCGGGAGCCATGGAGAAGATCATGGAGACGCTTACGCTTCCTGCGGCGCTGAAGATTTAAGAGGCGAGGCGAAGATCCGGTCTTGAACAAAGGGGACGGGCCAAGGCCCGTCCCCTTTTAGCGCAGATCGTCTTTGTACCGGTTCTATTGCTTGGCGGAAGCGAGCAGCGCATTCACCTTGGCCATCACCGGGAAGGCGTCGGCGACATAGACCACGTCGGCCTTGCCACGTGTCCAGCCGCAGTTGGGGTCGAGCGAGATGGCGCGGCGGTCGGCGATAAAGCGCCAGCCGACGACATGCGGCTCCTCGCCGTGGCAGCAGGTGGAGAGCCCCTTGGCGTGGCGCGGCGTGGCGCCGGTTTGGCCAATCTGGTTCATGTGGGTGAGGAAGGGAAGAACCGGCTGGCCTTCGCCTCCCTGGTCCACGAGGGATTTGCTGCTGCCCAGCGATGCGCTGGCGAGACGCAGGAAGCCGAGGATCAAGTCGCTCGCCTCGGCGGCATGGATCTGGCCGTCGAGTTGCTTCTTGGTCCATCCCGCGCCGGCAACGAGGAGGAGCTTGGCGTCGGGGCGGATGGTCTGCGCGTCCTGCGCAGGAGCGCGAAGGCCGCTGACGGTGGTGCGCAGCGCGGGCAACTCCACGGCGATTTGTTCAACCGAGGCTGCGCCCGATTCCGCGGCAAAGGCGGCGTGGGTGCCCGCATCAAGCAGCAGGAACCAAGGGCGGACATCGCGGCTGATGACCGCTTCCACACGTTGGCGATAGAACCAGCGCGTGGCCTCGACGGTTTCAGTGCCGCCAAGGGCCGTGATGTGCGTGTCGATGAAGCCGCCGAGCCGATGCGCTACGCCCGCGGCCACGCGGGTGAAGCGCGAAGAGCCGGGAGCGAGCACGATGGTGGCAGCGGCGGCGCGGCAGAGCGCTTGGCAGGCGGCGGCGTCGGTGGCATAGCGCGGCTGGGCGAAGGCTTCGCCGGAGACGGCCAGCAGGCGCGGTCCTGCGGACGGCAGACTTTTGGTCAGGTTCGTTATATCTTCAGCAACGATGCCGATGGTCAGAGTCGCCGCCAGCCGCGCGGCGAGTTCCTGGCCGGCGGTTACGGTTTCAAGCGAGGCGCGCGTGAGTGCGGAGCCGGATTCATCTGCGTGCGTGAGTACAAGGATGTTTTCCATTATTCGGCTCCCATCCACTCGACCAGTTCGGCTGCGATTTCGTCGGGCGTCAAATCTTTGACCACGCGGGTTGTGCGCTGCTGCTTGGGCAGGCTCACAGAGACGTAGCGCAGGCCGTTGGCCTCGAGCTTCGCCGGCTTGGCTTTTTGCAGCGCCGGCATGAGGCTGCGCATGTTGGCCATGCCCACCTGCGGATTGTTGCGGGGCTCGGCGAGGTTGCCGGTGGCCCAGCCGAGGACGGCCGGAGTTCCGGCGCAGACCGAGAGCTGGTGCTTGCCTCCCTCGACGCGTTCCAGCACCTCAAAGGAGCCGTCGTCGAGGAGGTCGATCTGGTCGACGCCCTGGAACTGATCGGCGATGCCGAGGCGCTCGCCGATCAACTGGAGCGTAGCGCCGGCTCCGCGCGTGGCCGATTCCCAGCCGCCGAAGAGCAGGAGCTTGGCGCGGTCCAGCCCTGGGATTGCCTCGATGGCGCCAGCCAACACGGCCGCGGTGGAGTGGGCATCGGGAAAGCCGCCAATGGGGCCGTCGATGGGAACCAGTTCGAAGGCGACTTTCTGGGCCACGGTCATCATCACCTGCTGCAGCTTGGCCTTGGGACCGAAGGAGACGAGCCAGACTTTGCTGCCAGGGTTCTTCGCTGCCAGATGGGCCGCTTCATAGAGGGCGCTGGCGGCCCAGGGGTCGAGGACCGCGGGCAGGACCATTTCGTTTTTCAGCCCCGGACCGTTCGGGCCGGTGACCGGCTCCAGGGTTTGCAGCGGATCGGGAACGATTCCCGCACAAACCACGATGTGTACTGCATTTGCCATTATTCTTTCCTTTTTCAAATCATTGGGCGATTGTTCGTCGCTCCGTGTGCAATCCAACCAGATCAATCGAAGAGAATCTCAGGATGTGTCATTCTGCTGGCGCTGAAATTCCCTCAGGGGCTAGGGCCCTATCTATTCTATTGATTCTTGCAGCATGGCTAAAGCCGCGCCATTTCAAAACCTCGACGAGCAGAAAATCGATCGAGCGTGAAAACTCAGTTTTCCGCGGAGTGGAGACCGCCCGCGCCGGCGCGGAAGTCGATGTTGGAGTGAATGCCGTCGGGCGACTGAGAACAGTTCCACAGGCAGCCGCCGCAGTGGACGCATTTTTCGCGTTCGAAGGCGGGCAGGCCGTCCGCGTCTGGCGTGATGGCCTGCCCGGAGCACATGGCGATGCAGGTCTTTTCCTCGCAGGCGACGCACAGATCTTTGTCGAGAAAGAGCACATGATCGGCAAAGCCGGGCATGGCCTGGACCTTGCCGCCGATCAGCAGCGCGTCCTGCTGCGTGACCAGTAGACGGCCGTCGAAGGGGATCTCCGGCCAGCCGCGCGCGGTGAGCAGCGCATCGTGGAGCGAGCGCCCGTTGGCGACGGCCAGAGCGGCGGCATCCTTGAGCTTGAGGCCCTCGGCCGATTGCGAAGAGAAGGGATGAATCTGCTTGTGCGCCGGAGGGACATTGGCGGCCAGCGAAAATTTTCCTTTGGTGAGACCAGCAAGCGCCATGCCGATCATACCTTTGACGATGCCGCCGTGGAAGCCGTTGCGGGCGTTCTCGGCCTCGCGGGCGCCGCGTTCGACCCAGCTTGCGCGGCGTTTTTTTTCGTATGTTTTGGACAGACTCTGTTGCGTGAATGGAAGGCCGGCGCGGAGCAGTTCGATAACCGCTTCGCCCAGTTGAGTGCCAGTGGTCCAGGCCTCGTCCACGCCGGAGCCGGTGAGCATGTTGGTCGAGCCCGAGCCCTCGCCGATGCGGGCAAAGCCGTTGCCGGCGAGGAGGGGTTCTCCGCGGCGGCCCGACTCATCGAGCGATTTGGCGCCCCAGGAGCGCAAGGCGCCGTTCTTGAGGAATTTCCAAAGGGCGGGGTGCTGAATGTAGTGCTGCAGATAGCGGTAGGCGGTGCGGGAGGGGTCGCTCATCCAGGATGGAACAAAAATGCCCACCGAGACGAGGCGTTCCGGGTGCACATAGAGGAAGCCAAAAATCTCCGGCTCGGGATAGCCGAAGGTGTGCCAAACGGTGCCGGGTTCGAGCGGCGAATCCTCCGGCAGCTCGATGACGAACTTCATGCCCATCGCCCACTCGCTGTGGGCGTTGCCTTTGGGCAGGCCGAGTCGCTTGTCGAGAGCCTGGCCGACCGCGCCGACCGGGCCGTCGCCGACGACCGTCAACTGCGCGCGCACATCCATTCCGGCCATGAAGCCGTCGGAGGGCGCGCCCGTGCGGTCCACGCCCTGATCGGTGAGGCGAAGACCTTCAACCCTATTCCCTGAAAAGATCGGCGCACTGACCGGCGTGCCTGGCCAGATCTGCACCAGGCCGCTGGCCATCAGTTGCGAGCCCACCCACTGATTGAACTGGCCCATCGAGAGGATGAGGCCGCCGTGCTTGTGGAGAAAGGCCGGTGTCCAGGGCAGCTCGAAGGCGTGATCTCTAACGCCCGCGAGCTTTCCTCCCATACGAAGGAATAGATCGCCAAGACGCAAAAGCGCGGAGCGCCGGCTGGCGCCGATGGGATCGAGCAGATAGAGCACACGCTCCCGCTTGACGTCGACTGCCATGGGAATTTCGGCGGGGTTCAGGTCAGGGAAGGTGGAGCGAATGCCCTGGGCGTGGGTGACCACGCCGCTGACGCCGGCGGCGATATCGTCGGCGCGCTCGTAGCAGAGGATTTGCAACGGCATGCCGGGCATGGCCTTGCTCTCGAAGGCGGGATCGTTGGGATTCTCGTTCCAGGCTTGGGTGAGCGTGGCGAGAAAGCCGCCCATGGCGGGGCCAAAGCCGGCGCAGGCGATATCGACTTCCATCGACGGGCGGTCGAATTCGACGGCAGGCGATTCGGCTGGTGCGGTTTCCACGCTCATTTTGATCTCCTCATCGATATGTCCGGTCGAGTGCTTTGCATCCTCATCCTTTCGCGGGAAAGAAGGCGAAAGGATGGGGCAGGGCGCCTCTCAACGGAATCGGGCGTTGGGAGTTCGGATGCTTGCGCGTGCGCTGCGGCGCTCATGCGGGATAGTCCAGAGCTTCAGGGATCATGACCTTGGCGACCGTTTCCGCAGCGCGGTCCTTGGCCAGCCGCGAGCCGCTCAGGCAGGCGGTGAGCTTGTTCTGCAAGCGGAGGAACTCGCTGGCTCCGGCGCAAGCCGCGCAGGGGCCAGCCTTCTGCGGATGGCTGCCGTCGGCGGCCAGCACATCGATGGCAAAGGCCGAGATGCCAGGCATGGTCTCTTCCAGTTCTTCCAATTCGCCGGCCAGGAAGCAGCCTTTGTGCTCTTCGTCGTCCCAGGCGGGGTGGCGGTTGTATCCGAAGACCAGTTCAGCGCAGATGCGCGAGGCCTCACCGGCAGCTTGTGCTGCTTGGGTGTGGCAAAGGTCGCTGAGGAATTGCACTGTGCCTTCCAGGCCTTCACTGACCACAGGATCGTTGCCGCCTTGAGCCTCCAGTTCGAGCACGTCGAGAATCTGGCAGCGCGAGGCGAGCAGCCAGCAGAGCGCATCGGCTAGCGCAAAGGTCACGCCCTGTCGCTGCCCGTGGTAGAGCTTGTTGCCGCTGGGATCGGTGGTTTTCTGCAGGTAGTTCAGTGTCCAGAGCCAGAGTTTCATCGCCGAGGCCAGCGTGCAGGCGCCGGTTGCGGGGTGCTCGGAGGCGATATGCCGCATTTCTGCGGTCCAGGCGCGGAACTCGGCGAGGAAGACCTCGTTGGCCATGGTTACGGTCAACTGGCGGCGCTGCACCGCTTCGGGGCCTTCGTAGGTGGCTTCCAGTTGCGCGTCCATCCACTTGTTGCCCAGGAAGCCTGGGCAATCCTCGGTGATGCCGTATCCGCCCATCAGGCTCACGGCTTCGCGCATCATGTTGGCGCCATGGCCGGTGTTCCACAGCTTGGTCGCCGGGCAGATCACGTTGGCCTCGGCGTCCATGAGCACGAATTGGACCAGGGGATCGGCTTCGAGTTCGGCGCGGCGCGGGTCACATTCCTCCAGCGAGAGCAACTCGATGGCCCGCTGTTCGCTCTCCCTGAGCGCCTTCATCTCCGCGCGCCCGCCCTGGATGCCGCGCTCTTTCAGAATTGCGGTCTTCTGTTTCTCTACAGGCTCCAACTCGTCGAAGAGCCGGGACGTGGCAAAGCCAAGAGAAGTGGCGGCCTCGCCGGTGGCCCACACGTCCACCAGCCGATGCAGGGCATCCTCGCGCTGCTGGATGCCCTGCTCATAACGAACCGAGCCGGGCTTGGAGCCCTCGGCTCCTCGGAAACGTTCGCGCTGGTAGCGGATGACAGGCTCGATCGCCGAAAGCAGCTTGGCCGCG
Organism: Occallatibacter sp.; assembly: GCA_049515995.1. GTDB lineage: Bacteria > Acidobacteriota > Terriglobia > Terriglobales > Acidobacteriaceae > Telmatobacter. Next base: position 23,169 of record JBEKTO010000040.1, on the reverse strand, counting down.
GTCATCAGGCCCACCGGGACACGCGTGCGGCGGAAGACCGCTTCGATGATTTCGCCGTGGTTGAAGTTGGGGACGATGACTCCGTCCTTTACTGTGTATCCGCCGACGATGCGGCTGGCGGGAACCTTGAGATTGAAGATGGGATCGCCGGTGGAGGAGAGCTGGTGAACCAGCTTCTTGGTCGGCGTTCCTCGGTCGAAGGAGCCCTCGTCGCCGTCTTCCACAATGACGACGCAACTGCCTTTGATGCGGGGATCATCTGAGATCACCGCGGCGGTGACAAAGTTGGCGAAGGCAATATTGGTGATGAAGCGGCCGCGCTTGTCCACCTGCAGCCAGGGCTCTTCGCCGTCTTTCCACTCGGCCACGCGGAGTTTGCCGCTCAACATGCCAGTCTCGACGCCGACATAGGGGATCGGCTCGGTGAGGGCGAAGGCGCCGCGCCAAGGTTTGCGGTCTTCGCCGGACTGCGGCGGCGCGGCAAGCGTCTTGTAACGCGTGACCTGCTCCTGTGTGCCGCGCTCGTGGATGGGCGAAAGGGCGAGGAAACTGGCAAGGCTGGCCGTGGCCGCGCCGCCGTCTACCCAGGCCAGCTCAAAAGCGGCCAGCCCCAGCGCGAGATTCTTCGGTCCGGAGATGAATCCGCCTTCTTCCGGCTCCATGAAGACCGAGGTGATGCCGGCGCGGTCGAAGGCCTCAAGCATCCCGTTCTTTGCCGGGGTCCACTCGTGAGTGTTGCGCTCGCCGGCGGCGACCATTTGCGCCACTGTTCCCCGCGCTACGCCGCGGGCCGACTGAACCAGCATCTGTAAGTCGAACCGGTCGGCGAAACGCCATTGGATCTGACGCACCGCGTCTCCAGGGAGAGTGAGCATGATTTTCGCTTCGGGTACCGCAACAGTGGCCATCAAGGAATCCTCAAGCAGCGGTCATATTGTCCAGGAACGAGGGCCTTGCGGCAAGTGACCCGCATCACTCTGGCGCGGAGCGACGGTGGCGGACGAGGTCGGATGGATCGCGGAGATTGTTAGCTAGGGACCCGGAAGCGGTTCTCTCGATGTGTGGCCTGCATCACATACGAGGCAGAAACGCAGGCATTATCAAATGGACTTGTCTGGGAAACCGGGAGCGACGGGTAGAGGAGCGAGAATATGAAGAAGGAAATTGGGAAGGTGGCGTTGATTCTGCTGGCCTTTTCCATTGCGGCGCCTGCATTTGCGCAGACATCCGGAGCGGAGATCTACAAGGCGAAGTGCGCCATGTGCCACGGTCCCGACGGGCTTGCCGCCACACCGATGGCGAAAAAACTGAATGTGCTGTCGTTCAAGGCTCCGGAGATGATGAAGGCCTCCGACGCACAGTTCTTCGCCTCAACCAAGAACGGCAAAGGCAAGATGCCCGGCTATAACGGCAAACTGACCGATGCGCAAATCAAGGATGTTCTCTCGTACATTCGCACTTTGCAGAAGTAGCAGTGAGCCAGGCTGGCCTGACCGTGCGGCGTGAATCCGGAGAGAAAAGAGTCCTTCTCTCCCGCACCAGGAAGCGGCAGGATCGATCGGAGTTGATATGAAGACCGCTTCCATCATCGCGCTGACTCTTTGGACTCTGCTGGTTGCAGCGACGCGGGGACAGGCGCAGGCGAACGCCGACTGTCTGACCTGCCATGCGGAGGCAGGCATGCAGGATGCGGCGGGGCACAGCATCAGCGTGGATGAGCACAAGTTCGGCGACAGCATCCACGGAAGCCTGAAATGCGCCGATTGTCATGCCACCATCAAGGAGTATCCGCATCCGGACAAGGTAACGCCGGTAAAGTGCGATACCTGCCACACCGACGAAGCGGCAGGGCTGGCAGGAAGCGTTCATGCCGCTCGCGCGGATCATCCATGCACCAGTTGTCATGGGGATGCGCATTCGATCTTCCCCAAGGGCGATGCGAGGTCGGCGGTCTATCCGCTCAACATTCCGCGCACCTGCGGCAACTGCCACGGCAACGAGGGCATGGCGAAAAAGCACGGGCTGCCCAGCGTTTATCCGCTGTATATCGACTCGATCCACGGCTTCGCGCTGAGCAAGGAGGGGCTGCTGGTGGCGGCGAGCTGCACCAGTTGCCATGGATCGCATCACATTCTGAGCCGCAACGATCCGCAGAGTCCCACGTACAAGGCTAACATTCCCAAGACGTGCGGAAACTGCCACGCCGGAATCGATGCGGACTATGAGGGCGGCGTGCATGGGATGGCTGTCGCCCGCGGCAATCTGAAGGCGCCAGTTTGCACCGACTGTCATACGGCGCACGCTATCCTGCAGCCGACGGCGTCGGCCTTCCGCATGCAGTCCACGCCCATCTGCGGCTCGTGCCACCAGGACAAGCTGTCCACTTACCGCGATACCTTCCACTCGCAGTTGGGCTCGCTGGGCGGCTATGTGCAGACGGCCCGCTGCTGGGACTGCCACGAGGCGCATCAGATTTTGCCGGCATCCAATCCGCGCTCGCCCATCAACAAGGCGAATCTGGTGAAAACCTGCAGCGCTTGCCATGCGGGCGCCAACGCCAGCTTTGTGCAATATCAGCCGCACGCCAACGCGCGCAACCGCAAACTGAATCCAGCGCTCTACTTCATTCGCATGTTCATGAATCTGCTGCTGGCCGGCACCCTCACATTCTTTGTGATTCACACCATCCTGTGGTTGATCCGCTCGCGATACGACCAGATCAAGAAGAAATCCGCAGAAGGAGGATCTCATGCCTGATCTGGAGCAAGCCGCAGATGAAACCCGGGAGCAAACCCACGCGGGGGAGCGGTATTTCATGCGTTTCACGCGCGCGCAGAGATACCTTCACGCCGTGCTGTTCACGACCTTTCTGGGACTGGCGGCGACGGGACTGCCCATGCGCTTCAGCGAGAGCGCCTGGGCTCGCCGTTTCGCCAGCGGTGTGGGCGGATTCGGCGCGATCATTTTCTTCCATAAACTCTGTGCGGTTGTTCTGACCCTGGCCTTCGCCGTCCACGTGAAAGACATCCTGACCCGCGGACTGGTTCATCGCGAAAAGGGAGTCTTCTGGGGCGCGACCTCCATGGTGGGCAACTGGAAGGATGTGAAGGACCTCTTTGGCCATCTTCGCTGGTTTGTGGGACTGGGGAAGAAACCGAAGTTCGAGCGCTACGCCTACTGGGAGAAATTCGATTACTGGGCAGTCTTCTGGGGGATGATCGTTATCGGTTTTTCAGGCTACGCGATGTGGTTTGCCCCGTTCTTCGCCCGGTTCCTGCCCGGCTGGGCGCTGAACGCCGTGCTAGTGATTCACAGCGAAGAAGGGCTGCTGGCCATTCTGTTCATCTTCTCCATTCACTTTGTCAACACCCATCTGCGGCCCGGCAGCTTTCCCATGGATATGGTGATATTTACCGGCGTGGAGAGCGAGGAAGAATTCAAGAACAAGCGGCCGGAAGAGTACAAAAGGGTGGCAAGCGAGGGGAAGTTGGAGACCAGGATAGCGGAGAAGCCGGCCATCTGGCTGGTGAACTTCAGCAGAGTAGTTGGATCATTGGCGATTCTCATCGGTCTCGTTCTTCTTGTATTGACTTTGAGCGCCTACATCAGGGAGTAACGAGGCAAGGGATATCTATGCGAAGCACGCCGAAGGAGAAGAAGTGCGGAAGCGTTATCGCACGAGTGATCGTTTTCTTTCTGGTTGCCTGGGCCTGCGCCGCGAACGCCGAACATAAGCTCAAGGACAAAGACTGTCTCGCCTGCCACTCCGACTCGACGCTGACCACTGAGGTGAACGGCAAGCAGGCCAGCCTTTATGTGGATGAAAGCAAGCTAAAGCATTCGATCCACGGCACGATGTTTGGCTGCGTGGATTGCCATACGGATGTGAAGAGCCTGGTGCACGAAACCACGCCGCGGAAGGTGCGATGCGCCGAGTGCCATGCGGATGCGCAGGAGGCCTACTCGCACAGCCTGCATGCCAAGGCGACCAAGCCCGGGAGCCCGCAGGCCGCGAACTGTCAGGATTGCCACGGCGGCGCACACGAGGTTTTGGCCGCGGGCGATGCGAAGTCACCGGTGAACCATGTCAACATCCCTTTTACCTGCGGCCGGTGCCACGGGCAGAAGTTCCTGATGGAATCGAATGGGGAAAGCTCCCAGGCCTTCAGCTCTTATCAGGAAAGCGTGCATGGGCGTGCGGTGGAGAAAGGATCGACGAAGGCCGCGGTCTGCACGGATTGCCATGGCGCGCACGAGATATTGCCCGCCAACGATCAGAAGTCTCCGATTTACAAATTCAATGTTCCGCAGACCTGCGGCAGGTGTCATGGAGCGGTCCAGCAGACCTTCATGCAGAGCATTCACGGGCAGGGAATCGCGCGCGGGAATGGATTGGCTCCAGTCTGCACAGACTGTCATGGAATTCATTCGATCAAGTCGCATGTGAATCCTAACTCGCCTGTTTCTGAGCAGAACGTTTCCAGGGATATCTGCGCCCGCTGCCACGAAGGCGTTCGGCTGTCGCAGGAGTTCGGCGTTCCGGGAAACCGGGTTGCGAGCTATTTCGACAGTTATCACGGACTGGCCGCGGAAGGTGGATCGCTTGTGGCAGCAAACTGCTCCAGTTGCCACGGAGTACATAACATTCTGCCATCGAGCGATCCGCATTCCACCATCAATCGCGCCAACCTCGACGCGACCTGCGGAAAGTGCCACAAGGGAGTGACGCAAAAGTTTACGCTTACCAGGGTGCATCTGGAGGATGGCGTTCATCCCAGGGATATCGGTTCGGTTGCGGTTCGCTGGGTGAGATGGTTCTATCTGGTATTGATCTTTGCGGTGATTGGCGGGATGTTCCTGCATAACGCCATTATCTGGCGCAGCAAGGCCGTGGCGCGGCGCAGGATGCAGAATCCCATGATGGTCCGCATGACCGAGAATCAGCACTGGCAGCATCTAATTTTGCTCGCCAGTTTCATTGTGCTGGTGATTACCGGCTTCGCGCTCAAATTCCCGAATTCTTGGTTTGCCGAGGTACTGGGCATGGGCGAGAAATGGCGCGGAGTCATCCATCGAGTCGCTGGAGTTATGCTGATCGGCGCGGGAATCTATCATATATTCTATGTGATCGTTACAAGGGAAGGGCGGAAACTGATCCGCGATTTTGCGCCCGCTCCGAAGGACGCCTTCGACGCATGGGAAACCATGCTCCACTATCTTGGGCTGAGCGCAAAGAAGCCAGGGTTTGGCCGCTTCAGTTATGCCGAGAAGGCGGAGTACTGGGCGCTGGTGTGGGGCACCGCGCTGATGGCGATTACGGGCATCATGTTATGGGCCAAGGTTTGGGTCGGGGATTTGCTGGCGCGCTGGTGGGTCGATGTGGCGACCGCCGTGCACTTCTATGAGGCGATTCTGGCCACGCTGGCGATTCTGGTATGGCACTTCTACCAGGTGTTTTTCGATCCCGATGTCTATCCGATGAACTGGGCGTGGTGGGATGGCCAGATGCCGGTGGAGCACTATCGCGAGGAGCACGGACTGGATGCCGAGGCACTTGCCGAAGCCGAGGCTCCGGCAAGTGCGACTGGTGAAGATACGGCGGCGAAACCTGAACCGCCGCGGGAGTAAGCCCGGGTCGGGGGCATGATACAAAAGTTATACAAGCTGCGCCATGGGCTGCCGTGCCTTGGGAAGGTCAATTTCTTGCATCGCCGCCAAGGCAGATGCGCCCACGGAAGAGATCGATGGAAGACAGTGCGCGTCTCTTTGTCCTGCCCCGTGTTCGATGTATGTTGCAATGGTGTGAATGCAGCCCTTTCCACGGAGATAGCTTGACACGGGGAAGTTCATGGTTTAGGTTCTATGGGTTCAATAAGAACTCCCCCACAACCCATGAAATGGAAGAGGCACATGGCTAAGATGCGGTGGTTTCGTACGTCCTGCTTGGCTGCAATCACATCGATGCTCAGTCTTGCCCTGGCGGCGCAGACGGGTGATACGGCGGCTATCCAGCAGAAGCTCAACTCGCAGTTCAAATTGACCACAATAACTGCCGACCGTTCCGATATCGTTACGGCCGGCGATATTGTTGCAATCCATAAGCCGGGACTGATGATGTATGCCGTGGCCTCGCCGATGCCGCCGTCGAACTCCTACAAGAATGGAAAGATCGGGCAAGGCTGGGGCGGTTTCGGCAAGGATCTGGCGATCGGCATGGCGGCACCGGGAGGGGCAACCGCAGCCAGTTACCCGCATCGCCCGTTCGTGCCGGAGGAAAAATGTTGGGTGACGGGGATTCAGGTGCAAAAGGATGGGGTGCTCTTTCAGCTTTACAGCGATCCCTATGACAATATCCGCTATTATGCAAACCTGAAGATACCTTTTCCCGACAAGAAGACAGTGCCGCCGGTGGATATCGCCGTGCAGACGGTAGCCGAAGTGCTGACGGTGGTACCGCCGCAGGATCAGGGCGGGCAGGGCAGCCAGCCGGCTCCGGTGCCTGCTCCCGCCGTGGCGGAGCCACAAGTTGAGCAGGAGATTCCGCCCTTTGGAACGTACTTCCTGAAAGAAACGGGCGCGCGTCTTCATCTCGCCCAGAATGGTTCGTTCGTCCTGCTCGCCGCGGGAGGCCGGATGAGCCCCGGCCTATTCACAATCAATGGAGATGCGTTGGCGCTGACGTATAGCGCGACAGGAAGTACCTCTCTTTTCAAGATCCAAGGAGACAGGCTGGTCGCCGACACAGGGTTGGCATGGGTACGGCAAGGGAGCGCCCCGGTTACGGAACCGCCTCCTGCTCCCGCTCCCGCTTCGTATGGGGACATTGCACCACCGCCGCCACCGCCGCCTCCTGCGCCAACTATTTCCATTGGCCAGACCAAAGACCAAGTGACTGCCGCTTTCGGGGATCCGGTGAGGAAGGCGATTATCGGAACGAAGGAGATCTACTTCTACAAGGACATGAAGGTGACCTTCACCAGCGGAAAAGTGAGCGACGTCGAGTAGAACCCACGCGCAACCGGGAGGGAGCGCGGGACGGAAAGATCAGAAAAGAGGATCGGATGAATATGTCAGCCCTTCGCAGGGTCATCAGAGATGGTTCCACAGCATTGATTCTTGCCGGCCTGCTGGGCGTGGCCGGCATGGCGAGAGCAGCCAGCGACAAGAAGGCGGCTCCGGCTCCAGCTCCGGCTCCGGCCAAGGCGCCTGCCGCGAAGCCCGCGACTTCGGCAGCAAGACCCGCGGGAACGGCCGGAGGGGCGGCGCAGAGACCGGGCACGAGCGGGCCGTCGGCCAATCGTCCCAGCGCGAATGGCCCTTCCGCCAATCGTCCGAATCCGACTGCAGGCCCCAGCGCCAACCGGCCGACAGTGAATGCTCCACGGCCTGGTGTTCAGAGCCAAGCTCCGCAAGGTCTGCGCCAAGGGGGGCAGGGCATGCAAGGACCGAAGCCCGGCTTCAACGGCGGTCACACTTCGGCGATCCGGGGAGTTCCCGCGCCCAGGGGGAGTAACGAGCGCACTACCCCTGGCGGCAGCGCGGTGCGCACCCGGCCCAACGGCAGAGTGAGCGACGTGCACGACGCCAAACGGGGCATCGATGTGCATCATGGGTTGAACGGTGGCCGCAGGGTCTCAGTGGAACATGCGGACCACAGCCGGACCGTGTTTCAGAAGGGCCGGCCGGGATACGTGCAGCGTCCGTACAGTTTCCGCGGACACGACTTTGCGCGGCGCACCTACTTCTATCACGGCCGCGCCTACAGCCACTTTTACCACGGCTATGGATATCGCGGTTTGTATCTGAACGTCTACGCTCCTGGGTTCTATTACGGTCCGGGCTTCTATGGATGGGCCTATAACCCGTGGGCGGCGCCGATCGCCTTTGGATGGGGTTGGGGTGGCAGTCCCTGGTACGGGTACTATGGCGGCTACTTTGCGCCCTACCCGGTGTACCCCGGCGCCTCGTACTGGCTGACGGACTACATGATTTCGCAGGACTTGCAGGCGGCCTATGCCGCGCATCAGGAGGCCGGCGAAGTGGACGGCGTTCCAGATGTGCCGGGAGGGCCGCCGGAAATGACGGCCGACGTGAAGCAGCAGATCGCCGACGAGGTGAGGAACCAGTTGGCGCTGGAGAACCAGGAGGCGCAGCAGAACGCGCAGCAGCAGGACATCAACCCCGGTTCCAGCGGAATCGATCGCATGTTGAACGATGGGCATCCGCATGTCTTCGTGGTGGGCACTGCGCTGGACGTCGTGGACGCCTCACAGACTGAGTGCACGCTGAGCGACGGCGATGCGCTGGCGCTGCGGACTCCGCCTCCGCCCGACGCGACGGCCGTGGATTTGGTGGTGCTGGCCAGCAAGGGCGGTCAGGAATGCCAGAAGCAAGCTACGGTTTCAGTCTCGCTGGAAGACCTGCAGGAGATGCAGAACCACATGCGGGAGACGATCGACGCGGGGCTCCAGGAACTGCAGGCCAAGCAGGGCAAGGGCGGAGTACCGCCGGCGCCGTCGTCTGCGCAGGTGACGCCTGCTCTGTATGCCTCGATCGCTCCTCCGCAGGACCCGAGTGTGGCCACCGAGATTCAGCAGGAGGGCCAGCAAGGCGACCAGGCGGAACAGGAAGTGACTACCGAGGCGTCGCAGGGAAGCGGAACGCCGATCGGCGCGCTCCAGGCAGCGCCGACTGCTCCCGCCACCGTTACGCTCGGCCAGTCGCAGAGCGATGTGGAAGGCATTCTCGGCCAGCCGACCAGCAAGGCGATGCTGGGGCCGAAGGTCATTTATAACTACAACGGCATGAAGGTCATCTTCAAAGACGGAAAGGTGGCCGACGTGCAGTAGCAGGCTGCCTGTTGCCGGCGCGGGCGGGTCGGTCGATCGATCCCCCGCGCTTGGCTTCGAGCATCGTCGCCAACTCAGTCTTCTAGCCACGGGGAGCTTCTATCCGGGCTGGCAACCTCATTTTGCGTGGCGAGACGACAGATGCGAGCGGCCAACTTCCTCGCCGGGCGTGGAAGTGCTGAAGGATAAAATGGCAAGCAGATACTGTACGCGGTGTGGACGGGAAGTCGTTGCTGGCAAGCGGTTTTGCGGTGGTTGCGGGCAGGCTGTGCCCGAGGCGGACGTTGCGGCAAGGGACCGGCCCGCGACAATGATCGAATCGGCCGTAGCAGGTGAGCCGCGACCGGCGGAATCTAGAGCAGCAGAGGTTGGCGTGTGCGGAAACTGCGGGGCTGCGCTCGTGGCAGGAAAGCGATTCTGCAAACAATGCGGTCAGGCCGTTGCCGAGGCCGCACCAGTAGAAACCGTCTTTGCCAGGCATGACCTCGCGGCTCCGCCTGAACCGGAAGTGGCGCGAAAGACGGAGGTCGTCGCGCAAGCCGACTCGATTCCGGAGTGGGAGCTGGTTGAGCAGGCTGCTCCGGCTTTGCCGTCGGCTCCTCCTGCGCCCGCGTCGCTGCCTGTGACGAGCGGCCAGTCGAATCGGAAGATCGGAGTTGCGATCGCCATTGCCGCCGTCGTTTTGCTTGTGGTCGGCGGTGCCCGGGCATGGCATGTCTACGCGCATCGAGGGGGCGCATCGCCAGTCGGTGCACAACAGACCACGGCGAATTTGCCGGCACAGAACGCGAACCCTGGAGCCGGGGCTGCTTTGGGACAAGAGACCAAGCCGTCGGCGGGCACTCCCGCACCCAAGGTTCCCAGTACGCCGCAAATGCCAAACAATCCAGCACCGCCACCAGAGCTGCAGCCGCGGGCCCCAGTCCAGGACTCGGGCCAGTCGAGACATGGAGATCCGGCGGCGCCCACCCCCGTGTTTCATCCGGCGCCGACGCCGTTCCCGGCGCAGCCGGCGCCGAACCACTCCGGCGTGCTGCACTATCAGGGACCACCGGTGCCTTACGGCGGCACGGTCGTCTTCGACAACCTGCCCAAGGCGCGGCTCCGCTTTTTCTTCGACAGCGCTGCGTGGCGGCTGACCATCAAGCTCAACCCCGATGGCACAAAAAGAGTGACCCTGGTTTCGCTGAAACAGGGGTCCCAGCCGAACTGCGAGCTTGGCTGGGAGATTGTCGAGTAGACCGGGCCGGACTCAGATCCGCCAGTTGTCGGCGCGCCAGCTTTTGATGCGCTCCTTGATCTGTTTGCGATTCAGATTCTCTTCCAGCGCCTGTTTGGCCAGTTCCACCACTTCGTCGTCCGCGGCAAAGCGCAGACCGATCATTTGATCCTCGGTCAGCCGATAGATTTGCGTGTGCCACTCCGAGGGGGCCAGCGCTTGCAGGCGGATCCGCTCCTCGAGCCGGATGACGCGGTCCTGCACCATGAGCGGATAGGCGCGCAGCTTGATATAAGGGATGATCACGACGAGCGACAACACCAGAAACCAGGCCGCGGAGATGGTCCGCTGGTGGTAAAGGTGGATAACGGCATAGACCAGGTTGGCTAACAGAACGAAGGCCAAGACGAAGTGGAAGAGCGGATCGAGCCGGCCATGGTTCTCGAGATTCTGCTGGATAGACTTACTCATGCATAGCCTTGATTTCTTTCAGGCCAGAGTTTGCCGTCGCAGGCTCGCGCGTTTCCGCGGAGCCTGATTCAGCGGCGCTGGAGGCCTGTAACCCTGCGCTGTCGGGATTTTGCGCGGTGCGAACCGGCGCTGTCAATGGCAATAAGTTGTCTGGTCCCAGTGTCTCAGGATGGCTGGGGATGAGATGATAGCGGCCGCGGGCGAGATAGTCCGCAAAGAGTCCTCCGGCGAGATATGGATTCACCAGGACGACGGGAATCGCATAGAAGGTGGTGGTGAGCGATTCGGCGATGCTTTTATTGGAGTGGCTGAGGCGGCGATAGCCGGGAATCTGAGGTATCTCGAAGACCGTCAGCCGCGTCTCAGGGTGCTTGCGGGCATAGCGCGCCAGCTTGTAGGTGATCTGCTTGGGGGTGGTCACGCCCGCGTCGGGGAAGATGCTGCGCTTGAATGTGTCGGGAAAATAGTTGTTGAGAATGCCTCGCGCAAAATCAGCACAGTTGTTAAAGAGCAGGCTGAAATGGGAACTGTTCGGACCCGCGTTCAACCATGCGATGAGAGCGTCGTCCTGGTCAGGTGTGGTCTCGAAGCGGAAGGCGTAGGTGCGTCGTTCATAAGCCATGCCCACAAGCTGAGTCCAGCCGGCGCGGGTGAAGTTGCCCGGAGGCAGGTCTTCTCCCAGACTGAGCAGATGGGCTTCGCGATAACGGTTGCGCATCGGGGTTACTGATTCGCGATTCACGCTTGCCGGGACCTGTGGGGGCTCTTCGACCGCATAAAAGTAGGGGACGAGGGGAATTGCGATCCAATCGTAGCCTTCGATTCCGTGGTATCGGGAGATCACTGCACCCAGTTCACCCGGCTGACAACGGCGCAGTTTGACCGGAGTCTCAGCGCAGATGCGCTCAAAATAGATGGCATTGTGCCCGGTCGGGTTGACGGCGCCGAAGAAGGCGTACGGCTCTTCCATCAAGAGGGCAGCCTGTGCGTGGCTGCGGGTGGAGCTAGCGGCCAAAAGCGCCAGAGCCGCAAGAGCAAGTAGAAGGCGCATCAAAAACATCGGTCCTCCGGGTTGAGTTTTATTGATCTTCCTTTCAGCGTGGCCGAGACCAAGGGAACGATCTGCATGAATTGGGAGATGCAGGTTGGGTATGGAAGGGGTCGCCTCGGGGAAGAAGCTCAGCCCCGATGTGCTCCGGGCCAACCGGCTTATCTACCTGGTTTCGACACACTTCTTGGGGAAAAGTTGCGTCCGCAGGCTGTGGAATGCGCGGCGGGCGTGGATGAGCGGGGCTGACGAGAGAGCGCCCGCTCTGATAACGTTCTCTTTTCGGAAGCCGCAGCCGCAATTCCGGGGTGGAAGGTTTCCGCACCTGCATTTTCAGTGAGGATCCAATGAAACTGCGATTTTTACTTCTGCTTGCCTTGCTTCCGTGCGCCACAGTTCCGGCTCAGGTGACTCTGCCCAGAATTCTTTCCAGCCACATGGTGGTACAGCGCGACCTGCCAGTGCACGTGTGGGGCATGGCCGCACCGGGCGAAGACGTGAGTGTCAGCTTTCGCGGCGAAAGTCGTTCGGCCAAGGCCGGGCAACTGGGCCGGTGGAGCGTTTATCTTTCGCAGGGCGCGGCGGGCGGTCCGTTTGAGCTGACCGTCAAGGGCGCGGCCGTCAATGGGACGCCCGCGCAGACCATCACACTGGAAGACGTCTTGGTGGGCGACGTGTGGGTTGCCTCCGGACAGTCGAACATGGAGTTCAGAATGCGCCAGGCGGCCACGGCGGCGGCGGATCTGCCTCAAGCGGCCAACCCGCGTATCCGCCTGCTGATGGTGAAGGAGCGCGCCTCAGAGTATGCGCAGGACGACGCCGAGACCGTGGGATGGGCGGCCTCAACGCCCGAAACAGCCAAGGAGTTCTCCGCCGTTGCGTGGTACTTCGCCCGGGATATCGAGCAGCGCGAGCACGTGCCTGTCGGCGTGATCGACTCGACCTGGGGCGGCACGGTGGCCGAGTCCTGGGTGCGGCTGAACGCCTTGGGCGAAGACGCATCTCTGGCGCCGGTTTTCGAGACGCGCGGCAGGATGACCGACCGCGAGGCCAGCGCGCTGCTGGAGGACAAGGATCAGCAGCGGCAGCGCGCGGAGGCCCGGGCGCAGGGCAAGCCGGAGCCGCAGTTTCCCTGGCATCCGATGCTGGCCATGTGGGGACCCGGGCTGCTCTGGAATGGCATGATTGCGCCGCTGACGCCGTTTCCCATCCGCGGAGTGATCTGGTACCAGGGCGAGAGCAACAGCATCATCGAAAGAGGGCCAGCGATCTATCATCGCCTCTTCAGCACGTTGATCGAGGACTGGCGGCGGCAGTGGGGCGAGGGAGACTTTCCCTTCCTGTACGTGCAGATCGCCAACTTCAAATCCACTCCGATCGAGGACTGGGCCACCGTGCGCGAGGGGCAGTTGAAGACTCTGGAACTGCGCAACACGGCGATGGCCGTGACCATCGACATCGGCGACCCGGATAATGTGCACCCCACCGACAAGGTAGATGTGGGCCAGCGGCTCGCCCGCGCGGCGCGCGCCCTCAGCTACGGCGAGGCGATCGAGTACTCAGGGCCGCTCTACCGGCAGGCAACGCCGGAAGGAACGGCTATTCGGGCCTGGTTCGACCATGCCAAGGGGCTGACGGCCAAGGGCGGCGCTGTGACGGGTTTCGAAGTTGCGGGAGCGGACGGGAAGTTTTCGGCGGCCACGGCCACGATCGAGGGGGCGACGGTAGTGGTCACGAGCCCCGCCGTCGCCGAGCCGGTCTACGTGCGCTACGGCTGGGCCAACAGCCCGCAGTGCAATCTCTACAACAGCGACGGACTGCCGGCTTCGCCGTTTACATCCATTCCGTAGAACAACAAGAGCGGGCGCGGATAAAGCCGTGCCCGCTCAAATCCCGATCTATGCAACCAGTTCTAGGGCTTTTCCGGAGTGTTTTCGGCTGACCGCGAGTAGCGGATGACTTCAACACTGGAGGATGCGACCAGCCCTTCCTCGACCATGGCGTCGAGATGAGGAATCAGCCGGGCGATCTGCTCTTCGGTGTCGATGATGCTCATCTGAATCGGAGCGTCCTTCGAGAGCAGCCAGTGGCTGGAGTGACGAATCCTGCTGGCGGTTCCGTAGCCTTCAATTCCGCGATAGACGATGGCTTCGGCGATACTCAATTCCCTGCATTTTGCCAGGATGGCCTCATGCAGGGGCTTGCCATGCCACCGGTCGTCCTCGCCGAAATGGACACGCAACATGCGCGCGGGAAACTCTTCTTTCATGGCTTTTCCTCCACCCAGTCCGCAACACTATCGGGTTCCGGCGGCGTCTCGCCCTGTTCGGCGTCGAGCGCGCGATAAGCATACTTGATGATGTCCACGTCGGAGAAGACCACTAGGCCTTCTTCCACCATCTGGTCCACGAGCGGCAAAAAGGCATGCAGCTTTTCGGCAGTGTCGATGACGGAGAGCATGATCGAGCCGTGGTGCGACGAGACGAGCAGAGGCTTGTCTTTGTGAACCCGGCGGTGCGCGCCATAGCCAAGGATGCCGCGATAGACCGTAACTCCGGCAATGTCGTTGGCGCGCATGGCGGCCACCAGGGCTTCGTGGAGGGGTTTGTCTCTCCAGCGGTCCTCTTCGCTCACGTAGATGCGCATCAACTGGGCTTTGCCCTCGATCTTGAGGTGGGCGGGAGGAACCAGTGTCCTGGGCTTCGAGACCTGGGCCGGCTTGGCGACTGTGGTCTCCTGCATCTCGATCAACCCGCTGCCGGCCAGCTCTTCCAGCTTGCCCAAGATCGCGTCGACCTTTTCGCGGGTCTCAATGAATTCGATCTTGATGGGCAGGCGATCGGAGATTTCGACGAAATTCGCGGAGTGCATGTGATGGTCGGCGCCGAAGCCGGCAATGCCTTTCATCACCGTTGCGCCAGCGACGCCGCGGAAAAAGAGGAAGTCGAGGATGCTGGAGTAAACCGGAACCCCGTGATGTGTGGCTCCATCGCTCAGGTAGATGGAGACTTTGATTGCTTTTCCCGCATTCAACATTGTTCCTCCCTTGAGGGTAGAGCACGCGCCGCGACGTTCCAATCGACAACGAAGGATTGAAGCATTTTTTGGGGAGAAGTGGCAAGCGCATCCGATACGCAGAAGGCCGACCGGCACTCAGGGGAGGATCTCAGCCAGCCAGGAACCTCCCCAGACGGCGGCGAGCCCGAGGATGAGGCTGCCGGCGGCGTAAAGAGCTGCGAGCAGGAAAGCGCCCGAGCGTAACGTGGAAAGCGTCTCCCATTCATAGGTCGAGAAGGTGCTGTAAGCGCCGATGAAGCCGACAGGGATGAGAAATCGCCAGGCGGGATTGATGCCGGCTCGCCGGCTCAGGTAGGTGAGGGAAAAGCCGATCAGCACGCAGGCAGTGAGGTTGACTACGAGGGTGCCGTAGGGGAACCGGATTCCCATGCGGCCGGCAATCGTGGAGCCGACCCAGTACCGGGCGATGGAGCCAAGCGCGCCGCCGGCGGCGATGAGCAGGTATTTCTGCAACGATTCTCTCCTCACGTTCAGGTTATACGACGGACGGCGTCGCGGTATCCGGACGAAGCCGCCACACGATGGCGAGAGCCAAAAAACTCCTCTGGCTCTTGCTCACAGAATTTGTACTCAGGGATCGCGCCGGGATATGACTCCGCGACAGGGGCCCCTGTCAGGAGTCATCATCTGTCCGGCCGATGGGCAGGGACAGCGGTTAAGGGTGAACTCCTTCACCACAACCAACACTTCAATTACACGCTGGAATGCGCGTGGCTGTCAACGGCGGTGCTACCGGTCAGTGCAGGAGTAGCAGGGATCGATCGACGCTTGGATCAGAGGCGTGTCCGCAAGCCTGGCTCCCATCACCATCCAGCGGACGGCCGGCATGTTGGCAAAGGTGGGCGTGCGCACGTGGACGCGGCTGGGATTTCTGGAGTTCTCTTTCCAGGAGACGCTATACATGACTTCGCCGCGCGGCGCCTCGACGCGGCTGGTGGCCGTTCCGGTGGAGAAGACGATCTTGTCGTCTCCCGTGCTCAACTCGCCCGGCGGCAGTTTGGTGAGCGCCTGGCGAAGAATCTTGCAGCTCTCCAAGATCTCCAGCGCGCGCACCAAAAGCCGGGCGCGGACGTCGCCATCCTGCTGCACCGGCACATCGAATTCCATCTCGGAATAGGCCGCGTAGGGTGCGGCGCGGCGCAAATCCTGGGCAACGCCCGAAGCGCGCGCATTCGGCCCTACAACGCCGCAGGAGATAGCTTTCTCGTGAGTCAGCACGCCGATGCCGGCGCAACGCAAGCGCGCCGTGGTGCTGGTGGTAAAGATGGGGATGACCTTGCGCGCCATCTCGCCCTCAAGCTGCTCGATCATGGCCAGAATCGCCAGTGGAACTTCGATGTCGCGATTGACTCCACCGATGCGGTTCATCGAGTAGTTGACGCGGTTTCCCGAAATAACCTGGAGCACGTCCATTACCTTCTCGCGCAGCTCGAAGCAGGTCATGAACATGGTCTTGAAGCCCATCAGCTTGGCCGCGATGCCGGCCCAGAGGACGTGGGAGTGGAGACGCTCCAACTCCGCCACCACAACGCGAATGTATTGGGCGCGCGGAGGCGGCGTGAGGCCAGTCAACTGCTCCATGGCCTGGCACAGGGTGAGGGTGTGGATGTTCGAGCAGATGCCGCAAACGCGCTCCATCAGCGCGATGACCTGGATGTAGTTCCGGGATTCGGCCAGGTGCTCGATGCCGCGAAAGTTGAAGCCGATATGCAGCTTGACGTCGCATACGGTTTCGCCCTCGCAGATCATATCGAGTTTGTAGGGTTCTTCGAGCGCAGGGTGGTAGGGCCCCATGGGGATCTTGTAGCTCATTTTTTCTCCTCGCGCAGGTTCACGCCCGGCCTGTCTCCCTGGCGCAGCAGAAGCGGCTCGTATTCGCGTCCCAGAAAGTCCACGGCGAAGCCCTCATGAATCTCGCGCTCGATCCAGTCCACGGCTTCGCAGAGATCGTAGATGCTTTCGATGGAGTTGCCGGAGAGCAGAAAAGGGAAGCCCAGCAGCCGGCCATCGAGGTCCCAGTGATATTCCAGGCGAAAACCTTCGGTGCCGGGTAGTTCAAAAGCGGTAATGGTGACAAAGCGCGCCTGAACCTGATTCATGACCGCGGCCAATTTACGCACGCTCAAGGCACCGGGGATGAGCCAATGGACGCCGCCCTTTTCGAGCCACGGTTCCGCGATGCCCAGCTTTTCAGCGAGGCTCTCAAGGGAGATTATTTCGGGTTGAGTTTCAAGAGCGTTCATTGCGCACCTCCGTGGCAGGGTCCGCTGTTTGACCGCTGGCGGCCGGCGGCGCAGCTTGAGCCGGCTTGGGAGCGGGCGGCTTGCGTGCAACGGTGTAGGAGTTCTTCAACTCGCCAATGTTCAGATAGACGGGCGGACAGGCGGGGTCCTGGCTGATCGCATGGGACTTGCAGCCTTCCACGCAGCGTCCGCAGAAGGTGCAATGGCCGGGATCGTAGCTCCAGGTGAATTCGCCTTTGCCGGCCTTGAACTCGATGGCCCGCGCGGTGCAACGGAAGCGGCAGATGGCGCAGCCGGTGCAGAGCGCGGGATCGAAGCGCACCAGGCCGCGGTAGCGGGCGCTTACCTTGGGGCGCGCGGGAAAAAGGATGGTTCGCGAGCCGCCCAGCAGGTTCTTCCACAGCATGGTCAGAATGTTCATGATCTGAACCTCATGAAGAGCGCGGACGAAATGGCCAGGACCGCGAAGATGAGCGTGCATTGCCAGTAAAAGCGCACCGTGGTGTCGATGGCCAGGCGCGCGGTGGCGGCGGCGAGCACCGAGAGCAGCAACACGACCACGAACGAGAGCGCGACAAAGAGGAGAGCGGCGAGCCAAGCGAGGGAGATATGCGGAGCGGCCAAGGTGGCCACCAGCCCGGTAGCCGCGACCCACTCCAGCCCATGCGAGAGCTCCCACATCGCCAACTCCGGACCGGCATATTCGGTCATGGGGCCGGAGTAGATCTCCTGCTCGGCGTTGGGCAGAGAGAAGGGATTGAGATGCAGCTTGGCGGGCAGGCAGACCAGGATCGCCGCGATGCCGAGATAGCGGAGGAACGAAGGCGGGAGCTGGGCCAGGGTTTCGAGCCGGAAGGTATGCTGCGAGGCGGCGATGGAGACGATGGCGAGAAGAAAGACCACGTTGTAGGCGACGCTGAGGACGGCTTCGCGCGCCGAGCCGATTTCGCCGAAGATGGAGCGCGAGGAGAAGCCCGCGGCGATGATGCACATGGATGGAACTTCAAGCAGCGCCAGGAGCAGGATCAGGTCGCCCTCGAATCCGCCGGAGGAGGGCAGCACGGGCAGCAGGCCGACCGCGCCGGCCGCGGCCGAGACCGCGAGCAGCGGCCAGGCCCGCATCAGCAAGCCGCCGGCTCCGCCGCGAACGGGAGTGTCTTTGCCCAGCAGCTTGATGAAGTCGAGGAACGGCTGCATGAAGGGAGGGCCGATGCGGCCCTGCATCCGGGCAACCGCCTTGCGCTCGACCCAGAGAAAGAACCAGGCGAAGGGGACGGCGAAGAGAACTCCGGGAAAGACGAGCAGGCGCGCGAGGGCAGTGGTCAGATTCATGGTTTCACCTCGCAGGCCGGGGCGGCGGCTTTGTCCGCCTGCGCGCAACTGCAAGCGCATTCGGGTTCGGCCAGGGGCAGGAGGACAGAGACAACAGGCGCCTTGTTCGCGGCTCGGTCGGCCAGGATTTGGGCTGCCTTGGCCACGCCCTGGAGAATGGCGTCGGGACGGGGCGGGCAGCCGGGGACAAAGACATCCACCGGGAGATGCCGGTCGAGGGGTCCGTCGAGCGTGCGGCTGTCGATGAAGACATTGGTCGTCGCCGGGCAGGAGCCGATGGCCACCACGGCCTTGGGTCCGCAGACCTGGCCGTAGACGGTTTTGACGGCTTGCACGGAGTTGCGCGTGACCGGGCCGGTGATGCACAAGATATCGGCGTGGCGCGGACTGCCTTCAAGGCGCACGCCCAACTGCTCGGCGTCGTAGCGCGGCGAGAGGCTGGCCACCAGCTCGATGTCGCAGCCGTTGCAACTGCCCGAGTTCATATGGAAGATCCAGGGGCTGCGGCGGCGGGAGTAGCACATCAATTTGTTCCAGAGATTCATGGCCTTCCCCCTTGCAGCATGTGCAGGACGCCGGGCCAGGCGCCGGCAGCCAGCAGCAACCCAACCAGCGCGACGATCACGGTCCGCAGCAGGAGCGGCTCCTTGCCGGGCGGCGGGCCCGAGGGCGGCGGAGCGGGTTGGCGCGGCGGACCCCACCAGACGCGGGTCAAGGCCAAGGTGTAGGCGATCAGCGCAAAGACCGAGGAGACGATGAAGACCGCGGCCAGCGGCCATCCGATCTGCAAGGCGGTTTCGTAGAGCCTCCAGCGGCCGATGTAGCCGAGCGTGGGCGGCACACCGAGCATGGCCAACATGCCGAAGAGGAAGCCGAAGGCGCTGACCGGGTAGCGCGCGGCGAGACCGGCAGGCTCGCCGTCGAGGGCGCCAGCGGCTTCAGGGGCGCTGAGGCAGGCGAAGAGCAGAGCCTTGGCCAGGGCGTGGGCCGATGCGGCAACCAGCACGCCGGTCATTCCGAGGATGCTGGCGGAGGCGAGTCCGAGCAGGAGAAAGCCGATATCTTCGACCGTGGAAAGAACCAGCAGGCGCTTGAGGCTGCGCTGCGCGAGCATCAGCAGCGCGGCGAGGAACGAGGTTGCGGCGGCCGCTCCCAAGAGCAGACCCTGGGGTGTGAGGGAGCCCGGAGAGTACTGCGCAATGGCGTACAGTTCGCCGAAGGCCGCCATGTCGACGACCGCGATTATCAGGCCCAGGACCAGAGCCGGCACCTCGTCGGCCAACTGAAGCAGCCAGAAGAAGAGCGGCACGGCGGCGAGCTTGACGCAGACGCTGGTCAGCAGCAGCGCCCGCGACCAGTCTGCCTGTCCGCGCTCCATGAGCATGTGGCTGGAAATGAGAGACAAAGCGGAAATGAGCACCACCGCAACATAGGTCAGCTTTGCCGTCCGCGTGCGTGCGCTTTGCCCCACCAGGGGAATCGTCAACAGCGCGCCCAATTCGAGAAGGCCGAGCCGAGTCCATGGCCCGTTGACTGCGAGGCCCGCAACGGTGGCCACGCCGGTAAGAATCATCAGCGGAATGAGACGGCGCCAAGCCGATTGCGAGAGCGCGGCCAGGATCAACGCGCCCGCAGCCACGGCGCAGGCCGCCAGCAGCGGGGCCGGCACGAGGGGCGAGGCCAGAGAGCCAAGGTTGGGCATTGCAGGGACCAACCAGCGAAGCCCAGCCAGGACTGCAGCCGCAAGCACGACGACCAAGACAAGCGCCCGCCGCTCCATCCAGGAGACGGCGAGGCCCACGACGCGCGAGGCGGCCTGCAAGCCGCGCCAGACGGCCAGATACACAGCGTCCACATTGGACCAGCGGAAGAACTCCTTCCAATTCTGGAGGAAGATGTCGGAGAAGTCGCCGGCCGTGAGCCGGTCCTGGTCCGACAAGGGCTCTCCGCCGGTGAAGATTCCGCCTCCGGCGGCGGCCAGCGCCGCGCCCCCCGGCGCCGTGGCGGGACGGGCGACGTAGGCAATGGCGTAGATTGCGCCGCCCAGAATGAGCGAGACCAGAGCCAGCACCAGGCCGCCCATGCTGGAGAAGCTGCCGGCGTTGGCCGACAGCCCCAGCCAAGTCACCTGCACGCCCGCGCCCAGCCCCAGTGCGCCGAGGATGGGATTGAGCAGGTAGTTGACCGCCAACTGCGGCGCGACGCCGAGAACGACGCTGCCCGCGGCCATCAATCCCATGCCCCACACCATGGTGGGGGGAGACTCGTGCGCATCTTTGGTTGCCTCGGTGAGCGGCCCCAGGAAGACGGCGCTGGTGGCCTTGGCACCCAGGAAGACGGTGCCCAGACTCGCCGCCCAGGCCACCATGGCAGGAACGGCCCATCCGGCTTGCAGGGCGGCGGCGTAGAGCATCCACTTGCTGGCGAAGCCGCTCATCAGCGGAATGCCCATCATGCTGCCTACGCCGATGAGCCACGAGAGCGTAGTGTGGGGCATGCGTGTGGCAAGCCCGCCAAGCCGGTTCATGTCGCGCGTGCCCGCGGCGTGCTGCACCGAGCCGGCGGCCAAAAAGAGCCCACCCTTGAAGAATCCGTGATTGAGGCAGTGGAGCAGGCCCGCGGTGATGGCCAGCGGCGTGCCGATGCCCAGGCCCATCATCATGTAGCCGATCTGGCTCACGGTGGAAAAGGCCAACATGCGTTTCAGATCGGTCTGCACCATGGCGTACATCACGCCCACGGCCATGGTGACGGTGCCGATCCAGACCAGAGATGCGCCCCAGGCCGGCGGCCACGAGCCAAAGCTGTGCATGCGCGCGGCCAGATAGACGCCTGCTTTCACATAGCAGGCCGCGTGGAGCAGGGCGCTTACCGGCGTCGGCGCGGCCATGGCCTCGGGAATCCAGGTGTGCAAGGGCACTTGCACGCTCTTGGCCACCAGCGCGACCAGCATCAGGACAAAGACGCCGCCGGTGAAGCTGCTCGCCACGGCCGGATCGGTCCACAAGGCGCTGCCCGTACGGTGAAAGACAACCAGGATGGCCGCCAGCAGGCCGTAGCCCGCGATGTGGGTCATCAACAGAACTTTGCGCGCGCCGGCGACCGCCTCGCGATTGGTGTACCAGAAGCCGACCAGGGTGAAGGAGCAGAGACCGATCACTTCCCAGCAGAGATAGAAGAAGAAGAGGTTGGCGCTGTAGACCAGTCCGACAAAGCCGCAGATGAAGAGCAGCATGGAGACGTAGAAGCGGGTCGCGGCCTTGTCGTGGGCCATGTAGCCGATGGAATAAAGGAGCACGAAGCCGCCCAGGCATGTCCCCATGAAGGCGAAGAGCACGCTGAGCGCGTCTACGTGAAGGACCAGCGCCAGCGGCCCATCCCAGCGGAGCAGATTGAGCTCAATGAACGGTTCCGCGCGCAGATGCTGTGCGGCGAAGGCCACGCCGGCGACCGCCGGCAAACAGGCGAGCGCCGCGAGGATTCCTTTGGTCCGGGCAGAACAGAGCCGCGCTACGAGAAGCTGCAGCAAGGCACCCAACAGAAGCGAACATGGCGCAAGCAGAACAGAGGTCGCGGCTGTCATACCACCAACGGTAGAATGCGGGACATCCCCAAGATGTGACGGTGCTCACACGCACGTCTCATATGTTGCGATTATTTGGTTGCAATCCGGGTACTGAACCATGGATGGTGCCGCAGGACACAGATTCAAACCAGGTTACCCCTGATTGTGTTGGCCCTTTCCGCTTCGCGCGCGGGCTGTGGAAGTCTTCGATGCCGGTTCAAGAGTGAGCCGCATGGTAAGACACAGTTTCGCCGCTTCACGGTTTCTGTGGATCTGTGAGCCGAGCAAAAATCGGCTTTTGTTTTGAATGACTTAAGTGCCGTTTCACAGTTTCACAGGCAAAAACGCATGTCTTTCTTTTCATCGGTGCTGGATTGCGGGGATTGCAAGGGGCGGTTCCGGATTTCTCCGCCTATCCTCTATTGCCATTGTGCGCCAATGGAAGGTAATTCTCTGCAAAGGTAAGTGATGGTGAGTGTGCGACTTAGGGGCGGGAGGGGTTGCTTGCAAGGGGCTAGGGACTGAGGGACTAGGGGCTGAGGGACTGGGGAGAGGCTTCCTGGTTGAGGTTCGTGGTCTTTCACTCTTCGCCGCTTTCCCAGGTCCCAAAGCGGGGACCTGGGGCACCCAGCAATCAACCGGCTACACAAAATGCTTTCTGGGATCATCATGTGTATCTGAGCCTTACCTGCCTTTTGCCTGCGGGAACAAGCTGTCAAACTGTGTGTACGCAACCGTACACTTTTAACGTGAATCCTCTAGCCAGGATGGCCATTACGTTGTATTCATGTCGTCGGCAACGAACTATCTGACCGGCGCAGGCAACGGTAGCACAATGATCTACCTGGCAAAGACGGGATTCTAACTTTATCTTCGGTTTTCGAGCGCGACCCGCGGCGTGGCCACGTACTTCGCAAAGATAAGGCCCGGGCCTAAAGGCCGTTTTCTGAGGCGATGTATTCAGGGGCCTGAAGGCCCCTGCTCCCTCCGGCAGGCTGCGTCCTTTTATTGATCCGGCCCTTTTAGGTAAGACTTACCGATCCCACCCTAGCCGCAGAAACAGAGGCGCGGCTAGGGTGGGGCACCCAGGAACGTTTCATACATTTGGGCCGGATCAATAAGACTACGAAAGGCAAACGCGGGTCCTTCGACTCCCTTCGCTGCGCTCCGGTCGCTCAGGATGACAAACCTACTTGGAGAAATGAACTCCTTGCAGTGAATGAACTCTTTGCAGGGAATGAACGTAAGCGTCGCTTTCTGGCCGCCTTGTCTTGGGGCTGCTGAGGATTCAAGCTCGACTTGTGATGGCCAGTTGGCCGTTGGGGGGCTTGGATGGATGATGGCGTTGAAGCTGGTGAAGGTAC
>JBEKTO010000039.1:0-39256 GCA_049515995.1 Occallatibacter sp. | reverse complement strand
AGAAGAAGCTCTTGCCCGCGGCCCGCTCGATGCCGCGCGTGTCGATGCCGCGGGCCTGGAATGCAGCTTCCTGCCTCTTGCCAAAGTCCTCGCCCACCACGGCGATCACGCGCACATCGGTAAAATAACTGGCCGCCAGCGAAAAATAAGTCGCCGCGCCGCCCAGGCAACGCTCCCGCCGTCCCGCCGGCGTCTCAATGGAATCGAAGGCAACGCTGCCCACTACGGTAATCGCCATGAATCTCCCTTTTTATCTTGAAGTCTGATCGTTTCCGCATGAATCCGCTCGTCTGCCGGCTTGCTTGCGGCGCAGCCGCGCTAACTTTGTTACCAGCCTTGATACTTCCCGAAGAGCAGTTTCAGCTTCTCCTTCGCCGCCGCGGGAATCGCATCGGGTTGCGTGAGCACGGCGAACTTGGCAGCCGATGCGCAGGCGCAGGTGCGTTCGGCGGGTATGGCCGCCACAGCCGCCTTCACCACCTTGGCGGCGTTCTCTGAGTTCTTGTGCATCACGGCCACAATCTCTTCAATGGTTACCGCGTCGTGCCCCTCGCGCCAGCAGTCGTAGTCGGTGACCATGGCCACGGTGGCGTAACAAATCTCCGCCTCGCGCGCCAGCTTGGCCTCCTGCAGGTTGGTCATGCCGATCACGTCGGCGCCCCAACTCCGGTAGAGATGCGACTCGGCCTTGGTGGAGAACTGCGGGCCTTCCATGCAAATGTAGGTTCCGCCCAGCTTGCCCGTCACGCCCACCGCGGCGCAGGCTTCGGCCGCGGCTTTGGCCACCGTGGCGCAGATCGGATCGCCAAACGACACATGGCCCACGATCCCTTCGCCAAAGAAGGTAGAGATGCGAAGGAAGGTCCGGTCAATGAACTGGTCCGGAATGACAAAATCGGTGGGCTTGTGCTCTTCCTTGAGCGATCCCACGGCCGAAAGCGACAGAATCCGCTCCACGCCCAGCTTTTTGAAGGCGTAAATATTGGCCCGGAAATTCAATTCCGAGGGCAGAATGCGGTGCCCGCGCCCATGCCGCGCCAGGAAGGCCACTTTGCGGCCCTCCAACTCGCCGAGCACAAAGGCGTCCGACGGCGGGCCAAAGGGCGTTTCTACGCGTTCTTCGCGCACGTTGGTGAATCCGGGCATCGAGTAGAGCCCGCTGCCGCCGATAATGCCAATCTCCGCCTGAGCCAATGTCTGTTCCTCTCCGGCGAACCGTTTCCCGGCCCGCGTGCCTGCCTGCGGCAACCACCCCAGTATAAAGGCCGGGTGCGATCCGCCCTGCACATTGCGGCGGCGCTCCTATCGGGTATATGTATGGTGGGAGCGCGGAAAGAGCCAGTCCAATCCGGGCCGCGCAGATTCTTCCTGATAGCATTTTTGTATGTTTTGGTTCGAGCTTCGCAAATCGCTCCGCAGTGCGTCTACCGTTGGCTCCGCCCTCGTTTTGGGCGCGATTCTCAACCTCTCCGGTGCCTTGGCGCAGGATTCCCATCCGGCGCCGGCCGCGGATCGCGCTCATATCGAAGAGGTGCTGAATGGGCTCCGCCGCGGCCAATTCGTCAGTCAGGTAGCGGTGTCGCCGGACGGCAAACGGTTGGCGTGGGTTCAGAACACGAAAGAGGGTGCGGAGATTCGGGTTGCTTCGCTGGACGGTCTGGCTGGAAGTGAGCGGGTGACCGCAGCCGCCAAGGCCGACCGGCACTGTCACGAAGGCGAGATTGCCTGGGAGCCGGACGCAAGGGCGCTGGCTTTCTTTTCCGACTGCGCCCAGCCGGGCGAGCAGACAGATCTGTATCTTTCGCGGCTGGATGGGAAGGCGGCGCGGCGTCTGACCGAACTGAAAGGCTACGTGGATGCACCGGCTTTTTCGCCGGACGGGACCCGTGTGGCCTTCTTATATGTAGAAGGCGCGACGCGGCCGGCCGGGGCCTTGGCGGCGATGAAGCCGCCGGCTGGTGTCATCGGCGAAGAAGGCATCGAAATTCAGCGGGTTGCCGTGGCTCGTGTCAATCCGTCCAAGCCCGCGTCTCCAGAGATAGTTTCTCCGTCTGAGCTCCACGTTTATGAATTCGACTGGAGGCCGGATTCAAAGGGATTCGCGTATGTAGCCGCCGATCCGCCAGGGGAGAACAACTGGTGGGTAGCCAAGCTCTACACGCAACTGTTCGATGGCCCACCCCAGGCGATTCTGGCGCCTGCGGAAATTGCCGGCCCGCTGCATGGGCTGCAGATCGCGGTGCCGCGGTGGTCGCCGGACGGCAAGGCCATCGCGTTTATCGGCGGGCTGATGAGCGACCAGGGCGCGACGGGCGGCGATGTGTGGGTCGTTTCGGCCAATGGAGGGCAGCCCGTCGACCTTACTCCCCAGCGGCCCACCTCGCCGGCATGGATTGAATGGGGCGACGACGAACATATCTTCGCGAGCGAACTGGCCGGCGGCAACTGCCAACTGGTCCGATTCCGCCTGCAGGGAGACCGGACCAGCCCGAGCGTGGCCACCAGCTTTGGCGCGCCTATCTTCAGCATCCCAGGCAGTGTGGGCGATGGGCGGCTGGAACTGAGCCTTTCCTCCACGGCCGACCGGTCGCTGTTCGTCTTCGGCGCCAGCACCTTCGACCACCCCACGGAGATCTATGCGGCTAAGTCTGCTGTGGTGATGAATTCAGGTCTGGAGGGCGTGATTCAGTTGTCGCACCTGAACGACGGGGTGGAACCTGCCTGGGGCAAATCCGTCTCGCTGAGCTGGAAGAGCGACTCATTTCGCGTGCAGGGCTGGTTGATGCTCCCACTGCATTACGATCCGGCCAGGAAGTACCCGTTGATCGTGGAGGTGCACGGCGGACCGGCTTCGGCGGTGGAGTCGCATTGGGGCGGAGGCGGCGGCCTGAGTGCAGCGGCTTTCTCCGCACTGGGCTACTTTGTCTTGCAGCCCAACCCCAGGGGCAGCTTCGGCCAGGGCGAGGCTTTTGCCCAGGCCAATCGCAAGGACTTCGGCTACGGCGACCTGCGCGACATATTGGCTGGGGTGGATGCGGTCGAGGCCAAATATCCCGTAGACAATGGCCGCGTGGGGATCACCGGCTGGAGCTACGGCGGATTCATGACCATGTTTGCCGTCACGCAGACCGGGCGTTTCAAGGCGGCGGTCGCCGGGGCGGGGATTTCGGACTGGCAGAGCTACTACGGGGAGAACTCGATTGACCAGTGGATGACGCCCTACTTTGGCGCTTCGGTCTACGACGATCCGGCGGTCTATGCCCGGAGTTCGGCGATCAACTTCATCAAACAGGCCAATACGCCCACTCTGGTGGTGGTGGGCGACCGGGACGGAGAGTGCCCGGCGCCCCAATCCTACGAGTTCTGGCATGCGCTCCGAGCCCGGCATGTGCCTACGCAACTGGTGGTTTACCCCAACGAAGGGCATGGTTTTGTGGATCCCGAACACCGCCGCGACGTGATGGAACGGGCCGTGAACTGGTTTGCGCGCTACCTGCCTCCTGGCGATTGACCAAAAATCCGCTCGCCTACCCGGCTCAGCGGAGTCTATTGCAGGAGGGGCGGAAATCGGAGCGGGCAGCGCCCGCAATGGCTTCCTCCCAGGGGTGGCCCCGTCCTGATACACTTTTCTTTGGAGTTTTCACAGCGTGTTTCGCCAATCGGCTGCATGGAAGAGCGTACCGCCGGGAGCCGGTCGTTTGAGCGGACTCCTCCGGCTGCAAGCCAGTCTTGGGCATGTTGACGGACCGCTACAACCCAATTTTTCTTTACGTAATCGGAGAGACCGTTCCGCGGTTTGAAAAGGCGGGGCGGGGAGGATTCATGCGGCGGTTTTTGACGCTTGTTTGCTTGTTGTGCCTAGCCATTCCGGCCGGGATTTCGATTTCCGGCTGCACGCGCAACCCGGCAGGGAATTATTGCAACGGCGAGGGTTACGGGTTGAAGGACACGGACGTGTCCTCCGTCTTCCTGCAGCCGCAGACGACCGGCATCTCGCTCGCCTTCGGGCAGACGCAGCAGGTGACCGGACCCGTTGCCAAGACCTGCAAAGGCGCGGTTGCCAGCGTGAGTTCGTTCACCTATGGCACCACCAACAACCAATGGGTGGATGTCTCGCCCACGGGTATTATCTGCGCGGGCACGTGGAACCGGAACACCGGCGGCGGCATCGCCAACTATACCATCTGCAACAAGCCGAATCCCTTGCCTTCGACCGGCGGCCTGCCCTACGGCATCGCTTACGTTACGGCCTCCGCCCAAGGGGTCGTCTCCAATCCGGTGTCGGTCTATGTGCATCCCCAGGTGACCTCCGTGACCCTTGTCGGGCCGCAGCAATGCCTCTCCCAGGGTGCCGAGGCGCAACTCGATGCGCAGGCATGCTTCTCCGGAAGCAACAACCAGCAGTTGTTGCTGTGCGCACCGTCTTCGGTGACCACGGCTTCCTCGCCGAGCCTTGCCTGCCCGCTGCCCCCCGGCGTGAGCCTGAGTTCGATTCCCAGCTGTACATCTTCCATCGGCACGCTCACCTACACGGGCGGAACCGCAGGCGTTGCCAATATCAACCCCGAAACCAACGAGATTGTCGCTCAATTGCCTGGCACCACCGCGATTACTGCCTCGATCGCAGGCTCCGGTTCGTCGGCCGGCTATTTCTCCACCTGCCCGCCAGCCTCGATCAGCGTTACCCTGGCCAATGGACAGACCAGCGGCACGATCACCCAGGGTGTTCAGCAGAATCTGACCACCACCGTAATCGACACCAACGGGGTCATCATCACCGGCCTTCTGCTGGACTACCAGTCCACCGACCCGATCGACATCACTGCGACCAGTGCAGGTGGCATCACCACCAACTTCCCCGGCGAGGCTTCGGTCTACGCTAGCTGCCAGCCTACCTTCTGCAATCCGGCTCCGATCAATCAGATTGGGGTGAATGGCACCGGTCTCTCCATTTCCTCGAATCCGGTCACGATCACGACTCCCGGCACCGCCAGCGACTATCTCTGGTTCTCGGCGCCCGGCCAGTCGCAATACTTCATTCCCATCGAGCTGCTCAGCGGCACGGTTGGTTCCACTGTGCGCCTGCCGTATGTGCCGAACTCGATGATGATGGACCGGACGGGCACGAATCTTTTCTTCGGATCGGCCCGCGAACTGATGATGTACAGCACAGTCGGCAACACACTCACCAAACAGGATCCAACCGTTCCCGGCGTGGTGCTCGCCGTCTCTCCGAATGACCAGACCCTGCTTATCAACGATCAGGTGCGGCAGCTCTTTTATCTTTACAGCGTCTCGGGCGGCTACACCACGACCTTTGGCGGCATGGGCAGCGCTGCGGCATGGACCCCCGACTCCAAGACACTCTATATCACCGACAGCGCATCCCTGGGAGCCGGCCACAGCGACACGTTGTACGTCTACAGCGCGAACCAAGACTGGACCACCTATGATCTGAGCAAGACCACCGGCGGCTCCCAGAGCTTGGCGATTACCATCCCCAGCGTGGGCGCCTACCTGAGCGGCAGCCAGAATTTCTCCACTGTGGCTCATACCTGGTGCCCCGCCGGCCCGATCGGGAACGCGGCGGCCACGACCTTCTATCCCCAGGGAGATTCGGTGGCCGTGCAGACGGACGCCCTGGCCGCGACAACCGATGGTCAGCACATCCTGGGCGCGGCTCTCGCCGAGGGTGCGGTCTCAGTTGCCGACATTGGAGTCACCATCCCTCCGGCCAGTTCGATTCCAAACACAGAGGTCTCCGGCGCCTGCCCGGCAGCCGTGAACGGCGTGCTGCAGCCGCTCATGCTCTCCCACACGCTCAATCAGATACCGGTCACCAAGGTGAACGCTACCGCGATCAATCAGGTGGTGGCTTCGCCGGCATCCAACCTGGCGTTTATCACCTACACAGGATCGACACAGGGCGCTTTGCTGCCGTACTATGTGCCGGGCGCCAACGGTGCGGCGGGCACGGTGAACTATGTGACGCTGAACGGAAATTCGGCGATCACGGCCCCGCTGGCAGGCGCTTTCAGCCCCGACGACAAACTCTTCTTTGTCTCCACCGCGGGCGACAATCTGATTCACTACATCAGTGTGCCGACGCTGACCGACACCCAACAGATTGCACCCAACCTGCCTGCCTGCACGCCGATTTCCGCCGGTGGCAACGACGCTGGCTGCACGCTGGCCGCGCCCACCACCAACCCGGTGCCGGCCACGGCCATCGTCGTCAAACCGCGCGCCACCACGTAATCCTCGGGGGGCGTTTCCGAAGTAGGAAAGGCCGGCGCAGCGCCGGCCTTTTTGCTGACCGCCACCTGTTTTGCTTCGTGCAAGGCCGCCTCAAAGGCGCCGCCAACTTGTCAAGCCAGAACGGCGTCACGCTGGCATTTCGCACACTGGCCGGTTCGCCGCTCCAGCACGATAGAATCAAACCATGATCAAGGGGATTTCCTTTCTTCGTCCTGCCGGCAGTGCAGCGGTCTACGACCGGCTGGCAAGCTTCTTTTCTGCGCTGGGATTTGCTCCCGGCAAGGGGTGGGAGGAAGAGACGAGCCGGGGAGCCGCGTTCTTGGCTCCGCTGGGCAACCTGGAGTTTGTCGATGGCCGGTTTCCTGCCACTGCCGATGTGCTGGTGGAGGTGACCGCGCTTGATGCCGTGCACCAGACAGCCGCGTCCTGGCTTCGCGCGGAGGGAGGCGACTCATCCGCCGCGCGTCTCTCGCCCATCACGGAAACCCACTGGAAGTCGCGTCTCTTCACCATCGAACCCGAGCCGGGCTTCCCCTTCAGCTTCTGGGCGTGGACCGATCCGCTTCGCGGCAAGCCGGTGGCCGTCGAAGGCGATCTATCTGCCGCGGGCATGAAGTTTGGCCTTGTCGTGGCGCGCTGGAATGCGGTCATCACTGAGCGGCTGCTCGAGGGTGCGCTGGACGCATTGCTGCGCAGCGGCGCCAGGCGGGCCGACATCGAGGTTGTCCGTGTTCCCGGCGCATGGGAGATACCCGCCGCCGCCCGCACCCTGGCCAACCTCGGCAAGGTGGACGCAATTGTCACTCTCGGTTGCCTGTTGCGCGGCGAAACCGCCCATTACGAGGCCATCTATAACGAAGTAGCGCGCGGCATCGGACAGTCGCAACAGGAGACCGGCATTCCACACAGCTTTGGCGTACTAACCTGCGAGACTCTTGAGCAGGCGCTCCATCGGGCCGGCATCAAGGCCGGAAACAAGGGATTCGAGGCCGCTACGGCGGCCATTGAGATGGTAAGCCTGCGCCGCAAACTGCTGGAAGGCGGTACGGCTTGAGCGCCGGACCGCGCCGCAAGTCGCGCGAACTGGCCATGCAGATGCTGTTTCAGGCAGACATCGGGCGCCAGACGCCGGACCAGGTGCGCGCCACCTTCTGGAAGGCCGGTGACGAGGTCGAGCCGGAGGTGCGCGGCTTTGCCGAGGATCTGTTCCGCGTGGCCATCGCCCATCAGGAACAGATCGACGAACTCCTGGTGCAGAACTCGAAGCACTGGCGGCTGGAGCGCATGCCCGCCGTGGATCGCAACTTGCTCCGCATGGCCGTGGGTGAGATGTTGGGCTTCAAAGGCACACCCTTCCCCATCGTCATCAACGAGGCCCTGGAAATCGGCCGCCGCTACTCCGCTCCCGAGTCCATCAACTTTCTCAACGGGATGTTGGACGCGATTGCGCGCAGCCTGATCGGCAAGTGAGCTTGTTACTGTTCCAGCTATTCCAGGTCTCGTTTCCGAAACCTGGAAAGGCCATCGCCTAGTTGGCTGCGTTCGCCGCCTGCGTGACCGGCTCGGCCTTGAGCGGCAGCGGCACTTCGAGCGTTCCGGCGCGATTGTTCAGCTTGTCGCGCACGGCAATCCTGATCCATGCCGCTCCTTCCGGTGCGTTGATCTCCTGTTCGGCTTGGAAGAGCCCTTCGTCTTTCCCGCCCGGCTTGACGGTGGACGACGCCTGGCCGTTGCTCAGGATGCCGTTGAGCATCCGCCCGTCGGCATCGTAGACCGCGGCGGCAAACTCCAGCGTGGCCGGGCTTCCCATGCTTGCGGCCAGCGCCTTCAACTGCAGGTCGATCACTCCATATGCGATCCGGTATTTCTGCAGCATTATGGGAGTGAGCGGCCGGGGAATCTGTTTCTTGCGGCGGGTGCGGAAGAAGGCCGGCTCGTCCTCGAGCTGTTGCATCTCCGCGGCGGTTGCCAGCGTGGGTTGTCCCTCGGCCTCCACGCGCGCGCGGAAGAGCAGATCGTGCAGCATCGGCGCGCCGTGCTCGATGTTCGCGTAGAGAGTGTCCTCCACTTTGGCGGCGGCCATGCGCGCGTCCGGAGTGCCGGGCTTGTGCATCTCCTGCTCGGCGTCCTCGGGCAGAGCGTAATAGAAGGTGCGGTAACTCAGCGTATAGCCCTTCTTCGCCAGCTTCACCTCGATGTGCCGGGACGCGCCGTTATATTTCTGGTTGGAGGGCGAATAGCTCACCGTGTAGTAGCTTTCTCCGTGTTCCACAGCCTTTTCAATCATGCCGCTGAGGTCGTTGTCGCTGTAGTACGCGTGTCCGCCGGTGTCAGCGGCAATTTCGTCTTCCGCCTGGTTCTCCGCGACTGTTACGTTATAGCCCGCCTGGCCTACGGCAGACGATGCGGCGGCGGCTTGGCTTAGACTCGCCGGGGCCGGACCGCCGCCTATGGGCGAGAAGGACCGGCCGGTAGCTCCGCCGGGCGACGAACCGTGAACCTCCGTCACAACCACCCCTCTCGCACTCAGCGGGTAGATCGCAATCTGGCTGCGCATCATGGCCGCGACGGTCTGTTTCGACAGTTCGGCATCCATATCGGTCTGGTTGTCGAGGGTTGCGAAGAACGGCAGGGGAAACTTGTCGGAGATCCAGATCAGGTTCTTGCGCCCCGGCATTCCCTCCAGATATTCGGCGAGAAAATTGAAGACCGACATCGCGGCGCCGGTATCGCCCTTGCCGTAGTTCGCGCCCATGAGAAACATCCTGGGCAGGTGCGGCCCGGGCCCCTGCGAGGTAATGGCGGCATGAAGCAGCGTGCGGTCGCTGGTGAAGCCTTGAACCAGATGCAGCCCGGTCGCGTTGACAAAGATCGCAAAGCGCGTTCCCGGCGGAGTGCTGTCAATGAACTTCAGCAAGGGCCCGCGCGAGGTGGCCTGGTCCTCTGGATCGATATTCACCATGTCATAAAGAATCACGTAGAGGGGTCCGCGTTCCGGCACCTCGGGGACGTTGACAAAGGTGTTGGCGGGAAGCGGCGGCAACTTGGGAGGAACAAAGTCCGGCTTGGAGCCGTTCTCCACATCGAAGGAGATGATTTTTTGTGTCTTGCCATCCTCATTCACCGTGAAATCGTTCTTCGCCAGCCCACGCACGGGATTGCCGTCCTTATCGGTGACGACAATGTCGACCAGGACGCGGCGCACCATTTGCCGGATCGTGAAACCCGGTTGTCCGGCGGCTCCATTACCCTGCTGAGACGAGGCGGCAATCGGCTGGGCCGCTGCCTGATCCTGAATTGCCGACGCGAGCGCCGAGGCCAGAAGCATCGCCACCAGTGCCAGGCGTGAAATGCGCATGAAACTCTCCTTGTGCCGCGCCATTCTGCCGGCCCCGGCTTGTGCCCCGCAGACGATCCGCGATCGCAGCGCCTGCCGGCCCTGGAATGCTCGTCCTCTCCGGTCCATCTATTTCTTAGATGGGCTTTTCAAGGAATCAGTTAGGCTGTTTGAAGGTCTTCCAGGCGAGAAACAAGGCGGGGATGCGTCCAACATGCCAGTTGAAGCAGGCATCCTTGTATCTTGACCTCCTGTTGCTGGCGGCTGATCCGCGTATGATTCCGGTTCTAAACGACAGTGACCAGCGAGAACTTGTAACTCGCGATGCTGCCTGTGGACGTGGAGCCGGCTCCTGAGAGCTCGATGACCCCGCCTTCGGTGACGATGGCGGGCGTGGCTGTGAGGGCGGCTACCGGCGGAGGCTGGATATTGACGGTTGCGAATGCAGCCGCGCTCTCCACGCCAAGATTGTCGGTGACGACCAGCGAGAAGGTTACGGGTCCGGTCAGATTGGGCACGGTGACCGCGACGTTCGATGTGGGCGCCGTGGTTGTGGTGGATGGGCTGGCAGCGGACAGCGCAGTGGGGATCGTCGAAGGCGGAACGGGAACCGGCAACGGGCTCACCGCGCCATCGGGCTGGACTTTGGACATGACTGCCTCCTTTTTTGTGTTCCGGAGCTGACAGAATACATCGATTCAGCTGCGCAACGGTCCTACGCCAGTTTCATGCCGATGCGCCGCGCCCGTTCGCGGTCCCCGGTCGAGAGCGGATGATGCGGCTCCATTGCCGACAGGCCGATCCACAGGCTGCCGACCGGCCTGGCGCCAAGCATCTTGGCCGTTGTGCGCAGCGCGTATCCGGTTCCGGTTACCCATGGAATCAGGAATCCCGGCATGCCCGACGAAGCCACCAGCGCGGCTTTGCGCGTGAACCGCTTCTTTCGCGCGGCGGGTGTGGGCTGACCCCACGGCCAGTAAGCGAATCCAATCAGTCGCTCCATGAAGGTCCTGAAGACCGCAGTCACGTTGCCGTAGTTGACTGGCGATCCCAGCACGACGGCGTCCGCCGCCTCAATCTCCTTGAGAATAGGCTCCAGATCGTCCTGCTGCTCGCACGCGCCGCGCTCGGCGCCCGGCTTCAGGACGCACTGCCGGCAGTTCTTGCAGAACTCCAGGTGCTGTTCGGTGAGGTAAATGGTGTGCGTCTCCGCGCCCTTTTCCCGCGCCCCGTTGAGAATGGCTTCAACGGCGCTGTCGATGGTGCCGCCCTTGCGGTAGCTGCCCACAATCGCTACAACCTTGCGGATCATCCAAGCCTCCAATCCGAGACGAGCGCAGTCTAATGCAGAGGGCGTCGCGCGCGCAGTGACGAGGGCGCCGCGAGAGTCGTCTTTTTCAAGCCCGCTCAGATTTTCAACGGCGCTGTCGATTCCTGTTATCCTTGATGGGTGATTCAGCGCGTGCAAATCAGGGGTCTTGCCGCTATGGCTCTGTTGTTGGCCGTGGCGATGGTTGCGTGCCACAAGGAAGAGCAGGCGGTAGTAGGCGTGGCCAAGAATGCGGTCAACGCCGAGCACAAGGCCCAGGCCGCAGCCCAGGCAACGGCAAACCTGCGCGACCGGCAGCGCGGCGCTCTGTCCGCCATTCCGCTGCCCACCAAGAGCATGTATGTGGATGTGCATGAGCCGGGCGCATGGGCCAATCCTTTTTTGTCGGTCAACGCCGATACCCTCACCCTGCGCATCACCCTGGCCGATGCCAACCCAAGTTCGGTCGGGAAGGGAACCATGCTGCGCCCTGAAGCGGCCCGCCGCCAGGAGGTTCAACTGCGCCCCGACGACCTGGCCGAAGCGCTGATTGCGCTGCCTCCCGGCGCTTGGCGCTATGGCCGCGTGATCGCCGTGGCTGAGTCTCCGCTGGCCGGCAAGAAGGACCGCCCGAAAGTCCGCCGTAACGTCGAAGCCGCCATTCAGCAACTCAATGACCTGGGCGTTGTCGTGGAAGAGTGGCCGGCGCGGTAGGGGCCTTTTCGGCTGACCTGCGACAGTTTTGCAGCTTTACAGTCTTAGCATAGCTGTGAGGCTCGTCGAAAATAGCTTTTATTTTGAGCGGTTTAGGTGTCATTTCACAGTTTCACAGCCAAAAAGTGCAAAGTCTATTTCTAGCTCGCGGAGTTGGCGGGCTGGCCGGGCAGCGAATCGGCGCCCACGATGTTGCGCAGGGCCTCTCAGTTCGACGGGGTTCCGCTTTCTTGGCTCCTATCTACCAGTGTGCGCCAACCGAGGGTTATCTCCTGCAAAATGAATGGGGAGGCAGGGCGGTCTCCCGCCTTTGGAGTCTGAGTACCGTATGCTCTTCTTTCCAGGCAGAGGGCTTCTGGCGATGATTGAGCCAGAACTTCCAGTTTGCCGGTAGTGAACGGGAAATCGTTTGTCCCTTGAACGTCCTGCTGTTTCAGAAACGCGCTACTATTTCCCCGTGAACACTCGAGCGTTTTCCGATCTCCTGAACCAGCCTCCGCTGGATCACGAGCGCTTTGCCGCGCATCGCGAGTTGGAAGCGCGGCTCAAGGCCACGCTGCGCGGCGATGTCCGCTTCGACATGGGTTCGCGCGCTCTCTACGCCGCCGACTCCTCGAATTACCGCCAGCTTCCCGTGGGCGTCATCCTGCCGCGCGACGCCGCCGATGTTGAGGCCGCGCTGGCCGCTTGCCGGGCCACCGGAGCCGCTGTCCTGCCGCGCGGCGCGGGCACCAGCCTGGCCGGCCAGTGCGCCAATGTGGCCGTGGTCTTCGACTACTCGAAGTACATGCACGGGCTCACTTCGATCGACTCCGATGCCAAACTGGCCAAGGTCGAGCCGGGCATCGTTCTCGACAAATTGCGCGAGGCCGCCGAGGTTCATCACCTTACGTATGCGCCCGATCCCGCCACGCACGACCGCTGCACCCTGGGCGGCATGATCGGCAACAACAGTTGCGGCGTGCACGGCCTGCTGGGCGGCAAAGTCGCCGACAACGTGGAATCGATGGAGATTGTGCTCTACGACGGTACCCGCATGAGCGTGGGCCGCACCGGGCCGTCGGAGCTGGAAGCCGCCATCCGTGGTGGCGGGCGGGCGGGAGAGATTTATGCGGGTTTGGCGCGGCTGCGCGACCGCTATGCCGGCCTCATCCGGGAGAAGTTTCCCCGCATTCCGCGGCGCGTCTCCGGCTACAATCTGGACGAACTGCTGGACGAAAACGGCTTCAACGTGGCCCGCGCGCTGGTAGGCTCTGAAGGCACCTGCGCCACCGTCGTCTCCGCCACGCTGAATCTGACCGCCAGCCCACCCTTCCGCGTGCTCACCGCGCTTGTGTTTGCCGACGGATTTCTGGCCGCCGATGCCGTCCCGCGCGCCCTGGAATTTGGCCCCATCGGCCTGGAGGGTTTTGACGGCCTATTGCTCGACTTCATGCGCCGCAAGGAGCTTGCGCTCGGCGACCTTTCCCTGCTTCCAGCCGGGGGAGGGTACCTGCTGGTCGAAATGGGCGCCTGGTCTGCCGAAGAGGCCCAGGCCAAGGCAGAGGCTCTGGTTCGCGGCGCGCAAAGCTGGCCGGAAACGCCCACCGCCCGCATTTACTCCCCGGAAGACGCCGCCCGTGTTTGGAAGGTGCGCGAGTCGGCTCTGGGCGCCACGGTTTTCGTACCCGGTGAGCCCGAGGGCTGGGAAGGCTGGGAGGACGCCGGAATCCCCCCCGTGCATCTGGGCGCCTATCTGCGCAAGCTGTATGCGATCATGGCGGAATACGGCTATCGCAGCCCGCTCTACGGCCATTTCGGTCAGGGCTGCGTCCACCTGCGCATCAACTTCGACCTGCGCAGCGTCGAGGGCCTGCGCCGCTTCCGCGAGTTCATCGACCGCGCGGCCGATCTGGTTCTCAGCTTTGGCGGATCTCTCAGCGGTGAGCATGGCGACGGTCAGTCCCGCGGCGCTCTGCTGCCCAAGATGTTCGGCCCCGAGCTGATGGGAGCCTTCCGCGAGTTCAAGGCCCTGTGGGACCCGGATAACCGCATGAATCCCGGCAAGCTGGTGGATGCGGTGCGGGTCTACGATCCGGTGGAGAATCTCCGCCACGGGCCGCCCAAGCCCGGCGAATCAAAGACGGTGCTGGAAACCCACTTTGCCTTTGCCGCCGACGGCGGTTCGCTGGAACGCGCCACCGAACGCTGCGTGGGCGTGGGCGCCTGCCGCAAAACCGAGGGCGGCGTGATGTGTCCCAGCTACCGCGCTACGCGCGAGGAGCAGAACTCCACGCGAGGCCGCGCGCGCCTGCTGTGGGAGATGCTGGCCGGAGCGCTGCGGAAAGAAGGCTTCAAGAGCGAGGCCGTCCACAAGGCCCTCGACCTCTGCCTCAGTTGCAAGGCCTGCAAATCCGAGTGCCCGGCGCAGGTGGATATGGCCGCCTACAAGTCGGAGTATCTGGCGCAGCGCTACAAGGGCCGCCTTCACCCGTTGCATCACTATGTCTTCGGCTTTTCCGATCTGTCGGCCCGGCTGGGCTCGCTCGCCCCGGCTCTGACCAACGCCGTGCTTACCGGCCCCATCACCAGTCCGCTCATCAAGCGGATCGTCGGCGTGGCGCCGGAGCGGCAACTGCCGCGGCTGGCAGCGCAAAGCTATCGAAAGGGAAAAGTCGCGGCCGACGAAACCAGCAACGTTCCCCGCACAACAGAGAGAGGGGACACGGGAAGGTTGGCCCCACCGCAGGTGGTGCTGTGGGGCGACACCTGGAACAACTATTACCATCCGCAAACCTTGGCCGCCGCCGAATCGGTCCTAACGCAGGCGGGCTTCCGGGTGCAGACGCCAAAGGGCCACATCTGCTGCGGGAGAGCGCTTTACGATTTTGGCCTGCTGCCTAGCGCACGCTCCTACCTGGCCAAAGTCTTGGATCGCGTCGCGCCGGAGATCGAAGCTGGCCTTCCGTTCATCTTCCTCGAACCAAGTTGCGCCAGTGTCTTCAAGGACGAAGCGTTGGAGTTGTTCCCCAACGATCCGCGCGCCCGCAAGCTGAGCGAACAAGTGTGGCTGCTGGCCGACTGGCTGGCCGCCAAAGCTCCCGACTGGGTCAAGGGCCGGCTTGAAGGCGCGCAGGTCCTTTTGCATGGCCACTGCCACCACAAGTCGGTTTTTGGCGGCCCGGCCAGCGAGATTGCCCTGCTCCGCCAAGCCGGCGCCAAGGTGGAACTTATCGAGGCCTCCTGCTGTGGCATGGCCGGACCGTTCGGATTCGAGGCCGACAAGTTCGAGGTCTCGAAGACCATCGCAAGGGACGGCCTTTTGCCCGCGGTCGAGACCGCCGGCCCCATGACGCTGATCGTCGCCGACGGCTTCAGTTGCCGCGAACAGATCTCCCAACTGGGCCACCGCGAGGCCATGCACTTTGCCGAAGTTTTGGCGCACACCTGCGGCTGCGGCGGGTGAGTTGGCGAGAGGGAGGAGTTAGCGGGGCCGCGAAGGCGGGCAGTTCTCATTGCGCAATGCGGCATCCATGCAACTGTGGGTTTGTGCGTCCGCGGGGTCCCGCACTTCGTGGATCCTGAGGCCATCAGGGGTTTGTGTCCAGTACGCAAGCGCACGCGATGGGCCAGCTGCAAAAGCCGAGGGACAGCAAGGGATGCTTTGCTGTATTGTGTTGAGAAGGAGCGGGTTACATACTTTCCGGAAAGACTTTGCAACTCCGGAGAAGGAACCTGCGTCCAAGGGGTGGGATGCCGCGGAGATTCGCATGCGCGGCGGACGCGCCGGTCTTCACCGGTAGGTGAGACGTCGAGAGCCGTGGCTGCGCTGCGATTTGCGGCACACCGGAGAACTTTGATACGCTCAGGCAGTCTTCACGCTAAGCGAAGGGAGATGTTCCGTTATGGCAGAGGAAAGCAAAATTCATCACGTGGCATGGTTCATAGCTGGATTGGGTGTAGGCGCGCTGGTGGGGATTCTCTATGCACCCAAGAGCGGCCGTGAGACCCGCGAAGACCTCGCAAACGGAGCCCGCGAGGGCACCGATTACCTGCGCAACCGCACCAAGGAGGCCGCCGAGCAGGTTGGCGTCCTGGTGGACAAGAGTAAGGAGCACGTGAGCGAGTACGTCGATCGTGGCCGCGAGGTGGTCGATCGCGGACGGGCGCAGTGGGAAGAGTTTGTGGAGCGGGGCAAGAATATCGTCACCGACCAGACCTCTCGCGTGGCCGCGGCCGTGGATGCCGGACGCCAGGCCTATCGGGCGACCACAGGCGCCGAAGAAGTGAAGTAGGATCGCGGCAGGTTTTTCCGGAGTGCATTCCGGGCGGGCGCCTTTACCTGGATCGCCCGCTCCGGAGTTGGGTGCGCGAGCGGCCGAATGCAACGCTCGCGCAGGCTCCGCAGGATGTTTCTTCTTGCCTTGGGAGCGCGTTGAAAGAACTGTAGCAAGTCCGCAGATGCCTTGCGCGAGATCACGCCAATGTCAAGTTTTGACAATCAAACCATACAGCTCGTCTTTATTGCCGTTACCGCGACGGCAGTGTTGGTGCAGGCGATCATCCTGCTGGCAGTCTTCCTGACCGTGCGCAAGACAGCTCGTTCCCTGACCGAGCAAATCGAGGATTTGCGTTCTTCGGTCATGCCCATCTTGTCGAGCACGGGTGAGGTCATTACCCATGTGCGGGAGGTTGTTGCGAGCACGCAGGCGGTGCTGACCCGCATCTCTCCGAAGGTGGAAGCAGCTACAGCCGATCTGGCTGAAGTTGCGCATGGGTTGCGCGAGCAGACCGAAGAGATGGAAGCCTCGGCCATGGATATCGTCAAACGGCTGCATAGCCAGGCCACACGGCTGGACGCCATGTTCTCCGGCGTCCTGAACATGGCCGACCGGGCGGGCTCTTTCCTGGCCGACAGCGTGAACGGCTCGGTGCGGCAAATCTCGGCCGTAGTGGCCTCCGCCAAAGCGATTGTCGAATCGCTGCGCACCTCAGAACCCGCGGTCCGGAATCCCCACACACCCGGCGACAAGGATATGTTTATTTAAACGATCCATCCCCCGCCGACCACCTCGTCGCCGTCATAAAAGACCGCGGACTGGCCGGGCGTGACGGCTCGTTGCGGGTCGTCGAAGCTGGCAATCACTTCGTCCGCGCCGGCCGGCTCCAGCGTGGC
The DNA here is from genome assembly GCA_049515995.1 of Occallatibacter sp. GTDB lineage: Bacteria > Acidobacteriota > Terriglobia > Terriglobales > Acidobacteriaceae > Telmatobacter. The sequence continues at coordinate 22,483 of JBEKTO010000039.1, read as the reverse complement.
CCAGGCGGGCTCGTGGCGATGGCGGATCTTGATCTGGACGCGCATGGGACCGGTTAGCTCGTGAATGGCGATCCAGTTGAGGCGGTTGGCGCGCAGGGTGCGGGTGGCCAGTTCGGCGTCGGCGCCTACGGTCACGCGGTGGCTGGCCGGATCAATCTGCAACACATACAGCGGCGACGGCGAACTGACGCCGAGGCCCTTGCGCTGGCCCACGGTGAAGTTGAAGATACCCTCGTGCCGGCCCAGAACGTCTCCATTTGACGCGACCAGTTCGCCCGCGGTCTCCGGGACGCTTTCGCCCTGTTCTTCAAGATAGGCGGTGAGGAACTGCTTGTAGTCGCCGCCCGGGATGAAGCAAATCTCCTGGGAGTCGGGCTTTTCCGCCAACACCAGGCCGTGCTGGCGGGCAATCTGCCGCACCTCGGGCTTGGTCAGCCTGCCCAAGGGGAACAGAGTGCGCGATAACTGCTCCTGCGTAAGGCCGAAGAGGAAATAGGTCTGGTCCTTGGCGAGGTCGGTGGGCCGCTTGAGAATCCAGCGCCCGCGCGCGGAATCGAACTCGTTGACCGCATAATGGCCGGTGGCAATGCGGCCGGCGCCGATGGAGCGGGCGGTCTGGAGCAACTGGTCGAACTTGAGATGGTTGTTGCAGAGCGAGCAGGGAATCGGCGTGCGCCCGGCCAGGTACTCGGCGACGAACGGCCGGACCACATCGCGCTCGAAGCGATCCTGCTGGTTAACAACGTAGTAAGGGATGCCGAGATGCTCGGCCACGCGGCGCGCGTCGTAAACGTCGTCCAGCGAACAGCATCGGCCGGCCTTGGGCGCGTCGGGAATGCCGTGGCGGCCGGCCAGGCGAGTCTGGTCCCAGAGTTGGAGGGTGAGGCCCACGACGGTGTCGCCGCGATGGGCGAGCAGGGCCGCAACCGTCGAGGAGTCCACCCCTCCAGACATGGCTACGGCGATGGTTTTGGGCTCGTTCATGGGGTGTTATCAAATTTCCCTAAAGCTCTGTCATCCTGAGCGAAGTTTGGCGCGCTTTTTGCGCCAAACGGAGTCGAAGGACCTGCGGTTGCCTCTGCTTTGAAAGGGCACAATTTCAGTCGTGCCCTTTCAAAACCACAACACAATGCGTAATCGTACTCACCCCGCTGTTCCAGCCGCCACCGGCGACAGCGCGCGCAGATGTGCGACGGCCTCGGGGACGACCTTCAATACGTAGTCCACATCGGCCTCGGTTGCGGTCTTGAGCAGGCTGAAGCGCAGACTGGCGCGGGCTCTGGTCTTGTCCAGGCCCATGGCCATCAGTACGTGGCTAGGCTCGGTGGCTCCGGAGTGGCAGGCCGAGCCGCCCGAGACCGAGACGCCCTTCAAATCCAGCGCGATGACCAGCGCCTCGCCCTCCAACTGTTCGAAGGAGATATTGGTGGTGTTGGCCACGCGGGGAACGGGCTTGTCTCCGTCCCAGGCGCCGTTCACGCTGGTACCTGGAATCTGCAAAAGTCCCGCCTCCAGGCGGTCGCGCAGGGCCGCCAAACGGATCATGGTTCCATCTTCGAGCGAGTGCATGACCAGTTCCGCGGCCTTGGCCAGGCCCACGATGCCGGGTACATTCTCAGTGCCCGCGCGCCGGCGGCGCTCATGGCTGCCACCCACCAGGAGCGGCTCGATAGGAGTTCCGCGGCGCACGAAGAGCGCGCCGACGCCCTTGGGGCCGTGCATTTTGTGAGCGCTGATCGAGAGCAGGTGGCAGCCGAAGCGGCGCACATCGAGTTCGACTTTGCCCGCGCCTTGCACTGCATCGATATGGAAAAAGGCGCCGGCAGCACGGGCAATCTCTCCAATTTCCTCGACAGGCTGGAGCACGCCGGTCTCGTTGTTGGCCAGCATGATGCTGATCAGCCGGGTCGTGGGGCGGATGGCGCGCCGAATCTCTTCTGGATCGATGAGGCCGCTGGGCTGGGGAGCGATAAAGGTCGTCTCCACACCGTGACGAGTCATGCGCTCGGCAGTGGCCAGAATTGCCGAATGCTCAATCGAGGACGCCACGAAGTGGTCGCCGGGGCGCAGCAGGCCGAAGATTGCCGTGTTGTCGCCCTCGGTGCCGCCGGAGTTGAAGACCACCTCGGCCGCATGGCAGTTGAAGAACTGGGCCATGGTCTCACGGGCACGGTCGACGGTCGTGCGCGCCCGTTGCCCGTCGAGGTGAATCGAGGAGGCATTGCCGAATTGCTCCATCCAATACGGGCGCATAGCCTCGACGACCTCCGGCAGCAGAGGAGTGGTGGCATTGGCGTCCATATAGACTCTGGGCACGGTGAAGTTCTCCCTTTCGATAGATTGTACGGGCAATCGGGAATGCGCGCCCTGTACGCCGCGCTCAATGGGCGATTCGCCCGTCTGTGCGGCTGAAAATCGCCCCTCAATAGGTGCGGCGGCCCGTGCAAGTCTCCCCTCCAGGCGGTGGGCTCACGGCATGAAGGCAGTTGCTTGCAAGCAGATGATGGGCCGGAGGAAAAGGTTGCAATCGTGCGAAGATTTCATGAGAGGCCTTCGACGCTAAGGTGATGAAATAATTCTTCTTATTCACCAAGGGCGGATTCACTGGCGGGCGCGTGCTGCTATATTGGATGCACTGGTAGCCTTTGACCAGAATCCGTAGGAAATCATGGAAGCGGATGGAAGTGCTTGCTTTCATCTTGGCATCCGCACCTCTTTTTCAGCGTGATCTTTCTGCTCCGGTCGAGGGACGTGTGGAAAACACCCCACCCAAGTGAGGATGGCGAAGCTTTGCAAAAAATCGCACATCGGAGCCTCCGACCTGAGCGCAACTTTACGCTGGACCACATGTCCTATGCGCCGCGCGCGTCGAAATGGTTTGCCGTCTACACCTCTTCCCGCCACGAAAAGCGCGTTGCCCAGCACCTGAGCCAGAGGCAGATCGAGTTTTATCTTCCCCTCTATCGTTCGGAACGGAAATGGAGCGATGGCTCGAGGGTGACGCTGGATCTTCCGCTCTTTCCCGGTTACATCTTTGTCCACATCGAACGGGCCGATCGCGTGCGTGTGTTGAATGTGCCCGGCGCTCTGGCGGTTGTGGGTGGAACCGGAGGTCAGCCTGCTCCGCTGCCGGATGAGGCCATCGACGCGCTGCGATCCGGACTTGAACTGCGCTCCGCCGAACCGTATCCCGTGCTTACAGTGGGTCAGCGAGCCCGCATTCGATCGGGCGCCTTTGCCGGGATGGAAGGCATTGTGGTCAGGAAGAAGAACAGCTTCCGCGTGGTTCTCACGCTGGAGCACATCATGCGGAGTATCGCCGTGGAAGTCGACGAACAAGAACTCGAACCACTGCCGTCTGAAGGTTTCATATGTGCCGGAAGCTTCGAGCAATGTCTGGCGATAGCACATGAGTGATTCGGTCCACTATTATACGATTTAAGAAGATTCCGTACCCCCTTTCAACGAGTTCACAGGGCAGCGCACTAAGATGAGCTTGCCTTTTGAGGCTCATCTTGTATTGGGCAAACGAGCCTTGACATCTAGAACAACAGGCTGCTCAAATCTCAGCCGTGGTTTTGTAAAGAGCGGCGATGAGGAAAACGCAAGACACTCCGCTTCGGTCAGTACAGTAGTTGACGCGGCTAGAACGGAACCAGAGTCGGCGTATCCCGAAAGCGCAGCATTGAAATCGACGCGACCATCAGGGAGCGGCGACCTGGCACGAAACTCAACAGACACAGTAACTCTGGTTTCGCTCTAGAACAACAAGGAGATACGAATGCGAGTCTATTTGGCCGGAGTCGGTGGGATGCTCGGCGAGGCCATCCATAAGGTGTTGGCCGAAAAGCATGAGCTGTCGTGCTCGGATATCGACGTCAACGAACCGTGGCTTCAACGGTGTGATTTTCGCAATTTTGCCGAGTATGAAAAGAAGGTCTCCGCCTTTGAACCCTCTATTCTGATGCACATTGGTGCGCTCACCGACCTCGAGTATTGCGAGACAAACCCAGATGACGCTTACCAGACGAACACCCTGTCCGTGGAACATGCTGCAACGCTGGCTCAAGCCCACGGCATACCTCTTGTCTACATCAGCACCGCGGGAATCTTCGATGGCGAGAAAGACCTCTACGACGATTGGGATCAGCCAAAACCACTTAGCGTTTACGGCCGGGCTAAATATATGGGCGAGCTAGCGGTTCAGACCCGAGTGCCCAGGCATTATATCTTTCGCGCCGGCTGGATGATGGGCGGCGGCCCCAAGAAAGACAAGAAGTTTATCAATAAGCTCATGAAGCAGCTAGCCAAGGGTGTAACTGAGCTGAATGTCGTCAACGACAAGCTCGGCACTCCAACCTACACTGTCGATTTTGCTCGCAATCTTGCGGCAATGATCGAAACCCCATATTACGGCCTCTACAACATGGTCTGCGGCGGCGAAACCGGGCGGCTGGAGGTTGCCCGGGAGCTGGTTCAATTACTCAAGCTTCAGAACAAAGTGCAGGTGACATCAGTCAGCTCCGAGCACTTCGCGCAGGAGTACTTTGCGCCGCGGCCTGCCTCCGAGCGTCTCGTGAACTACAAGCTCAAGCTGCGCAACATGGATTTGATGCGCTACTGGCGGTTAGCGCTCCGCGATTACGTAAGAGACTATTTTTCGGACTACGTGAAGCCGTTTGCACCCGATTATGCACCGGACAATCAGGAATCGCGTTGAGCACGCCGCTAATTGGAAAGGCCGCCATCGGTTTCTTATAAGAAGGCCGTCAAGGAACGTCTGTGCAGGTGTTTGTTTAATCCGGCGCTGTAATTGCTATGCGCTGTGGCCGGCCCGATGGGTTTGGGTTGGCGGACGGGCTTTGAAGATCAAGAGCAGGACCCCAACTCAGCCGAGTTTCTCTCAGGATGATGGCATTCGTGGGGAGGAATGGGCGATGCTGCTGACCCTTCAACCACGCATTGGCGCGGAAGTACTCTAACTTCCATCGAGGAGAACCCGTCTGCAGGCTGAATCGCCAGTCCGAAAGGTCCTGATTTACCGTCTCGGTAGCTTGGGCGATACGGTGGTGGCCCTGCCCTGCTTTCACCTGATTGCGCGTGCGTTTCCCCAGGCGAAGCGCCTGTTGCTCACAAACTTTCCCGTCCATGCCAAGGCTCCGGCCTCGGCGGCGGTGTTGGGCGAATCCGGTCTGGTGCATGGCTACATGCGCTACACCGTGGGCACGCGGGAGATCGGAGAACTGCTGCGACTAGCCTGGCAGATTCGCCGCTTCCGCCCCGATCTCATGATCTACCTCACTGTGCCGCGCGGCGAGAAGGTGCTGAAGCGCGATGCCCGGTTCTTCCGCATTTGCGGCGTTCGCCGCATCGTCGGCTTGCCCTCGGGGGATCTGGGGAAGAACCTGTACGACCCGGAGACCGGGCTCTGGGAACGCGAAGCCGCTCGCCTTCTGCGCACTGTCCGCACTCTCGGCGATGCCGAGGTGAGCGATCTGCGCAACTGGGATTTGCTGCTGACAGGCGCCGAGACCGCCAAGGCGAATCAATTGCTGGCCACGCTTGGCGGCCGTCCCTTCATTGCCTGCGGGCCAGGCACCAAGATGCAAGCCAAGGATTGGGGTCAGGAGAGGTGGCGCGAACTTCTCGATCGACTCACCGCCGAGTTCCCGCAGTATGCGCTGGTCTTAATTGGGGCCATGGAAGACTCAAGCGTAAGTGAGTACGCCGCCGCATCGTGGAAGGGGCCGGTTTTGAATCTGTGCGGGGAGGTCACGCCGCGTGAATCCGCGGCTGTGCTCCGTAATGCACAGTTGTTTCTGGGGCCTGACAGTGGGCCCATGCATCTGGCGGCGGCATATGGCGTCTCCTGCGCGATCGCCTTCGCCGCCGTTGACCGGCGCGGGCGCTGGTTTCCCATCGGCCAAGGCCATCGGCTTGTTTATCACAATGTCGAGTGTTCCAACTGCAAGCTCGCCGAATGCATCGAGAAAAAGAAAGTCTGCATCGATTCCATTTCCGTCGAAGAGATGTTTCAGGCAGCGCTCCAAGCCATCGGCCGCAAGCAAATTGTCGAGCGATGAGAGAGACCACCAAGCCATTTTCCGTGGCTTTGCGCGGGCCGGTTCTATGAGTAGACGCGCAATCAACCTTCTTTGCAGCTATATTTTGTAGCCGCTCATCCCAAAGGAGAAATCACGAAATGTTAGTTGTTACCGGCGGTGCGGGATTTATCGGGAGCAACCTGGTTCATGAGTTGAATGCTCACGGGATCACCGATATTCTGGTGGTGGACAACCTGGCCAACGCGATCAAGTTCCGCAACCTGCACGGGGCTCGTTATGTGGACTACATGGACAAGCGCGAGTTTCGCCGTGCGATTGCGGAGAACTCGCTGGGAGCGGGCAAGATCGAAGCGATCTTTCACCAGGGCGCCTGTTCCAACACGCTTGAAGACGACGGCGTCTACATGATGGATAACAACTTCAAGTACACCAAGGAAGTGCTGGCATTTTCCATTCGCGCGGGCGCGCCGCTGGTATTTGCCTCCACGGCGGCGGTCTACGGTCTCTCCGGGCCGGGGCACTTTACGGCGACGATCGAGAACGAGCGCCCGCTGAATGTCTATGGCTATTCCAAGCTGGTCTTCGACCACTACTTCCGCCACCAGCTTTCTCTGGACCGTGTTCCGATTGCGGCTGTCGGTCTGCGTTACTTCAACGTCTACGGTCCGCGCGAGCTGCACAAGGGGCGCATGGCCTCGGTGATCCATCACTTTACGAAGCAAATGAAGGAGACCGGCAAGGTGCGTCTGTTTGCCGGCAGCGGCGGTTATGGCGACGGCGAGCAGCGCCGGGATTTCGTCTATGTTCGCGATCTTGCGCGGCTGAACATGTTTTTTGCGCAGATCGGGCCCTACGCGGTCAAAGCAGGCGAGCCTCGCAAGTTCTATCGCGGCGTGGTCAATGCCGGTTCCGGAGCGAGCCGCACCTTCAACGACGTGGCCAAAGCGCTGATGGCGGTGCATGGCGAGGCGGCGATAGAGTACATGCCGTTTCCTGCTGATCTCGAAGGCCGCTACCAGCACTTTACCGAGGCCGACCTCACGAGTCTGCGCAAACTTGGGTGTAGTCTCGCGATGACCCCGCTCGAAGAGGGCATCGTAGAGACCTATGCGACTCTGCGGGAGATCGGGGAGTAGATCCGCCCGGTTCGTTGAAAATCGTCCGCGGGGCGCGTGGTTGTTTGGAAAGTTGTCCACCCCCGCTACCATAGCAACAGCGAGACTTATGCCAGCCAGCCGCGGAGCTGGGCTGCGCAGGATAAGAGAGCCAAAGAGAGGGAACTATGTCCAGCGGTCCCGATGCCGCAGGCATCTTCGCCAAGGCCATTGCGGAGCACCTTGACGTGGTGCGCCAGATGGAAGAGCAGCAGCCGGTGCTGGAAGCCATCGCGCTGGCCATGACGGCTGCTTTGCGGGCGGGAGGCAAGATTCTGTGGTGCGGCAACGGCGGCAGCGCGGCCGACTCGCAGCATCTGGCCGCTGAGCTTGTCGGCCGCTTTCGCCGTGAGCGCCGCGGTCTGGCCTCGGTGGCGCTCACGACGGATACTTCGATTCTGACCTCGGTAGCCAACGACTATGGCTTCGAGGCGGTGTTTTCGCGCCAGGTGGAGGCGCTGGGGAATCCCGGCGATCTGCTGGTGGGCATCTCCACCTCGGGCAACAGCCCCAACGTGGTGGCCGCGCTGGAGACGGCCCGGCGGATGGGGCTGGTCACGGTGGCCTTTACCGGCGCGGGCGGAGGCCGGATCGCCGCGCTGGCCGATCATCTCTTCGCCGCCGCTTCGCGCCAGACCGCGCGCATCCAGGAGGCGCACAGCCTGGCCGGCCACATGCTCTGCGACTGGATAGAGCTGGACTCGATCGAGGCGCAGACTCCATCTCCAGACGCCGCCGCGGCAGCGGGAGACGAGGCGCCGCGGTGATCGAGCAACTGCATGAGGTGATCCGGGAGATCGAGCACGAATGGGGCTTGAAGCGTCTGCTGGTGGTGGGCGACGTGATGCTCGACAAGTACATCTGGGGCGAGGTGGGACGCATCTCGCCCGAGGCTCCGGTGCCCGTGGTGCGCAGCCTCCACCAGAGCCAGCAGCCGGGCGGCGCGGCCAATGTGGCCATGAACCTGGCCCGGCTGGGCGCCCAGACCACGGTGATTGGCTTTACCGGCGGCGACGAGAATGAGAAGCTGCTGGCCGAAAGTCTGCGCTCAAATGGGATTGTCCCAGGGTTTGTCGTCTCCGACGGATTTCCCACCATCACCAAGGCGCGCATCCTGGGTGGGCGGCAGCAGATGCTGCGCCTGGACAATGAACGGCTGGGCGCGCGCTCCCAGGCCGGCTATGACCGCCTGGTCGAGAACGTGCTCGCGCAGCTTCCGGGCTGCCATGCCCTGGTGCTTTCCGACTACGCCAAGGGAGTGCTGACGCCCGAGGTTTGCCAGACGCTGATACAAGCCGCCCGCAAGCAGGAAATCCCGGTGCTGGTCGATCCCAAGAGCGCGGATTTCAACGGCTACCGCGGCGCCACCACCATCTGTCCCAATCTGAGCGAACTGTCGTCGGCCACGCGCCTGGAGACGCGCGATCTGAAACTCCTGCTGGATGCAGCGGAGACCATGGTGCCGGCCTTCGATCTCCAGTTCCTGATCGTGACCCTCAGCGAGAAGGGCATTGCGCTGGTGCGGCCCGGCAACCGTTACATGGCGCCGGCCCTGGCCCGCCAGGTCTTCGATGTCTCCGGCGCCGGAGACACGGTGATCGCCGTGCTGGCGCTGTGCCTGGCCTCCGGGCTCAAACCGGAGATCGGCGTGCAACTGGCGAATGTGGCCGCTGGCATCGTGGTGGGCAAGGTGGGTACCGTGCCGGTGGAGAAGTACGAACTGCTGGCCGCACTGGCCCCGGAGATCGCCCTGCACGCCGAGGACAAGGTGGTGACACGGCAGGAACTGGTGAGCCGCGTGGCCCTGTGGAAGGCCAACGGCGAGCGGGTGGTGCTGACCAACGGCTGCTTCGACCTGCTGCACATGGGACACATCACCGTGCTGGAACAGGCCCGCCGCTTCGGCGACCGGCTCATTGTGGCCATCAACAGCGATGCGTCGGTGAGCGGACTCAAAGGGCCGAGCCGTCCCATCGTTGGCGAGAACGAGCGCGCCCGCGTGCTGGCCGCGCTCGCCGCCGTGGATGCCGTGGTGGTCTTCGACGAGCCCACGCCGCTGGAACTGGTGCTGGCCGTGCGTCCCGACGTCATCGTCAAGGGCGGCGACTACGGCCCGGAGACCGTCGTTGGCGCCCGCGAGGTTCTCTCCTGGGGCGGACAGGTGAAGATCGTGCCCACCGTCGAAGGCTTCTCCACCACCCGCCTGATCGAGAAAGGCGCCGGCAAGTAGGAACGGATACGATTCAAGGGAGTTCCGCATGAGTTGGCGAGCCGCTGTCTATAGATGAGGCGAAAAGAGCCTCCCACGACTCGCTCGCGCTTACCCTGCTGGAGGCGCTATGTCTCCGACGGTCGGGAAACGACCTCGGGAGAGGAAATCAAGCCCCAACATCCCTACGCAGGCCATTTCTACTCGAGAATCAACGGAAAATGGCGGGCGACCTTCGCCGCAATGAAATCGGATACCAGTTCGGAGCTTTCACATCTCCTTGATCTCCAAAGCCTGGTTGACTGTCAGAGGGATGCTGATATATTCAAAGAACTAGCCCCTTGGATCGGTATCCGGAGGAAGTTCTAGAGGCGGATGCAAATGCTTGCTTTCATCTTAGGAGCCGCAATTCAATTTGTTCACGGTCCTCTTCCTTTGACCGAGGAAAGTGTGGAAAACACCTTACCCAAGTGAGGAGGGCGAAGCCTTGCAATAAGCGCACATTGGAGTCTTAGGCCTGTGCGCAGTTCTACGCGGGATTGCATGTCCGGCGCACCGCTCGCGTTGAAATGGTCTGCCGTCTGCGCCTCTTCTCGCCACGCAAGGCGCGTTGCCCCGCACTTGAGCCAGAGGTAAATTCAGTTTTGTCTTCCCTTCGATTGATCGAAATGCAAATAGAGCGACGGCTCGAAGGTAACTCTTGATCTTCCGCACTTTTCCGGTAACATCTTTGTCTAGTTCGAACGGGCCAAACGCGTGTGCGTGCTGGATCTGCCCGGCGCTTTGACGGTTGTCGCCGGAACCGACTGCCCGCTCCGCGGCCGGATGCCTCGATCGATACGCTGCGATCCAGGCTTGAACTGCGGCTCGTCGAGCTGCATCCCCTGCTCACAGTGGGTCAACGGGCCCACCCTTGATCGGGTGCCTTTGCCGCGATGGAAGGCATTGAAGCGGCTTCTTCCTTAACGAAAGGCCGAACTAAAGACTCTCCGCAAGGACATTTCTACTCTGGTTTCGCGCTGGAAAGCCCACATGACTGGAATCTCCAATCCCCTGAAAGGCGATGCCGAGGCGCGCATTTTGGCTAGCGCTGCGCGCCTCTTTGCCAGTTTTGGCTACAACGGCGTCAGCACGCGCGACATCGCCTCGGGGGCGGGAGTCAATGAGGTCACCATCTACCGGCACTATCCGCGCAAGCGCGACCTCTATGTAGCGGTGCTCGATGCGGAGTTGCAGCAGGTGAAGCTGCGGGGCGACCTGCTGGCCCGGATTGCGGAGGCACGCGGCGGAAAGATGGCGCTCGCGCGCACATTCGAACTGCTAGCGGCCACCCTGACCTACAGACCCGAGCTTCTGCGCCTTGTGCAGTACAGCGCTCTCGAGCTGGGCGAGGATATCGACCCGCTGCTACGCAGGCACCTGGGCGAGTTGGTCGAGGTGGTTGCCCGTTATCTGGAGCCGTGGATGAGCAAGGGCGAGTTGCGCTGCACCAGCGCCAAGTCCCTTGTTCTCGCCCTGATCGCCATCATTCTGAGCCACCGTTCCCTTCATCGAGTGTTTTTGTGCGATGGGTCCGGCTCAGAGGCGATGTTCAAGGTTTACGCGGACTCATGCGGCATTTCAGTAGAACCACCCGAATGAACGCCGGCAATGGATTCTCCGGCTGAAGCGATGCTCACCGGCTCAGAAATACAACCGTCTTCGCGATCTGCATGCACATCCTTCACATCATCGATAGCCTTTCCCCGGAGTACGGAGGCCCGCCCGAGGCCGTGCGCCAGCTTGTAAACGCCTATCTCGAAGTCGGCGCTGGGATCGAGGTGGTTTGCCTGGACAATCCGGGTGAGACCTTCCTGGCAGGCATCTCTTGCCCAGTGCATGCTCTCGGCCAGTCTTTTCTGGGCAGGTATGCATATTCTCCGCGGCTCTGGCGCTGGCTGGACGACAATGCAGTTCGCTTCGACGGCATGGTCATGAACGGGATATGGTCTTTTCCCGGTGTCGCCCTTCGTTTCGCCGCGCGCCGCGCTGGAAAGCCCTATGGGGTCTTTGCTCATGGCGCACTCGATCCCTGGTTTAACCGAGAGTACCCACTCAAGCACCTCAAGAAGATGCTCTACTGGCCCATACAGCATGCCGTCCTTCACGATGCGACGGCGGTCCTCTTCACCACCGAAGTGGAGCGGGAACTGGCGCTGACCAGCTTCCGCCCGAGCAAGTGGAATAGCGTAGTCGTCCCGTATGGGATCACCGATCCAGAGGAGCGTAGAAAAAATCCCCAGGAGCGCAGGATAGATTCTGAGGAGCGCAGAAAGGTGCACAGGGGAAGTCCTGCCGAGCAGATCGAGGCGTTCTACGGCAAATTGCCGGAGCTTCGCGGCCGCCCCTACCTCCTGTTTCTCGCCCGCATCCACGAGAAGAAGGGCTGCGATCTCCTTATCAAGGCATTTGCGAAGATTGCGTCTTCGGTTCCGGAAGCGGACCTCGTGATTGCCGGCACCGACCAAATGGGAATGCAGGCAAGTCTTCAGCGCCAGGCCAAAAAGCTCGGCATTGCTGCCAGAGTGCATTGGCCCGGCCTCCTTGGCGGCGATCTGAAATGGGGAGCGCTGCGAGCCTGCGATGCCTTTATCCTGCCGTCTCACCAGGAGAACTTCGGTATCGCGGTGGTCGAAGCTCTCGCCGTGGGACGCCCGGTGCTCATCAGCAATCAGGTGAATATCTGGCGGGAGATCGAGGGCGACGGCGTGGGCCTCGTCGCCGCCGACACGCTCGAAGGCACTGAACGTCTGCTGCGCCGCTGGTTCGATCTGTTACCGGCAGATCGCGACGCCATGGCTGCCCGCGCGCGGCCCTCGTTCGTTGCGCGGTACGCCATGTGCCGCACTGCGATGGTCATCAACCAGTTGTTCACTTCCGCGGAACTCGATACTTAGGCTTTGCGGAGAGCCGTTAACGCCCGTGTGCCGCGCACAATTGGCGCGGCAATTCCTCCGGCTTCATCTGAGGTTGCGTACTTGCCGGGGTTTCGCAGTCTTTCCAGATTTTCTTAGAATCTCACTGACCCGCCACTGTGCAGAACCTTTGCGAATGCACAATCCCGATCGGTCCGAAGCATACCTCGGGGCTGACGCTGCAATGGCAGTTTGAACGCGTATCAAGCAAACTTAGGAGCACAAATGTCCTTTGAATCTCAGCCCGAGCCGCAAGCCGGCCACACAGTTCATAGCCGGGCGACCGTTGTTGTCGCAGATGACCGGCTCTCCCTGATGGATGTGTGGCGTGTCCTGATGAAACAGCGCTTCATCATCCTGGGGATCACAAGCATCTCTATTGCCGCGGCGGCATTCTACGCATTCCGAACCAAGCCGGTATATGAGAGCGTCTCGCGCATTGAGATCAATCCGAACCGTGCGCCCAATATCGGGCTGCAGAGTTTGGTTGAAGAGGGAGAAAGCGGGCAAAACCCCGCCGCCTTGCAGACGCAGATACTTATTCTTCAGAGCGAATCGGTAATCCTTCAGACCGCACAGAGCCTCGATCTCATTGCCAAGGTGCGCGCTGCCGCCCATAAAGAGGGCAGCGCCCCCGAACCTCCTTCTTCCGCAGAGCTTTCGCCGGGGGAGCGGCGCGCGCTGATTTTATTCATCAAGAACGGGTTGGTCGTTCGTGCCGTGGGCGGGACGCAGATGGTCGAGATTCGCTATCGCAACAACGACCCGAAACTGGCGACCGAAGTGGTGAATAAACTGGTTGAAACCTATATCGATGAAGATCTGCGGTCAAAATTTGACCGCACCATGCATGTGTCCAGTTGGCTGCAGACACAGCTCGATGGCCTAAAGCAGGAAGCCTCGGATGCGCAACGCCGGCTCGCCGACTATCAGAAGGAACACAACATCGTAGGAACGGGAACCGACGAGACCTCGAATCTTACGATGCAAAACCTTGCCCAGATCAGCGGAGACCTGGAATCTGCCGAGGCAGACCGCATCATGAAGGAAGCGCGTATGCGCGAATTTGAAACTCAGGATCCGGATATGGTGGCGCTAATGGGCGACAATCCCGAGTTGGGTAATCTCCGTAACCAACTCACCGCTCTGCAAACCGAACGCGCGCAACTCACTTCCAAATATGGTGCACACCATCCCAGAATGCAGGAACTCAAGGCGCAGATAGACAAGGTCCAGGCCAGTATTGACAGCGAGGTGAAACTTGCACAGCGCCAGGTACACGATGAGTACGACGGCTCGCTGCGCGTGGAACAGATGCTGCGCAAGCGTCTGAGCGCGCAGGAGGAAGACGCCTACCGCCTGAACGAGAATGAGGCTCAATATACAATCCTTCGCCACGAAGCGGAACTGAATCGCGATCTCTACGACGCTCTGCAGATGAGGTTGAAAGAGGCCAGTGTGATGGCTGGACTGTCGGCGACGGACATCACGGTTATCGACCGAGCGCAGGTTCCTTTCATCCCCGTGGCGCCGAGGAAAACCCTGAGCCTGCTGCTGGGGTTGCTTGGCGGGCTCCTTGGTGGAGCCGTACTTGCATTCATGGTCGAATCGATTGATGATCGGCTGCAAACATCGGAAGAAGTCGAAACTGTGTCCATGTTGGCCTCGCTTGCGACCATTCCGCACATATCGAGCGAGCCGGGAAAACACAAGTACGACGAGCCGGAAGACGTACTTCCAGATATCCTCCGCTTCCGTCAGCAGTTGACCGCCTTGAACAATCCTAAGTCGGTCGGCGCCGAGGCCTATCGCGGTCTGCGCAGTTCTCTATTACTCTCTTCCATCGACAAGCCGCCGCGCGTGATCGTCTTTACCAGCGCCTTCCCGGGCGAAGGCAAAACGACTACCGCCGTGAACTGTGCAATCGTGCTTGCGCAGCGCGGCGAACGGGTTCTGCTGGTGGACGCGGACCTTCGCCGTGGAAGCCTTGACCGGGTGTTTGGTTTGGTGGACAAGAGCCTTGGCCTGTCTACCGTGCTGGCTCAGCCGACAGCCCACAGAGATCTGCCCGCTCCGCTACCGGAACTGCCTACCCTGCATGTGCTTGGGACCGGACCGCGGCCACCCAATCCAGCCGAGATGCTCTCTTCCAATCGCATGGAGGAGCAGTTGCGTCAATGGATGCAGGACTTCGACCGTGTGGTGCTTGACACCGCCCCGGTGCTTGCCGTGTCAGACACGCAAGCGTTGGCGGTGCTTGCGGATACGGTCGTGTTGGTTGCCCGCGCGAGTATGACTCGCAAGCGCGCATTGCTGCGCGCGCGCGATCTTCTCTGGCGGATCAATGCGCCACTCGCCGGAGTGGTTGTGAACGATGTCGATATGCGGCTGGAGAACTTCTATACGTATCGCTACGGCATGTACGGATACAACTATGGGTATGGGTATCGCGACCGCGGGCCGTATTCGGACAAGGCCTACGGATATGAGGATGAGGAAAAGGAGAAGGGAGAATAACATGGCCAAGACAATCGCATACGTGGCTGCAATTGCGGCATTTTTCTTGGCGCAAACGGGTGCAGGTCTTGCCCAGCAACCCGTCAACCCCGCGCCGAATTCTCCGCCGCTGACCATCGGTTCCGGAGATCTGGTTGAAATAACCATGTTCGATGACCCGGAACTGTCCGGCCACTTCCGGGTCGATGAGAAGGGAGACATCACCCTTCCGCTTCTCGGCCGCGTGCGCGTGGAGGGCGCGACCGCGGAAGAGGCGGGAACTATCGTCGAGGAGCGCTACGTCAAAGCCGAGATACTCGAGCCTGCCCACTCCCACGCCACGGTCTTCATCTCTGAGTATGCGACCCAGGGAATCACTGTCACCGGCGAGGTGAAGTTGCCAGGTGTGTACCCCGCACTGGGGGTTCGCCTGCTCAATGACGTGATCACCTCTGCCGGAGGAATCCTGCCAAGCGCCGCCTCGAAATTGATCATCACGCGTAGAAGCGATCCGGGGAATCCGGTCACGGTCGGCTACAACCCGGCGGCTCTCGTTCCCGAGATTCCGCGCGTCCAGCTATTCCCGGGCGACACGATTGCGATTCCCAGAGCTGGCATCGTTTACGTGCTTGGCGACGTCAACCATTCCGGAGGTTTCAATCTCGAGGGCCGCGCCGCGCTAACGGTGGAGGAAGCCATGGCGCTGGCCGGGGGCGGCGGCCATGCCGCGGCATTGAATCGCGTACATCTTGTGCGCGCCGTTGAGGGTGGCAGGAAGGAAGATATCGTCCTCGCCGTCAATCTGATTGAAAAGGGCAGGGCTCCTGACGTGGCCCTGAAGGACGGAGATATTCTGTACATCCCCACGAGTACCGGCAAGATTGCGATCGAGCAGGCAATAAGCTCCGCTCTTGGCATCACCACCCAGGTCGTGACCTACCGGAGTGCAAATCAGTAAGCGTCTCTGGCGGGCGTTCGCTTTGGGACCAGCAGGAGTACCACGATCTGCCAAGCCGATTTCGATTGACTGGAGTGAGGCTATATGGGCGGTAGTCCCGTGATTCAAGACATCAATCTTTCCGTTCATCGGCAACCACTTTCAATTGGCTTCCTGGTGCTGAACTATAACACTTGGGGTCTCGCTCTGCGTTGTTTGAATGCTGCCATCAGCCTCGAGTCCGGAGAGATAACAGAGTATGTTCTTTTCGACGATGGCTCCCCGACTTCCCCACCGAATGAAATCGATCCTCGCATACGGCTCATTCGCGGCGGCGCTAACCGTGGATATGCCAGTGCGCTAGGCGTGGCGTTTGCCAGCATGAAGAGCGATATCGTTGTGCTCCTCGATTCCGATGCTTGTCCACTGACGCCCTTCGCTGCTCGAGTTCGAGAACAATTTGGGCGGGATGGACGTCTGGGTCTATTGGGTTTCATGGCTCAGGACCAAAACGGCTTACCGACAGAGTCGTTCTACAGCGAACCGAATCAGTGGAGCCTGATACTTGGGCAACAACTTTACGCGCGGCTTCCACGGAGAGCGCCACAGCCTTCCAACCTCTGTGCGATTTCAGCCTGCATGGCAACGCGCATCGAGGCCTATGCTCAGGTCGGCGGATTTGACGCGCAGTTCGGCTTCAATGATGTTGATCTGGACTACAGCATGAGGCTACGCAGGTGCGGATGGAAAATAGCAGCAGATACTTCGATTAAGGTCCTCCATAAGGGGTTGGGAACGCCCATACTGCAGAGACGTCGAGTACTTCACTTCTACAAGGCTCGATGGTACCTTCTTCGCAAGCATGAACTCCTATGGAATGCGAGCTTGGTACGGACTCTCATTCTTGCGAGACTGCAGCTTGAAGCAATGATTTTGCGGGTATTCGGCCGGTATTTATTCAGGAACGCGGAAGTCTTGGCGGATAAGATATTGGGGCGGCAAGAGTTGATCTCATATTGCCGTGAGAACTACCGGTAGGTGCTCAGTTGTCATCCTTTAGGATCTGCACGGTGCCTGTGATGCTGATCTCAATTGATCCGCGCAAGCTGCTGTTGTCCCAGGGCTTGTTCCGCGAGTTCTTTGCAACCGGAATGTCTTGGAGAGCTGCATTCTGGTGCACGCACCGCCGGAGGCTGGCGGTTCAAAGGCTCGCGAAGGAATCCAATCTGATTGCGGTCAGCCTGAGCGGGCATTTCGACTGACTCGAACGCGAAGCCATGCTAGGCTCCGACAACCCCCTTTTAGAGGCTGCCTATGTTTCCCAAGTTCTACTGGGAAGGACAACGAAGCATTGCGTGTTATCGCGCGCATGATATGATCCGTGTTCCTGGGGAATCCATCTTGCAGGAGATGGATGGACCAGGAGGCGGATTTCTACCGGCGGGTCCGCAAACTGCAATTGGTGTCCAGGCTTCCGGACTGGAATGGTGCTCCACCGCTGCCTTGCGTGGGTATTTGCGCGATCGGTTGCATGTCGATGCGGCGACTCACTCGCAATCGTCAGCTCAGCCATCCGATGCAAGATCGTGCACGGAGGTATCCGATGCGCGCCGGGATGTTCCCAGTGATGACAGATTGCTCACTGTGGCAATCTGCATCGGAACGTTCAATCAGGCCCAATACCTCGGCGACTCGATAGCCTCGGCACTTGCGCAGACCTACCCTATTCAGGAGATATGGGTCTCCGACGATGCCAGCACCGACGAAACCGCGCAGGTCATGGCCAAGATCTGCGCGCAGTCGGCCATTGTCCACTACTACAAGCAGCCCACGAATCTTGGGCTTTCCAGGAATCTCAGTTGGGTTCTCGCGCAACCCAAGACAGATCTCGTCGTACGTCTCGATTCGGACGACCGCCTGGAACCCAAGTACGTCGAGGTCCTGGCCGCTCTAATGGAGAAGTTTCCTTCAGCCGGCTTTGCGCATTGCGACGTCTTCGAAATGAATGGAAGCGGCGAGCGCGTACGCGTAAGACGCCTGAGCAGGTTCTCGGAGTTCGAGTCCGCCGACGAAGCGCTACAAGGGAGCGCATCGGGTTTTCGCGTGGCGGTCGGCCTTCTGCTATTTCGGTCCTCGGCGCTGGCTCAGGCCCAGTATTATTTGCCTACGCCGGACTGGAGCGCCGGTGAAGACTGGAATCTCTGTATCCGGCTCGCGGCCAATGGCTGGGGAAACGCGTATGCTCCACGGCCGCTCGTGAGCTATCGGCAATGGAACGATCTCCTGAACACCCGTGCGGCCCGCACGATGGGAGAAGTTTCGAATGTTAGGTCCATTTATGAGGAAACCCTGATCCCGGAGTATGACAAGCGCGGCTGGGACACCGCGATTCTCAGGAAGAACATGCGAAGAAGAGCGGTTGGGTTTGCGAATTCCCTCGATTCCCCCGCGTTCAGCGAAGCGGAGCGCGAAGTATTCAAGGGATTGTTACGCAAGCTGGGGGACTCTTTTTCGTTGTCGCTCGCAATCTTCCTGGCTGACAGGGGATTCAACCCGGTGTTTCGTTCCATTAGAGCAGCCAAAGTAAGGACGAAAGACTTTGTGAAGAGTTGTCTCCGTGTTGTGAAATCGCAAGTTAACGACAAGGGAAAGACAATGAAAACCCAACGGAATCTCCATCCGGCTCGAGAGGACGAGGGAAAGTGGTGAGTTCTTCCGCAATCCATCAGGCCGGTATCAACGCGCAGGAGGAACGCCAGCCCTCCGTTCTGATCTCCCATCCGACGGGCAATCAGAACGTCCGCAACGCTTTGAGGAGTCTCGTCGAGCATGACATGCTAGCGGAATTCTGGACGGCCATCGCATGGAATCCGGAGTCGCAATGGAACAAGTTTCTGCCGTCTAGGCTGCGGGCCCAGTTGGCGAGGCGGTCCTTTGCGGAGGCTCCCAGGGAGCGCATGAAGTCTGTCCCCTGGAGGGAAATTGTCCGGCTCGGCGCCAGGTCCACGCCGCTTGAAGACCTTCTTTGCTCTGGAGAACGACCGTTCTCGGTCATCGGCATGTACCGCCAATTCGATAACACGGTGGCGCGGCGTCTTCGGGAGATCAAAGCAGACGCCGTGTACGCCTATGAAGGAGGCGCCCTGCAGACATTCCGCGAGGCCAAACGGCTGGGCATTAAAGCGTTGTACGAATTGCCGAGCAGCTATTGGCATTGGGAGCACAAGCTCTTGTCGGAAGAGGCAGAGCGTTATCCGGAATTCGCCGCACTTCTCCCGAAGTTGAGAGATTCGGTCTTGCATATGGAGGAGAAGGACGAAGAACTTCTTCTCGCAGACTATGTCTTGGTTCCAAGCGAACACGTTCGGCAAACTCTGGCCGGGGTTGTCCCGGATGAAAAGGTCCGAGTGATCTCCTACGGGGCGCCGGCCATTCGACGGCAAAAGCGAATCTCATACGATTCAAGCCGGCCACTGAAGGTTCTTTTCGTCGGCGCATTGACCCAACGCAAGGGCATCGGATATCTGCTTGATGCGATCGATCGGCTTGGTTCGCAGGTCGAACTTACTCTGGTTGGTCAACGATTCAGCGCCAATCCTCGCGTGGACGATGCTTGCAGTCGCTGGCGCTGGTTCGAGACCCTGCCCCATTCCGGTGTTATGGATTTGATGCAGGAAGCGGACGTCCTCGTTCTTCCATCCCTTGCGGAAGGTTGCGCGCTGGTTGTGCTGGAGGCTTTGGCATGTGGCCTGCCGGTGATCGTTACGCCCAACACTGGATCGCTCGAGTTCGTGCGTGACGGATGCGAGGGGTTCGTTGTCCCGATATGCCGCGCGGACGAGATCGCCGATCGACTGAATGCCCTCAACCGCGACCGGGAGTTGTTAGCTGAGATGTCGCACAACGCTGAGACGACTGCGGCTAGACAGTCCTGGGAGACCTACCGTGAAAACTGGGCGGAAACTGTGAAGGTTGCATCATGGCACTGACGAGATGGCGAGGCCGAACGAATGTGACTCCCCGGATGCCGCTGTTGAAGCGGCTCTTCTGGGCGTACTTCCTGCTGCTGATTTTTGAAGGCGCGCTGCGTAAATGGGTTCTGCCGCAATTTTCCGCGCCGCTGCTGCTTGTTCGCGATCCGATCGCACTGCTCATCATCGGTGAGGCGCTTCGCACGCGCAAGTGGCCGAGGCAGTGGTCGGCAGTCACCGGAATTCTTGCCGCCGCACTGCTGGGCCTGTTTTTCGCCCAGATGATCGTAGGCGGGAATCCCTGGTTCGTTGCGCTGTATGGACTGCGTTCCTACCTGCTTCCGTTCCCCGTTGCCTTCATCATGGGAGAGAACATCGACGCGGAGGACCTGCGCAAGTTCGGGGTCTGCACACTGTGGCTTCTCTTACCGCTGGTGGCATTGGAGGCGGCGCAGTACCTTGCACCGGTGGGTTCATTTCTGAACGCGGGCGCAGGCAAGGGCGCTGCACAAGGGGGTTATACGGGCGCCCACATGCGAGCTTCAGCCACCTTTAGCTTTGTGGTCGGCCCGGCATGTTATCTCCCTATGGCCGCGGCATTCATGTTCAATGGCCTGGTCAATGACAAGTTTGCAAAGAAATGGCTGTTATGGGCGGCGGCGTTTGCGCTGATTCTTTCGGTTCCGGTTACCGGGAGCCGGACACTGGTGTTCTTGCTGGGGGGGGTAGTGGTATGCGTGGCAACGGCAGCGATGTTCGGAGTATCCCAGTTTGCGAGTTCTCTCAAAATCATCGTGCCACTGTTGGTTGTGTCTGTTCTGGTCACATTCTTGCCGGTTTTTTCCGATGCATCCGCCAGTCTCTCCGAACGATTCACCGAGGCCTCCGGAAGTGAGGGAAACTTGGAACATTCGTTTATGTGGCGTGCTGTGCGCCCAATCACGGCGATGATAGAAAACCAGGATCTTATGAGCAACTGGCTTGGCGCCGGGATGGGCTACGGTTCCAACATGGCTTCGACGCTGCTGACCGGTACCCAGGTTTTCCTGGCCGGAGAAGATGAATTTGCTCGCGTTGCCACTGAATTTGGTCCGCCTTTGGGTTTTTCATTCATGCTGTTTCGCGGGATACTGGAATTGATGATCATAGTTAAGGCGCTCTCACGAATACGCGATCATCAACCTCTTGCCTGGCTGCTGGTTCCGTTGACGCTTCTCACTCTGGCAATTGGTGTACTGGAGCAGCCGACGGAACAAGGGTTCATGGTGATCAGTGTCGCCTTTTCCCTGGCGGCGCTGAAGCGAGCCGAGGTTCCTGCTGAATCGGCGCCTACTCTGAATCCTCGCTGGCGTCAGGCGCGCTACCATCTGAGGGCGTGAAAGGCGAGCGGGCGAAACCGCGATAGGGTTAGTCCACGAGAAGCACTTCTTCAGAGACCTTCCGGTACTTTAGATTGGGTGTCCTCGTTGTGAACACACGATAAGGGAAAATGGAAATCCTGGCTGGCGCAGGTCAGTCGCAACCAATCCCGATAAAACTGGAGCTTGAAACTAGAGATGTTAAAGAGAATCACCGGTCCCGGACTATTCCGTCTGTTCCTGGCGCTCATGGTATTCGTGCATCATGTCACGCGTTTCGCCGTCGGCGGCTCCGCGGTACTTGTGTTCTTCTGTCTCAGCGGATTCTGGATATACAAAATGTATACTGGAAGATACTCCGCAACACGGCAGCCATATCTTACATATATAGTTTCACGCGCCTGGCGATTGTTGCCGACATTCTGGCTCGTCACGGCGATTACGCTGCTGTTCTTGTATTTCCACGGCACTCTCGCGAGCTACCTGGACGGTCCTGATCGAATACATTGCATTGTGTCGAATCTTTTCATTCTTGGCTACAGTACCATGCGGGAGCAACCGGTGGGTTCAGCCTGGTCGTTGGATATAGAAATGCAGTTTTATCTGATTGCGCCATTCATCGCGGTCTATCTTGCACGGCGCAAGGCGGTCGCGGCCTGGTTTCTGCTGGCAATAGCCGCCGCCTCTCTGGCTTCCTTTCTTCTGCACAATCCAGTCACGCTTGTGAGCTACCTGGTGTTTTTTGTCGTTGGTATGACTGCCGCTTCCGTCGACTGGCGCCCCTCAGGCAGATTGGTTATTTTCTTTCTGGGCGCAATCGCGCTCGCGGTCGTGCTCTGTCTCGCTTCCCCGTGGCGGGGGATTCTCTTGGTTGGAGAGCATCCCGGGCCGCTCTCTATTTACACGCGGCACGCTAATGTGGCATTGGCCCTTTTGACCATGCCGTATGCGATCTATACAACGAGACAAAAAGGATTCAGGGCGGATGGAATGTTTGCCGACCTCTCCTATATAGTTTATCTGCTTCACTGGACTGCTTTTATGTGGATAGCCTCGCATCCGGGCGGAATGTTACATAGGATCGCTTATATGGCTGTGGCTTGGGTACTGGTTTCTGGGCTTTCACTCGTTATTTGGAAGTTTTATGACCACCCAATCAATCTTATGCGTTCCAGGTGGGTCAGCGGGAGGAAGAAAGGCGCCACCGCTAAGGCGAGACTAGGGCGTGTTAACACTATCTAAGGGCTTCGACGATCAAAACGAAATTGATAAAGGCGAGGAAGACCACATCGAGCTTTTCGAATCTGGAGAAGATGCGGCGGAAGCCCTTCAGCCTGCG
>JBEKTO010000038.1:0-53539 GCA_049515995.1 Occallatibacter sp. | reverse complement strand
CACTGCTGGCAGGGTAAAAGGGCGAGACCCAATTCAAATCGTGGACAGACGAAAATCGCCACAACTCGCGATGGAAGAACGGGTTACAGACGGAGCAATAGGATTTAACCGGACACTACTGCGGCGCTTATAAGGCCCCTGGGAAATCAGTGAAGGCGATCTTGCTAATTCTGCTCTCCGGGGCTGCCGGCCATAATGCTCCCACAATTGCATCAGGTTCTCGAAAAGACGTTCGTCGGAGTAATTGATTTCATTCGCGAGTTCTAGCCCGGAAGCAACAAGGGCCTTGTTCCATGAACCAAAACGCCGCGATACTGTGCTCGGGTCATACTTTCCAAATTTCGAGTACAACGCTTGGGAGAGGATTCTCGTCCCAGCAGCGGCTGAAGCGAATTGAATGTCGGCAAGCAGTTCGCTTGTCGTGACGGGTGCACCGCTGACTCTGGTAAGCACAAATCTGGCGTCGCTCATTCTCGCCCCGATCAAAATATGATTGATTATATTCAAGGTGGGTACCGTAAGCTCACCTCGCAATCCCTCAGGGGCTAAAGCCCGTCGCTTATTTTCAGCGGTTTGCGGCACGACTGAAGTCGTGCCCTGTTACAAAGCGTGCTCAAGCAGTAGTTTTTCCGCAGACTGTAAGGCCCGCACGCTTCAGTGCGCAATGCGTTAGGAAAGGCTCTTTGAAGAGAGATGGCCGCGCCGATGCAATCCGTTCCCTTCGACCCGGCCGACGCCAAGGCCGCGCTGGCGCAACTGCCGTATGCCACGGCGGTCTATGCGCTCTATGGGGCCGAGGCGCACTACGAGCCGTACATCGGGCGGACTCCGAACCTGCGCGGACGGCTGGAGCGGCTGTTGCAGCCCTCGGCCAAGCATCCCCGGCGCTTGCAACTGGCGGGCCGGGTGCGGCGCATCGAGTGGCGGCTGACCGGCTCAGAATTCGAGGGTCTGCTTGCCCAGTTTTCTCTTCTGGAAGAAATCTACGGCTCCAAAGCCCTGGAGCGGATGCATCTGCGGAACCCGGCCTTTGTGCGCTTCCTGGGCGGCAATCCCTATCCGCGCATCGTGGTGACACACCGGCCCAGCCAGCGCGAGGCAGAATGGGCATACGGGCCGTTCGCCTCGCGGGCGGCCGCGGAGCGGTTCGCCGACGAGGCTCTCAAGCTCTTTCTGCTGCGCCGCTGCACGGAGGATCTGGACCCCAATCCCAGCCATCCGGGCTGCGTGTATTCGGAGATGAAAATGTGCCTTGCGCCCTGCTACCAGGGCTGCACGGACGAGCGCTATGGCGAGGAGGCCGCGGCGGTGGAGAGCTTTCTGGCCACGCGCGGCGAGAGCCGGCTGGTGACACTGCGCACCGAGCGGGACGAGGCCTCGACGAAGCTGGAGTTTGAGACGGCGGCGGCGCTGCACGCGCAGGTGCAACGGGTGGAAAGCGTGCGCGCCTTGGCGGCCGAGCTGGTGCGCCCGCTCAGCCAGTTGCGCGCGGTGATTCTGCAGGCTTCGGCCAATCCGGACGAGGTGGCTGTTTTCCTTTTTGAAAATGCCCGTTTGCGTGGCCCGGCCGGCTTTTCGACTTTGGGTATGAGAATCCAGAACGAGCAGTCGGGTTCCACGTCGCTCTTTGCCCAGCCGATGGCGATCGAAGCTGTGCCCGAGGCTCCGGCGCCTGAAACTGCCCTGGACGAGGCCGCACCCGCAGCCGGCATGGCCGCGCCGGTGAAGATTCCGCACGGCTTGCTGGAAGGGCGCATGGAGGCGGCGCTGGCGGGGCTGGCAGAACCCTCGGGCGCGCCGGCGGCGACCCTGCGCCAGGGACATCTGGCGCTGCTCAAGCGCTGGTACTACCGGCCCGAGGCGCGGCGAACCGGCGAAATCTTCTTTTCCGGCGCCGATGGCCGCTGGCCGGTGAAGGCGATGGTGCGCGGGGTGGGACGGGTGTTTGCCAGCGGGTTCAAGCCTCCGGCCTCGGGCTCCTAGCTTTGCTGCAGATCGCAGACTCCGGTCCGCCCGCCGCTGATACACTGACCGGGCAAGGAGAAAGTCACTGGAATCCCATGGTTGAGCTTCTTCCATCCATCTTGTCGGCGGATTTCGCCCATCTGGCGGATCAAATTGCCGCGGCGGAGCGGGGCGGCGGAACGGCGATCCACGTGGACGTGATGGACGGGCATTTTGTGCCCAACATCACGATTGGGCCGCCGGTGGTGAAGAGCCTGCGCCGGGCCACCCGCCTGCCGCTGGACTGCCACCTGATGATCGAGAACCCGAACAAATACATTCCCGCCTTTGCCGAGGCCGGAGCCGATTGGGTGAGCGTGCACTACGAAGCCTGCACGCACCTGCACCGTTCGCTGGAACTGATTGCCCACCATGGCATGAAGCCGGGAGTGGTGCTGAATCCGGCAACCAGGGTCGATCTGCTCGTGGAAATTCTGCCCATGGTGCATCATGTGCTGATCATGAGCGTGAATCCGGGCTTCGGCGGGCAGGAGTTCATCGGTTTTTCGGTGGGCAAGATTCGGCGGCTGGCCCAATTGCGGCAGGAACTGGGGCTGGCATTTAGAATCGAGGTGGACGGCGGCGTGGCTCACGACACGGTGGGGCGCATCGTCCAAGCAGGTGCGGACCTGCTGGTGGCGGGCAATGCCGTTTTCGGCGCCGGCCAACCGGAGCGAGATGCACGGGCTCTGCTGGCTGCGGCCCGTGAAGCCGCCGGCAAGCCGGTAACCGCGTAGAACGAGTAAGATTCAAGAGAATCTGTAAGAGGCGTTTGGCCTGTGCGCAGGCACTGCCGCAATGAGGTGGTATGAACCGGTTGTCGAAGAAGATTGCCGCGGTGGCTCTGGCGGTTGTGGTGCTTGGGGGAGTTTCGGCCCAGGCCGCTATCAAGAAGTCCCCGCACAAGAAGAAACAGGACTTGAGCGCCAACCCATTGGCCAACGTGAACTCCAAGCAGCCCGACAAGGAGCTCTACGACAAGGCCATGATCGCCATGAAAAAGGGCCGCTTCGACGTGGCGCGGCTCGACCTGCAGACGATGCTGAACACGTATCCGGAGTCGGAGTACCGGATGCGCGCCAAGCTGGCGGTGGGTGACACCTGGTTCAAGGAAGGCGGCACCGCGGCCTATACCCAGGCCGAGGCCGAGTACAAGGACTTCATCACCTTCTTCCCCAATGCGCCCGAGGCAGCCGAAGCGCAGATGAAGGTGGCCGACATCTATTACCAGCAGATGGAGAAGCCTGACCGGGACTATGCCAACGCGCAGGCCGCCGAGCAGGAGTACCGGAGCATGATCAACTCGTTCCCCGACTCGACGCTGGTGCCACGGGCCAAGCAGAAGCTGCGCAATGTGCAGGAGGTTCTGGGCGAACGGGAGACGCAGGTCGGCCTCTACTATGAGAGCCGCGAGAACTTCACCGCCGCCATCGCGCGCCTGCAAACAGTGGTGGATACCTTCCCGTTGTACTCGAAGAGCGACCAGGCGCTGCTGGGCATTGGCGATTCCTATGCCGGCGAGGCGCACGCGATTCAAATGGCGACCAACCTGCCCCCGGCCGTGCGGGAGCGTTTGCGCGCGGTTTACCAGGATAAGGCCGCCTCGGCCTACGCCAGGGTAATTACCCGCTATCCGATGGCTCCGCATGTTGAGGATGCCCGCGACCGGCTGGTGGCCATGAACCGCCCCGTCCCCGAGCCCAGCCAGGAGGCCGTGGCCGAGAACGACGCCGAAGAACGCAGCCGTCAGCCCTTGCGCTTTACCAACAAGACTCTCGGGCTGGTGACACACGCGCCGCAGGTGGTGGAAGCGGTGCATGTGGGCGAACCGAGTCTGGCCGACCCGAAGCGGACCCTGGCGCCGGATATCACCAAACAGAACATTGCGCTCTACTCCGAGGCGATCAACGCCGGCAAGCCTGCCTCGGCCCCCGCCGTTCTTGCGCCCCTCGGCCCCAACGAGCCGCCTCGCAGCGATCAGCCCTCGACGGCGCCCCTGCAGCTTGAGAAGCCGGAGGGTAACGGCGTAGGCGTCCAGGTGGTGAGCGCTCCCAACGCGCCTGCGGCCGCCGATCCCAACGCCGTCATCAAGCCGGTGGGACCCGTGAGCACCGCGCTACCCGCCGCCGAGAAGCCCGCCGAGGCCCCCGACCAGGTGAATGAGGTCAAGTCTGGCTCGAGTCCCGCCGCCGCGGCTGGCGACAAGAAAAAGAAGCCCAAGGCCGACCTGAGCGACGAGTCCTCCAGCAAGAAGAAAAAGAAGAAGGGTCTGGGCAAGATCAACCCGTTCTAGACAGATGATTGAAACCCAGGAAAGAAGGCCGCACCCTTGCCGGGTACGGCCTTTTCATTTCGGACAACCGTCCTGCAACATTTTTCTCAATAGGATGCCGTCTCGCTCCGCGCCAGGAAGCGTGTGTTCGTTGCGGAACAGCTCTCGCCTGTCATCCATCGGGAGTCGCTGCCGAAAAGCGAAAAAGCCGAAAGTCCTCGCGGCAGCTATTCTATTGCCATGCTCACCGGCCTCAAACCGTGGTGGAAGATGCCCCGCCGCGCCACGGGCTCCCGTTGGCTCATCTCTGCGGTTTGCTGTATCCCTATGCTGCTTCTGGCTATGTGTAGCGGAGTTTGCGCGCAAACCGGCACGGCCTGGCCTGAAGCGGACAAGCTGTTTCACTCCGACCCGCGCTGGCTGGGCGCGGACGCCGCGTTTTCCATCGATCTTGGCCGCGGTCGTGTGCTCTGGCTCTTCGGGGACACGTTTGTTGCCCGCAAGCCGGGCGATTCCCGGGCGAGCGCTGCCTTCGTTCGCAACACGGTCGCCGTTCAAACCGGTTATGACCCGTCTCATGCCTCGATGAAGTTCTACTGGCGGACCCGCGGGGCCGAGCCCTCTGAGATTTTCCCGTCAGAAGGTCAAGTCTGGAAGTGGCCCGCCTCGGGTATCCGCATCGGCCGCACGTTAATCGTGTTTTGCACGCGCCTTGTTCCCGACTCCGCAAAAAATTCCCTCGGATTCAAGCTGGCTGGCTGGGAGGCCTATCAGGTTGACAATCCCGACGAGGAGCCATCGGCATGGACTCTGAGGAAGATCGCGGAAGATCCCGGCAATGTGATCCTGGCCACGGCGGCCTTGCGCGAGGGTGGCCAAGTGTATCTGCTCGGCACCAGCGAGCCGGAGCATGATCTCTTGCTGGCGCGGGGGAGCGTTGAGGCTGCGCGCCTGGGTCAACTCGATGGCCTGGAATGGTGGACAGGAAGTGACTGGCAAGCCGCGCCATCGAAGCGCCGGCCATTGATGCGCGCGGTGGGAACAGAGTCCAGTCTGCAACGCGATCCTCGCGGCGGCTTTCTTGAGATCAACAGCCAGGGCTTCGGAGCCACCGACATTGTGATGCGCCATGCGCCCCGCCTTGAGGGGCCGTGGAGTGAGCCGCAGAAAATTTACCGTCCGCCTGAATCCGATGCGCACGACGCCTTTGTCTATGCCGGCAAGTCGCATCCCGAGTTGCGCGGGGCGGACCTGATTGTGACGTATGCCGCAAACGGCGACGACAAAAAAGTTGCTGCGGATATGAGTCTCTACTTCCCCCGATTTGTGCAGGTCGAGTTGCCAAAGCGCTCCTCAACGACGGCAAAGTAAGGCGGATTCGCGCCGGCCCGGAAACATTCTGGCGGGAATCCGCTCCGATTGCGCCGCCGGGCCCCTTGACCCGCATCTGGTAAAGTGAGGGGTGGTCCCCACGCTCGAAACCCTCTCTGGAGCGGCTTTTGTGCAGACCCCGGGGGCTCGGAAATAACCCCCATGCCTCACGAACTGCCAAAAGCGTACGATCCCACCGCCATCGAAGATCACTGGGCCGAATACTGGGTGCGCGAGAATCTCTTCGCCCAGACGGCCCCTGAATCCGCTTCCGCAAGCGACGCCGGCCAACGCCCATCGGGCGAGGTCTTTACCATTCTGCTGCCGCCGCCCAACGTGACCGGACGCCTGCACATGGGCCACATGCTCAACCAGACGGAGATGGACATCCTGACCCGCTGGCGGCGCATGACCGGCCGCCGCGCGCTGTGGCTGCCGGGCACCGACCATGCCGGCATCGCCACGCAGATGATGGTCGAGCGCCAACTGACCAGCGAAGGCAAGAGCCGCCAGCAGCTTGGCCGCGAGGCCTTTGTCGAGCGCGTGTGGGAGTGGAAGCGCCACTACGGCGGCGCGATCCTGGACCAGATGAAGCGCCTGGGCGCCTCGGTAGACTGGCAGCGCGAGTACTTCACCATGGACGAGAACCTCTCGGTCGCGGTGCGCGAGGCCTTCGTCCGGCTGCACGAGCAGGGGCTCATCTATCGCGGCGCGTACATCGTGAACTGGTGCCCGCGCTGCCAGACCGCCATCAGCGATCTCGAAGTGGTTCACGAGGAGCAGAAGGGGCATTTGTGGGAGATTCGGTACTCGGTACTGGATGATCTTGGACGAGATTCGGACGAGTTCATTACCGTAGCCACCACGCGGCCCGAGACCATGCTCGGCGACGTGGCGGTCGCGATTCACCCCGAGGACGAGCGCTACCTGCATTTGCACGGCAAGAGGCTGCGCCTGCCGCTGGTGGGCCGCGAGATTCCCATCATTCTGGACGAGTGGGTGAGCCGCGACTTCGGCACCGGCGCGGTGAAGGTGACCCCGGCGCACGATCCCAACGACTTTGCCCTGGGCGAGCGGCACCATCTGCCCTCCATCAACGTGATGGATGCGACCGGCCACATCCATACCGAAGGCGGCGCCTACGCGGGACTCGACCGCTATGTTGCCCGCAAGAAGATTGTCGCCGACCTGGAAGAACAGGGCCTGTTGGCGGGGATCAAGGACCACACCAACAACGTGGGCCACTGCGACCGCTGCAAGACGGTTGTGGAGCCGCGGCTTTCGACGCAGTGGTTCGTCAAGATTCAGCCGCTGGCCGACCGCGCCATCGAGGCGGTCGAAACGGGCGCCATCCGCTTCACGCCGGAGCAGTACGGCAAGACGTATTTCGAGTGGATGCGGAACATTCACGACTGGTGCATCTCGCGGCAGCTTTGGTGGGGCCACAGGATTCCGGCGTGGCACTGCGCCAACTGCCATAAAATCACCGTGGCGCGCATCGATCCCACGGCCTGCGCTCACTGCGGCTCGGAAAAGATTACGCAGGAGACCGACGTGCTGGATACGTGGTTCTCCTCGGGATTGCTGCCGGTTTCGGTCTTCGGCTGGCCGAATATTACCCAAGAGAATCGCGCCGATTTCGACGCCTTTTACCCGACCAGCCTGCTGGTTACCGGCTTCGACATTCTGTTTTTCTGGGTGGCCCGCATGATTATGCTGGGCTGCTGGTTCGCGGGCGACGTGCCGATGCCGGACGGATCGAAGCGCTCGCTGGCGGATTCAGTCCCGTTCCGCGAAGTCTATATTCACGCCCTTGTCAGAGACGCCAACCGCGAGAAGATGTCCAAGACCAAGGGCAACGTGGTCGATCCCATCGAGATCGTGAAGCAGTACGGGACGGACGCGGTGCGGTTTACGCTGGCCTCGATGGCCTCGCCGGGCACCGACATCGCCTTCAACGTGGCCCGCACCGAGGGCTACCGCGCCTTTGCCAACAAGATCTGGAATGCCGCGCGCTTCCTGTTCATGAACGTGGACCGGGCCGCGGAGATCGGCATCGCGGTCGATCTGGCCGCGCTGGGCTCCATGCCGGTTGCGGCCGACGGCGATCCGCTTGAAACGCGCTGGATTGTAGCCGAACTGAACGCCACGGCGGCCAAGGTCAATCAGTCGCTGGAAAACTACCGCTACGACGATGCGGCGAATACCATCTATCAGTTCTTCTGGGGCAGCTTTTGCGACTGGTATCTGGAGATCGTCAAGCTGCGGCTGGATTTTTCGGAAACGGCAGACAAGGCGAGTACCGGCGCCGCGCTCAACACGCTGGTTCAGGTCTTTGAAACGGCGCTGCGCCTGCTTTCGCCGTTCATGCCGTTCATCACCGAGGAGATCTGGCCCGCGGTCTACGACGGCAATCCGCCGGCGAAGTCGATTGCGCTGACCCGCTATCCGCAGGCGTCGGAAAACCCGGCGGATGTGGCTGCGCAGGCCGATATGGCGCGGCTGCAGAGCCTGATTGTCGAAGTCCGCGCGCTGCGCAAAGAGATTGGCGTCGAGGAGAAGGCGAGCACGCCGGTCGAGGTGCGCGCCGGCGCCGGAATGCGGGCCGTGCTCCAGGAGAACAGCGCGATTGTGGAGCGGCTGGCGCGCGTGAGCGAAATGCGCTTTGTGGCAGAGATTGCGCCCGGCCTGGCGAAGCACTCGACGGCCGATTTCGATGTGGCCGTGGTCTACGAACGCACTGTCGATGTGGCCGCCGAGCGCGAGCGCTTGACAAGGGATATCACGAAGTATGAGAAAGGCCTTGCCGCGGCCGAGCGCCAGTTGGGCAATGCGGGCTTTCTGGCCAAGGCGCCGGCGCATGTGGTTGAAGGGCTCAAGAAGCAGGAAGCCGAAACGCGCCAACTGCTCGAAAAGGCGCAAGCTGCTCTCAAAGCGTTGCCCAAAGCCTGATGAGTGACAACTGACCACTGAGAACTGCCTTATGGACTGGAAGAGCAGCCGCATTGACGCATTGCTGGAGCAGGCCCTGTTGGAAGACAAGGCCGCTGCGGACACAACCACCAGCCTCACCATCGATCCCGACCTGCGGGCCTCGGCGTCGATTCTGGCGCGGCAGGAGATGGTGGTCTGCGGTCTGGGCGCGGTGCCGCGTTTCCTTGAGATCTTTTCCCGGCTCGATCCGCGCGCCTCTTCGCAGACCCGCTTTGAAGTCGTCAGCAATCCCGAGATTTTCGACGGTGTGCGCGTGCGCGAGGGCCAGGTGCTGGCCGTCATTCGCCACAACGCGCGCGTCCTGCTCAGTTGCGAGCGGGTAATGCTGAACCTGATGCAGCACCTGAGCGGTATCGCCACGCTGACGCGGAGCTATGTGGACGCGATTCATGGCACCCACGCGCACGTGCTGGATACCCGTAAGACCGTTCCCGGCCTGCGGGTTCTGGAGAAGTACGCCGTGCTGTGCGGCGGAGGCACCAATCACCGGCTCGACCTGGCCTCGGCGATCCTCATCAAAAACAACCACATCTCGCTGGGCGGCGGCTTGCCCGCGGTGTTGACGCGCGCGCTGGAGAAGCGCCGCAAAGGCCAGCGCGTGCAGGTGGAAGTGCGCTCGCCGGAAGAGCTGGAAGAAGCGCTCGCGTTTGGCGCGGAAGCGATTCTGCTGGACAACATGACGCCCGCGCAGGTGAAGAGGTCGGTGGAGCGCATCAAGAAGGCAACGGAGCAGCAGCCGGAGGACGGGCAGGAGAAGCGCTGGATTCCCACCGAGGCTTCAGGAGGCATTGTGCTCGAGAACATTCGCGCCTATGCTGAAACCGGCGTGGACTTTATCAGCGTGGGCGCTCTGACCCACTCGGCCAGGGCCGCAGACATCTCAATGCGCATCGAAGCGGAGTGAGGCCGGCGATGTTCAATCTAACGGCGCTCGAGGCCGCACTTGCGGGCACCGTTTTTGCCGGCAAGCTGCATTTTTCTCCCATGACCGACTCCACCAACACAGACGCATTGGCTGGCGCGCGCAACGGAGCGCCGCACGGCTCGGTCTGGTTTGCCGATGAGCAACGGGCGGGCCGCGGGCGCGGCGATCATGCCTGGCACTCGGCCGCCGGCGAAGGGCTGTACGTGAGCGTGCTGCTGCGCCCGCAAATCCCCGCCGTCCGCCTGCCGCTGCTGCAGCTGGTCGCGGGACTGGCCGCCGCCGATGCGATTCGGGCCGTCTGCGGATTGACGGTCGATCTGCGCTGGCCCAACGATCTGCTCTTGGGAGGGCGCAAGGCGGGGGGCATCCTGGCCGAGGCCAAAACCGAGGGCAACAGTGTAGCCTTTGCGGTTGTGGGCGTCGGCATCAACGTTCATCAGCGGAGTTTCCCTGACAACTTAGACACACCCGCGACTTCGCTGGATTTGGAGACCGGGGTCTTCAACGACGCGGGACTCCCGGCGAGCAACCCAGGTTCGATGGGGTGGAGGGACGGGCGTTCGTCGCCGGGAGGGCAGGCGGAGCGTCCCGTCAGCCGGCAGGCGTTGCTCGTTTCCCTGCTAAAATCGCTGGAGCGCGAGGCGCTCGGGCTGGCCGATCCGGCGGCCGGCGAAAGGATTATCTGGCGCGTGGAAGCGGTTTCGACCTGGGTGCGCAAGCGGCACGTGGAAGTGCACGGACCGCAAGCCTGCATGGGCATTACCGCTGGGCTGGACGAGCATGGATTTCTGCTGGTGCGCACCGCGGCCGGAGTGGTGACGGTGCAGACCGGCGGGATTCGCGACGTGACGATTCCGTAAGATAAGGGCCTGCAAGGAAAGACACCGATGCGGGGGGTGTGGTTTCTCCCGCCCTTCGCAAACTGCGCGACGGATGGGACGCCGGCCAGGAGTTTTGTTTCCCACCCTTGCGACAGAAAGGCGAAACGCAGGTTCTTCTACTCCGCTGCGCTTCGCTCAGAAGGACAGCAAGGATGGGGCACGGAGCATTTGTGGAGACAGGTTGAGGAGACGATGCTACTAGCCATCGATGTAGGCAATACGAATACGGTGCTGGGCCTCTACCGGCTCGATGCGGAAAAACCCGAGCTGGCGGCGCACTGGCGCATCACCACCCACCGCGCACAGACCGTGGACGAGTATGGCGTTTTCTTCGTCAAGCTCTTTGAAATGAAGGGGTTATCTCCGGACCAGGTGACGCACATCATCATCTCTTCGGTGGTGCCGCCTCTCGATTCGACGCTGCGCGAAGTTTGCCAGGAGTATTTCCACCTTCAGCCGCTGTTTGTCGAGCCGGGCATCAAGACGGGCGTGCCCGTTTTGCAGGACAACCCTGCCGATCTGGGCGCGGACCGGCTGGTGAACTCCATCGCCGCCTTCGAGCGCTACGGCGGCCCGTGCATCGTGGTCGATTTCGGCACGGCGACCACCTTCGACGTGATTTCGGCCAAGGGCGAGTATATCGGCGGGGCGATTGCACCGGGACTGGGCCTGAGCGCCGATGCGCTTTTCACCCGCGCCGCGCGGTTGAGCCGCGTGGACATCAAGCGGCCCGCCAAGGTGATCGGGACCAACACGGTCACGCACCTGCAAACCGGCCTTTACTACGGATACATCGGCCTGGTGGACGGCATTCTGGAGCGCATCATCGGCGAGCTGGGCGAGAAGCCGCGCGTGATCGCCACGGGCGGCCTGGCGCGGCAAATCTCCGAGGACTCGCGCTACATCACGGAGATCGACGACATGCTCACCCTCGATGGCCTGCTCATCCTCTTCGAGCGCAATCGCGCGCCGCGTCCGCGCGGCAAGGCGCGCTGAGAAGACTGTGCAGAACTACTTCAATTACTTCACCGAGATCGAGGAACGCTTCCAGCAGAGGCGCGGATCGCTGTTGCTGCTCTCGACGCTGGACTGGGCGCTGATCGAGACCTGGCGCGAGGCCGGTATTCCGCTGGACGCGGCGCTGCGCGGCATCGATGCGGCCTTCGAAAAATATGAGGCGCGGCAGAAAAAAGGCCGAATGCGGCGGGTGAACGGCCTGGCGTGGTGCGCGCAGGCGGTGATGGAAGCGGCCGAGGATCTGCGCGAGGCCGGCGCCGGCACAGCCACCGCGGCGACGGAAAGCCGCGAGTTGGGATTCGAGCAGGAACGCGTGGCCGCGCATCTTGAATCAGCCGCCGCAGCGCTGGATGCGGCGACGACCGCACACGAGGCTTGCGCGGCGACCGCTGCCCGGCTGCGCGAACTGGCGGCGGAAGTGCGGAACGCCACGGCGGATAACGCCGCGGCCCATGACTTGGAAGCGCTGGAGCGGACCCTCACCGTGCTCGAAGAAAAGCTCTTTGCCGCGCTGACCGCGGCCGCGCCGGAGGATTTGCTGGTCGGCCTCAAGGAACATGCGGCGCGCGAGCTGGCTCCGTATCGCAGCCGCATGGGCGCCGTGCAACTGCGCCAGGTGGAACGGCAGTTTACGCAGAAACAACTGCTTGTGCACTACGGCCTGCCGCGCCTCAGCCTCTTCTACATGAGCCAGCAATGACGCTTCCCGCAAGCCAACTCGTCGAAGCCCGGCTCGTTGAGATCGAGAAGCCCGTCTATGGCGGCGCGTTTCTGGCCCGCGTGGAGGGCAAGGCTGTCTTTGTGCCGCTGACGCTGCCCGGCGAGCAGGCGCGGGTGCGCGTGACACAGAACAAATCGGGCTACGCAACCGCCGAGGCAGAGGAGATTGTCGCCGCCGCGCCGGAGCGGGTGGCGCCCGCCTGCCCTCACTTTGGCGCGTGCGGCGGCTGCCACTATCAGCACGCCGGCTACGCGGCGCAGCTCGAGATCAAGCAGGCCATTCTGCGCGAGACGCTGGAACGCGGCGGGGTTGCCGCGCCCGCTGAGATGGCCGTGCTGGCCGGCGAGCCGTGGCAGTATCGCAACCGCATCCGGCTGGCCTTCGATGCGCAGGGAAATCCCGGCTATCGCGGACGGCGCTCTCATGCGGTGATTCCGGTGAGCGCGTGCCCGATCGCCGCGCCGCTGCTGCTGGAAGCCGCACAGGCTTTTGCCGGAATTGCGCGACCGTTTGCGCCGGCCCTGCGCCCTACGGAGATCGCGCTCTTCTGCGACGCCGAAGAAAGCTCGCTGCTGGCCAGCGTCTCTGCCGCCAGCGCCAAGAAGATCCACTTCGACGAGGTCGCGCAGGCGCTTGGCGAGCGGATTCCCGCCTTGAAGGGCGCGGAGCTGGCTCTCGAAGGCCGCAACGGCCAACCGGCGAGGACTGTGGCGAAATGGGGCGCGCGATCCATCGCTTATCGCGCCGCCGGGTTCGACTATCGCGTGGACCAGGGCGCTTTTTTTCAGGTGAACCGCTTTCTGGTGGATGCGCTC
Source organism: Occallatibacter sp. (assembly GCA_049515995.1). Lineage (GTDB taxonomy): Bacteria > Acidobacteriota > Terriglobia > Terriglobales > Acidobacteriaceae > Telmatobacter. Next base: position 40,539 of record JBEKTO010000038.1, on the reverse strand, counting down.
GTGGAGCGGGTTACCGCCGGCCACGCGGGCTCGCTGGCCTGGGACCTTTTTGCCGGCGTGGGGCTCTTCGCGCGGCGGCTGACTGCCAATTTTGCCCGCGTGGGTGCGGTTGAATCCGCGCCTTCCTCGACCCAGGCCCTCGCGGCCAACCTGAAAGGCACGCCCGGCATCCCGATCCGCGCCACCACCCTCGACTTTCTCCGCCGCTGCCAAAAAGGCGCTTCCTCCGACATGGCCGTTCCCGACTTTGTTGTGGTCGACCCGCCGCGCACGGGCCTGGGCGCGGAGACCTGCGGACTGCTCGCGGAGGTTGCGGCTCCCGCGCTGGCGTATCTCTCCTGCGATCCGGCGACGCTGGCCCGCGACCTGCACATGCTCACCGGCTCGGGCTACGCGATTGAATCCATCGCTCTCGCGGACTTATTTCCCCAGACCTTCCATCTGGAAACAGTGGTCCAGTTGCGGCGCTCCTGATAGGCTTGACGGTCAGAAAAGCTTTTTCAACTTTCTGGCACGATGGAAGCCGCTCCGATCACTTCCGGGCAGACTCCTGACAGTCCCGCCTCCTTGGGGCTGCGCGGCGTCCCACTCTTCCATGCCGCATGGCTCTTTGCCCTTGGGATTGCCGCTACTCGCTGGTTCTGGCTGCGGCCCAGCCTGGTGCTGGTGGCGCTGGCGCTGGTGGCCGCGCTGTGCGGGCTGGCCGCTCTGCGCGCGCAGAGGATTGTCTGGCTGCCGCTGGCCGTGCTGTGGCTGCTGCTGGGCGCGTGGTGCGCGTGGATGGAGCCGCATCCCGCGGCCGCGCCCGAGCTGGCGGCGCTCTCCGACGGCTTGCTGCGCACCGTGAAAGGAACTGTCACCGATGCCGGGCCGGTGCGCGGCGAAATCGAGCAAAACCTCAGCGACACCGACTCCGCCGAGCCTGCCGCGGCCGAGCAGCGCCCTTCGCAGCGAATCGATCTGCGCGTCTCCAGCCTCGAAGTGGTGACCGACGCGAGCGATGCGCAGGCTCCGATCGAAGGCGGCGTGCGGCTGACCGTTCGCTGGCCCATGAACCTGCCCGGCGCGAGCGGACAGGCCGGGCCGCAGAGCTTTCGATGCGGAGAACACATTCGCGCCGTTGTCCGGCTGCTGCCGCCGGAGGTCTATCACGATCCGGGCGTCTGGAGCCGCGAGGAATTCCTGCTCGGCCAAGGCATTACTTCGACGGCCACGGTGGGCATCGAGCGCGTGGAGCGTCTCGGCCAGGCGCCGGGCGCATATCTGGCCTGCCGCATCGCGGGCTGGCAGCACGGCTCCAGCGCGCGGCTGCTGGCTTTGCCCGCGGCGATGCGGCGGCTGCCCGCTCCGCTGCGCCTGAGCGAGAACGACGCCATCATGCTGGCCGCCATGGTCACCGGAGACCGCACCTACCTGACCCATTCGCTGCGCGTGGGCTTCGAGCGCACCGGTTCCTTTCACATGCTGGTGGTTTCGGGCTTTCATTTGGCCATTGTGGCCGGATGCATTTTCTGGCTCGCGCGCCGGCTCAGGCTGCCCCGAGTTCCGGCCACGCTGCTCACCATCCTGGCGTCTTTCGGCTACGCGCTCTTCACGGGCTTCGCCACGCCGGTGCAGCGTTCGTTGTGGATGGTCACGCTTTACCTGATCGGCCGGCTGCTCTACCGCGAGCGCAGCCCGCTGAACACCATCGGCTTTGCCTCGCTGTGCCTGCTGGCAGCCAGCCCGCGCAGCCTCTTCGACGCCAGCCTGCAGATGACGCTGCTGGCCGTGATCGCCATTGCCGGCGTGGCCGCTCCGCTGTTGCAGAGCACGATTCACCCGTATTTGACAGCGATGCGCGACCTGCGCCTGACCGCGATCGACGCCAAGCTGGCCCCGCCGCTGGCGCAGTTCCGCGTCACGCTGCGCATGATCGCCTCGGCGCTTCAGGCCGCCGGAGATCGGCGCATCGGCTGGAGCGTCTTTCCAGGGGCGGTGAAGTTCGTGCTCTGGTTTGCCCAACTGGTGATGATTTCCTGCGTGGCGGAGCTGGCCATGGCGCTGCCCATGGCTGTCTACTTTCACCGCATCACGCTCTTTGCGCTGCCGGTGAATCTCTTTATCCTGCCGCTGCTTGTGGTGCTGATGCCGGCCGCGCTCATCACTTTGCTCTTTGCTCTGATTGGTCCGGCCTACGCAGTAGTTCCGGCCATCTTCGTCGCTTTGCCGCTGCATCTGGGCGCCGGTCTTGTGAAGGTCTTCGGTTCGCTGGCCCTTGGCGATTTCCGCATTCCCGCGCCGCTGCTGTGGCAATCGGCGGTCTTTTGCGCGCTGCTGGGCGCGGCCATTGTGCTGGCGCACCGGGCGGTTTCAACAGGATCGCGCGGGTTGCGCCGCGCCGTGTGGGCCGCGCTGCTGCTGGCCGCGCTGGCCGCCGTTCTGCCGCGCCCGGTGGATCATCCGCGCGACGCGCTGCTGATGGAAGCCATCGACGTGGGCCAGGGCGACTCGCTGCTGCTGATTACGCCCGAGGGCAAGACGCTGCTGGTGGACGGGGGCGGCTTTGGCGGAGGCCCACATCAAGCGCCGCAGGACTACGATATCGGCGAGGAGGTGGTCAGCGAGGCGCTGTGGTCGCGCGGCATCCGGCGGCTGGATGTGGTGGCCCTGAGCCATGCGCACTCCGACCACATGGGCGGCCTGCCCGCCATCCTGCGCAACTTCCATCCAGCCGAGTTGTGGGTGGGCAACAATCCTCGCTTTGGCGCGTATAACGCGCTGCTCGACGAGGCGACCGGCCTGCATATCCGCATCCGCTCGTTTCGCGCCGGCGACGCGCTGTCGTTTGGCAGCACGCAGGTCGGCGTTCTGGCGCCCTTCCGCGACTATCAGCCCGGCCCCGAGCCCACGAACAACGATTCGCTGGTGCTGCACATGACCTACGGCGCGACTTCGGTGATGCTGGAGGGTGACGCCGAAGCGCCCATCGAACAGGCGATGCTGGCCGAGCCCGGCCTCCAGAGCAACCTGCTCAAAGTGGGCCATCACGGCAGCATCACCTCCACGCGCCCCGAGTTTCTGGCTCGCGTAGCGCCGCAGTGGGCGGTCATCTCCTGCGGCTTGCACAACCGCTACGGGCATCCGCGGCAGGAGGTGCTGGAAGAGTTGCAAGCGGCCCACGTCCGCACCTTCCGCACCGACATCGGCGGCGCTGTTTGCTTCCTGCTGGACGGAAAGACTGTTGCCTCGGAAGGCGATTGCGGATGGTAGTCGCGCCTGTGGCTTAGTTCATGCAACGGTTGGCGGCGCCGAGGGTTTGCGCTTACTTAGGCGTGAAGCCGACGATGCGGGCGTCGGAGCCGAAGCGGTGGTAGTCGCGGAATTCGATGCGGTGCTGGATCGCTTCGAGCTTGCCCAGCTTCATGCGCATCTCGCCCCGGACCGGCATCAGGTAGTCGTGGTTGTTGATGGCGACGTAGTCGTAGTCGATGGCGATGGCCGAGGCGTGGACGGGATAATTGGCCGGGATGCCGTCGGCCTCCATGGTGATGCGGCGGACGCCGCGGGTGGCGTCGTCGATATAGACGAGGCCGTGGAATCCGACGAGCCGCGGCTCCTTGGGCAGAGCGGTTACGGTGTATCTGGAGTTCTTCTCCTCCACCCGGTAGCTGAAGACCTGCACGGCTGCGCCATCGAGCGAGCCGGTTTCCTTCCACTTGAACTCTGCTTTGGAGGCCGGATCGAAGACGATCTTCAGGACTCCGCCGTACTCGCCTTCCAGGCGGGCGCCCTTCATGTCGAACGACTGCTCGCCACCGGGCTGGCCGTTTACTTCAAGCACCTTGCGCGACTCCTCATGATTCTCGTAGGTCACCATTTCGGCGATCTTGTCGTGGCGCGTCCAGTCTCCGGTTCCTTTGAGATCGACAAGACGATCGGTGACTTCAATGCAGCGGAAGTTCATGAGGGAGTCGACGTAGCCGAGAGCGCGTTCGCGGGCGCTGGCGATCAGAGAGTCCCGAAAGCTTTGACCGGGCGAACTGGAATCCAGCGAGGAAGCCGAAGTGAAGCGTCCGGGATCGAGTTCCAGAAGGTCGACGGCGGGGGCTGCGGCGCCTGAATCGGCGGGCGCGGCCGTATCCGCGCTGGCGGAGTTGTCCGCGGGCTGATTGGGGCCGTCCGCTGCCCGGCTTGCATCGATGGTGAAGGCCAGATCGCGCGAGGCGCTTCTATTCCCCTGCGTGTAGGTGAAAACCGCGCGGTAGCTGCCCGGAGAGAGCGCACCGGCCTGGATGGTGGCCAGATTGACGCTGCTGTCGGAGCCTGCGTTGTGCGCGATCTCCATGGACGAGTGCGACAGGCTTTTGCCGTTTTGCTGCACATCCACGTCGAGCTTGCCTTCTGTCTTGTCCTCCGCGCCGGCCAGCTTCGCGCCGGGATGAATCCTGAAAAAGAAGGAGATGCTCGAGGTTCCCGCTGGCACATGCTGCGCGAGATTCGGCACCACGCGCGCCTTGCCGTATTGCATCGGTTCGAGCGGGTCGGGCGCGCCGGCGAGGGGCTCGGTGTGGCGTACCAGCGCGATATCGCTCAGCCAGGGTGCATCGGGCGGGGCAGGAATGTTAAATTCGGTGCGCTGCGCGCCGGCCTTTTCGCCCAGGCGATCGAGGACGGCCGCTTCAAGCACATAGTCTCCTGGCGCGGCGGTGAAAGGCCGCTGCAGGGTGACGACGCCGGCGCGGGCGGCTTCGATCGTCTCCAGCGCGCCGCTGCGCGCGATGTCCTGGCTGAAGCGCTCGACGACGACGCCGGATTTGTCCCTGATTTGAGCCAGGATGGAGAGATGCGCGGAATAGAGCAATGTGCGCTGGTCCTGATGCAGCTCCAACTGGGAGACGGGCACCTCGATGGCCAGCTCATTCGCGGCGCGGTTCGCATTTCCGCCCAGGCGCACGACCGTCTGTTCGAAGGAGACGCCGTCGGGCAATGATGAATCGCCGAGGATCTTCAACAGCGGCGCTTCAAAGGGACGCACGCTGAAGGAGCCGGCCGCTTCCGGCGGCAGCGCAAAATAACCGGCGCGCGAGCGAAGAGTCACGCCGTCGCGGAGCGGCTTGATGTCGATGGAATGGAACTGGCCGTCGTAGTCTTTCAGAGCCGGCGTGTAAGAGGCTTCGTAGTAGGTGTCGATGTCGCCGATGAGACGCTGCAAGGGTTCGCGCGGATTGTCGCCGGCGCTGATCGCAAAGCCTCCGGTTCCATTGGCCAGGAAGGCGAGGGTGTTTCCTTCCGCCTTGCGGCGGTCGGCCTCCAGGTTGCTCATCGAATCGGGCGTATAGGCGTCTTGGGTCAGCCCGACCATCGCTCCCAACTGCTGCGCGTTCGCGTTAAGAAAGTTGCCCGAAACGCCCGGCGTGAGGCGCGGCGCCGCGGTTCCGGAGGGTACGTTCATGAATGTGAATAAAGCGAGGGATTTGGTGTCTACGGCATTGGCGTCGATGGCATAGATGGCGATGCCGGCGCGGTTTGCCGCCTCGACGACCTCCCGGGCCATGCTTTCGGTGTTGGAGTTGGCGCGGAGACCGCCGGAGAAGAAGACGATCATCTTGCGCCCGACAAGATTCTGCTCGGCCTTAACCAGAGCCTGGAGGCCGGCCAAAGCGGCCAGGACATGCTGATCCTGAACAGTCCGTTGCGACTCTTCCAGCGCGGAGAGCATCATCCGGGCTCGGGCGCGATCGTCGACGCTGGCGTTTGCGCCTGACGGAAGCGTGCCGGTGCGGGCGATGGAGTTGATCTGTTTTTCGGCTTCGGTGAGATCGCGATGGGGCAGGCCGTCCAAAGCGAGGTTGGCCGCAGTCTGGATGGCCGCGCGATCCTGCGTGAAGTTCTGAAAGAGCCGCAGGCCACCATCCAGGCCGAGGACGGCAAAGGAGGTCCGATCCGGCGCCATGGAGAGAAGCCGGTCCGCAAAGTCGCGCACAACCTTGGCCGACTCAGGCGTCATGCGATCGAAGAGCAGGTCGATGGTCGCCGCGCCGCCCGTTTGAGGAGTAACCAGATGCAGGCCGGAGAGCTGGACTGCCGCGCCGGCATCGCTGGCCGCGATATCCGCGGGCGTCAGGTTGAGAAGCGGCCTGTTCTTCTTGTCGTGCGCCACCAGATCGATGGAAATCTCATCGGGATTGACGTGGAACTGCGGCGAAGAGGCATTCGCCGGGGCTTCTCCGGAGGGCGCGGGCGTTTGGGCAAGGACCGGCAGACCAAGCGTCGCCGAGACGGCAATGGAGACGCAAAGCCGCTTGACGGTATGAGCGGAAGGCGCGGACTCCAGCGCCGATGGGATATGTTTCCAGAACATCCGCGAATCACCTTTCCGCACGATAGTCCTTGCGATCCTGAGGGGTTGCCAGTTTGCCGGCAATCATTTCATGGCAAGAGTTACATGACCGCAGCATACACCCCGCGACAAAATGCCTTCTCGCCATTAGCCCTCGCTCCATTGCGAGACATTGCCTGGACCACGATCCAAGGGGTCCTAGAATCTCATCCGCAACCCGATTTGGATCTGCCGTTCGCGATAGAAGTTGGTTGCGTTGACGTTGAGCGGCTGGCCAAAGGCCGTGGTGTTTGCCTTGAGACCGGTGAGGAAGTTGAGGGTGGGAGGAGAGCCCGACTGACTGCCGGATTCGAGGTAGTAGCCGGTGGTTTCCAACTCGGTCACATTCTGGTGGTTGAAGAGATTGAAGCTCTCGGCCAGCAGCTCCAGCTTGCGCATCGGACCCAGGTCGAAGCTCTTGCCCAGGCGCAGATCGGCCTTCCATGCGGAGGGATAGCGGTAGGTGTTGCGGCCCACGCCAATGACGCGGTTGTCGCCGCCGGAGCCGTTTATTCCAGGAGCGAGACCTACGATGGAGTCGCCGACGGCCGCATTCAACCCCGCATACGGCGTGGTGCAAGGGGTGATGCCTGCACTGACGAAACACTCCGGCAAGGAGCCGGCGACGCGCATGGTGTAGGGCAGGCCGCTGCGAAACTGGCCGATGCCGGAGAGCATCCAGCCGTTGCCGACGCGGGCGGCCCAATTGCGCAGCTTCCAGGGCGTTTCATAGATCGCCATTGCAGCGGCCGAGTGGCGCACGTCCAGATCGCTGGTTCCGTACTCTTGGCTGAAATCGGCCGGGTCGAATGGGCTCGCGTTGGGATTCCAGTCCATGGCGTGCGAATAGGTATAGTGAGCGTGCAAGCTGAGCCCCCGTCTGCCATAGCGAACCAGCTTCAGCATCGCCGCCTCATAGGTCGAATTGGCCTTGCTCGCGATCTGGTTGATTTGTTGATAGTCGGGGCAGAGCCATCCCCTGGTGTAGTCGTTCAGTTCCGCAGATGAAGTTGCGCAGCTCCCCATGAATTCGGTCGTCGAGGGCCAGGAAGCATAGAAAGGGACCTTGATTTTCGAGGTTTTGATAGGTCCCAATCCGGCGAAGCCGCACTGGGTACTGGCAGAGCTCTCGTCACAGACGGCGTAGGTGATGGTCCCCGCGACCGAGAGGTCGAGGTTGGTGTCGATGGAGACAGGCAGGCGGCGGCCCAGGCTCACGAGAGCGCTGGCGGTCAGTTGCAGGTGGCCGGGCAGGTTCTCCTCGATGGCGGCCACGGCCTGGTGGAGCTCGGGATTATGGAAAGCGGGCGCGAATTCGACGGCGTCCGGCTTGACCACGCTCGACGGCTCCCCGGAGAGCACATCGGGGAAGGGTGGAGCGCCGCCGGCGTGCAGGTTGTCGGTGGGGCGCAGGAAGAAGTTCAGATCGCCGTCGAGCGAGCCGGTCTGGGTGAGCGCCGTCTCGATGGTGGCGTTCTCCGTTCGGCCAAAGTACATGCCATAGCCCAGGCGCAGCACCGGCCAGTGAGTCTCGGAGTTGCCTACGGCCAGGCTGAGGCGCGGACCCCAGTTGTTGCCCAGATTGGGCAGCTTTTCCGTCAGCGGCAACTCCGGATTGTTCACCTTGGCGATGGGCGGGGGCAACTGCTCCCGCTCCCAGCGCAACCCGGCGGAAAGGACAAACAGCTTGCCTGCCTGCCACTGGGCGGTCGCGTAGCCGGCCCAGTCGTTGGTGCTCAACCACCAGTGAGTGGGACCGAGGAGCTGTGAGTAGTAGGAGTAGCAGGGCAGGTAGCCGAAGCCCTTGCCAGTTGCGTCGCAGTTGTGCTGGTTACGGGGATCGAGCTGGTCGGTCATCTGAAAGTTCTGAAAGACCAGCGCGTCGGAGGCAAAATTGATTGCGTTGGCGTAGGTATAGGTTCCGGTCTGGTTGCGCAACATGCTGGTCGCGTCGGAGTTGTGGCTGAAGTCGAAGCCGGCCTTGACCAGCAGGCCGCCGCGGACCCAATCCAGCGATTCCTGCGCCTGGTAGAGGCGTTCGTCGGGGTAGCTGCCCTGGCCGAAGCGCGCAGGATTGCCGATGGTGAGGCCGTAGCGCGAATCCACAACGATCTGCGGCAACTGGCCCCAGAGGTTTGGGCTGAGGAATGTCTGCTCCCAGGTTGAGGGAGCATCGGGTCGCGCGCTCAGAATGTCGTGCCCCGCCGAGCCCTGGGTGACGGCCAGCAGGTTGGGCGTGAGGAATGCCTCCCAGCGGCCCAGCAGCCACTCTTCGCTGGCATGGCTCGATCCAAAGCTGTGGTTTCCGTAGGTCTCGGCGAGGCGGGTCAGGCCGCCGCCGGGCGAGTCCCACGCAGCGCCGATTCCTTCGAGGGTAAGCCGGTGGCGTTCGGCGGCCTGCCAGTCGATGCGGCTGAAGCCGACCCACTGCGAGGCGGTGCGCGGAGCGGGACCGAGCAGACCGGCTAGCTTTTCCAGAACCGACGAATAGGCAGCCACGCCCGCGGCCAGAGGGTTGTTGCTGGACCCCAGCCGGGTGCTCAGCATCTCCAATTCGCTCTCGGTTGGGCAGGCTGTATCGCACGCAGAAGGCTGGGCAAAGAAGACGCCGGGATTCTTCACGGTTGCGAGTCCAGGATCGTTGCGCCGGTAACTGTCGAGGGCGGCAAACCAGAAGAGCTTGTCGCGACGCATCTGACTGCCCAGGCCGAAGCCCCAGACGGTTTCGTGGTCGGGAGGGGTGTACGGCTCAGAAGTAAAAGTTGGGGTAGCGAGTTCGGTGGCCGGCGCGGTCTCCTTGACCCATTGCGTAAAGGGATTCTGCGCGCCCCAGGTGTTTTGGCGGTCGAAGAGAAACCCCTGGCCGTGCAGGCCGTTGGCGCCGCGCTGGGTTTCCACGTTGACGCGTCCGCCGGCGGCGCGCTCGCTCTCGGCTTCCACATTGCCCGCGGCCATTTGCACCTCGCGGATCGCCGCCTCGCTCACGACGAATCCATGCCCGCCGGCCCAGGCCTGGCCTGTTTCGGTTTGTTCGCTTCCGCCCTGCCGATTCGAGCCGGGACCGGACAGATTGGAGCCCGACCCGCCGGAGCCGCCAAAGGCCAGACGGATGCTCGCGCCATCCATGGCGATTTCAGCCGGCTCCTGCGCGGCGCCGCGCAATGAGGTCTGAGATGCGCCGTCCGCCGGAGCCGCGGCCGTGGGCGTATCCAGAACAAAATCCTGCCAGCGCCGGCCGCTGGCCGGCAGGGCTTGCAACTCGGTGGCGGCGACCGTTGTGGTGACCACGGGAGCCACCGGATCGCCGGCAACAGAGGCTGCCTGGGCGGGTTTGGGAGGCGGCTCGAACAACTGCACGGCAGCCGGCACAACCTGGACCGCGGCCTCGATTCTGGCGGGAACCGCGGCTACGGGCATTTGCACGGACGACGGCCAGGGCCGCGCAGGTAACGGCAGCGCGTGGAGCGGCTCGGCCGCGAGGTCTGCCGTGAGGACCGGCGCCACTGTCCGGGGCATCTCTCGTGCTGGCGGCGGCACGCGGCGCGCGTCCAGGGGCAGCGTTTGCGGCGGCTCGGCCGCGAAATCTGCGGAGACCGGCGGAGTGACCGTATCGATGGAGTGAAAGACCGCCTGGATGGGTTTGGGCGGGGAGATCTCAAACTGCATGGCCGTCTGCAGCCGCGCCTCGTGGCCGGCGGAGACGAAGATGCCCTCCAGGCGCCCATGGCCCAGTTGCGGGCTCTCCGCTTCCAGGGTGTATTCGCCGGCGTTCAGTCCGCTCAGCTTGTAGGTCCCGTTCCGGGCCGTGGTGGTGCGCGTCTCAGCGCCGGTAGCCTGGTTGCGCACCGTGACGCTGACACCCTCGAGGGGCGCCGAGTGCAAGTCGGTGAGCCGGCCCGCGATTGAGCCGCCTGGCCCGCCGGGCAGCAATTGCGCTTCGGCAGCCCGCGCCGCGCCCGCAAGCGCGAGCAGCGCGCCCAGCGCCAGCAGCTTCGCCCCACTCCACCGTATTTCTGCCATCGAGAGACCTGCTCGCGGCAGACCTTGGGAAAACGCACTACACGGTTGCAGTCCGGCCCGTAGATGCAGCAGGGCCGGGAGGAGCGGAATCTCAGGAATTCAGCCGCCCCGGTTTGCCCAAAAGGGAACTTTCAAGCGATTCTAGCCCTCAAACGGTAAACTGGAAAGACGTCATCTTTAATTCGGGATCGATGGCGCGCTCTGGTCAAACCGACCATTGACAACTGACCCTTGAGCATTGGTTCCCCTATGTTTATCGATGAAGCAAAGATTCGCGTCAAAGCCGGCGACGGCGGCAACGGCTGCATGGCCTTCCGGCGCGAGAAGTTCGTTCCCCGCGGCGGACCCTCGGGCGGCGATGGCGGCCACGGCGGCGACGTCATCATGGTCTCCTCGCAGCGCCACAACACGCTGATCCACTTCCGTTACAACCCGGAACACAAGGCGCAGCGCGGCGAACACGGCATGGGCTCGAATTGCACCGGCCTGGACGGCAACTCCATCACGCTGCAAGTGCCGGTGGGAACCTCGCTTTACGATCTGGACACGGGCGAGCTGATCCACGACTTTCAGGAGCCCGACGAGCAGATCGTCATCGCCAAAGGCGGACGCGGCGGACGCGGCAACCAGCACTTCGCCACCCCGGTCCACCAGGCGCCCCGCGAGCACGAACTGGGCCGGCCGGGCGAAGAGCGCAACTATCGGCTGGAATTGAAGCTGCTGGCCGACGTGGGACTGGTCGGCTACCCGAATGCCGGCAAGTCCACGCTGATTTCGCGCATCTCGGCCGCCAAGCCGAAGATCGCCGATTACCCTTTCACGACTCTCGAACCCAACCTCGGCGTGGTTACCGTGGGTGAGGAGCCGGACCAGGAGTCGTTCGTCGTGGCCGACATGCCTGGCCTGATTGAAGGCGCGCATCTCGGCTCGGGTCTCGGCGTCCAGTTTCTGCGCCACATCGAGCGCACCCGGCTGCTGCTTCACCTGGTCGATGTGTCGGACGCGTCGGGCCGTCCCGATCCCGTCGAAGACTTTAAAGTCATCAACAAGGAGTTGGCCAGCTTTACCAGCAGCGCCACGAAGAGCGAGTTCGACCCCTTCGCAGACGACGCGGACACGCCGGCCAAGCCCAATCATCCCCTGGCCCACAAGACGATGATCGTCTGCGCCACCAAGATCGACTCCGCCAATCCCGAGAAGCTCAAGAAACTGGCCGCGCACGTGAAGCGGCGCAAGCTGGAGTTCCACGCGATCTCGGCCGTCACCGGGCAAGGCATCGACGAGCTGAAGTGGTCGCTGGCCACGCGCTTGCGGGCGGCGGAAAACGCGGATTAGCGAACGGTTCGCTCTCACCGATCCCTTTTTTGCCCGGCGCCGTCGTCTCGAATTGAGATCGACGGGGCTGCCTTCCAGAAGATATGATAAGGCGATTTACTAAAGCGCCCGAGGACGGCAACGATTCTCAGGCGCGAGTGCCTGCGCGGAAGGAAAAACAACATGAAGCGACTCACTGCCGTTCTTGGCGTTCTTGCAATCCTCTGTGGCCTGAGTGCGGTTTCGCAAATAGCAAACCCCACCCCCGAGAAAAAGAAAGTCAACGATTGGTGGCACCAAGCCTATCTCACTCGCCCTCTTAACAGCCCGGACGGAAAGAAGCTGCCTCTGGTTTCCGTCAGAGGCAACCGCTTTGTGGATCCCGATGGCAAGCCGCTGCTTTTCCGCGGCGTGAACATCGCCGATCCCGACAAGATCGAAAGCGAAGGCCACTGGAGCAAGGACTTCTTTGTCAAGGTCAAGGAGACCGGAGCGACGGTGGTTCGCATTCCTGTGCATCCGGTTGCGTGGCGCGGACGCGGAACGGCGAATTACCTGGCGCTGCTGGATCAGGCAGTGCAGTGGTGCACCGATCTGGGCATGTATGTGGACATCGACTGGCACTCGATCGGCAATCTCAAGCAAGGCATGTTCCAGGACCCGATGTATGAGACGAGCCTGTCGGAGACCTATAACTTCTGGCGCACGATGGCCGCGCACTTCAACGGGAATCACACGGTGGCGTTTTTCGAGTTATTCAACGAGCCGACGCTCTTCGGCGGCCAACTGGGAAACATGACGTGGGATGAATGGCGCCAGATCAACGAGGATACGATCTCGATCATTCGCGCCCGCAATCGAGAGACCATTCCGCTTGTCGCGGGGCTGGACTGGGCCTACGACCTGGCGCCGCTGCGCGACAGCCCGATTCGAGCCGAGCACATCGGCTATGTCACCCATCCCTATCCCAACAAGAGGTCGCAGCCGTGGCCGCCCAAGTGGGAAGAGGATTTCGGCTTTGCCGCCGGCAGATACCCGGTGATTGCAACCGAGCTTGGCTTCGGCTCAAAAGAAGAAGGCGACGAGTACGGAGCCGAGATCACCCATTACCTCGAATCCAGGGGCATCAGCTGGGTGGTATGGTGCTTCGATCCCGAGTGGGGACCGAGCATGATCTCCTCGTGGGACACGTATGAACTTACCCCGGAAGGCAAGTTCTTTTCCGATGCGATGCACAAGGACCCGGCTCCCTTGTCGCAGAAATAAGCAGATAAGTCCAGGCCGTAGAGCCATCGGTCGACTCAACAGATAAGTGCGGCAAAACGGGGCGCCTCCGGTTCCAGAATTGGGACCGGAGGCGCCCCGTTTAACTGGGACAGACTCTTTGGGACTGGCGCATGGAATCAGGCTGCCGGGAACAAACCAGCCGCTTCGCCGCGCCAACATCCGATATCCCATTCTCGGGAGACGGGCGCGACCAGGCTTTTTCCGCTCGGCCGGCAGGCACGTCCGGTCTGCTTTCCACGGGCTGAGAAGTTTTCTGGCGGATTTTGCTCGTGCGCGCACATCGGATTGCGCTACTATCCTTTGCATCGATTCCGGCATCGTACAAGCGAGCGCCGCGGAACGGAATGGCGCCGATTGGACCGGCAAAGGAGAATTATGGGTCAACCCAAGAAATGCGCGAATGCAGCCTGCACTTGTCCAGCCCCCGAAAAAGGGAAATATTGCAGCGCCCACTGCGAGGGCATCGGGAACAGAACGGAGATCAACTGCCTGTGTCGCCACGAGGATTGTGGCGGCAAACCTGCTTAAGCTGGGTCCCCGTCGCGGCTTCGGCCGGCGGTGAGCGGGGCGCCGGCGATGCGAAGTTCAGCCGCTGCGGATTTCCGCCCGCCTGGGTGGAGTCTCCGATCGAGGGAAGTCTGCGCCTGCCCGACCCCGATGCGTGGCCGCGGCGATTGCCGGACCTGCAGATCCCGGGGCCCAAGGACGCGCCGCGTCTCGCCCTGGCCCATGCGGCGGGAGCTTGGCTGGTGACGGGGAACCTCAAGCACTTCCCGGAGAATGCGCGGTTTGGTGTCATTGTGGTTGCGCCGGCTGAGTACCGGGTCGGCTCGGGAATGGAAACCGGGAGTTTGAAGGGGCGTGAGAATGGCAGATCAGGCGGAAAGGGATGCAACCATAACGCGTGCTTTCGATCTACCGGATTCGCTGGTGAAACGGGCCGAAGAGCTGGTGCTGGAAGATGGCGTTTCTCTGGATATTTGGATGACCTCCGCGCTGGCGCAGAAGATCCGAGCTGTGGAAACCGCAGTGGCGTTCTTCCGGCGCAGGTCGGCGGGCGCGGGCAAGGGGCTGAGTTTCTATCTCGACCGCATTCCCGATAACCCTCCGATGCCAGGGGACGAGCTGCCAAGGGCTTGATCTACGGGCTGTCTGCTGAGGGAATTAGATCCCTCTCAGGTCCGAAAATCCGGACGCTGGGGCACCCACAGACGTTTTGTTCCGTAGTACGATTCGGCATACAATTGTTTCAGTCGGCCATCTCAAAAAGTTGGCCTGTGCGGAAGGACGGATTGCAAGATGATTCTGAGTGCTGAGGCATTATCTCCGGCGCAAAGATCGGTGATCGAGCAAATCCTGGGGCGGCAGATCATGGAGGCCGAGGCCATCAGCCTTCGTGCGTTTGCGCCGCCGCCGGTTTCCTTGCCTGAGCGGCAGGCTGCAGCAGAGAAGCTGCGCAGGTTTCTGGCGGGCGATCGTCCGCGCACAGGCGTCTCCGATGAGGAATGCGAGGCCGCGCTCCTTGAAGCCCTTCGCAGCGAGCGTCCAGCTTACATGCGGATGCCGTGAGAATCGTCCTCGATAGCAACATACTCGTGCGGTCCTTTGTAAGTTCGCATGGACTTGCTCACGATCTGTTGCTGACGATTCTTTCGCGCGACCACACTCTGATCCTTTCGAATGAAATGCTCTCCGAAGTGGCGCGCGTGCTTCGCTATCCGCGCCTGATGGCGGTTCACGGAGAGAACGAGAGGCGATCTATAACTTCACCGGCTGGCTGCGGGATGCGGCGGAGATCGTTGCGCTCGATCCTCTTACTCATGCGCCCATTCGCGACCGGAATGACATCTTCGTTCTGCGAACTGCATTGAGCGGAGAGGCGGATGTGGTTTGCACCGGCGATCGGGACTTCTTTCAGCCTCCCGCTTCGATCTTTCTGGCAAGCTGCGGGATCGATCTTCTGACGGATGCGCAGTTGATGCGGAAGCTGAATGGATGATTTTCGGCCGGCCTGACGGTCGAGGTTCGTGGTCTCCCAGGTCTGAAAATCCAGACCTGGGGCACCCAATTTTTCAGTGTTGAGCTGTCGAGGGGACCTGGGCCCCCCACCCGGAGGAGATCTGGATTCCGTAGAGGAGGATAGCGGCGCGGCGGGCACTGACGTGTCCGGCGGCAAGGGCTTGAAGGGTTCGGTGGAGGAGGGCCTGAGTGCCTTTTCTGTCGAGCCGGTGGGGCATTTCAATGCGAACTTCGCGCGGGCGGGCGGGACGCTGGGAGCGGGCGTGGAAATAGCAGAAAGCGCTACCGCGCATGGCGGGCGACTGGCAATGGAGCCCGCTGGGCATGACGTGACGACATTCGTTGATCATGAAGTCCTTTCGTGCGGGGGACAGGCCCCCCCCATTCCCCCCCCCGGTGTGTTTGGGGCAAATTCTCTGTTTTCAACGTGTTGAAGACGGGGATCTAGCATAAACCGTTTCTTTTGAAGAATCTGGAAGCCAAGTTCCTGAAAAAGGAGAACTTGCGCGGGCTTGTGCGCGGCATTGAGCCGGCGCAACGCCGCAGGGCGATGTTGAGGGCACGACTTATAAGGACAGGTTAGCGCATGGAGAGAAATAATCGGCAAACGATCTGTCAGTGAAAAGCGTTGACGATAAAGGAGATACCTTGGACATAGGAGGGAAGGGGCTTGACACGGAGTGGGGTCTACGCCGATTGGAGAACCGCACGAGCATTTCTGTGCCGCACCGCTGGTGACGGCTTCGTCCTTTTTGGGGCCTGGAACCCGCCTCAACCGCGGCCCTGACGGTTGTGGAGAGGTAGACGGGCGGCTGAGGGGCGTGCTCTCCCAGGTCTCGGAATGTTTTGAGACCTGGGAAACCACGATACCTCTGCGAGCGGATAGCGAGCGGCTGGCCGCACCGCAGGGGTTTACTCTTCCTCTTCCTCCACGGGCCGTTTGGCGTTGGCGAGGATCTTTTCGGCCACTAACTGCGGGACGATGTCGTAGTGGTCCATCTCCATGCGGTAACTGCCTTTGCCCTGGGTCATGGAGGTGAGGAGGGTTCCGTAAGTCAGCATCTCGGCCATAGGAACCTGGGCGTTGATGATGGTGGTGCGGCCCTTGGATTCCATGCCGCCGACGCGGCCGCGGCGGCTGTTCAGGTCGCCCATGAGGGTTCCGGCAAACTCGTCGGGCGCCTCGATTTCGACCTTCATGATGGGTTCAAGGAGGCAGGGCTTGCACGACTCCATGCACTTGCGGAAGGCCAGGCGGCCGGCCATCTTGAAGGACATTTCGTTCGAGTCCACGTCGTGATAGCTGCCGTCGTAGACGGTGGCCTTGAAGTCCACCACCGGGAAGCCGGCGAGATAGCCGCGGGCGGCCGACTCGACGATGCCCTTTTCGATGGCCGGGATGAAGTTGCGGGGAACCGCGCCGCCGAAGACTTCGTTGCCGAACTCGAAGCCGCCGCCGCGAGGCAAGGGCTCCATGCGAATCCGGCAGTCGCCAAACTGGCCGTGGCCGCCGGTCTGCTTCTTGTGGCGGCCCTGGGCCTCGGCCTTGCCGCGGATGGTTTCGCGATAGGGCACTTTGGGCGCCTTGAGGGTGACTTCGGCGTGGTAGCGCTTCTTGAGGCGGCTGACGATGGCCTCGATGTGCGGCTGGCCGGCCCCGGCGATGAGGAACTCGTTGGTCATGGGGTCGCGGTAGAAGCGGATCAGCAGGTCCTCTTCCATGAGCTTGTGGATGGCGGGGGCGAGCTTGTCCTCGTCGGCGCGGCTCTTGGGCTCGATGGCGTAGGTCATGGCCGGCTCGGGCAGCGGGATGAGATCGACCTGCATCTCGGCGCCCTTCTGGCCCAGCGTATCGCCGGTGAGGGTGTCGCGGAGCTTGGCCACGGCGCCCAGGTCGCCGGCGTGCAGTTCGGGCACTTCGACGGCCTTGCGCCCCTGCATCACGCTCAGGTGAGAGAGCCGCTCCTGGCTGCGGCGGGTGTAGTTCTCGAGGGTCGCATCGTTCTTGACCACGCCGCTGACCACCTTGAAGAAGGTGATGCGGCCGGAGAAGGGGTCGGTCATGGTCTTGAAGACCACCAGCCCTACGGGCTCGCTGTCGTCCACCTTGCGCAAGCTTTCGCCGGCCTCGGCGGCTGTGTCTGTGCCCACGGCCGCGGCTTCAGACGCTGGGGCGTGGAAGGCAAAGGGAGCGCGCTCGATGGGCGCGGGAGCGTAGGTCTTGATGAAGTCCAGCAGGTGGTCGGCGGCCATGTTGGCCAGGCCGCTGGTGAAGAGCACCGGGAAGATGCGGTCTTCGCGGATGGCTTCGTGGAGCGCGGAGATGAGGTGCTCTTCGGGGATGGTGCCCTTCTCGAAGTACTCCTCCATCAGCTCGTCCTTGCCCTCGGCGACCAGTTCGACCAGGGCCTCGTGGCGGGCCTTGGCGTCGGCGGCCAGGCTGGCCGGAATCTCGCCGGTCACCTTGCCGCGGCCATCGCCGTTGGGCGTGTAGTAGAACGCCTCCATGGTGACCAGATCGACAATGCCGTGGAAGCCCTCGGCATCGGAGATGGGCAACTGAACCGGGACGCAATTGCGGCCCCAGCGATCGACCAGGTCATCGACCAGGGCGCTGAGCCCGCCGCCGCCGCCGGCTTTGGGGTGGTCCATCTGGTTGACGACGACGATGCGGGGCACGCCGGCCTCGTCGGCATATCTCCAAACCCGCTCGGTGACGGCTTCAACGCCATTCTGGGCGTTGACCACAATCACGGCCGTCTCGACCGGCAGCAGGGAGGCGCGGGCCTCATGCGAGAACATGTGGAAGCCGGGCGTATCGACGAAATTGATTTTGACGCCCTGCCACTCGGCGAAAGCCACGGCGTTCTGCATGGTGGCGCCGCGGGCTACCTCTTCTTCGTCGTAGGCGGTGACGGCCGTACCGTCGGCCACGCGGCCCTGGGTTGGGGTCATCTTTGCGGCATGCAACAGAGCGGCGATCAAAGTGGTCTTGCCGCTGTGCGCATGCCCCACTACAGCTACGTTGCGGATCTCACTTCCCTGGTACGTTTTCATGGGTTTCTCCTTGGTATTGCGAAGCTGTGCGAAGGACAGAGAGGGGAAAAACAAGGGTTTCCCCAAGCGAGGACGCTCTCGCCTTGCGGATTTTTCTCAGGAAAAAGGCGGTTGCAAGGCTGGGAGAGCGGGGAGCTGCTCCGGCGGAACTCCCGGACGCGCAAACTGGCTTGCAGGGGGCGATCGAGGCGCAGAACCGGACTGGGGACGTCCTTGAGGGCGTCGAAGCGGCCGGATTGCAGTGCCGCAGATCCCGGTCTGCCGTCATCCTCATCCATTGGAAGGGTCTCGGGCTGGCGCGAGGCAGGTGTATAGAGGGTGAATCCGCCAGGCGTCTATCGCTAAGAAGCGGATGCTATCACAGGCGGAGTGTGAACGTCCTGTGACTGGCGGCACAAACAGGGGGCAGAGAACAGGGAATAGGGAGTAGGGAACAGGGAGATATCCCAGGGGCTGGCGGGCAACCGGACGTCAATGCTCCAGATGAACGAAATCTCTGGGCTGCATGAGATGTTCCAGGTACCGGGACTTCATTTGCCGGCTCGCCATGATCTGCTTGACGGGCGGGAGCTTGAGAATCACTCCCAGAATGGCGGCCATGGCGCGATGATTCGCTTGCGCCTGGTTGTCGAAGATGAGGTTTTGCAGAGTACCCCGTTCGATGGCCATGAGCACGGCGCGGTGGGCGGTGGTGACGGGGGTGATGACGCGCTGCCTGCGGGCTTTGAGTGCGATTCCAGATTCGGGACAGGCGCGGACGCAGAGTCCGCAGCCCAGGCAGAGAGACTCGTCGAGGCGCGCCTTGCGGCGTTTGGGCTTGCGCGGATCGCACGCAGAAACCAGTCCCATGGCCTCGACCGGGCAGACCGCGACGCATTTGGCGCAGCCGTTGCACTTCTCCGCGTTCACTTCCGGCAGAAAGTTGGTGGTGGCGATGGGGTTGAGAACGGCGAAACGCTTGGCCGCGAGCATGGCCTCGCAACAGCATCCGCAGCAGTTGCAGATGAAGGCCACCTTGTCGCGCACGTTCTCGCCAAATTGCACCAGGTTGTGCTCCCTGGCCTCATCCAGCAGATCCATGCCTTCGCGGACATCGACCTTACGCGCGATGCCGTGCTTGATGAGCGACTGGGCCGTGCCGGCGAAGGTCATGCAGATGTCCATGGGAGCGTCGCAGGCCTTCCCCAGGTGCTGCATCTTATGACGGCAGTAGCAGGCGCCCACTCCCCTATGCGATGCCGTGCGAATGACTTCGCTGGCTCGTTCGTAGTCCATCACCGTGAGCGTGTTGTCGCCGGCCAGGGCCTGCTCGTTCACAAAGGTGCGGCCGAGCTGGGTTTCGCCCCCGGCGAAGAGGTTCTTCACAAAGTCCTCTTCCACGTTCAGGTATTGGTAGTAGAGCTCGGCCAGCAGCTTCTGGTCGTATCCGTTGCCGATGCGCATCATCGAGAACTCGAAGAACCCGGCCATGGGCGGCGGCAAGACGAAGATCTGCTCTCCGCGCAACTCCATGTCGAGAAGCATCCCCTTGGACGCCAGGCTCTCGAGAATCTTCTGCGACTCGGCGGCGGGCTTCTTCCAAATCCTGGCCGCGGCGGCGATGTTGAAGGGCTTGATGGGAAGTAGCGCGACCAAGGCGGCCTCGTCCCTGGTGAACAGCACCTCCAATATCTTGAAGAGAAGCTCTGACGGAGGCGCGCCCTGCGGAAAGAGGTTGAGCCGCTCGGAGAGCGTCTGGTAGCTGTTCTTGAGGGTCACATGGGACATCGAGGGCCTCTGGCGCTGGAGGAGAATGGGGGTCTGGCCAATTATATGCGCCAACGAGGAAAGGAGGCGCCAGGTTACTTTGGGGCGGGATTCGAACAGCCGGGAAGGACCACGGGTGTTTGAATTGTGGAAGAGGAGCGGCACGGGAGAGTACGCCGTGCGCGTCTTTTACACGGCGCTCCGTCGCAATCTACGGAGTCATGCGGCCAAAGCCCTAGCGCTCCGCGGGCATCTCCAGTTGCAAAGTGTGATGACGCGGATCGAGCGTAATCGCCAGCCGGTTGACGATGCCCGCCAGATTCACGTAAGGAAGCGAATCGGAGATGAGCAGCGTCGGATGGTGAATCGTAAGGTCCCCGATCGTCAGATCGCCATCCAGCGTTGCAGTATAGAATTCGTGGCTGTTGCCGACGATGTCGCGCACGGTGCCGCTCGGCCGCATCGGCGCCACCAGATGGAGCTGCGATGCAAGTTGAAACGGAATCATCACGTCGGCGCCTGTGCCTCTCGCACCTGAATCCAGCTTGGCGTCCACCGGAATGCCGCCAAGGACGACGGGGATGATCGGATGCATGTGCTCTTCTTTGTAAGTGAGGACGCGCTTCCCGTCCGCATCCGGCAAACTCGCATCCGAGACCGACAACCTGTCCCCCGGATAGTCGAGCTTCAGCACGACGCTCTGGAAAAGCGCAATGCCCAAGGTCCCCTGGCCTCCTGTGAGCATCGGAGAGCTATTGGAATAGCCAACGCCGATAGCGTGCTGGAACGAGTGCCCCGCCAACTGGAGCGAATCGATTCGCAGCACATCCACCGGCGGGTCGCTGTCCCTGTCGCCCTGGCTGTGCATATGCGTATGGGATGTGACCGGCAAACTGAGTTGATGTGCGAGTTCCGGCGAAAGGATGAATGACACGGAAGACCCGGTATCCAGTCCAAAGCGGAACGGACCCTGCCCATTGATCTTGACTTCTACGCCGTTCTTGAACGGAACTTCTTGCACCGCATGGGAGCCTTGGCCCGCGGCATAGGGCGTAAACAGGCATCCGGCAATAACCGCCAGCAAAAACAGAGCAGAACGATACATGGCGACCATGGTAACACTGGGAATTGTCGCCGTAATTCACTTACCTGTATAGATCACGTGCCAGATCGATCTCGATCCGTCGTCGGAGACGAACAGGGATCCGTCCTTGGCCTGTGCCACGCCGACCGGCCGTCCCCAGACCGTGCTGTCGGGCAGCACGAAGCCGGTGAGGAAGTCCTCGTACTCGCCGGTGGCGTGGCCGTTCTTCATCGGCAGGCGGATCACCTCGTAGCCGGCCCGCTGCGCCCGGTTCCAGGAGCCGTGCTCGGCGGCAAAGCCATCTCCCCTGAACTCGGCCGGGAACTGCGCGCCCTCGTAGAAGAACATCTCCAGCGAGGCGAAGTGGGGATTTACCAGAATGTCCGGA
The DNA here is from genome assembly GCA_049515995.1 of Occallatibacter sp. GTDB lineage: Bacteria > Acidobacteriota > Terriglobia > Terriglobales > Acidobacteriaceae > Telmatobacter. Next base: position 19,263 of record JBEKTO010000038.1, on the reverse strand, counting down.
GTGATCACCTTGGATTGCAGTTCGGGGTGCTTGCCTGCGTGCCGCGGGTCCTGCAGGCCGCCGCCTGGGCCGTTGAAGTAGAACCACGGCCAGCCGTAGAAACCGCCCTCCTCGACGTGGGTCACATAGTCGGGAACCAGATTGTTGCCCAGGCCATCGCGCTCGTTGGTCGAGCACCACAGCTCGCCGGTGGTGGGGTTGATGGCCTCGCCCACGCAGTTGCGCAGCCCCCAGGCGTAGACCTTTACGAACTTGCCCTCGGGAGTGAACTCCAGCACGTCGGCGCGGTGGAACTCCTCGGGATGGGTGTCGCTGTCGTCCACATTCGAGTGCGATCCAACCGAGGCGAAGAGCCTTGTGCCGTCCTTCGAGAAGATCACGTCGCGGGTCCAGTGGCCGCCGCCGCGCAGCCTTCCGCCGCCGGGCAGCTCCGCCAGGCTCTCGGCCGGCCCGCGCGCGGTCAGGTCGCCATTCCGGTAGGGGAAGCGGACGATGCCGTCGGTGTTGCCCACGTAGAGCCACTTGGGGTCGGGGCCGGCAGGATAGAACGCGATCCCGAAGGGTTGGCGCAGCGCGTCGGAAAAGACCGAGACCTGCTTGGCTTTGCCGTCCGGGCCCACGCCGCGGAAAACCTTGATCTTGCCCGTGGCGCTCTCGGCCAGGAACAGGTCGCCGTTGGGAGCGGTGCGCAGCAGGCGCGGGTTGTCCAGGCCGGTGGCGTAGCGCTCTACTTTGAAACCCTTGGGCGCAATGGGCCAGGCGTTTGCGGGACGCGCAACCAGCGTGGGCCCGTTGTCCACCGACTGCTCCGGCGCCGGGGCGGGCAGATCGGCCGCGGTCAGGTGGCGGCGGATGCCGGGCGACTCGTGCGCCGCGTCGGTGAAGGCCGCCTGGCCGGTCAGCACGGACTGTGAGGCCGCGGCCTGGGCGGGTGTTTCGCCGCGGACGGCACGGCAAGGCAGCAGGGTGAGGCCGAAAACCAAGGCTGAGAGCCCGAGGGAACGGGTCAATCCAGTCAAACGGGGCAGGGAAATCATGGATCCTCCATGGGGAATGTTGTTCTATCTGGATGAGGGTCCTGCGCGCGAGGATGCGGAATTGTCCGCTTCCGCGATGAAAATGCTGGCCGCCTCTCTCGCGGAGCCGCCCGGAATCTCCCGGCCTGCTGAGAGCAGGTCTTGCCGATCCTGGAGGAGGATCGAGGGAGATTCCGGCGGCTGGCTCGAGGCAGGTCGCGGTGAATCCGTGTGGCCGGGAAGCGCGCTAGTAATTACTACGATGCGCCCGCGTCCTGCCCGGTTGCTGGCTCCGGCAGGGAATCTTCGCCTTGGGCCAGGCCGCTCAGCAGAGAGGGCGACAAGGTGGCCTTGACCACCACGCGGTTATGCTCCTGCGTCACTTCGGCGGTCTTCAGCAGCTCTTTCAGGCTGTTGTTGGCGGTGTTCGCGGCCAGCGGGGCGGTAAAGCCGCGGGCCAGAGTCACCAGCGTGGCCAGCGAGGCTGCCTGGCTGGCGGCCGCGTCGTCGCTGGGAGCGATCTCCTCGACCTTGATGTTCAGCGACCCTGCCAGCGACAGGGCCGGGGTGGCGCTGGCCACGATGATCGAGTCGGACTCCAGCGGCAGCGAAAGGCCAAAGACCTTGATGGCCCCGCTCTCTGAGAAGGGCAGGCCGATCTGGCCTACGCCCCAGGCCAGCGAGAGCAGCGGCACGTCGTGATAGTGCCGGTTCAGCAGCGTGGAGCCGGCAAAGGGCAAAGCCGCCGTCCGATGCCGGTCGAGCATGGAGTGAATCTGCTCGGGAGTGGGGGTATTGGAGACGGCCACCATGTCATAGCCGATCTGCGCCACGCGCACGGTGCGGCCCTCCGAGGGGATCGAGTAGACGGTGTGGCCGGCGTAGCTCTCGCGGCTGGCGGCGTGGCTGTCGAGCCATGCGTTCAGCCGCTTGCCGGTCAGCCGGCCCACCAGCACCATGGAGTAGGCGACGGGGCCGTTGGGACCGTTGGGGTCGGGCATCCGGTGCAGGGCGATGGCCACCTGATCCAGATCCTGCTCCCAGTCCACGCCGGTCGCGTCCACAAATTGCTGGTACTCGGGCACCCGCCTGGGCGGCTTCAGGTCCTTGTGCAGGAAGGCCCGCACCGGCTTGAGATTGACGTAAATGATTCCGTCGGACTCGGGCAGCAGGCGCGCCGCCTCGGGCGGCGCTTTCGAGCGCAAAAAGACGGCCACAGCCAGCAAAAGCAGGACCGCGGCCACTATCCAGAGCGTTCTGCGCGTGCGTCTGTGCATCGTGGGCCGTCAGAGAACAAGGTATCACTTGAGCCTTGACGGAATCGGGGTTGTGTCCAGCGGCCAGCCTAGTTTGCCGTAGGTGCCGGGGACGGTGCAGGAGCGGGCGCGGGGACTGCAACCGGCGCCGGCGTTGCAACCGGCCCAGAGGCCGGAATGTGATCGCAAATATCCTTGATTGCCTTTTCAACGGTGTTTTGTTTGGTGGCGTACACCATATCGCCGTTGTTTTCAAAGAGGGAGGCGCCGTCGACCTTTGCGCCTGCCGATAGAGCTAGTCCAGTTAATCCGCCTAAAGCAAACATTGAACTGCGCTCACCTCCGCGACGACGAAAGACTAGGACGTAATCTGCTCGATCCGGATTATTGGAGGCGATGATATTTGCCGGGCACATCTTTTGAATGTCAGCCTGAACTTCCACTGTCCTTGGATCGTCCCCTGCCTGTGTATGTGTTGCTGCGCCTGCCGATCCGCCGTGTCTGTTGCCTGACGCCTGTGCTATTCCTGTGGACTCAAAGATAGGATGGTCCGTGACGTAGATACGGAGCTTGCCATCGGTGGAATGAAAAGGCGGTGGCGGAGGGGTGACCGGTGGTGCGGGAGGCTGAGCTGCCAGAGGTGCAGCGCCGGGCGCGGCAACAGGAGCTTGTGCGGGCATGGGGGGCAATGGAGGAACTGTGGAGGGCGCAGGCTGTGAGGTTTTCAGCACGATCGCCGAAACCACCCTGTCGCTGACCCCGGCGCTCTTCAGGGCGATCAGTCCATCCGTGGACGTGTCATATTTTCCGGGCTGCGCATCGATGGTGGAGACAATCAGGTCGTCTGAAAGTCCGGCCTTCACCAGCTTGATGACGGAGTCGTTGTTCAGCGACTGTTGGGCAACGAGCAAGGGACAAAATGCCAGAAATACGACCGCGAGAAAACTCTTGCGCATACAGTTTCTCCTCACTTTTCAGAACGGTAAACATGGCTCTTGAATAGTAGCCAAATCATCCTCTGAAAACCCTCCTTTCGCAAGGAGTTTCTTCTTTGTTTTACCAACCCGGCGGCGGGAATCTCGGCGTCCAAGTGTATACGGCACAGAGCGGCGTGCCCCGACATGGCCGGACGGCAATTGTGATTCTTCTTTCCCATCCTCTCCGCAGAAAAAAGCGGCGAGGATAGGGCGCGGAGCATTTTTTGAGCCTTCGGCGTCCGAAATGGCCTCAACCGATCGCTGACAACTGACAGTCGCCCCCCTGATCCCTGTTCCCTGACCCCTGTCCTCCCCCGGTTTGCTCCACCGGCGGCGGTGTGCTAACCTTAATTTCTGTGCCGTTGTACGTGCGGAGCGGGAGTGTGTCCGTGCGGTTTTTTGGGCCTTCGGAGCGGTTCCGGGGTGGGATGGGCTGGCGTAGCTCAGCTGGTAGAGCATCTGATTTGTAATCAGAGGGTCGGGGGTTCAAATCCCTTCGCCAGCTCCACTTAAGGACACCGAAAACGGGGTCTGAGACGGTAAGATTTAACCGGCGGGCAGTTTTTTTGAACGCCGGGCCTGTCCTCCGCGGCTATCCCACAGAGGTGCATGCTCCGAGATACCGGATGTTCTCCGGGCGGGGCTTGATGTGCCGAATGGGGATTTTCCCGAGGGGGCGCGGGCAGGGTTGGATGGGTCCCTTGCAACAGGTCTTCGTTGCAGGGGTGAATGGGCACAGGTGGCCGAGCGGTTAATGGCAGCAGACTGTAAATCTGCCGCTCCTTGGAGCTACGGAGGTTCGAATCCTCCCCTGTGCACCACTGATTTGAGGGGCTGGAATGCGCGGATGGCGGCAGAGTGGTGAGGACGTCGCCCAGAAGCGCAGGATAGAAGGGCCTCGCAGCACCGGTTCGGATTTGGACCGGAAATACTGGGTGGCTCTGGCGTCGTACGGTGTCTTGGCGTTGCTGGTCTGGTTCACAATGGACGCGGGCAAGATTTTCGTCCAGGGCAGGCCGGTGGAGTTGCGGCTCCTTCCGCTGATTATTCTGGGCGGACTGGCGTTGCGCACGGTGTTGGCCCTGCATGCGGAGAGAATTCGCCGCGGCGGAGGCAACGGTTAGACGCCGGTAAGGTTGTTGAAGAGGGCTGATGTAGCTCAGTTGGTAGAGCACTCCCTTGGTAAGGGAGAGGTCACCGGTTCAAACCCGGTCATCAGCTCCAGAGATACGAGTGCACAGTGGACAGTGCACAGTGGGCAGTTGCCGAACGGCAACAGAACTGTTCACTGTCCACTGTGCACTGTCCACTGTTTTCAGGCGGGAGTAACTCAGTGGTAGAGTCACAGCCTTCCAAGCTGTTGGTCGCGGGTTCGAACCCCGTCTCCCGCTCCAAGATCGGGGTCCCCGCGAACAGGTTTTCGTTCGCTGGGGTGAAAGATTCGGGGCCCCCAGCGACGGGTCCTTGTCGCTGGGGTGACAAAGTTGGATCGTTGAAGGGCTGAGCAAGCCCGAGGGCAGAAGACGATGTTCGAGCAGGCAGCGATTGCCGTCCAGGATGAGCAGGGATACGCGCAGCTTCACGCGCGGATCGATGCGGCCTTCGACGCGCGGGACGTGGAAGTCTTCCTGACCCGCCTGCGCAGGGCCAAGCTGCGGATTCGCGATTACGAGGGCGTTCTCGATCGCGGATTGCTGGGCAAGGAAGCGGCGCAGCTTTATAAGGCGCTGCCGCTTTCCGACCAGGGCTTGACGCGCGAGCGGTATCTGCGGCTGGTGGAAGCGGTGTCGCTGGAACTGCGGCAGCGGTATTTCAGGGTGTACGCCTACTACTGAGGCCGCACACAAGGGTTTTGCGCCTCCGGAATGGCCGGCGGCGACAAGAAAAAGTCTAACGGAAGGGACTGAAGGGGCATGGCGAAGGAAAAGTTTGATCGCAGCAAATGGCGAAGGAAAAGTTTGATCGCAGCAAGCCGCACGTGAACGTGGGAACGATCGGGCACATCGATCACGGCAAGACGACATTGACGGCGGCAATCACCAAGGTATTGGCGAAGCACAACCCGAAGAACTCGTTCCGTTCGTTCGACTCGATCGACAACGCGCCGGAAGAGCGGGAGCGCGGCATCACGATCGCGACGGCGCACGTGGAGTACGAGACGGCGAACCGTCACTACGCGCACGTGGATTGCCCCGGTCACGCCGACTACATCAAGAACATGATCACCGGCGCGGCGCAGATGGACGGCGCGATCCTGGTGGTCGCGGCCACCGACGGGCCGATGCCGCAGACCAAGGAGCACGTTCTGCTGGCGCGCCAGGTGGGTGTTCCCTGCGTGCTGGTGTTTTTGAACAAGTGCGACGCGGTCGAGGACGAAGAGCTGATCGAGCTGGTGGAAATGGAAGTGCGCGATCTGCTGAATAAGTACCAGTTCCCGGGCGACGATGTTCCGGTGATTCGCGGATCGGCTCTGGGCGCATTGAACGGCGAAGCCAAGTGGGAAGCGAAGATCGACGAGCTGATGGAGGCGGTGGACAAGTACGTTCCGCGGCCCGACCGCGCGGTGGATCTGCCCTTCCTGATGCCGATCGAGGACATTTTCTCGATCTCCGGCCGCGGCACCGTGGTGACCGGGCGCATCGAGCGCGGCAAGGTGAAGGTGGGCGAGGCTTGCGAGATCGTGGGATTCCGCGAGACGCGGCAGACGGTCTGTACGGGCGTCGAGATGTTCAAGAAGCAGTTGGACGAGGGCATGGCGGGCGACAACGCGGGCATTCTTCTGCGCGGCATTCCCAAGGAAGACGTGGAGCGCGGGATGGTGTTGGCCAAGCCGGGCTCGATCACGCCGCACACGGTCTTCAAGGGCGAAGTGTACGTGCTGAGCAAGGAAGAAGGCGGCCGTCACACGCCGTTCTTCAAGGGCTACCGTCCGCAGTTCTACTTCCGCACGGAGCTGATCACGCCGGTGGCGTTGGAAAAGGGACTGCGGTTTGCGATCCGCGAAGGCGGCCGCACCGTGGGCGCCGGCACGGTTTCGGAGATTGTGAAGTAAAAGGGAACAGTGGACAGTGAACAGTGATCGGTAGCGGCATTGCCTGTGTCAGCCGATGGGGCTGAAGCGGGCACAGAAAGAACTGACCACTGTTCACTGACAACTGAAAGGATCAGAGGATGCGGGAAATCGTTACATTGCAGTGCACGGAGTGCAAGGAGCGCAACTACTCGACGACGAAGAACAAGAAGACGACTACCGGCCGTCTGGAGTTCAAGAAGTTTTGTAATCGCTGCCGCAAGCACCAGCCGCACAAGGAAACGAAGTAGAACAGTGGACAGTGGTCAGCGAACAGTGGTCAGTAAGCCTCCAGCTCATCTAGGCGATAGGTACTGTTCACTGCGCACTATTCACTGACCACTGCTTTTAGGGGCGTAAGCTCAACGGCTAAACTGTCGGTCTCCAAAACCGAACTTGGGGGTTCGAATCCCTCCGCCCCTGCCAGATTGAGTGGGAATGCGGCCGGCAAAACGCCGGGCGCGAAGGAACTGGAAGTATGGCAACGATCGTGAACGGCGAAGTACGGCAGCCCCCGGTAAAGCGGCAGGAGACAAATCCCGTGTCGAAGATCTTCGACAACGTAGTTGGATTGTGGAAAGAGTTCGCCCAATTCCTGAGCGACGTTCGCGCGGAGATGCGCAAGGTGGTTGCGCCCTCGCGCAAGGAAGTGGAGGCGACCACCACGGTTGTGATCGTTGCGGTCTTCATCTTCGGAGTGTTCTTCTTCGTGGTGGACTGGATCTTCGGCATTGGCCTGAACGGGTTGCTGAGCAAGCTGGGCGGGCTGCAGCAGTAAGCGCAAGCGCGAATCGAGAACACGATGGCAGATGAGTTAGAACAACCCGCCGAACAGCAAGAACCACAGCCGGAGCGCAACGAGCGCTTCAAGTGGTACATCCTGCACGCCTACTCGGGCTTCGAGCGCAAGGTGCGCGAGTCGATCGAGAGCCGCGTGCAAGCCTTCGGGCTACAGGACAAGGTGGGTCGCGTCATGATTCCCACCGAGCCGGTGACGGAGATCGTCAACGGTAAAAAGCGCACCGTCGAGCGGGTTTTTCTGCCCGGCTATGTGCTGGTCGAGATGGAACTCGACAACCACATGTGGCATGTCTTGAAGGACACGCCCAAGGTGACGGGTTTCCTGGGCACAGGCGATAAGCCGGTAGCGCTCTCCGAGGAGGAAGTGAGCACGATTCTCTTCCGTTCGGAGACCTCCAAGGACAAGCCCCGGCTCAAGATCAAGTTTGAGAAGAACGAACAGGTCCGGATTACCGACGGGCCGTTCGCCAACTTCAACGGCGTGGTGGACGAGATCAACGAAGATCGCGAGACGCTCAAGGTCATGGTGACCATCTTCGGACGCTCGACGCCGGTCGAACTGGAGTTCGGCAAGGTCGAAAAGATTGAGTAGTTGCAGCTACTAGCTACTAGCTTCCAGCTTCTAGCCGGTTGAGCCTACCTAGCGGGCGCCGGTTGAAAGCGAACGCCTGGGCGGCAACTCCAAAATTCGCACAAAGAAACAGCCAGCTGAAAGCTAGAAGCTAGGAGCTAGAAGCTGGTTCCGAAGGAACTTATCATGGCACCTCCGAAGAAAATTACCGGCTACGTGAAGTTGCAGATCGAGGCCGCCAAGGCCACACCCGCTCCCCCGGTCGGCCCCGCGCTCGGTCAGGCGCAGGTCAACATCATGGAGTTCTGCAAGCAGTTCAACGCCCGCACGCAGAACAAGGAGTCGGCCGGCCTGATCATTCCGGTCGTCATCACGGTTTATGGCGACCGCAGCTTCAGCTTTGTCACCAAGACCCCGCCGGCGGCCGTTCTGCTCAAGAAGGCAGCCGGAATCGCCAAGGGCTCCGGCACGCCCAACAAGGAAAAGATCGGTAAGGTGACCGAAGCGCAGGTGCGCGAGATCGCCACGCAAAAGATGCCCGATCTGAACGCCGCGTCCGTCGAAACCGCCATCAAGAGCATCAAGGGAACCGCCCGCTCCATGGGCATCGAAGTGGTGGCGTAAGCCGCAACGTTCGCAGTTCGAAACGCAAGAAGGCCCTCCGTTCGCGGAGGGCCTTCTTGCATCCGGAAGGTTCGCGGCGAGCAGCCCAAACGCAATCTCAGAACAGCCGCCCAATCGTGATGAAGACCTTGCGGTGGCCGGCGTCGCCGACGGAAGCGCCGATGGAGATGGAGCCGAGCGGGGTCGCGGCCATCAGTCCGGCGGTCCCATCCTGACGCAGAATCGCGTGCGCCTCGGGTGACCAGATCTCCCCGGCCTCGTAGCCCAGGACGCCGTAAAGGCCGTGTCCCAGTCCGGTGGGTAGAGCAGCGAGGCGGTGCAGATAGCCTGCGCGGGCAAGGTACGTGTCGGTGCCGCGGTATTCGTCGAACGACGAGGCGGAGAGCCGCCGAGGCCCGCCCAGCGTGAAGCGGTAAGGCTCCGCGACATTGGCGCGCAGATAAGAGTTGACATCCGCGGTCAGGCCGAAGATATTGCGATCCCTCCAGAGCCAGGTGTGCGCCGTAGAGAGCATCACCAGCGGCGCATTGTCGCTTCCGGCGGCATGATAGAGCGCGCCGGCCGACGCCGAAAGCCGGAAGCCCTGCGGCGAGACGGTGCCGGAGGATTCCTTGTCGATGTTGATGTGCAACAGGCCCGTCTGCGCGGTTCCCGATAGATAGGGTCCGCCGCCTGTTCCGGTCGTGAGGCTCCAGTGCGTGTCTTCGGCGCGCCACTCGGAGGAGATTTGCAGGGAATTGCCGAAGGTGCGGCCGGCCTCGACGCCCGCATCGAGATCTTGCAGGAAACGCTCGGCGACACGCTTCTGGTTGGCCCAAATGTAGATCGGCTCGCGGAGAACGCCTGCGCGGGGCTGGATGAAGTACCCGCCGGGTGTCAGCAGACGGTAGTATTCGGCCGAGATATCCGTCATGTAACCGAGTCTGGCGTCGGCGCGGAGTTCGGAACCGAAACCGCCCAGGTTTTGATCGACCAGCCTCAGACTCAGCTCCATGCGGGTGATGTTGGAGGTCTCTGCGGCCATATCCGGACCGACGAGGAGATAGGGTGGGCCGGCAGTATCCTTGCTCAGCCGGACCAGAACGCCCGTATCGGGAGCGGACTCCGCCGTGGTCGCCGTGGCAGGCGCGGGGCCGAAGGTCTCGTAGGTTGCTCCATATCCGCCGTTGGACTGGATAGGTTTCAAAGCGTCGAGAGTGGTTGCCGACGAGAGGGGCTGGCCTTCCAGCGCCTTCAAATCGCCAAGAGCCAGTCGCTGGGCTCCAGGTTCGCCGCCCTCCACGCGTACTTCGCGCAGTACGCCGGGCTGGGCGCGGCGCCGGCTTTCGCGCGCGGCCAGGTGGGCCTTCCAATCCGTTTCGTCGAGGGCAAAGCGCAGCAGGTCGGCGCGCTTCCGCTCCGCCGCCTGGTAGCCCGCATCGATCAGTTGCGCGGCCTTGTTGTAGTCGGTAGCCGAGAACTGCCCGACCGGCACGCTGATCAGCACATCGGCCAGTTGCTTGGCCTGGTCCACATTGCGCTGGATGCCGGCATCGAAGGCGCGGTTGAGCACGCCGACGATGGACCCTGTGTCCGGGCTGGAGGTGGCAGCCTCTTCCAACTGCACGGCGATCACGGTTTCCGCATGCAGGTCGCGCCGGAGGACGTCCGTGGGCAGGTTGTCGAGAATGCCGCCGTCCACCAGCATGTGTCCGTCGCGGCCCTGGACCGGCGGAAAGACTCCGGGAATCGAGATGGAGGCGCGGACGGCCTGGGGCAGCGGCCCGCTGGAAAAGGTCACCGATTGCAGCGTGTTCAGATCCGTGGCCACGCAGCGGAAGGGGATGGGCATCCCGTTATAGTCCAGCTCCTGCCGGTTGTAGGCGAGCATATTGCCGGTGAGGAAGGCATTCACGCCGCGGTCGGAGAGCAGCGCGTTGCGCAGTCCTGGCCCATGCTTCAGACCGAAGGTGATGGCCGCGGGGTTCTGGCGGCGATCCTGCCGGCGGCGGTAGCTGCTGTCGACATACGGGGTCTCCAGGGTGAAGACCTCGGTGAAAGCATCGCTGACGGCCAGCGCGCGCATCTGCGCGGGAGTATCTCCGGCGGCATAGAGGCCTCCCACGAGGGCGCCCATGCTGGTTCCGGCCACGCGGTCAATGGGAATGCGGTGCTCTTCGAGCCACTGGAGAACGCCCACATGAGCCAGGCCCAGAGCGCCTCCGCCCTCCAGCGCTAGGCCTACGATGGGACGGCCCGGCGGGACAATGGCCGGTAGCGGAGCTGGCAAGGCTGCTGGGCTGGCGGAACTGGGACTCTTCTGGTCCGGCTGCTGGCCACAGGCGGAAGATGCCAGCACGGCGGCGGTAAGGAGAATTGCGGCGCACTTCCACGGCATGAAGATACCCCATTGAAATCGACTTCCTCAAAGTTACGCGATTTCAGAAGGAGCCGCTGTGATGAATGCGGCAAAGAGGGGTTCGGGGGTTGAATCCGGCAATCCAGAGACCGACCGGGGCTTGCCCGCACAAAGGCCCTCCCCGGACAGGGAGGGCCTTTGTGTCTGCGTGTGTGTCAAGGCGCGCCGGTAGGGGCGAGCAGCTTGAGTCGCCCTACTTCGGCGGGGCTGGCGCGAACCCTTCGCGTCTGCGGCCGGGTTCCGGCTTTGGCTTGGGTTTCGGCGCCTTCTTCGGTTCTTTCTTGCCTTTGTCTTTGCTTCCCATGGGGGCTAGTGTGACACAAAAGGGCCGCTGGGGGAAAGTCGAAAAGCCGATGTCGCATGGTCTTTGCTGCCTCGCGCGGCGGATCGATCCTTTGGCGGCCGGGCCGATTTCCACGCACGACGATTGCCCCGCAATCGCGTACGAAGATCGGATTTAAACTGTGGTGAGAGGCTGGAACCGGTCGCAAATCTTGCGCCGGATCTCACGAGAACCGATGAAGACACACTTTTCCTTCGGCAAGGATGGCATCGAAGTTTCCCTCCCCGACGGTTTCGATTGCCAGGTGCTCAGGAGCCGCTCGGCCTCCGCGCTGAGCGATGCGACTGCCTCGCTCGGCGCCGCGCTCGATCGCCCCATCGGCTGCGAGCCGCTGGCGGAGATGGCCGCCGGCAAGAAGACTGCCGCCATCTCCGTCTGCGACATCACGCGGCCGGCGCCGAACCGGATCACGCTGCCGCCCCTCCTCAGCCGGCTTCACGCGGCCGGAATTCCTGTCGAGGGCATCACGATTCTGATTGCAACGGGATTGCACCGGCCGGCCACCGAGGCCGAGGTCGAAGCCATCCTCGGGCCGGAGATTGCGGCCAAATACCGCGTCGTGAGCCACGAAGCGCGCGCCCTGGCCGAGCACCGCCAACTCGGTGTCACGAGCCGCGGAACTCCGGTCTATATCGACGAGCGGTTCATGGCCGCGGATTTGCATATCACTCTCGGCTTCATCGAGCAGCACCTGATGCTGGGTTTCTCCGGCGGGCGCAAGCTCATCGCTCCCGGTCTCGCGGCCCAGGAAACCATCAAGGCCATTCATGCGCCCAGGTTCATGCGCGAGCCGCTGGCCATGGAAGGTTCGATCGCCGCCAATCCCCTCCACGCGGAATTGCTGGAGATCGCCCGCATGGCCCGCCACGACTTCATGCTCGATGTGACCCTCACCCAGGACCGGGGAATCTCGGGGGTCTTTGCCGGCGATCCGGTCAAGGCGCACGCGGCGGGCGTCGAATTCCTCGAGACCACGACGCTCGAAACCCTCGCGCGGCCGGCGGATGCGGTCATCACCAGCGCGGCCGGATATCCGCTCGACCTCACCTTTTACCAGACTGTCAAGGGCGTCACCGCCGCCCAGCACCTCGTCAAGCCGGGCGGAAGAATCCTCATCCTTGCGGAGTGCGCCGAGGGGGCCGGTTCTCCCGAGTTCACCCGTAAGCTCGAAACCTTCGCAGGCTGTCAGGGCTTTCTCGACGGGCTTCTCGCCTCCGCGGTCGAGATCGACCAATGGCAACTGGAAAAGCTGGCGCTCACCGGGCTGAAGTACAAGCTGCTCTTTTACACGCCGGGAGTGACCAAGGCGCAACTCGGGAGCCTGGGCGCCGACGCCTTCGCCAACGTAGACGCAGCCGTTGCCGCCCTGCTCGACGGCCTGCCAAAGGACGCACTGGTCGCGCTCGTGCCCGAAGGCCCCTATGCCTACGCCCGCGCCAACGGCCGGAAGGCATAACCGGCGCTCGAAAAGTGGGCAACTGCCGGATTCCAAGCGCACCTCGCCCTCCCGGCTTGCATTTCCGTGGCCAATTCTCTATGATTCAAAGATGTGTCCAAGGGAAATCCCTGGACCGTCATAAGCACCACGGTTTCTGAGCCCGTTCAGTGCATTGGCTCTGGCAACGAAAAGCGTTGCCTGTGCGGCCAGCACCGGGTACCTCGCAAAGCGGGGCTGGCAGAAGCGGTGGGAGACGAGGGAAGAATGGCAAAAAACGACAGCAAGAATATTGTGAAGGCGCGCGCGGCTGTAACCCAGCCGGCGTATGCGCTGCCTGAGGCCGTTGGCCTGCTCAAGCAGGTCAAGTATGCCAAGTTCGACGAAACCGTCGATTTGACCATGCGTCTGGGCGTCGACACGCGTCACGCCGACCAGATGGTGCGCGGAACCGTGGTTCTGCCGCACGGGCTGGGCAAGACCAAGGTCGTGGCCGTGATCGCCAGCGGCGACCGTCAGAAGGAAGCCACCGCGGCCGGCGCAGACTTTGTCGGCGGCGAAGAGATGGTCGAGAAGATTCAGAAGGAAAGCTGGACCGCCTTCGATGCCCTGATCGCCACGCCGGACATGATGAAGGTCGTCGGCCGGTTGGGCAAGGTGCTGGGTCCCAAGGGCCTGATGCCGAACCCCAAGACCGGAACCGTGACCATGGATGTGGCCGCGGCGGTCAAAGAGATCAAGGCCGGCAAGGTGGAGTTCCGCGCCGACAAGACCAGCCTGGTGCACGTGCCCGTGGGCAAGCTGAGCTTTGACCCGCAAAAGCTGGTGGACAACGCAACCACGGTGATTGGCGCCATCGTCCGCAGCAAGCCTTCGGCGGCCAAGGGCAAATACATCAAGAGCATCACGTTGAGCTCGACGATGGGCCCTGGGGTGCCGCTGGATTCGGCAGTAGCCGACGCGGCCGGCAAGCACTAAAAGCAGTGGGCAGTGAACAGTGGACAGCGGACAGTTTAAGAGCGACCCGCTGATCCTTGTTTCTGGCCGTGTGGGTTGGACAAAAGGATTCTGAACAGAGCGCCCGGTGAGGGCGTGGCAAGGAATAGGTAAGCGGCGAGCAAGGGACAGCGATCAAAGTAGGTTTTGAGGCTCTGTCCACTGTTCACTGTTCACTGTTCACTGTCGGGAGCAGGACAATGGCGATTTCAAAGGCGAAGAAGACGGAGAAGGTCCAGTTGCTGGCCAAGGAGCTGGAGACCTCGACGACGGCAATTATCGGTACGTTTGCCAAGCTGACCGTGGCCAAGGACTTTGCGCTGCGCAAGGTGATCCGCGAGGCGGGCGGCAAGTACCGCGTGGTCAAGAACAAGTTGGCGGCTGTGTCTGCCGAGGGTACGCAGGTCGAGGCCGCGCTGAAGGGTCTCAAGGGCGTGAATTCGGTGGCCTTCACCTCCGGCGATCCGGTGGCGTTGGCCAAGGTTTTCGCCAAGTGGGCGTCCGACAACGCGGAGTTCCAGTTCAAGCTGGGCATCGTGGACGGCAAGCTGCTGAACGTGGAAGAAGTGAAAGCGCTGGCGACCATGCCGGGCAAGGAAGAGCTGTTCTCGAAACTGCTGTTTCTTATCAATGCGCCGGCCCAGCGGCTGGCGACCGTGCTCAATGCCACGGGCCGCGACCTGGCGGTGGTGCTTGGCCAGGGCGTGGAAAAGGAAAAATTTGCCGGAGAAGCGGCGGCCTAAAGCTGCCAGCTTCGAGCCTCTCGCTTCCAGATATTCTTGCGGAAGTTGAGGCTGACGGTCCCCTCGGGGGGAAGAGCTAGCGGCTAAAAGCTAGTAGCTAAAAGCTGCTTTTAATGGATTTGGCGGTAGAACAGGCCGGAAGGGCGCGGGTCTGGGCGCATCGGAAACTTCCAGTTTGGGCTGACGGCCGGAAATATCAATTCAAACGTTTTTGATTGGAGAGAACAATGGCGGATCTGGTGCAGTTGGAAGAGCAAATTGTGGCCCTTAGCCTGCTGGAAGCGGCGGCTCTGGTAAAGAAGTTGGAAGAGCGTCTTGGCGTTTCGGCGGCGGCGGCAGCCCCGGTAGCGGTGGCGGCAGCGGGCGCGGCGGCTCCGGTGGTCGAGGAGAAGACCGAGTTCCAGGTCATCCTGAAGGACTTCGGCGCGAACAAGATCAACACCATCAAGGCCGTACGCGAGGTTACCTCGCTGGGCCTGAAGGAAGCCAAGGACCTGGTCGATGGCGCCCCCAAGGCGATCAAGGAAAGCGCGACCAAGGACGAGGCCGAGGCCATCAAGAAGAAGTTCGACGGCATCGCAACCATCGAAATCAAGTAACTGGGGAACTTGCAAGCTCGGTCGGGACGCGCTACGATAATCGTTGCGCGTCTTTCCGGCTCTTTCCGATTTGAGGAATGGAGCGGGAGCTGGGCGGCGCGTCCTGAGTTGCAGGCGGTGGCACGCAAACATCCGCAGGCCAGAGCAGAGGCAAGCACTCTGGCGACGGGCATTGCGCGAGGTATAAGTGCCTTAGGGTCAACGAATTAGGCGGATTTCGTTGACGAGTGGCGAGTGGCTGGCGGGCGGCTGGCGAGCGAGCGGCAGAAGCGAGCTTTGGGATCGGCGAGAGCAGGGTTCAGAATTCGGATGGGGGCACAGGCGATAGGCCGCGCTCGCGAGGCATTGCGTCCTTGCGGGCTTTTCGTGTCTCCCAACCGCGGCAGATAAGCCTCACAGGCAAATATCTGCCCTATGCGCATAGGTAGATCACAACGGCTTCAGCCGGTGCGCCTGCTTCTTCCGATTGTGCGCAGTCTAGCGCACTTGCCGGATATGCGGCAATGCCCTCTTCGCGGTTTTGACGTAGCTCTAACGAACACGTTTACCCTCGCTCGCCGGCCCGCTCCGGTTTTGACGCAGCGCAAGGGTGGGGACTGGGTTTGGCAAGTGTTCCAGTCCGGTTTTTTGCAATTTTACCGTAATCAGCCGGCACCTCGGGACTCGGGTGCTGGCCCGGCATCGGCCTCGCCTAGCGGCCCGGGTGCTGGAGAGACGAGCCTCAGGAGTGAAAATGCCCAACGAGAAGCGCGCGATTCGCAGCCGGCTCGATTTTTCCAAGATTCCCACCGCAACCCAGATTCCCAACCTGATTGAAGTACAGAGGCGTTCCTACGAGCGTTTTCTGCAGATGGACAAGCTGCCCAACGAGCGCGATGACAGCGGCTTGCAGTCGGTGTTTGTGTCGGTTTTCCCGATCACCGACTTCCGCGGCATCTCGCAATTGGACTTCGTCGACTTCTCGATCGGCAACTGGGAGTGCAAGTGCGGCCACTTGAAGGGGCTGCACCACTTGCGCACGGCTTGCGTGCATTGCGGCGCGATGGTGATTACGGATCCGTTCCTTCCCGGCGATGTGCTCTGCCAGAAGTGCGGAACGTACAACAAGAACACGCCCGACTTCTGCAACAAGTGCGGCGACCCGGTCAGCCTCCAGTTGAAGTACGACCAGCAGGAGTGCGAGGAGCGGGGCATGACCTTCTCTGCGCCCCTCAAGGTCACCGTGCGCCTCACCATCTACGACAAGGACGCCGAGACCGGCAACAAGACCATTCGCGACATCAAGGAGCAGGAGGTGTTTTTCGGCGACATTCCGCTGATGACGCCGAACGGCACCTTTATCGTGAACGGCACCGAGCGCGTCATCGTTTCTCAGTTGCATCGCTCGCCGGGCGTCTTCTTCGAGACGGCCAACAACCGCACCTACTTCCTGGGCAAGATCATTCCCTATCGCGGTTCGTGGGTGGAGTTCGAGTACGACCAGAAGAACACGCTCTATGTCCGCATCGACCGCAAGCGGAAGTTCCTGGGCACCATCTTCCTGCGCGCGCTGGGGCTGCGCTCGGACGAAGAAATCCTGAAGACCTTCTACACCGTGGACCGGCTGCACATCGCCGACGGCAAGCTGCAGTGGGCGGTCCCGCAGGACGCGCACGCGGCCACGCATCTGGTGGGCGCCAAGCCGGCGCACGCCATTCTGGCCAAGGGCGAGGAAATTGCCCACTCAGGGCGCAAGATTTCGCCGGCTGCGCTCAAGGCGATCCGCGCCGCCGCCATCGACCGCATCGAGGTGGAATCGGCTGAGCTGGATGGCGCCATCACCGCGTCCGACGTGGTCGATCTGAATACCGGCGAAGTGGTCGTCGAGGCCAACGTCGAGCTGACCGCCGACCGCCTGCACAAGGTGCTGTCGAGCGGCGCCGCCAGCTTCGAGGTCTTCTTCCCGGAGCGCGACGACGTGGGCAACATCATCACCAACACCCTCAAGCGCGACTCCATCCGCAAGCCGGAAGAGGCGCTGATCGAGATTTACCGCAAGCTGCGGCCCGGCGATCCGCCCACGCTGGACACGGCGACGGCCCTCTTTGAAGGCATGTTCTTCGACGCGCGCAAGTACGACTTCTCGCGCGTGGGCCGGCTCAAGTTCAACATCAAGCTCTACGAGAGCCAGGACGCCACGCACCTGGATCACCGCACGCTGACGCCGGAAGACTTCTACGCGACCATCCGCTATCTGCTCAAGTTGCGCAAGAACATCGGCATGGTGGACGATATCGATCACCTGGGCAACCGCCGCGTCCGCGCGGTGGGCGAGCTGATGGAGAATCAGTTCCGCATCGGACTGGTGCGCATGGAGCGCGCCATCAAGGAAAAGATGAGCGTCTATCAGGAGCTGTCGACGGCCATGCCGCACGACCTGATCAACGCCAAGCCGGTGATGGCGGCCATCCGCGAGTTCTTCGGTTCCTCACAGCTCTCGCAGTTCATGGATCAGACCAATCCGCTCTCGGAAATCACCCACAAGAGGCGCCTGTCGGCACTTGGACCGGGCGGCTTGTCGCGTGAGCGCGCCGGCTTCGAGGTGCGCGATGTGCACCCCACGCACTACGGCCGCATCTGCCCCATTGAAACGCCGGAAGGTCCGAACATCGGCCTCATCAGCTCGCTGAGCTGCTTTGCCCGCATCAACGAATACGGATTCATCGAGTCGCCCTACCGCAAGGTGAAGGACTCGCGGATTCTGGACTTTGTTGAGATCGTCAACGCCGGCGAAAGCGGCCTGCGCGTGGGCGATCACATCGAGAAGGAAGAGGCCGGGCGCCTGAATGCCAGCCTGAAGAAGGCGGGCAAGCGGAGCATCGACCACATTCCCTTCAGCTTCTATCTCTCGGCATGGGAAGAGGACAAGCACACCATCGCCCAGGCCAACATCGAGTTCAACGACGAGGGCGTGATTACTGAGGATCTGGTGAATGCGCGCCGTCAGGGCAACTTCGTTCTCGTCAACCGCACCGAAGTGGACTACATCGACGTCAGTCCCAAGCAGTTGGTGTCGGTGGCCGCGTCGCTGGTCCCGTTCCTCGAGCACGACGACGCCAACCGCGCGCTGATGGGCGCCAACATGCAGCGCCAGAGCGTGCCGCTGCTGGTGGCCGAGGCGCCGCTGGTGGGCACGGGCATGGAAGGCGTCACCGCGCGCGACTCCGGCGCCGTCATCCTGGCGCGCCGCAACGGCATCGTGGATTCGGTCGACTCCGAGCGCATCATCGTGCGCGTGGAAGGCGAGCATCATCCCACGCAGCTTTCGCGCGAGGTGGGCTCCGACATCTATCAGCTCATCAAGTTCAAGCGCTCCAACCAGAACACCTGCATCAATCAGAAGCCGGTTGTCCGCGAGGGCGACCGGGTGGTCAAGGGCCAGGTCATCGCCGACGGACCCTGCACCGAGCAGGGCGAGCTAGCGCTGGGACGCAACGTGCTGGTGGCCTTCATGCCCTGGCGCGGCTACAACTTCGAGGACGCGATCCTCATCAGCGAAAAGCTGGTGCGCGAGGACTATTACACCTCGGTGCACATCGAGGAGTTCGAAATCGAGGCCCGCGACACCAAGCTGGGTCCCGAGGAAATCACGCGCGACATTCCCAACGTCAGCGAACATGCGCTGCGCGACCTGGACGAGAGCGGCGTGATCCGCATCGGCGCCCAGATCAAGCATGGCGACATTCTGGTGGGCAAGGTGACGCCCAAGGGCGAAACCCAGCTCACGCCGGAAGAAAAGCTGCTCCGCGCCATCTTCGGCGAAAAGGCCGGCGATGTCCGCGACGCTTCGCTCACCTGCCCTCCGGGCATCGAGGGCACGGTGGTGGATGTGCGCATCTTCAGCCGCAAGGGCCAGGAGAAGGACGAGCGCGCCAAGCTGATCGAGGCCGAGTACGTCGCCAAGCTGGAAAAGAACCTGGGCGACGAAATCCGCATTTTGACCGACGAGCGCCTGAAGCGCCTGGATGGCATCCTGGGCGGCAAGGAAGTGCTGTCCGATCTGCACGACGAGCGGACCAACAAGCGTTTGCTGACCAAGGCGGCGATTCTTGACCGCGAGACCATCGAGCGCATCTCCACCAAGAACCTCAAGCGCATCCGCTACGCCGACAAGGACCCCCGCGTCAACGAGCAGATCGATGAGATCGAGGAGATGACCTCGCGCCAGATCGAAGTGCTGCGCAAGATCACCAACGAGAAGATCGCCAAGCTGCAAAAGGGCGACGAACTGCCTCCGGGCGTGATCAAGCTGGTCAAGGTCTATGTGGCCATGAAGCGCAAGCTCTCAGTGGGCGACAAGATGGCCGGCCGTCACGGCAACAAGGGCGTGATCGCGCGCATTCTTCCCGAGGAAGACATGCCGTATCTGCCCGATGGAACGCCGGTGGAGATTGT
>JBEKTO010000037.1:0-42252 GCA_049515995.1 Occallatibacter sp. | reverse complement strand
GATGGATTCGGCAACCAACAACGCCTCGGATATGATCGACGCGCTCACGCTGCATATGAATCGCGTGCGCCAGGCGGCCATTACCAAGGAGATCATCGAGATTGTTTCCGGCGCTGCGGCGCTGTAAATCAAGAAGGCAGAAAAATGGCAGAGAACATCGGCAAGGTTATCCAGGTCTCCGGTCCCGCGGTAGACGTGCAGTTTGAAGAAGCGACGATGCCGCCCATCTATCAGGCGCTGCGCGTCACCAGCGAGGGCTTCACCGTGCCCACGCCCATCAACGTGATCCTCGAGGTGCAGCAGCATCTGGGCGAGGGCCGGGTCCGCACCGTGGCCATGGAAGCTACCGACGGCATGGTCCGCGGCATGAATGCCCTCGATCTCGGCGGCCCCATCCGCATGCCGGTAGGCAAGCAGACACTGGGCCGGGTGATCAACGTCATCGGCGAGCCGGTGGACGAGCTGGGTCCCATCGGGGAAACGACGCGCATGCCCATTCACCGTCCCGCGCCGCTCTTCGACGAGCAGACCACGCACGAGGAGATGTTCGAGACCGGCATCAAGGTCATCGATCTGATCCAGCCCTTCTTGAAGGGCGGCAAGATCGGCCTCTTCGGCGGCGCCGGCGTAGGCAAGACGGTCGTCATCATGGAGCTCATCAACAATGTGGCCAAGAATCACGGCGGCTACTCGGTCTTTGCCGGCGTGGGCGAGCGTACCCGCGAGGGCAACGATCTTTGGCTGGAGATGACCGAGTCCGGCGTCATCAAGCCAGGCGATTATGCCAACTCAAAGTGCGCCCTCGTCTATGGCCAGATGACCGAGCCGCCCGGAGCCCGCCTGCGCGTGGCCCTGAGCGCCCTCACCGTCGCCGAATATTTCCGCGACGTGGAAGGCTCTGACACGCTGCTCTTCATCGACAACATCTTCCGCTTCACCCAGGCCGGCTCCGAGGTTTCCACGCTGCTGGGCCGCATGCCTTCGGCCGTGGGCTACCAGCCTAACCTGGCCACGGAAATGGGCGAGCTGCAGGAGCGCATCACATCCACAAGCAAGGGCTCGGTGACCTCTGTGCAGGCCGTCTACGTGCCCGCCGACGATTTGACCGATCCGGCTCCGGCCACCACCTTTGCCCACCTGGATGCGACCACCGTGCTGAGCCGCCCGCTGTCGGAGCTTGGCATCTATCCGGCCGTCGATCCTCTGGCCTCGACCTCGCGCATCCTTTCCGCGCGCATCGTGGGCCAGGAACACTACGACGTGGCCCAGGGCGTAAAGCGTATTTTGCAGCGCTACAAGGACCTGCAGGACATCATCGCCATTCTGGGCATCGACGAGCTGTCGGAAGAAGACAAGCTCACCGTGGGCCGCGCCCGCAAGGTGCAGAAGTTCCTCTCGCAGCCCTTCCACGTTGCCGAGACCTTCACCGGCATTCCTGGAGCGTATGTGAAGGTAGCCGACACGGTGCGCAGCTTCAAGGAAATCATCGCCGGCAAGTACGACGATATTCCCGAGCAGGCCTTCTACATGAAGGGCGCCATCGAGGAAGTGCTGGAGACCGCCGAGAAGCTGAAGGCGTCGGTGTAAGAACAGTGAGCAGTGAACAGTGGACAGTGAACAGTAAGTGCTTGTGTTGTGGCAGCCGAATTTACTGATCACTGTTCACTGTCTACTGTCCACTCGGAAAGGTTTGTATGGCAGACGAAACCAATCAACTCCGTGTCCGGCTGGTGACTCCCGAGCGCACGCTCTTCGAGCACGAAGTCTCGGCGGTCGAGTTGCCCGCCAAGTCGGGTTACATGTCGGTGCTCTACGGGGCCGCGCCGCTGGTAGCCGAACTGGGCGCCGGCGATGTGACGCTGTTCGGCCGCTCCGGCGATGCGCCGGATACCGTGACTCGCTACAACGTCAGTTGGGGCTTTGCCGAGGTGCTGCCCGACCGGGTCACCATCCTGGCCTCCGACGCACTCAAGCCGGAAGAGATCGATGTGCCGCGCGCCCAGCAGCAACTGGAGCGCGGCCACAAGCAATGGAACGAAGCCGGCGACCGCGAAGAAGCCTACACGGAAGCTCTCCGCGTGATCGCCGAAGCCGAAGCCAAGCTGGCCTCGGCGGCGGAAAAGCGCTAAGGCTTTTACTCATAGCTGTTTCAACTACAAAGGCCCTGCCATTGCGCGGGGCCTTTCTGTTTGTTGGGGCGATCATGAGCCTTGTGGGCTGGTGCGTAGTCTCCATGCGAACGCTGGTTGCAGCGCCGTTGCGACCGATGTATCGTTTTGGTGCGCGGAACAAGAACCGCGAGTGCGTTCTGAACTGCGCGGAAGGGAACTCGCCATGCAGCCTGTACGACCGGTTCGCTGGGCCGATGCACTCCGGCCACTTTTTCTGCTTGTGCTTCTGTTCTTTACCTTCGGTGCCGGAATGGCCTCTGCGGCCACCACGGTGGTGACCGACGTGGACAAGGGCAGCAGCATCCACATCAAGGCAGGGGACTTGCTGGAAGTGCGCCTGCCCGCCAATCCCAGCACCGGGTACATGTGGTACGTGCAACCCAAGTCGACCGCTTTGTTGCGGTTGACCGGCCAAAAGCAGACCGAGTCGGCGGAGCCCGGCGCGGGCCGACCCGTCGTCCAGGTCTTCACCTTTCAGCCCAAGCGCGTGGGAGACGGGATTCTGCTGCTGCACTATGTCCGCTCGTGGGAGAAACCGACGCTCGGCGATGAGCAATTCATGCTGAACGTGGTGGTCGAGTAAGGCGAACCGAAGCGGCGTTTATTGCTTGAGAATCCAGGTTGCGACCTTGTCCAGCACCAACGGAGAGATGCTTTCTTCGCTCTGCGCGTACTCGGTGGGTGAGCCGGTCTTCGCCGTCTGGAAGAGATGGTTCAGCCCAGGCAGTTCGTCGATCTCGAAGTGCTTGTTCCCACCCTCCTCCAGCGCTTTGCGGATGGCGGGAAGATTCTGCGCCGGCGGCACCTGCAGGTCCTTGTCCCCGTTGAGCACCAGCACCGGGCAAGCGACCTTGCGCAGCGCCGTTGCAGGATCGTAGGTGAGGAAAAAGCGTATCCATGGCGATGTAAGTTGCTTGATCGCCTCGCCGATCTGGCTATCGGGAACTCCTCGCGCCGCAAGCTGCTCGCGCAATTCCTTCTCCAGCGCAGCGGGGTCCTTTTCCTTTACTATCAGCGCGAACATCTCCCGCTGCTTGCCGGCGTCCTCAAGCGCCTTTTCTTTGCTTGCCCCGGAGGCTTCCTCAATCAGGCGTCCCTGCTCGACGATGACCTGGTCTCCGGGCACGCCATCGCCGGCCATCATCACGATGAACGCGACGCCGGGATCGCTGGCCGCCACCATCGGGGCAACCACTCCGCCTTCGCTGTGCCCGACGAGGCCAATTCGATGGGGATCGACTTCGGATCGCGTTCTCAGGTACGCAACGCCTGCCTCGGCGTCGCTGGCGAAGTCCGCGGTAGTGGCGATAGCCAGATCTCCAGTGGATTTGCCGATGCCACGCTTGTCTGCGCGCAGCACGGCGATTCCCTTGCGGGTCAGATCATCGGAGAGAACCAGGAAGAGCTTGTGGCCGTAGGCGCTTTCGTCGCGGTCGTTCGGTCCCGAGCCGGAGATCAGCAGCACGGCGGGAAACGGTCCCTTACCGGGCGGAACGGTCAGCGTGGCGGCGAGCGTGTTGCCCGCGGCCTTGTTGGCATAGGTTACGTCCTCCTCGTGGTAGGGATAGGGCTTGACCGGGGTCTGCGAATGGTGCGTCTCCAGCTCGGCCCGATCCTTCACGCGCTTCAGCGTCAGCGGCAACGGTCTGCCTCCCTGCGTAAAGGTGCCTTCGATCGATCCCAGGTCCGCTGCGATCTTGCCGTCGAAGACCACGGCGAGGGGCTTGATCTCGAAGGTGAGCGCGCTGCCGTTGCGCGTGACCGACGTGACGGGAATCCATGTGGGGCCCTGGTCCGGACTTTGCAGCACTGCGGTCAGGCCGTTGGAGCTATTCACAATTTTCAAAACCAGGCGCAGTTTCATGGCGCCGGTGTCCAGCGTGCCCAGCCAGTCCCCATCGATCTCCGAAGGCTTGACCGCGTTTTGCGAATTGAGGAGTGCCTGCTCGGCCTGACCCGTAACGCGCTTCACAACCAGCGGCAAGGGTATGCCCCCTTGCGTGAAGGTGCCATCGATGGAATTCAGATCCGAGCCGATCTTGCCTTCAAACGTTGCGCCGATGGGCTTGAGATCGATCTTGATCTCATTGCCAGAGCGCGTGACCGAGGTTGCGGGGAGCCATCCAGGACCCTGGTCGGGGCTGGCCAGGCTGGCGGTCAGGCCGTCCGGCCCATTGGCGATTTTGAAGGCCAGGCGCAGCTTCAGCGTGCCGGCATCCAGCGTGCCCAGCCACGTGCCATCGATCTCCGCGGGCGCGCGCTTCAAATCGAGTTCGGCGGGCGGTTCCGCGGGCTCGCTCTGCGACCACGTTCCCTTCACCTCCGTGGCATCCTTGTCGAGTGTCCCTTCAAAGCTGCCGCGGACGTTGATCTCCTCTCCATTCGCCTGGATCGTGTCGTCGACGGCAAGGGTAAGGCTGGAGCCGTTGAGAACGGTGGATTTGACTTTGATGCCGTAGATACTCTGGTCGAGATTGTCGAGCGTAGAAGTGATGCTTCCGTCCTTGGCGGCGACGACATGCCAAGCGATCCGGAAATGTGCATCCCCAGCGTTCAGTGTTCCCTGCCAGTCGCCGGTAATGGGCGATTGCGCCCGGCTGGCAAGCGACAGAGCCAGCGCGGCAAGCGCTAAGATTGCGAACTTGTGTAGGACTGCACGTTTCATCTTTCTCCTCACCCGCGCAGAGAGCCAACGGACCTCTCCGCGCCGTTCCAGTTGCTGGTTGCGGGCCGGCAGACAGGGCTTGGCCGCGGTCGTGCCTCGCAGATAACTCGTACGTGGCGCTTGGTGGAAAGGTTCCCCCTGTCGCCGCGCGAGATTCCCGGCCCAGTTTGTCTCGGAGTTAGCCCCAGGTTCTCATGCCAATGACTCCCCAATAAGCCAGGTAGACAGCGGCAATCAGCAGCGCCGCGGTGACCGCGATCGCATGCCAGCGGACATAGCCGCGTATCTCCTTTTTCCGCGCCTGCCACAGGGCAATGGCGCTGGCCAAAGTAGCCAAGGCAAAGATCAATGTGCTCAGAAAGATGCCAAACGACCAAAATGTCAGATTGCCCAGCCGTGCGATTGCGTCGCTGCTGGAGCCAATGAAGAATCCTACAAACGCCAGCAGGCTCAGCACCGCGACTAGCGGCAACAAACGCATGGCGCGCTCGGTCGGCCTCCGGCGTTTCTTGATGAGTCCGCCGAAGATCCAGAACGGCGCGTAGAGCAGGATGGAGAGAATTGCGAGCAGAAACCATGCGACCAGAAGAGCTTCGGCGATCGCGAGCCACGTGGGAATCCGCTTTTGTGTTCCGCCGAGATAGACAAACCGCCCCTCGGCATTGGGAGCCAGCAGCATCCCTGTCGCAATCGGTTCGGCCGGCCCCTTCTTTGGTAGGTAGCGGAATTGTTCGCCGGCGACGGGGATGAAGGGTTGGTCAAGCTGGCCAAGGTTTGTCAGCAGCAGCTTGCCATCCGCAAACCGGACCCGGTTCAGTCCCATCAGGCGCTCGAGAAAGTAGGTGAATTGGTTGCGCGGCGAGGCGGGCTCGTAGAAGCCGGCATACTCTTGCGCATTGGCGGGCAGTTGTCCCGCCGCGGGCACGGGCTGCCGCGTAAGTCCGCGCGTAACGTAGCCGCGGATGGCTTCGCCGATCTTGCCGAAAGCCGCTCCGTTGGCGGAGTTGATGCTATAGAAGTAGCCCACGCCATATTCGGGCAGATAGGACATTTCCGTGATTCCGCCATCCACGCCGCCGTCGTGTCCGTGGTAGACAAAGCCATCCAGAATGCTGGTGTAATTGCTCAGGCCGTATCCGGCTTTCAAGCCCTGCTGAGCTTCCCAGGTGCGGGTCGGTGTCTCCATGCGATCGATGGAGGAGGCGGGCATCACCTGGACTCCGTTCGCGGCGCCGCGATTCAGATAGAACTGGAGATATGCCGCCATATCTTTGGCCGAGGCGTTGATGGCGCCGGCGGGACGAAGCAGGATGTTCCAGTAGGGGTAAGGCGTCTTGCCGTCGGAATGATAGAGAGTGGTCAACTGCGGCGAGGCCTGCTCGAAGTACGTGGCCGTCTTCATGCCGATGGGCTGGAAGAAATTCTGCGTCACGTAATCTTCAAAACGCTGGCCGGTGATCTTTTCCACAATATATGCCGCCACCGGCGGGCCGGAGTTGCAATAGGCCATGCGCGTTCCCGGCCGCCAGCGCGAGACGCGCGAGTGGTGGTCGTAGTCGAGCCCTTCACGCAAGGTCATGCCCTCCGCGTTCTTTGCATACTCGCGCAGATGCATGTCGTCCCAGCCTGTGGTGTGTTCCAGCAGATCGACGACGCGCACTGGATTGGTCGCTTCCCAGCGATTCTCAAACCATATCTCGGGCACGAGTTTATGCACCGGGTCCTGGAGCGACAGCTTGCTTTCGTTCGCCAGCTTGAGGATCGAGAGCGAGGCGAAGGCCTTCGAGGTCGAGCCGATGCGGAAGAGCGTCTCGTCTGTCGTGGCCTGATTCGCAGCCACGTTCGACTTGCCCAGACCTGCAATCCATTCGGGGCCGTCGCGATGCACAATGGCGACGGAGACTCCGGGCGTGTGCGTGTCGGCGAGGATCTTCTCCAGTTGCTGGCGAAGCTCGGCGATGGACTGCGCGGGCTTGGGCGTTTCATCTTTTTTGCTTTGCGCCAGGCAGACCGTGGCCGTCAGGCAAAGCACAAGCACGAGAAGGGCAGATATCAAACCTCGACCCGGCAGACTGTTTCTCATTTGCGATCTCCTTACATGGTGGCTATCGATTACCAGGTGAAGCTCAGACTCATCGAAAACCCGAAGATATTCATGGTCATTGCCAGATGATTTTCATGGCGGCCGTTGCTCAGTTCGCTGTTGAAAGAGAGATGCGTACGTCCGGAACGATCCGAGTTGGCGGCTCGGTGAACATCGCCGGTGAAAGACGATTGAGCGACGCAAAGGGGAGACAAGGCCGCCGCCAGTACGATCAATGTGAAGGTTCTTGCGATTCGATTCTTCATGACTCTCCTGCCTCGCGGGGAAGACCGTCTCCGATCTCGCCGCGCCGTTCCAGCCGTTTGTAGACCACCAGGGAATAGAGTTTGGGGCCAAGCCATCCGATGAGAAGAGCGATTGCAGGCCCCACGTGCAATCCAAAGATCTCCGAGACCAGCCCCAACAGCCCCGCCGCCACCCAGGCCTTGGCCGCGAAGCGATGCGTGGCGTTCCAGACGCGCTCGTTGGTGAGGGTCCACGGCGTTCTCACTCCGATGAAGAAGTTGCGGCGCACCTTGCCCATGACGTTGCCGAAGAAGACAAAGCCCAGGCAGTATCCGACGGCGATCGCCCGGCCCGCATCGAGCGGATGCCCGAACGCCGCCCAGAGAATCGCCGCGTAAAGATAAATCCATAGGTTGAAGAAGATCAGCATGACCTGGCGATAAGTCGCCCGGAAGCCATCCACCTGAAAGTCCCTGGGCGAAAGCCAGGGCAACAGAAAGGTAATCAGCGTGATTCCAGCCAGGAGTCCGGGACCGAGCAAAAAGGTCGTCCACCCAGACATGTAGTGGTCGGGCTGAAGATGCACGTTCCAATGCGTGGGGATTTGGGCCGGCAGGCGGGGATAGAGTAGCGCTGTGACCACCAGCACCGCCGCGATCAGCAGAAGCTCAAATACAAGCACCTTGCGGGTCATCGTTTTTTCGCATCCCCCTTGCTGCCGTCTCCGATCAGTCCCATAGCCCAGGCCATCAGGTCCTCCACCACGCTGGTGTTCAGCGCGTACCAGATCTGCTGGCCTTCGCGGCGGCTGGTAATCAGGTTGGCCTCCTTGAGCACGGCAAAATGGTGCGACATGGAGGGTTTGGTCATATCGAACCGCTCCGCCAGATCGCCGGCCGTGCGCTCGCCCTTGCGCAGCAGCGCAAGGATCTCGCGTCGGGTGGGGTCGGCCAGCGCTTTGAATGCCTCGTTGCTGCTCATGGACAGGTTAGATCGATTCCTAATTAGACAGTCGGCTAAATATATCCGCGGAACTATCCGCTGTCAAGAGCCGGAGTTGGAGCAGGTCAGGGTACCCAACTGCATCCCTGTCAAATTGCGCGCGAAGCGGATACAATCTGGGATTGAAATGGCTAAAACGAAGGAAAAGACTTTTGAAGTCGCCTGCCCGGATTGCGGGGCGATGCTGAAGATCGACGCGATCACCGGATTGGTGGTGAGTCACACGCCGGCGCCGCGCAAGCGGATGTTCGAGGACCTGGAGACGGCGGCCAAGGCCATGCGCGAGCAGGACGAGCGCAAGGAGTCGATCTTCCGCCAATCGGTGGACGCAGAGAAGAACAAGGCCGATCTACTGGAAAAGAAGTTTGCCGAGGCGCTGCGCAAGGCCAAGGACGCCCCCGAGGGCAAGCCGCTGCGCGATTTCGATTTGGACTGAGGGCTCGAATTCTCGAGGCCGGCGCGGATTTTTCCGGCGCATTCCCGCGGAGATTCGCCACGGCGCGCGCATTCGAGCGATACTTGATTGACCGTTCCCTCGACCCGGCGGTCAGGGACGGAAGGAGAATCCATGGCAGTTGTGCCCCTTGCAAAACATAGAAACGATTCTGAGACCGCGCATCGCGCCACAGAGGCCGACAGCAAGGACTGGGTTGCCACTGTCGCGGCCGGCACGCTGATCGCAGGCGGTTTGCTGCTACTGGCGGGCCGTCGCCGCGCCGGGACGGTGGCGGCGGCTTCGGGTGCGGCCCTGGCGCTGCTCGACCAGCAGCAGACGCTGCGCTCGTGGTGGCAATCGCTTCCCAGGTATATCGACGATGTGCAGCGGCTGATCGGCGATGTGCAGGAAACGGTGGGCGATCTGGCCGTCCAACGCGAAAAGCTGCGCAAGATACTGGCCAAATAAGGCCCTAAATTCTCAACTGCAGAAGGCCTGCCGCGCTAATGCGATGGGCCGTCCACTTGGGCTCCCACACCAGATCGACTTCCACTTTGCCGATCTCCGGGATGCCGGCCAGCCGGTTGTGTACCTGCTCCAGAATGAGCCCGCCGGCGGGGCACTGCTGCGCGGTCAGTGTCATGGTCACTTTGACCCACTGGCGCGGCCAGGCCGGCGTGGAATCCGGGTCGGGGCCCGTCGCGACCGCGTAAATCAAGCCCAAATCTACAAGATTCAGCTTCGCTTCCGGGTCGAAGCAGTCGCGCAGCGCGGTCAGGATGTCGGCTTCGGTCAGCATTCGCTCGATCTCTAACCGCTTGTTGTTGTACCAACGATGGGTGCCCCAGATCCCGATTTTTGGATCTGAGAAAGCACAAACTCAAAGCACGAAATCACGCGGTCAAAGACCTAGTTTTCGCGCTCGACCAGATAGCGGGCGACCGACTTCAACCCATCTGCCCGGCTGCCGTAGGGCGCCAGGGCGGCAAAGGCTTCTTCAATCAGGGTCGCCGCGTCGCGCTCGCTCTGCTCGATGCCGAAGACGGCCGGCCAGGTGGCTTTTTCCGTGGCCAGGTCCTTGCCCGCGGTCTTGCCCAGGTGCGCCGAGTCCACGGTCATGTCGAGCACGTCGTCCACAATCTGGAAGGCCAGGCCTGCTTTGCGGCCGAAAAGGTCCAGGCGGGCGACATCTTCCATCGAGGCTCCGGCGTAGACGCCGCCGGCAACCACGCTGACCCGGATCAGCGCGCCGGTCTTGGCGCGGTGGATGGCTTCGACCAACTCCGGCGTGGGCTTCAGGTGCTCGCTTTCGAGATCCAGCACCTGGCCGCCGATCATGCCATCGATGGTGCCGATGGCGTTGGCGATGAGTCCGACAATCTGGACGGTGGCCGCGGGAGGCACATCGAGGCTGGCCAGCACTTCAAAAGCGCGGGTCTGCAGGGCGTCGCCGGCCAGAATGGCGATGGCCTCGCCGAAGGCCTTGTGGCAGGTGGGTTTGCCGCGGCGCAGGTCGTCGTTGTCCAGGGCGGGCAGGTCGTCGTGGATGAGCGAGTAGGTGTGCAGCATCTCGATGGCCGCGCCCAGCCTCTCGATCCCCTCGGGCTGCCGTCCGGCAATGGTGACAGCGGCCTGGTAGGCCAGCAGCGGCCGCAGGCGCTTGCCACCGGCAAAGACGGAGTGGCGCATGGCCCCATGGATCGAGACAGGAACGGTCCCTGCGCTGGGAAGGAGTTCTTCCAGCGCCCGGTCGGTCAACTCCGTGGCCTCTTGTCTGAGCGATTTCACGTCGACTAGCATCCCCTTCATGATAAACGAGGCCGGCTCGGCTTTCGCTCCAGCAAACATACGGCAGTGAGCAGCAGCAGGGCAAAACCGCTGAGCCAGCGGCCGGCGAGCACGTCGGTGGTGGTGGTCCAGTCCACGGTCAGGTCGATCGGCCCCTTTGGCACCGGCACGGCCATCAAGCCGTCTTCGCGCCGGGGCAGGGTGGAGACGGGCTGACCATTCACCCTCACTTGCCAGGCCGGGTAGCTGCGCAGACGCAGAATCAGGGAACTGCCTTGTGGGACAACGGACCTGAAGCGTTTGCGCTCAGGCTCGTCAAGTTGCCAATCCACAGTGATTTCACAACTGTGTTGATCTTTCTTCCAAGCGGGGATGAGGTCTCCTAATTGCCCGCCGGGGCTCATGCCCAGAACGGTGGCGGGATCGGCAACCAGGCAGGCTGCGGGCAAACCGCTGGCGAGCAGGGAATTGTCGGCGCCGGGAGGCTCGTACTCGTCGGTTCCTTGAAAGCCCGCGCCCGCCCTGTAGACGTTCACCATGCTCTGCACAGCGTCCTCGTCGTCGCAATTCTGGAAGAAGAACACACCGGCCATCGCTGCGGAGGCCAGGAAAACAGCAGCGCAGGCGCTGAGGACGGCAACGCGCCGCCAGCGCCGGGCAGCCTGGCCGGGCCAGACGGCCAGGGCGAAGAAAATGGCCATCGGCGCTTCCAGCGCCACCAGCCAGCGCCAGGGAAACTGCAACAGCCGCAGCTTGGGCAGCAGATTCCACACCGGCAGCGAGACGGGAAGCAGGAGAAACAGAATGGCGAAGGAAATCAGCGCCAGGGGAATCCACCAGCGGCGCTCGGTTGCAAGCCTGCCGCGTTTCCAGGCGACCAGCAGACCGGCCAGCGACACGGCGAGCATGGCGGCGGCGATGCACGAGACCCGTCCCAATTCCGCGTCGTGCAGTTGCAGCAACGGGTCGGCGTGGCGGGCAAAGAGCCAACTGTTCTCGATCATTTCGCCGGGGTCGCCGGTGGCTTGGCGGACATCGATCCAGCGCTGCTCCCAGGTTGCTGGAACCAGGTAGAAGGCAGCCAGGCCGATTCCCACGGCAGCGCCGGCTGTGGCGCGCAGCACCGGAGCCCAGGATCTTTCGGCCAAAGCGACAACCAGAGCGGCCGCGGCCAGCAGGTAGCTGGCCATCACTCCCACCGGGACGTTGCTCAGCCAGGCGCCTGCCACGGCCAGCGCCAGCAGCGCGGCCGACCCGTCCAACGCGCGCCGGAAGGCCGGGGCCGAGGGATTGCCGTCGCGCAGAAGAAGCAGAAAGATGAGCGGCATCCAGAAGCCGCCGGTCAATTCGCCGAAAGCCGTCCGCTCATAGGCGGTGAAGAGCGCATAGCCGGAAAACAGCGCCGCGCAACCGGCCAGCGTAGCCGCGCCGTCGGTCAGCACAAGCCGGGCCAGGGCGCGGGTGGCCAGGCCTGTTGCAGCCAGCAGCAGAAACGTGAGGGCCACCGGAACCAGCGTCCAGGAAAGAACGAATCCCAGCGCCGCACCCAGCATCCAGGTCAGCGGCGGGTAGAAAACGAATCGCGGCTCGCCGGCGCCGAAGTTCGCGCTCGGCGACCAATGCGGATAGAGAATCCCCTGCCGCCAACTCTGCTGCGCATCCAGCCAGGAGACCAGATGGAAGTCGAAATCGTGACCGCAGGAGTTGCCGCGCACAAGTTGAGGCGCAACAGCCACCGCCGCGGCCAACAGGATGGTTGCGGGGCCGATGAAATGCCTCCAGGCCGGATTCCCGGGCACTGGACCGCCCCCTGCTCCCTGTTCCCTGCTCCCTGTTCCCTGTCTTTTCATGGCAGCAGCCGCAGCGTGTGCCGGGTTTGGCTAGCTACGGCCGTGGAAGTGAAGGGCAGGACAAAGGTCGTTCCGCCGTACCAGTCGTTCCATTGGTCGCGGAAGTACGGGCTGAGCGGGTCGCCGCTCTCGCCCAGAACGATGTTCTCCGTGGAGCCGTCGATGTTGCTCCAGTCCATGGTGAATCGCTGCGAGGGACCGAAGTCGCGGCCCACCTGCTTCACGGTGGTGGTGTCGCCGCTCAGCGGCTGCGCGCCGGTTCCGGCCAGGCGGCCCAGCAGCGGCAGGAATCGGGCCAGCGGATGCTCGATATCGACCACGTGCCAGCTTCCATAGCTCCAGCGAGCCACATCTCCGGGTGCTTTGCCCTTTTCCATGCCTTTGCGGACGGCTTCGGTTAGCAGAGCGTCCCAGTCTTTCGCGCCCGGCGGAAGCCAGTCGGCGCTGCCGTGCATGATGATCTCTTCCTCGGCAAAGTTCGACTCGGACCAGCGATATTCCTGGGCGTCCTTGCCCAGCTTGGGCTCCAGAATCAGCGGCCAGAAGGCGCGCCGCGCCTGGGTCACGATCGAGGCTGCGGCGGAATCCGTGGTCAGCTTGCCGTCCCAACTCCGCATCAGGTCGGCAGCCTGGCGCAGGCGGTCGTCCACGCCGGCGGTGTGGTCGATGGCGTAGGCGAAACGATGGCCCAGTTCCTGGTCCACTTCGCTGTAGACGTCGGTCTGGACGGCCAGCAGGTCGGCGGGCCTGAGCCCGTCGCGGCCTTGCAGCGCCTTGTAGATGCGCTCGATCCGGTAAGGATCGACCCATTCGAGCGACAGCGGGTGCGGAGACTTCTCGGTAGTGACACGGGAGTTGGCGGTAGCCAGAAAGCCCGAAGGCGGATCGACGGCGCTGGGCATCTGGTCAGAGGGGATGTAGCCATTCCACTCATGCCGGGCATCCTGAATCGGCACTCCCGCCAGCCCCGCCGGCCGCAGCGGGA
Source organism: Occallatibacter sp. (assembly GCA_049515995.1). GTDB lineage: Bacteria > Acidobacteriota > Terriglobia > Terriglobales > Acidobacteriaceae > Telmatobacter. The sequence continues at coordinate 29,026 of JBEKTO010000037.1, read as the reverse complement.
CCCGGCCTACGGCCTGATAGGCGATATGGCCCTGATCGTCGGAGTAGACCACATTCTGTGTCGGCCAGCACCATGCGCTCAGGGCCGCGGAAAACTCTGTCCAGTTGGATGCCACGTTCATGGAGTAAAACGGCAGCGTGTTCAGCGCCGGGTCGTAGAGCGTCCACTTGAGCGCGATGGCCCGCGTCTCTTTGGTGAAGAGCGGGTTCAGCAGCGGGCCATGTTCCGTGGATTGCACGTCAACTGTCACATCCTTGCCGCCGCGGACGCGGATGACTTCGTGATCGACAACCAACGGATGCCAAGCTGCATCGTTCCCTTCATAGTTGCCCTTGCCGTCGAGCTTCTCGATGTACAAGTCCTGCACGTCGGCGTAGAGAGCGGTAAAGCCCCAGGCCACGTGGTCGTTGTGCCCGGCGATCACAAACGGCATGCCGGGCGCCGTGACCCCGGCGGCGTGGTAGCCTGGCGCGCGCAGGTCGGCCATCAACCAGGGGTTGGGCTCGGTGAGCGGCAGATGCATGTCGTTCGAGAGCAGCGGCTTGCCGCTCGCGGTGTGGCGTCCGGAGATGACCCAATTGTTCGAGCCCGGTGTGCAGCCGGTGCAGGCTGGCAGGCCCAGCGCGGTCCGCAGGGCGCGCAGGTCTTCCTGGGCCGGCGGCGCAATGCAGGCCTGGGTGCGTTCATCGTCGTCGTCCTGGTCTTCGCTGGCCGGCGGCTCCGGATGAGGCTGGCTCAGGTCCAGTTGCACGCCGGTGGGAGGACGATCGCGCCATGAGCCGACCGGGTAGAGATCGGACTCCAGCTTGGGATTGTTCAGTTTGGCGGCGATCCGCTCCCGCGAGAGCTTCACGTCCCAATGCGTATCCAGCATCTGCACCATCATCAGCCCGACCGAGACCGAGTCCGCCCCGCTCCACGGCTGCGGCCGATAGAAGAGCAGCCGGAACTCCGCCGGCAGCGAGTTTTGATGCTGCCCGATGAAGAGATTGACGCCCCGCGCGTAGTCGTCCAGCCGGGCGCGGTCGGCCGCGGGCAGGTTGGCGTAGATGCGCCGGGCCGTAGTACGGATTTGCAGAACCCGCTGCGCCTTGTCGTGTTCGAGGAGCGAGGGCCCGAGAATCTCCGCCAAATCGCCGTTGGCGTTGCGGCGGAGCAGATCCATCTGCCATAGCCGGTCCTGGGCGGTGACGTAACCCTGGGCGACGAAAAGATCGTCCTGGTTCGCTGCTTCGATGTGCGGCACGCCGTGCGCGTCGCGGCGCACCGTCACCGGCGCTGAAAGTCCCGCCAGATGCAGGTCGCCATCCAGCACCGGCAGGGCGGCCCTTTCGGCTGCGCGCAGCCACAGCACGCCGGCCGCGGCGGTCAGCAGAGCAAGCGTCAGCAGGCTGCCCGCGCACCAGAGCAGAATCCGCGGCCAGCGGCGTTTGCGGCCGCTAGCGAGAGGCGCGGCAATCGGTACGGGCGTTTGATCCACAGCGTCGTCGGTGGGCATCGGTTATGAACAGGATAACGCCGCGGCAGCTTGGACGCCGTGACCGGTGAATTCGCCTCTCATGGAGCCTGAACAAAGCGCGTTCTTCGCTTCAACGCGCCGAAATCTCTCGATAATTTGCAGGATTTGAGTTTCCCATCTTCATAAAACTCCGCGCCGCGGCCCATGCCGTCGCCGAAGATGCCTCCGTTCATGCAGGGAATACCCTGCACGGTCTGGTCTCCGGCCAGGTAACACTCCTTCAACTTGCCGCTGGGATAAAAGCCCACCATCGCGCCTTCCGCCGGCCCAAGCCAACTGCCGCCAAGGCATGTGTAGCCGAGCACTTGCGCATCGTGGCTCATTTGGACGAAAACCGGAGTGCCGTCGGGATGCAGGGCGATGATGGAGCCAGCCGGGATGCGTGCTTCGCCAAAGGCAGCCTCCTGGGATACCGTGCAGCGGCTCAGGTGTCCGTCGTCAAAGAACCATGCGTATCCTTTGGCGCAGGGATAACCCTGTATCTCAGCGGGCGCGTGGAGAAATCTGCGCGTCACATGGGGCGGAGAGCCAGCCCGTGCCAGGTTGGATAGGCCACACACAAGCAAGGCAAGAAATGGAAGACCTCTCCAGGCTGTCTTCTGCAACGGAAGCGTCCATCTGGATTTCACTTGTATCCGTCCTTTCGCAAAGTTCCTCGACCGAAGTGAATGAGCGCATACACATCTTGGAGCCGGCTTTTCCGCGCTTCCTGTGCCAGGAAACGGAACGGGAGCGATACGGAATCCTCGATCACATCTTTTGGGGCAGCGCCGCCAAACGTGCTGCGGAGAGAATCTTCACAATCTACTCGGCGACCGGTCCAGAGGCAATCACGCCGTCAAGGGCTCTGGCCCTGCCCGCGGCGAGCACAATGCCCGTCGCCCTGTCCGTAACAACGTATGTGTGGATATGTGTGAATACGACCCTGTTGACCTCGATCTCAAGGTCGGCGCATCTCGAACCGCCGACGATGTTCAGACCCAGCTTGTCCCAGTCCTTCTGCTTCATCAGAGACCGCTCCAGAGTGCTGGTGGTCAGGAAGGCAGTGTGAGTTTCGATATGGATGGTCCGGGCGTTTTTGATCGCCTGAATGCGCTCGGCGATGGCGCTGGGTTGCGCTTCCGGCGCCGGTTGCGCAGCAAAAGCAGACGACTCGTTCGCGGAGGTTGAAGCGGCTTGCGCAGGCAGATGTGCCGCAAGCAGCGAGACGATGCTGAAGAATAGGACGGCTTGCATGATCGGACGGTTCATCGGGTTCTCCTTGTTTGGCTTGCAAGGAACGATGTTAGGCGTGAGTCACACGGGGCAGGAGGCGATTGGGACACTTTCGCAAGTGTCATAATCGTCAAACGGAGGCCGAGACGCGCTCTTCCTGCCGGCGCAGCCCTTCCAGAGTTTGCGCATCGAGCAGCGTGAAGCGCAGCGGGAAGACACCCTCTGGCAACTCCAGCGCGGTGGCCGAGTCGCAGACGACGCCGGACGTGGCCTCAAGTCCGCGCTTCCAGTTTGGCTGCGTCGCGTCGCGCACCAGCAGGCTCTCCGGCGAGAGCCCGGCGGCGATCAATAGAGTTTGTGCGATGCGCTTGAACTCCTTCCAGCGCGAGGCGATCCCCACCAGCTCTCCGGCGTGTTCGGGCAAATACCGTTGCAAGTGTGCCATCAACTCAAGAGAAACCGGATGCACCTGCAACACGGTCAGCTCGGCTCCCGCGGGCAGCAGCTTGCGCATTGCCTCGGCCTTGCTGGGTACGGTCACCGGCATCGACCCCTTCAGCAACCGAGAGTCCGCGCACTCTTCGGGAGCGCATCCTGCGACGGGTAGAGACAGGGCTTGCTCCATCTCGTGGATCACGATGCTGCGCAGCTCCGGGTCCGGGTCGATCACCAGCCATCTTGAAGGCGGCGTCAATGCCAGCCAGCGCCGCAACCTCTCCCGCACCACCGCCTCCGGCGCGCCCAGCTTGCGCGCCCCGGCCACCAGATCGCCGATCAGCTGATCGACCGCATACTCGGCGGCAAGCTCCGGCGACTGCGGAGCGGCTGGGCGGCTGGCGCGCACATACACGCCGCTGCCGTGGCGAAATTCGACCCATCCTTCGCCTTCCAGCTCGCGGTAGGCGGCGCTGGCCGTGTTGGCGTGGATGCCGAAGCGCCGCGCCAGCTTGCGGGTGCTGGGCAAGCGCTGGCCGGGGAGCAGTTCCTTGCACAGGATGGCCAGCACCACCTGGGTGCTCAACTGTTCGCGCAGTGAGACTTCGCCGGCATGGTTGAGCCACAGGCGCATGGGGTTATTCCGCGGCCAGCTTGGTTTCTCGGGCGGTTGCCGCAGCCTTTCCGGCACCATAGATTGCGAACAGGGCTACCAGCAGCAGCAGAATGACTCCCAGCACCAGCAGGCTGCCCTCGGGGCCGTCCGCGCCGCCGCTCCACAGCGCATTGCCGGCCGGGGTCGTGGTCAGGTAATGGCCCTTGGCCACCAGGCCGCTGTCGGCTGTGCCGTAGAAGTAGCTTTCCGCCCAGTCCCAGGAGGCGTGGCAGCCGATGGCCCACCAGGCCGATCCGGTAACCCAGATGCTCACACAGAAGACGAAGCCGATGGCTGCCGCGGCAAAGATGCCGATCCAGTTCTCACCGTTGTTCGTGGTGTGGATGAAACCGAAGAGCGTCGAGGTGACCCACGCCGCCTGCCAGAAGCGGGAGCCCGGCGCTTTCTTCAGGTGCAGCCACAGGCAGGGAACCAGCCCCAGCAGAGCGACGATGTAGACGCCCCAGACTCCGTTGCCCTTGGCTCTGAGCAGTAAGTCAAGGCAGACGGCGCCGACGATGCCCAGGGCCCACCAGAAGTTGATACCGCGGGTAAGGGTGAATTGCAGGTAACAGCGGAAGACGCCTTCTTCCACGCAGCCCACCAGCAAAAAGACCGCAGCCCACATTCCGGCAAACTCGAAGATTCCTGCGCCGGAGAGCGCGATGGGCCCGAAATGGAGCCAGCCGCCCCAGACCAGAGCCCCCACCAGCGCGGAGAGAGCCGCAAATCCTGCTGCAGCACCGCCGAAGAAGTGAAAAGCGCGTCGCGGCCCGGTCAGGTTAAAGGCCAGGAGACTGCGACGGCGCTCGACGAGCGCGACAATCGCCGCCGCACCCAGCAAGGACAAGAACGGGATACCCTCCCCGATCAATCCCATGATGGGCGAAAAATCGAACTTCTTCAGCGGGGGATAAAGCGCCACAGCCGCTTTGCTCAACCCGATGGAGAAGAGCATGAGCAGCATGACAAAGATCGATATAGACCATCCGGAGCGCAGCCCCTGGCTGCCGATGAAGATCCAGCGCAGGCCGCGGTATTCCGCAACCTCCGGGTCGGAGACGGCATCTTCGGGCGTAAGGGCTGCTTCGGGTGCTGCTTCACCGGCCAGAGCAGCCGGCGGCACCGGTTGAATCTCCGGAGCGATGGGATTCTCGAGGGGATCCATGGGCCTCCTTGAATTAGAAACGGACTCAGCTGTGCAGAATTGTGCTGATGGAAAGATACTCTACGCAAGCGCTGGTTGGGGAGTTCCAAGGGCGCGGTGCAAGCCGCGCTCTTTTCAATTCAGGAGGAGGTCTCGATTCGAGCGGTCATTCCGCTGCCTGTCGTGTCCGCTTCTATTCGTCGCGCAGGGCCACCATGGGATCGATGCGCGACGCCCGCCGCGCGGGAAACCAGCTTGCCAGCAGGGCGATGCAGGTAAGCGCGGCTGTGGTGGTCCCAAAGACGACCGGATCGTCGGGACGCACTTCGTAGAGCAGATTCGCCAACCCATACGCCAGACCGAATGCGAGCAGAAGGCCGGCGCCAACGCCTGTTCCGGTGAGCCACGCCGCCCGGTGCAGAATCATCTTCAGAACGTCCTCGCGTCGCGCGCCCATGGCCAGACGCACGCCGATCTCGCGGCTCCGCTCAGCCACCAGGTTGGCCATGACGCCGAAGATGCCGATGGCGGCCAGAAGCAGGGCGATCAGCGCGTCGAAACCCAGCATCGCCGCCACGTAGAACATGCCGGTCAGTTCCTGGTGCGTGAACTGCGCGTAGGTTTGGACCCCGTCCAGCGGCTGCGTGGGGTCAAGGGCCGCGAGCGTCTTCCGGACCGCCGGCGCAATAGCCAGCGGATCGCCCTTGGTGATGATCGAATAGGTCATGCCGTCGGGTGGGAACTGCGCCGTGTCCATGTAGACCGCCGCCGGGCGCTCCTTCAGCCACAAGGAGTAATTTACTTCTTCAGCGACACCGACAATCGTCATCCAAGGGGTCTGATTACTGCCTCCGTCTCCCATGCGAATGCGATGCCCCAGCGGGTTCTCACTGGGGAAATAGCGCGTCACAAACGCCCGGCTCACAACGGCTACCGGCTGCGAGCGGAGGCCGTCGCTCTGGCTGAACAGGTGTCCGGAGACAATCGGGATATGGAAAGAGCTAAAGTACCCGGTGCTCACCGTCAGGCGCAGCGCAGTTTGAGATTTGCCGGGCATCAACGGGCGATTCTCAACTTGGCAATCGTCGAGCCAGCCGTCATCGCTGTGAGGGAGCGCACTGGTCACCTCGGCATCTTCCACACCGGGCAATCTGCGCAGCCTGTCAAGACTCTGGTTGTACCATGCGCTCATCTTTTCCGCGGTATCGTAGCGCGCTGCGGGCAGATGGACATTGAAGATGAGCGTTTGCGTGGGCTGATACTGGCCGTTCAGTTGCAGCATCCCCAACATCCCTTTGCACATCAGAGCTGCGCCAACTACCAGCGCCACGGCCAGCGAGATTTGCGCTGCCGCCAGGATGTTTCTCAGCTTGCGGCTGCGTCCCGAGCCCACTACGGCTCGCGAACCGGACTTGAGTTGATCCACCAGGTTTACACGGAGCGCTTCAACTGCCGGTGCAATCCCCGAGATCACGCCTGCCGCCACAGCCAGCAAAAGAGAAAAGGCAAGTGCGCGGCCGTTCAACGAAATATTGGACCAGCCAGCCATGAAGCGGGCCACCCGCTCAGGCATGGTGATTTCGCTGATGTGCATATCGGCCGCGGCGAAGAGAAGACCGCCCGCGCCGCCGATCAGCCCCAGCAGAATATTCTCTGTGAGCAACTGCCGCAGCAGGCGTCCGCGGCCGGCGCCCAGCGCCGTGCGCATGGCAATCTCAGGCCGCCGGGCAATGCCACGGGCAAACTGCAGATTGGCCACGTTGGCGCAGACCACCAGCAGGACAAAGAGAGTTGCGCCCTGTATCAGCTTGAAGTAAAGCGGGGTGTATTCGCCGTTGATGCCGGCTAACAGGGTCTCGACCTTGACCTGCCTGCCCTGGTTCGTCACCGGATAGGCGCGCGACAAGTGGTCCGCGATGACATTCATTTCGGCCTGCGCCTGGCCTGCTGTAACCCCCTTGCGCAGGCGGCCAATCACGAGATAATCGTGGGAAGTTCGGTTGGCAAGCTGCGCGGCGTTCGGTGCAAATGGCAGGAAAAGATCGGTCCTTGACGGATATTGCATGGTCTTCGGCATTACGCCGATGACCGTGTATGCGTGCTGATCCAACTCGATCTTGCGCCCGAGTACCGCAGCATCGGCCCCGAAATGCGATTTCCAGAACGCGTAGCTCAGCACCGCTACGCCGTCTCGTCCGGGTTGCGTCTCGCTCTGATCGAAGACCCGGCCCATGAACGCGCCCGTCTGCATCACGCTGAAGAAAGACGGCGACGTGGAATCGGCCCGCACACGAGCTGCATCGCCCGCCCCTGTCAAACTCATGTCTGTTTCGCTGCGCACGGCCAGCTCGTCGAAGGAGCGGCTTTGGCGCTGCCAGTCTGCAAAGTTTGCCAGGGCAACTTGCTGAGGATCACCGTGATTCTGCTGCTCGTCTACGGTCACCACGTGGTTCAGTTCGGGCACTGCGAGCGGACGGAAGATAACCGCATCCATCATGCTGAAGGTGGCCGTGTTGGCGCCGATGCCGATGGCCAGGGTCAGTACCGCCGTGATGGTAAAGCCCGGCGACTGGCGCAACTGCCGCAATGCGTAACGCAAATCCTGGAGCAAGGTGTGCATTGAATCTCCCGGGTTCCCGCGCAATCTTTGCCTGAGAACCCGCTACTTGAAAGTGCATTCCTCCGGCCAAATCGTCTGGCCGAGGAGACGCTGATTGTAAACGACTTAAAGCTGGAGCAAAACACCCAGGACGTACTTATCCTGTTCAGAATTGAAACCAACCGTCCGCAAATGGACAGTTGCACCCGCCCAAAATGGAAAGAAAACCGCTCCCGCCTTGACACAACGAGCCCGGCCCTTGATGCTTAACAGTTCAAGTTATTCAAATCTGCGGCACAGGGGAGTGCAGGTTTTGCGGGTTCGCGTCTTCTATCACGACAAATGCTTTGACGGAGCTTGCTCAGCCTCGTTGTTCACGCGCTTTCATCGTGAGTGCATCGCAACCGGGGCCAGCTATGAGTATCACGGGCTGGTGCACCGCGCCGGCGCGCTCTTCGACGAGAGCGAGTTCACAGGGGACGAAAACGCCATTGTGGACTTCAAATATTCGGCTTCGCCCAAGATCACATGGTGGTTCGATCACCATCTGTCGGCCTTTCTCACGCCCCAGGACCACCAGAGCTTTCTCGATTATCAGCGCAACACGCCCCCTCCGGGGCGCAAGTTTTTCGATCCCGACTACACCTCCTGCACCAGCTTTCTGGCCTATATTGCCTCGACGCGCTTCGGATTTAATACCGCGCCGGTGGCGGATCTGATCCATTGGGCCAACATTGTGGACGGCGCGAAATATGAGAGTCCCGAATCGGCCGTCGAGATGGCCGCCCCGGCCATGAAGCTCACGCTGATCATCGAATCCAGCCAGGACCCGGCGTTCATTCCACGGCTCATTCCGCTGCTCACCGAGATGCCGCTGGCCGAGGTGCTCAGCCAGCCCTTTGTGGCGAATTTGCTGCCGCCGCTGCTGGAGCGGCACCGCCATGCGCTCGATCTGATCCGCAGCCGCAGCGAAGAGCGCGACGGCACCATCTTCTTCGACATCACCGACCAGCCGCTGGAGGGGTACAACAAGTTCATCCCCTACTACCTGCACCCCCAGGCCACTTACTCGATCGGGCTGTCGAAGTCCAGCTTCCGCACCAAGGTTTCGGTAGGCTCAAACCCCTGGACCAAGGCTGACCCCGAGAAGATGGTCAACCTGGCCAAGGTGTGTGAGCGCTACGGCGGCGGCGGACACGCCCGCGTAGGCGCCATCAGCTTTCCTCCCGAGCAGGCGGAACAGGCACGCAAGGCAGCGGCGGAGATTGTGGCCGAGCTAAGGGCAAAGAACCCGTTTGTCTGAAGCATGGGGGCGTTATTTGATGCCGCGGGGTGCTAAATCATGGACGACACGTGCCCACCGGAGCGCGACCAGCAGCAGGTTCTGGAACGATTCGTTATTGCGAACCGCGACTTGGAAACGCTTGAAGCTCTAGCCAAACGGTTTAACATCTTCGAAGCTCTCGGAGTGGTGCGGGCAGAGCGCACACACTCTAAATTTCTGGGCTTTCTCCTGAACCCCAAGGAAAGTCACGGTCTAGGCAGCCGTTTCTTGAAACGATTTCTCCAGACCGCGTTGGAGTATCCGCCCAAGACGGCCCCGCTGACGCCTATCGAAATCGATCTCCTTGACCTTTCGGAGGCGGAGATACTTTTCGAGCATGACAACATCGACGTCCTAATACGCGACGTTCAGAACGACATCAACGTGATAGTTGAAAACAAGGTCGACTCGACACAACACTCCGGTCAATTGGCAAAGTACTACGAGCGCGAATCTGCACGCTACCCCCGGAGAAGAGTCTTCGGAATCTACCTCACCATTGATGGCGATGATCCGGAGAATGACAATTATGCGTCGATCTCTCACTCAGCAATACCAAGGCTGCTCTCGGAGCTGTCTGAGGCCCCCGGTCTTCACATCGATCCAGAAGTTCAGTTCGCGCTCCGGCAATATTCGGAGGCACTTGGGAGGCATTTCATGGCCGACGCAGAGATAAAGAAGCTTTGCGAGAAACTCTATAGGCAGCACAAAAAGGCAATCGACCTGATTGTTAGCCACATTCCAGACACAAAGGCAGCGGTTCGCAAAAGGTTGGAGGAACTCGTCGAAGCTAACGGCTCATTGACTCTAGATGACTGTACGAACGCCTATGTCCGCTTCATCCCGAGATCGCTCGACCTGCCGTGTTTCAGATGCGGGTCGGGGTACACAACCTCCAAACGACTCTTCCTATTTGAATTCAAGATAGATAGGTCGGTCTGGTTCTATATGGAAATGGGACCAGGCGATCCTCAGAGGCGGAAGCAGGTTCATGACCTTACACTAGCCAACAAGAACACATTCCAAACTGAGAAGAAGCTCTACCCGCTATGGCAGTGTCTCTTCAAGAAGCCGATTAACGTGCAGCTGGACGGCGGCATCGACCAAGAGCAAATCATCACGGCGATCGAATCGAAATGGCAGGAGTTCCTGGAAAAAGACCTTCCAGGCATTGAGCAGGCATTTCTGGCTCATCAGTGGGCAACAGCATAGAAACCGTTCCGGCGATCACCATTTGGGCTACAATGTAGCTCAGGAGTCTGCCATGCCTGCCAATGCCGTCGTCCGCGCCAGAATCGATGCACGTGTGAAGGAGGAAGCCACGGCAATCTATGCCGCCGCCGGTCTCACACTCTCTGACGCCTTCCGCATGATGCTCATGCGGACCGTAGCCGAGCGAGCTCTTCCCTTCGAACCGCTGATGCCGAATGCCGAGACCGTGGAAGCCATGAAGGCCGCGCGCCGGGGCGAACTGGTCAAGGTGGGCAGCGTTGAGAATTTGATGGCCGACCTTCATGCGGACGATTAGCCGGACCAGCCGCTTCAAGAAGGACTACAGGCGCGAGGCGAGAGGTCAGCATCGGGCGACGCTGGATGTCGATTTGTTGGCGGCCGTTTCCCTGCTGGCCGCGGATAGCCCCCTACCGGAGAACTTCCGCGATCACCCGCTGACAGGCGAATGGATCGACCATCGCGACTGCCATATCAAGCCCGACCTCGTGCTGATCTACCGGGTGCCGGACGCGGATACGCTGGAGTTGGTCAGGCTCGGCTCCCACAGCGAGTTGAGCTTGTAAATCTCTGCCCGGAGGGAGCTTCCAAATTCCTGCTGACAATTGGCTTCTGTGGTTTCCCATCATTGCGCCGGAGAGAAGCCGCAAGGATGGGGAACCGAACATGTCTGCCGGAACCGGCTTTTTTCCGTTCAGCGCGCCAGCATATCCGCCGCTTTCAGAAACCAGGGATCCAGCGGCTTCTTGCCGACGACGACCTCCTCCAGCGGAGTGGCCGTCAACTCGCCTTTGCAGACGCCGATGAGTACGCCGGTGTTGCCCGCGATGATCTGCTCGGCGGCTTCCGATCCCAGCCGGGTGCCCAGCAGACGGTCCGAGCAGGTGGGCACGGCGCCACGCTGCACATAGCCCAGCACGGTGGAGCGGAATTCATATCCCCGCAGTAGATCGTGCTCCTTGAAGTATTCGCACAAACCCTCCGCGTTGTATTTCGCTCCTTCGGCCACCACCACAATGGCGTGCGGCTTGCCGCGCTCGTACACGTCCTGGATGCGCTCGGCCAACTGCTCCGGAACCACCTCGAGCTCGGGAATGACGATGGCTTCGGCGCCGCCGGCAATGCCCGCCATCAGGGCAAGGTAGCCGCATTTTCTTCCCATCACCTCGACCAGCAACGCGCGCTGGTGCGACGAGGCAGTCACTTTCAGATTGTCGATGGCGTTCAGCGCCACGTTGAGGGCCGTATCCACGCCGATCGTCACATCCGAGCCATAGAGATCGTTGTCGATGGTGGAAGCCACGCCGACCACGGGAAAACCCATCTTCCGCAGCGCATTGGCGCCGGTTTGCGAGCCATTGCCACCAATCACCACCAGACCGTCGATTCCGGCGCCGCGAAGCCTGCGAATGGCCAGCTCGACGCCCTCTTCGGTCTGAAACTCCGGGCAGCGGGCCGAGCCCAGCACGGTGCCGCCGCGCTGGATGATGCTGCCCACGTCCCGCGCCCCAAGCCGTTTGAAATTGCCTTCAATCAGGCCGGAATACCCCTGATACACACCCCAGGTAATCACTCCTCGGGCTTGTCCCGTTCTGATCACCGCGCGAATCGCGGCGTTCATTCCGGGAGCGTCTCCTCCACTCGTCAAAACTGCAAGACTTTTCATCGAATTTGTCCTTTTGGGCGATCCACTTCAGAATCTCAGCCCAGGGCAACAACCGACGGTGACCCGAGTCACGAATTGCGTTCAAAGCGTGTTTCTTTCGCAAATTCGCGCTGCGGCGCCCTTAAAGAACAGATTGCTTAGACCTTGACCTTCATGCTGGGCCAGTCGGCGCGGCGATGCTCAAGGAATGCCCGGACACCTTCCTTGAACTCCTCTGTGGAGCGTTGCTGGGCATTGGCCACGATGGCGTCTTCGAGCTCCTCGTCCAGCCGGCGGCGGGAGTGCCTGGCCAGCAGCCGCTTCACCGCCTGCATTGCCTGGGGACTGTTCTGGAGCAGGGTCTGGGCCAGGGCCTGGGCGGTCTGGAGCAGCTCTTCCGCGGCCACGATCTGGGTGATCAGCCCCATTTGCAGAGCTTCCTGCGCCTTCAGCAGCCTGCCGGTCAGCAGCAGCTCGCGCGTGCGCTTCTCGCCCACCTGGCGCAGCAAGAACGAGGCGGCGATGGCCGGAACAAAGCCCACGCGCACTTCGTTCAAGCCAAACTTGGCCTCGGGAGTGGCGAGGGTGAAGTCGGGAATGGTGGCCAGGATCATGCCGCCGGCGATGGCCGGCCCGTTGACGGCGGCGATCACCGGCTTGGGAAAGTCATAGAGCGTGCGCAGAACCCGCGCCATGTTTTCCGAGTCGCGCCGGTGCTCCTCGGGCGTGCGGGCGTTCATGGCCGCAAGGTGGTCCATATCCAGGCCGGCGCAAAAGGCCGAACCGGCGCCGGTCAGCACCACAACGCCGCAATCGCAGCTCTCAGCCTCGCACAGGGCCAGGGTGAGCTCCTCAATCAACGCCGGCGAGAGCGCATTGCGCTTGTCGGGGCGATTCAGGGTAATGGTCTTGACCCCGTTGGCGGATTGGGTGACGACATGGTTGAAGCCGGTCATGGAGATCTCCTTGGGCAGCGGGCCGCAAATTCATTTCCGCGGCGGAGATGCCTATCGTAGCGCAAATTTCCCCTCGCCTGCCGGTGATTCGGGTCACCTGTCGCTTGGGTCCCACGCGAGATGAGCTTGAGGTTGGCCTCCAGATGCAGGATGCATTGGGGCGGCGAGCCAGGGATGGTTTCGGATTCGGCCGGGATGAGGCTCTTATCGCGCCATGAACCGGTCCAGTGCACCGCTCACCATCCATAGCTGAGCGGCGCCGAGAAAATGAAAGTAGAACAATTGCCCGGCCACTCCCAAGAGCGATACCCGGCTCTTGAGGGCGAACTTGGCCAGCAGTCCCTCGATCGGGAACTGGGCATAGAGCATGACCTGGGGGAGCATTGCCGCGACCTCGCCGCGCAGATGCCACTCGGGGCGTCCGGAGAGATCGACGAAAGGGAAGACGAGGCGCATTCCCCAGGGCGAACAGGAGTTCACCACCTGGCGCAACCATGGCGCGAAACAGGCCAGAACCAATCCAACGCCCACCGGCCAGTACCTGGCCAAATCCCGCAGAATCTGCTTGCGCTTCTCGGCTCGTTGCAGCCGGCGGAGACAGGCCAAGCTGGCCCACAGTTCCAGTCTGCGTAATTCGTCGAAGGTGACAAGCACGCTCGATGAATGGTTCCGGGCGCGGCCTGCAAAGGCGGGGACGGTCTCAAGACGGTGCAGCATGAGGAGATCCCGCGGTAACGATACGGGGTTTTAGAGATCTTACCACCATTGTGCTTCGATGCACATCCCACTCTTGTTTGATGCCGGGGACGAACAAGGCCGGCCGCGCAACACGGCTCCGGCTGGTCAAGCCAGGACTTCACAGGCAGCTTTAAAAGTGAGAATTGCGCGAGAGCTTCACGAGAATCTCACGCAGGGCGGGATTCAGCGTTGATTTGCCGGGCGAATACGTGGGCTGAAGCGACCGCGCAAGGAACACGGCGCCGTGACTGGGCACCACTTCGGAGGCTGTAAAAGAACAAGGGAGGGCAGGCCGGGAGTTGAAGTTCCGGCCTATCCCAATGTTCCGCTCACCAGCCACAACTCCGTGGCGCCCAGAAAATGGAAGAAGAAGAGTTGCCCGGCTACGCCGGAGAACGTAACGCGGCTTTTCAGCGCCATTTTGGCGAGCAGCCCCTCGAATGGAAACTGGATATAGAGCATGACCTGGGGCAGCATCCGCGTGATGGTGTCGCCGAACTGGATCTCATGGCGTCCGGAGATCACAACGAAGGGGAACATGAGCCGCATCCCCCATGGCTGGAAGGATGACACCAGGTTTTGCAAATCCGGGGCGAAGCAGGCGAGAACAATTCCTATGGCGATCGGCCAAAACCCGAGCAGACGTCGGCGGAGTTTTCTTTGTTGCTCTTGTCGCTGCTGCGCGCGGAGCCGGTGCAGTGCGTGGAGCCGGGCGAGGCTGGCCTCGATTTCCATCTGGCGGAGCGAGGCAAGGCTGCTCACGGTCTGAGGATTGCCAGAAACCAAGCCGCATGGGACTGCAGGGGTGACTTCGGAAAGCTCGTGCATGTTTTCGTTCATGTTGTTATTCCACCGTGCTAAGGGAGTCTGACTCAGAGTTTCACGGACATCGCCGGCTGTAACTCCAACTTTGGGTGTCTGCCTTTGAAACTTCAGTCGTTCCTGCTTCCCACTTTAGGAAGCAATACCTCCCACCTTTGTGCCAAACTGGGAACCTTCCTGCTCCATTCGCATGGCGCGCACGTTAAAAAACATCGATCGATCGCCAGACACGCCGATCGCGGCGCAATCAGCGTGGCCATCGCCTGTGGAAACATGCGATCTTTCTTTGGCTTTCAAAAGGGAACAAGCGAGCTTTGAGCGAGAAGCGATAGGACGATAGCTACTGTTTGCCTGCGAATGCCGATCCGGGTTCTGAGTTATGCCGGGATAATCGCGCTCTGAGTGCGCTGGCGCGGATTCTTACAGTCCCAACTCTCCGGCCCGCTTCTTCATCGCCTGAATGCAGAACGCGATGTGCGCATCCAGATCGACGCCCAGCTCGGCCGCGCCTTGAATCACGTCTGCGCGGTTCACGCCGCGCGCGAATGCCTTGTCCTTCATCTTCTTCCGCACGCCGGCCACTTCCACATCGGCAATGGCTTTGCTGGGCTTGACCAGCGCGCAGGCGACGAGAAAGCCGGACAGTTCGTCGCAGGCAAAGAGGCATTTGGCGAGATGCGTAATGCGGGGCACGCCGGAGTACTGCGCGTGGCCCAGGATGGCCGTGCGCAACTCGATGGGCCAGCCCAGCCGCTCCAATTCTCGCACGCCCACAAAAGGGTGCTCCTCGGCTGTGGGATGGCGCTCGTAGTCGAAGTCGTGAAGCAGCGCCGTGGCGGAGTAAAGCTCGACCAGCGCGGCGCGTTCGGCGCTGGCGAGCCCCAAACGCTCCGCTTCCGCCTCGCCGCAGGCCGCCACACAGGCCTCCACCGCCAGGGCGTGCTTGCGCAGGCTCTCGCCCAGGGTCCACTGGGTCAATAGCTCCCAAGCCTGGGCGCGCCCGCAACCTGCATTGCTGCCAGTATTCATTTTTTCTCCCTGTTTATCACTCTGGTTCGCGATTCTTCTGGTTTTCTGGGGTTTCATGCCGTTAATTTCTGTTCGACCCTAAGTTTCTACTTGACAATTATGGTTCACTTCCACGAAAGTACCAACTATCGCGGTGCAAAATGCACCCCGGAGACCCTGCTCTGGCGCTCCGCACACAGCCTATGGCTACCACTCTCGTGAGCGTGGAAACACGCGAAGTAGTGCGCTGTGAATACTGCAGACTCATGCAGTTCAGAACCAGCAATTCCCTATGCAGAAAATGCCACAAACCCCTCGATGTGGAGGAGCCCGTGGTTTTGGCCCCGCAACTTGTGCCCAGCCCGTCGGCTCCCGCGTCGGCCGAGGCGGGGTTGCAGGTTGCCGGGCAGGTGCGCGAGATTCGCCGCGCGCGCCATCTGAGCCAGCGCCAACTGGCCGGGCGCATGCAGGTGCCCCGCACCTACATCTCCAAGATTGAAAACGGCAAGGCGATCCCCACCCTGGGTTCGCTGGAGCGCCTGGCCACGGCCCTCGGCGTAGACGTATGTCAACTGGTCCGGGATTCCCGCAGCCGGCGCGATGAGGAAGTTGCCGCCATTCTGGCCGATCCGTTCCTGGCGGAGATCGCGGTTTTGCTGCCTCATCTCGACTCTATGCACCGGACGCTGATCTACGGCTCGGTGCGGGACGCGGCCATGGGCCGGCGCCGCACCGCATAGCGCACGGGAGGGTTCGTCCTCCTTGCCGGTTTGGCCCCACTGCCGGCAATCTCTCCTCAATGCGCTTCTGCCTGCGCGGTCTCCGGGCCAGGGGGCGGGGCGATTGCTGGCCCATCGGCGCTTGTGCTACGGTCGATGGTGCTGCTTCTTCGCCCCGGTTGAGAGCGGATTTCTCTCCGGGAGCGGAATCTGCCGCGGGCCGATGGCCCCTCGATCCGGCGCGGGCGCTCCATTCATTGGCGTCGCCTTTTTGGATGCCGTCAGGGCCCCAACCCGGAAGCGGCAAAGCAAAGTCGAGGCGAGTCCTTTGTATTCATCCAACACGCTGCGCATCCAGGAACTGACCGCGGAGGAGCGCGCTGTGTATGCGACGCTGAAGCCCGAGTCCCTGCCCGAACACGTCGCCATCATCATGGACGGGAACGGGCGCTGGGCCGGCCACCGCTCGCTCAAGCGCTTCCTGGGCCATCAGCAGGGCGCCAAGAGCGTTCAACTGGTTACCGAAACAGCCTCCCGCATCGGCCTTCCCTGGCTCACGCTCTATGCCTTTTCACTGGAGAACAACCTGCGCCGCCCCCGCGCCGAGGTCAACTTCCTCATGCGCCTGCTCAAGACCTATCTTGAGACCAACCTCCAGCGCATGATGGACAACAACGTGCGCATGAAGTACATCGGGCGCACTCACGAGCTGCCCCCCGAGGTGCAGGACAAAATGCGCTGGGCCGAGGAGGCCACGGCGCGCAACACCGGCACCACTCTCACCCTGGCCTTGAACTATGGCGGACGCTCGGAACTGGTGGACGCCTTCCGCTCGCTGGCGGCCGAGGTCAAGGCCCAGCACCTGAATCCCGGCGCCATCACCGAGGAAGACATTCACCGCCATCTCTATACCGCGCACATGCCCGACCCCGACCTGCTGATCCGCACCTCGGGCGAGATGCGGCTCTCCAACTATCTCCTGTGGCAGATCGCCTATACCGAGATCTTCGTCACCGAGCGCCTGTGGCCGGACTTCCGTGGCATCCATCTGCTGGAAGCCATCGCCGACTTCCAGCGCCGCGAACGCCGCTACGGCGGCCTCGGCGAGGCCTCGGGCGAAGTGGACGAAGAGGCCGAGCGAGTCAAGATCGCAGCCAACTGAGCAACTCTCGGGATTTCCGCCGTCCGTCAAATTGAGCGGGATCCCGATTGGGGAACCGGCCCATCCCGCCCCGGCGGTGTATCCTCACCCTTGGCATGAAACGCATTCTTACAGGCGTCATACTGATTCCGCTGGCCCTGGTCCTGGTGTTTCTGGGCCCCAAGGAGCAGTGGCTTTTTACGCTGGCAGTGGCCGGGGTCTCGGCGCTGGCCAGTTGGGAATTTCTGGGCCTCGCGGAACAGAGCGGAGCCAAACCGCCGCGCATTGCGGTCTTGCTGGCGATTCTGGGGCTTTTTGCCGGCACATTTGAGTGGCCCGATCAGACCACGGCCATCCTCGGCATCCTGAGCCTGGGCCTGCTGGTCTATTGCACCTTCAGTTCTTCTGTCGAGCGGATGATTCCGGACGCCTCGGTGTCGATCTTCTGCCTGCTCTATGTCGGATTCACGCTGATTTCGCTGCCCGCCCTGCGCGAGGAGGCCAATGGGCCTTCGCTGGTGGCTTTCCTGCTGTGCGTGGTCTGGGCGGGAGACATTGCGGCTCTCTACGTGGGCAAGGCCTGGGGCCGGCACAAGCTGGCGCCCTCGCTCAGCCCCAACAAGAGCTGGGAGGGCACGCTTGGCTCGCTGGCCGGCAGCCTGCTGGTGACCGGTGGCCTGCTGGGCCTGGCCGCCTTGCTGGAGTCCTGGAACTCGGCCAAGCTCACTTATCCCGAGGACGTCTGGTACTGGTTGGGACTGGCCGTGGTAGTGAATGCGGCCGCGCAGGTGGGCGATCTGGCCGAATCGGCGCTCAAGCGCTCGGCCGGGGTCAAGGATTCGGGATCGCTGCTGCCCGGCCACGGCGGAGTCCTCGATCGCATCGACGCCTTGCTGCTGGCGGCTCCGGTGCTGTGGTACGCTCAGCTTATTCACCAGCGGTTTTGAGAGATTTTGTCTCTCCATGCGAAACGGTTGGATTGAAGCAGACATTTTAATTGGGTTTTAAAGCCAACCCCGGAATTAAAAAGACACCTTGAAACGACTCGCCATTCTCGGTTCCACCGGCTCCATCGGACAAAGCACCCTTTCCATCGTTGAACAGTTTCCCGACCGTTACCAGGTGGCCGCGCTGGCTGCCGGGCGTAACGTGGACCAGGCCTTCGCACAGTCGGTTCGCTGGCGGCCGCGGGTGGTTTCGCTGGCTACGGAAGAACTAGCCGGGGAGCTTTCTGCCCGTTTGCGCCAGGCCGGCGTCACAGAGATCGATGTGGTTTACGGCACTGCGGGAACAGTCGCCTGCTCCACGCTGCCCGATGCGGATTTTGTCGTTTCGGCCATCGTGGGCGTGGCGGGCCTCGAGGCCACCCATGCGGCCATCCTGGCCGGCAAGCCCGTGGGCCTGGCCAACAAGGAGTGCATGGTGGCCGCGGGCGAAATCCTCACCCGAGCCGCCCGCGAGCGCAAGGTGCCCATCCTGCCCATCGATAGCGAACACAACGCCGTCCACCAGTGCCTGCGGGTGGGCGCACACGCTGAAGTGAAAACCATCTGGCTGACAGCCTCCGGCGGCCCGTTCCGGCAGCTTCCGCTGGACAAGTTCGCCGCCATTACCCCGGAGCAGGCCCTCAAGCACCCCACCTGGGTGATGGGCCGCCGCATCACCATCGATTCGGCCACCATGCTCAACAAGGGGTTGGAGATCATAGAGGCCTGCCGGCTCTTCGATGTGCCGGCGAGCCAGGTGCGCGTCACGGTGCATCCCCAGTCCACCGTCCACTCGCTGGTGGAGTACGTGGACGGCTCGATCCTGGCGCAGATTTCGGTCACCGACATGCGACTGCCGATTCTCTATGCGCTGGCTTACCCGGAGCGTCCGGCCTCCACGCTGACCTTCGACCTAGCCGCCTTGCGCCATCTGGACTTCGAGCCGCCCGATTTCGAGCGTTTTCCCTGCCTGCGGCTGGCCTATGCGGCGGCGGAAAAGGGCGGGTCCCACTGCATCGCCCTGAACGCGGCCGACGAGGTTGCCGTCGAGGCATTTCTCGACCGGCGAATCCCGTTTACCGGAATCCCGCGTACAATTGAAATGGTGCTCGCATCCACGCCGGAGGCGCATCCCGCCACCATTGCGGAGGTGCTCGCCGCCGACCGGGAGGCTCGCCAAAGGGCGCGTGAATTCGTGGCCCAACCGGTATCGCTCTCCGCCTGACGCAGGGCGCTTTGACCAAGGGGAAACCGTATATTTATGCATGAATTTCTCATTTCCTCAGTCGCCTTCATCGTCCTTGTCGGCGTGATGGTGGTGGTCCACGAGTTTGGCCACTTTGCCGTCGCCAAGCTCTGCGGAGTGCGTGTCGAGGCCTTTTCCTTCGGCTTCGGGCCGCGCCTCTTCGGCGTCAAGTATGGCGATACCGACTACAAGGTCTGCCTGCTCCCGCTGGGCGGCTTCGTCAAGATGACCGGCGAGGCTCCCGAACAAAACCTTGAGGCGCCCGGCGCGGAAACTCCGTCTCTGGAGGACGATCCTGGCTCCTTCACCGCCCATCCCCGCTGGCAGCGGATGCTCATCGGCGTGGCCGGACCGGCTGCCAACTTCATCCTGGCCTTCGTGTTGATGGTCTTCTACTTCGGCTGGATCAACGAGGTCCCCTTCGTCGAGCTCACGACCACGACCATCGAGTGGGTGGTTCCAGACTCGCCGGCGGCTCAGGCCGGACTTGAGCCCGGCGACGTCATTCGCCACTTCGACAACGTGGACAATCCCTCCTGGGACCAGGTAAATCAGCGTGCGGCGCTGAACCAGAACCAGACCGTGCCGGTTACCGTAGACCGGGCCGGCAAAACGATCGCTCTCTCTCTGCACGTTGCCGCGCCCGTCAAGAGCCAGGATTTCGACGTCAGCGACACGGGCGCCATTCCGCAGTTCGTCTCCGGCCCGATCGGTGTCAAGCACGTGGAGCCGGGCACGCCTGCTGCCATCGCCGGCCTGCACGACGGCGACGCCATTCAGTCCGTGGATGGACATCCCTTCCATACCGTGCAGGCGCTGCTCGCCTATATGCAGGCTGGGAAGGGCAAGCCGGTTTCGCTGGTGGTGACGCGCAACGGTGTTCCAATGCCTCCCATGGTGGCTCATCCGGCGGTGATCGATACCGGCTGGAAGCTGGGCTTTGCGCCGGTGCCGATTCCGCTCCGTCACGATCCGCGTCCGATGGGCGAGGCAGTGGCCAAGTCAAAGGACTTCTGTACTGACAACTCTACTCTGATTGTGGAGGTGCTGGGACGGCTTTTCACCCGCAAGGTCGCTGTTTCGCAGCTTGCCGGTCCGGTGGGAATTGCCCGCATGGCAGGCGAAGCGGCAGAGATGAAGGGATGGCTTCCCAAGTTCGGGCTGGCCGCGGCCATCAGCCTCAACCTGGGCATTCTCAACCTGCTGCCGTTTCCCATTCTCGACGGCGGCGGAATCTTCCTGCTTCTCATCGAGAGCACGATTCGCCGCGACATCGGTATCGCCGTGAAGGAGCGCATCTACCAGGCGGCGTTTGTGGTGCTGATCGCGTTTTTTGCCTTCGTCATCTTCAACGACGTAACCAAGCTGCCGATTTTCACGCACCTGAAGCCGTGAAACAGCAGTCAGCGATCGGTTTGCTACTGACCACTGAAAACTGACCACTGACCACTTGCGATAAAGAGAGTCCGCTGCATGTCCGTGACCACCGAAGTGAGGGTGCGCTATGCCGAGACCGACCAGATGGGCATCGTCTACTATGCCAATTACCTGGTCTGGTTTGAGATAGGCCGCGTCGAGGTGCTCCGCACTCTTGGTCTCTCCTATCGCATGTTGGAACTGGAACACCAGTGCATTCTTCCGGTGATCGAGGCCAGTTGCCGCTATCGCTCCCCGGCCCGTTACGACGATCAAATCCTCATCGAAACCCGCCCCGCTCTCCTGCGCGGCCCAGTGATCAAGTTCGCCTATACGATTTGGCGCAAGGCTCCAGAGTTGGAAGAGCAGAAGCTCCTCCTCGCCGAAGGCGAGACGGTGCATGTGGTTTGCGACGATCAGTTGAACAAGAAGCCCCTGCCGGAAAAGTACGCCGCTGCCTTGCGAGCGATGATGGCCGGCGAGTAAGCGCTTCGCTAGCCGTGAAGACGGAGGCGTCCCGCTCGGCTATGCTATTCGCATGAGCGCGTTTGAACAGTGGCGCGAGGGAATGGAACCTACTCTCACGACCGCCCCTGAGCTGCAAGGCGTCCTCGCCGAACTCATCCGCCGCGAGCCCATCTTTCATCGCCCTGAATTCGGAACCTCACGAGCCGATTTCGAGCGGATGACAGCGGAGGACTACTGGGAAACCGGCGCCTCCGGTCGCCGTTACTCCCGGAAGGCCGTGCTGGATGAGTTGGAGAAGCGCTTTTCTTTCCCGCACAGCGATGTCTGGGAGACGCGGGACTTCCATTGCCGCAGATTGTCTGAGGATACCTATCTGCTGACTTACACGCTTCTCCAGGACAACCGGCGCCTCACGCGGCGCTCAACCATCTGGCAGAGCACTCCGGACGGCTGGAAGATTGTCTACCACCAGGGAACGATCGTGCAGGACGCTTGAAGCTACTTATCCCGCGCCACCACGAAATCCGGCACCCACAGCAGCGCGCGTTTGAATTCGGAGTCAGGCAGCGATGCCAGCGCCTGGCGGCTCTGCTCGGCATAGCGGTCGGCGATGGACATGGCGTACTCGACCGAGCCGTTGCGCACCAGAATCTCCTGGATCTGCTTGCGGGTGACGCGCTCGAAGCTGCGGTCGTCCAGAACCCGCTGGATGGTCTGTCGATCGGCGGCGGTGCCGTGATCGATCGAGTGGATCACCGAAAGGGTTGCTTTGCCCTCGCGCAGGTCGCTGGCCACAGGCTTGCCCAGAACCTCTTCGGTGGCCGTCAGGTCGAGCACGTCGTCCACGATCTGGAAAGCCAGACCGACAGCCCGGCCATAGGCCGCCAGGCTCGTCTCCTGGGCTTCGCTCGCCCCGGCCAGCACGGCGCCCAGCCTCATCGAAACGGCAAACAGGCAGGCGGTTTTGCGGAAGATCAGGTCGTAGTATTCGGCCTCCGAGACGGCTTTGCCCAGCTTTTGAATCTGCAGCAACTCGCCCTCGACCATTTGCTGGGTGAGGCCGATGAGCAGATCGAGCACACGCAGGTTTTTCTCTTCAAGCGCTACGCGGAAGGCCTGCATATAGAGCCAGTCGCCGGCTAGGACGCACTTTTCGTTGCCCCAGGTGGTGTTGGCCGAGGGCCGACCGCGCCGCAGGTCGGCGCCGTCGATAATGTCGTCGTGAACCAGCGTTGCCGTATGCACCATCTCCACGACCGTGCCCAGGCGGATGGCGCCCTGGCCAAAGTAGCCCAGCGTGTGCGCCGAGAGCAGCAGCAGCGAGGGGCGGATGCGCTTACCGCCGCCCTCGCGCAGATATTCGGCGATCTCTGTGATGGTGCTGACACCGGAGGCGGAGTCCCGGCCCAGTTCCTGCTCGATCACCACGAGGTCATCCCTCAGCAGATCGAAAACTTCTCTCGCCGTCGCTATCGCCAATGTGCTCAATGTTCTCCGGTTCTCGCGTTGTCTCTTCCCGTACGGCCTCAACTGCCGGCGCGGGGCTCTTCTATGGGATGCGCAAGCGCCCTGCAAAGCATCCGCCTAATTGGAGCGGTAGTTGGTAAACTGCAACTCCACGCCCAAATCTTTGCCGCGCAGCAATGCGATGATCGCTTGTAACTCGTCGCGGTCCTTGCCCGATATTCTGACTGTATCGCCTTGGATGCTGGCTTGTGCCTTCTTTTTCGCGTCCTTGACCAGGCGCACAATTTCCTTGGCCTTTTCCACGGGGATGCCCTGCTGCAGGTTGATCTTCTGGCGCACGCTCTTGCCGGAAGCCTGCTCCAGCTTTTCGTAGGTCAGATTCTTCAGCGAGACGCCGCGCTTGACCAGCTTCTGCCCCAGAATCTCCTTCACCGCTTCCAGATGGTACTCCCCGTCGGAGACAAGTTGAATGGCTTCGTTGCCCTCCAGGGTCACTTCCGAGTGGGAGTCCTTCAGATCGAAGCGCTGGCGAATCTCCTTCAGCGCCTGGTCGATGGCGTTGCGGACCTCCTGGATGTCCACTTTGCTTACAATGTCGAACGAATTCTCCTGGGCCATTTTCTCTTATCCTCAAATTCCGTGCTGTCGCTTCTGCGCGGAGCGCCAAACGTTGCCGTGCGCAGCAACTCTATCAGTTTCCCACGTCTGGCCGTAAGCGAAACAGCCGGGAGAAGTTTTTCGTCGTAGCCGCGGCGATTTCTTCCTTCTCGACGCGCAAAACTTCGGCCAGAACCAGCGCCGTGCGCAGCACCCAGGCCGGCTCGTTGCGCTGGCCGCGATGGGGCGCCGGAGCCAGCCAGGGAGCGTCGGTCTCCACCAGGACCCCGTCCAGGGGCAGCAGGGCGGCCACATCGCGCAGCGGCTGGGCTTTGGGAAAGGTCAGGTTTCCTGCAAACGAAACGAGAAAGCCCAGGTCCAGCGAACGCCGCGCCTGCTCCCACCCGCCGCCGAAGCAGTGCATCACGCCGCCCAGCCCGGTCTGCCGCCAATGTTCTTCCAGAATCGGAAAAAGATCGTCCCAGGCATCCGTCGCGCCGTCTTTGGGCCGGCAATGGATGAGGATAGGCCGCTTTCTGGCAGCGGCAATCTCCAGTTGGCGAATCAGTCCCTCGCGCTGCACCTCGCGCGGCGCACCCTCGTGGTAATAGTCCAGGCCGATCTCTCCGCAGGCGATCGCCTCCGGTTCGGCCAGCAGGCTGTCCAGCTGGGCCAGGACGGCATCGTCGATTTCGTGCGTGTTGTGTGGATAGATGCCGGCGCTGGCGTAAAGCCGGGGCAGATTCGGCCGCCCATTGAATTCGCGGCAGACCTCCAGCGCCCGGTGCATCCCGTTCGCCTCTTCGCCGATGCCGATGGCCAGGATTGTTTCCACGCCGGCCTCGAAGGCGCGGGCAAGCATCTCCGCGCGGTCCTCCACATAGCGTTCGCTGTCTAAATGAGCATGGGAATCGACCAGCAAACATGCCTCCGGAACTGCGCAGGGGATAGATGCGCAATTCTGCCACGGGCAACGCGGCAATATCAATCGTTCTGTGCCACAGCCTATTTCAGCCGCGCTCCCAGCGGGCACTCTTCCAGAAATCCCGCCAGCACCGGTGCGCCGTCGGGCAGCGAGGCCGCCAGCAACATGCCGTTCGACTCCAGGCCGCGCATCTTGCGCGGTGCCAAATTGGCCACGATCACGATCTTGCGGCCGATGAGTTTTTCCGGCTCGTAGAACTGCGCGATGCCGGCCAGAATCTGCCGCTTCTCATAGCCCAGATCGACCTCCAGGCGCAGCAGTTTGTCGGCCTTGGGAATGCGCTCGGCCACCAGGATTTGCGCCACGCGCAATTCCACCTTGGCGAAGTCGTCGATGGTAATGAACTGCGGCTCTTGCGGTGCAGCCGCCGGAGCTGCCGCGAGGACTGGCGGAGCAGCGGTTGGTGCCGGAGTTGCCGCCGGGGCAGGGGCAGCGGGAGTCGGCGGAGCGGCTGCCGCCGGTGCCTTGGATTCGGTCGCCTTCACGGGAGCAGTTCCAGTTTTGGCGGCAGCGCTTGCCGCAGCAGCCGGAGCCGAAGGCTCCGAGTTGGCCCCACCGCGGGTGGCGGCTTCGACGGCGCTCTTGTTGTTTTGTTCTTCGATGTTTTGCATACGTTCGATTGCGTCCTTTTCCGCGCGGGGAAAGAGCGGCGCGGGCTCGGCAAAGCGAGTCCCGGCCCTCAATCCGCCCCATGCGATCTCTGTCAGAAACGATTTCTTTGCCGCGTCCGCGATCTCGCCCTGTCCAAGCTGCCGCCAGACCTTGGCGGCCGACTCCGGCAGGATGGGATAGACCAGCGCGGTGATAATGCGGATGGCCTCGGCAGCCGTGGCCAACACGCGCGCCTGATGCGCAACGTGTTCCGCTTCCGGACGGTCCGCGGGCCGCTTCCAGGGTGCGTTGGCGGTCAGATAGCCGTCGGTCTCCGCCACCAGGAGCCACAGGCTCTTTAAGCTTTCGGAGAAGTTCAGTTCGTCAAAGGCGGGGCCGAACGCTGCAATGGCTTCCACGGCGCTCTCACGCAGGGCGGCTTCGGCCGCGGTCTCTGCGCCGGCCTCCGGCAACACTCCGCCAAAGAACTTGTGCACCATGTTGACCACGCGGCTCACCAGGTTGCCGTAGCCGTTGGCCAGGTCGCCGTTGTAGCGCTGGACAAGAGCATCAAAAGAAAAGCTGCCGTCCTGGCCGAAGGGGATCTCCCTCAGCAGGAAATACCGCAGCGCGTCTGCCCCCAGAACCGCCTGCACCGTTTCGGCGCGCACAATGTTGCCCCTCGACTTCGACATTTTCCCCTGGTCGAAGAGCAGCCAGCCGTTGGCCTTCACCGCGCGCGGCAGCGGAATGCCCGCGGCCATCAAAAACGCGGGCCAATAAACGCAATGGAAGCGGCTGATCTCCTTGCCGATCAGGTGCATGTCCGCCGGCCAG
Source organism: Occallatibacter sp. (assembly GCA_049515995.1). GTDB lineage: Bacteria > Acidobacteriota > Terriglobia > Terriglobales > Acidobacteriaceae > Telmatobacter. The sequence continues at coordinate 3,280 of JBEKTO010000037.1, read as the reverse complement.
AACTTTTTGAACTTTTGGTCGTCGTCCGAGCCGTAACCAAGGGCCGTGATGTAGTTGGCCAGCGCGTCGAGCCACACATAGATCACGTGCTTCTCGTCGCCGGGAACGGGAATGCCCCAGGAAAAACTGGTGCGGCTCACGGACAGGTCCTTCAGGCCGCCGCGCACAAACGAGATCACCTCGCGCCGCGTGGACTCGGGCGCCATGAATTCTGGGTTCGCCTCGTAGAACTCGAGCAGCTTGCGCTCGAAGGCCGAGAGCTTGAAGAAGTAATTCTCCTCGCTCACCGTCTCCGTGATGCGTCCGCAGTCGGGGCAGGGCGTGCCCGGAGGGCCGTCCACATACAGCTCGTCGGAGACGCAGTACTGGCCGGTATACGATCCCTTGTAGATGAAGCCCTTGTCCCGCAGCGTGGCGAAAAGCCGCTGCGTGCCGCGCTTGTGACGCTCTTCCGTGGTGCGGATGAAGTCGTCGTAGCTCAGGCCCAGTTGGTCCCACAGCCCGCGGAACTCCCCGGAGATGGCGGTGGCAAACTCGGCAGGCGTGCGCCCGGCCAATTCGGCGGAGCGCTCGATCTTCTGTCCGTGCTCGTCGGTGCCAGTGAGGAACCAGGTGTCGATGCCCAGCGCCCGTTTGCGTCGCGCGATGGCGTCGCAGACGATGGTCGAGTAGGCATGGCCCAGGTGCGGCCGCGCATTCACGTAATAGATCGGCGTGGTCAGGTAAAAGCGAGTTGGGTCGGATGAGATAGGAGTCATGAGCGGGGTGTTGCGTAGGATTCTCCCTGGTCGACAGGCGGGAATCGTCAGGCAATCTACCCTCTATCTTAGGGTGCCGTGCGGGGAGCGTCAAACCCGGACAGGGGCGCGGTTCTGTTAGAATCGCCTTGAAAATCAAGGATTTTACGGCGTTCCCAGAGATACGATGCAGTCCCTCAGGTCATTCCAGGCCGCCGTTTGCTGAGGCTTGCGTCAACTTGAGGGGATTGGTTTCGACGCAAGCCATCTCTGGAAATGCTCACGAGGCAAATCGACGTGTATCTGGAACTACAGAAAAGGCTCGGCGCCCGCCTTCGCAGCGTTTTAGAAGAAAAGTACGGTCTCCAGATCGAGGCCATTCCGTTGGAGATTCCTCCCGACTTGCAGTTTGGCGAGTTGGCCACTCCGATTGCGTTCGAACTGGCGCGTAAGCTGCGCAAGGCGCCGAAGATCATTGCGCAGGAGATCGTCGCCGCGCTGGGTCCGCTCCCTGGTTTTGCGTCTTTTGAGGTCGCGGGTTCCGGCTACATCAACGCCCGCCTCGATCGCGCCGCCGGAGTGCGCATGGTTGCGGATGGGGAGCGGCTGGCAACGCCCGCCAGCGGCCTGCATTCGCTAGTCGAGCACACCAGCATCAATCCCAACAAGGCCGCACACATCGGTCACCTGCGCAACGCCATCCTGGGCGATACGTTTGTTCGCCTGCTGCGCGCTGCCGGGCAAAAGGTGGACGTGCAGAACTATATCGACAACACCGGCGTGCAGGTGGCCGATGTGGTGGTCGGCTTTCAGCATCTTGAGGGCCGGTCGCTCGCAGATGTGCGCCAGCTTCTTGACGACCTCAAGAACAAGGGCGAACGCATTGACTATTACTGCTGGGATCTCTATGCGCGCACCTCGCAGTGGTACGAGCAGGGCAGTGAAGAGGAGAACGCCGCGCGCAAAAAACTGCGCTACGCCACGCTTCACGAACTCGAACGCGGCGGCAACGAGACCGCCGAGGTGGCCGAGCTGATTTCGACCGCTGTGCTCAAGCGGCATCTTGAAACCATGCTGCGGTTGGATATCGAATATGACTTTCTGCCCCGTGAGAGCGAGATTTTGCACCTCAAATTCTGGGAAGCAGCCTTCGAGCAATTGAAGCAAACCGGCGTGCTCTACTTCGAGACCGAAGGCAAGAACAAGGGTTGCTGGGTGATGACGCGGCCCGGCGCCGATGTTACCGACGGCGAGACGAATGAAGATGCCAAGGTCATCGTTCGTTCCAATGGAACCGTAACGTACGTCGGCAAGGATATTGCCTATCACTTATGGAAGTTTGGCCTGCTGGGCAAGGACTTCGGCTACAAGCCGTTCTTCACTTATCCAAGCCATGAGTGCTGGATCTCTGCCGAGCACGGGGATGAGCCCCATCCGCACTTTGGCGGTGCGCAGGCCATTTACAACGTGATCGACTCGCGCCAGAGCGACCCGCAGGCAAACGTCATTCAGGCTCTGCGCGGCATGGGCTACGTCGAGCAGGCCGACCGCTATACGCACTTCAGTTATGAGATGGTGGCGCTCACGCCGCGTTGCGCGGTTGAGCTCGGTTATGACGTATCGGAAGAGGACCAGGCGCGCCCGTACATCGAGGTCAGCGGACGCAAGGGCTTCGGTGTCAAGGCCGACGACCTGATCGACAAGCTCATTGCCGCCACGCGCGCCGAAGTGGACGCGCGCCAAACCGGCGGAGCAGACGCTGAGGCCGGCCGGCAGCGGATCGCGGAGCAGATCGCCATCGGCGCACTGCGCTACTTCATGCTCAAGTTCACGCGCAACTCGGTCATCGCCTTCGACTTCAAGGATGCGCTGAGCTTCGAGGGCGAGACCGGGCCCTACATTCAATACGCTGTGGTCCGCGCGCGGAATATCTTCCGCAAGGCGGAGACGACGCCGGAAGCGGTGCTCAAGGAGTTCGCGGGCCTAGCAGACAGCAGCCTCTCGGGTTATCTCGAAGGCGTGGAAGCCGCGGATATCTGGTCTCTCTGGCTGCGCGCCGCGCGGCGCACGCTGGTGCTGGAGCAGTGCATTACTACTTCGGAGCCGGCGTACCTGGCCAAGCACGCCTTCCAGTTAGCCCAGGAGTTCAATAACTTCTACCACAAGCACCACATCCTCAGCGAAGAAGACCTGGCACGCAAGACATTCCTGCTGGCTACGGCAGCCGTTGCTTTGCATGAATTGGTCGAGGTGCTCAGTTGGCTGGGCATCGAAAGCCCGGAGGCGATGTAAAAGCAGCCTTCAGTTGTCAGTTATCAGTTGCCAGTTGTCAGCTAGCGGCCAAGAGCCCGATCCGGTCCACAATCTACGCGGACAGAATCGGGCTCTCTATTTATTGCTAACCTTTGTCTTCCAATAAATTCGGCTCTTGACGAGAATCTGTAAGAGTCAGCTTTCTACGCGGCTTTCTGGAAGGCGACGAGTTGGGTTTTTGTGGCGGCCAGCCGCTGCGCTTTCAGCAGCAGGTAGTTGAGGTTGCGGTA
>JBEKTO010000036.1:0-42319 GCA_049515995.1 Occallatibacter sp. | reverse complement strand
CCATCTCGTGGGTGGGAAAGACAGCGACCGGCTTGCCGGACTGGACCAGCAGCGTTTCTTCGCTGCCCAGATTTTGCAGTTCGCGCACGATCGCGTGGAAGCACTCCCAGTTGCGCGCCGCCTTGCCGATGCCGCCGTAGACCACCAGATCCGCGGGCCGCTCGGCCACTTCCGGATCGAGGTTGTTCATCAGGCAGCGCAGCGCCGCCTCCTGCTGCCATCCCTTGCAGCTCAACTGGTTTCCGCGCGCCGCGCGAATCGTTGGCGCCATGGTCGTCGTCATCTTTTCTCCCGGTAGAAGAACCGCCGCCGCACCCGCGCGCAGTCCCTCAAAAGCTCCTGCTCAGGATACAACTCGCGCCGGCGCAACCGATTGAGCGCGATGGGAGAGCGCGTCGGCCTCCCGATGCATTTGCAGCTTTCAAACGGGTCCTCCTCAGGGGTAGCAGAAAAATGGCCGATTTTGCGCGAATCGGCGAAGAAGAGATTGCAGGGGCTGAAGCCCGCGTTGATTTTGAAGCATTTACGGCACGACTGAAGTCGTGCCCTGTTACAAAGCCGAGTTTTTTTGCGGTCTGTAAAGTTGTGCGCTGGCGCAATCCGCGCCGTGCATCCGCGCCGCAATTTTGGGATGTGTCATTTTGCAAGTTGCTGATTACAAATGAGTTGAAGATTGGGTATGGCAGAGTGAAATCGCTGCAACTGGTTGATTCTATTTGAGTTATGACGAGTTTTCGCCGATTCTTCAGGGGAGGGGGGAGGGGGGTACAGGCGGGGAGGGTTGGCTGCGGAGCGTGGTGAGGGCGACCTGGGCGGCGTAGAGGAGCTTGCTGGCATCTGTTGCGTCGATGGCGCCGACGAGGATGCCGTGGGCGGTGCAGGCGATGAAATCGCGGATGTTCTCGTAGCCGGAGAGCGGAGGCATGGCGTCGCGGTAGAGTTGGGCGGCATCGTCGGCGGCGTGTACCTTGTATCTGCCTTTCGCCAGCGCCGCCCGGTAGACGGGTTCCCAGGCGCTCAAGCAGCGCGCGACGGCGGGGTTTGAGGAGACGACGCTGGATGCGATGGGGGTGGATTGGGTCATGAAAGCTGCTCCTTCGGCGGCCGGTCAGGGGCCGCATCTTTTTATTGTGCGCGGATTCGCGAATTAATCGGCAAATCGACCAGCGGGCAGACGCGGCCCCTGAATTCGGTCCCCGGATTTCCAGAGGCCGAGCCCATCCCAGGTCCTGCGCCGGACGGGTATATTGTGAAGAACGAATTATGCCCCTGTTCGTTCTGGGAGCAGAAACGATGCTTGCAGGACGGCGGCGAAGGGGATGGGCGACGGGGAATAGCGGAGAATGACGGAGATCATCGTGGCGGGCAAACTGGAATTGATCGTCGGGCCGATGCGGAGCAACAAGACCGCCGAACTGCTGCGGAGAATCGAGACGCGCCGGCAATATGCCAAGCAGTCGGTGATGCTGCTCAAGCCCAGCGACGACACCAAGGCGGCGGCCGGGCTGGTGGAGAGCCGGAACCAGAACAGCTGCGGCAGAATGGAGGCCCTGCAATTTCCGTCGGCCGATCCGTGGTCGGTCTTGCCGGCGCTGAAGGCCACGGAGCAGCAGATTGGCAAGCGCATCGAGTGCGTGGCCATCGACGAGGGCCAGTTTGTGCAGGATCTTTTCCCGTTCACCCGGCGGCTGCTCGACACGGGCTACGACGTGATGGTCTCGGGCCTCGAACTCGATTTTCGCGGAATGCCCTTCGGCGAAATGATCGATCTCTCCTGGCTGGTGCGCACCTACTCGGGCAACATCACCGAGCTGGTGGCGTATTGCAGTTGCGGGGCCAAGGCGCTTTATCCGCAGCGGCTGATCGACGGGAAACCGGCGCCCTACGACAGCCCCATCATCATGGCCGGGGACTTTTACGAGCCGCGCTGCGCGGAGCATTTCGTGTTGCCGGGACGGCCGCACTAGGGCTCTGACCGGAGGGTATCGCACCATTGAATCTGTGCTTTCCCAGGTCCCAAAATGGGGACCTGGGGCACCCAGCACCTTTGAGGTTCCAACTTTCCCACCCTTTCGCCAGAAAAGAGGCGAAAGGATGGGGCACGGAACTGGTACAAAAACGAGCGGTAAGAGAACGAGATGTCTGACCGTTTGAAGTCGTACCAAACCAAGGAAAGCGCAAACCCCGCATCGACCCGCTCACTGGCCAACCAGTACTCCCTACTTCCTCGTCCCTCCGTTTGCCCTCACCCGCCGCCGCTCTTTATCCTTTCCCACATGCCTAGCACGCTTATTGAATGCGTTCCCAACTTCTCAGAAGGCCGCGACGCGGCCAAAGTCGATGCCCTTGTCGAAGCCATGAAGATTCCCGGCGTTTTTCTTCTCGACCGGGAGATGGATGAAGACCACAACCGCTGCGTGATCACGCTGGTGGGCGAGCGGGAAGCCATTCAGGAAGCGGCGATCCGCGGCGTGGGCAAGGCCGCCGAACTGATCGACCTCACCCGCCACCAGGGCGCGCACCCGCGCATGGGCGCGGCCGACGTGATTCCCTTCATTCCCATCGCCGGCGTCACGCTGGAAGACTGCGTGGCGATGGCCAAGCACGTGGGAGAGGAAATCGCGCGGCGCTACGGGATTCCGGTGTATCTTTACGAGGCCGCGGCGACGAGGCCGGAGCGGCAGAACCTGGAAAACATTCGCCGCGGCCAATTCGAGGGGATTCGCGAGGAGATTGCGACCAACCCGGCGCGTAAGCCCGATTTTGGCGAGGCGCGCGTGCATCCCACCGCCGGAGCCACGGTGGTGGGCGCGCGCAAGCCGCTGATCGCCTACAACATCTTTCTGAATACGGCCGAGGTGGCCATCGCCAAGAAGATCGCCAAGGCGGTGCGGTTTTCGTCGGGCGGGCTGCGCTACGTGAAGGGCGCGGGATTCCTGGTGCGCGGCATGGCCCAGGTTTCGATGAACCTGACCGATTTCGAGCAGACGCCGATCCACCGGGTTTTCGAGTTTGTGAAGCGCGAGGCGGCGCGCTACGGCGTGGTTCCGGTTTCCAGCGAGATCGTCGGGCTGATTCCCAAGCTTGCGCTGGAGCAGGCCGCCGAGTGGTTCCTGCAAGTGGAAAACTTCGACTCCTCGCTCATCCTTGAAAACCGCCTGGCTGGAGTGATGAGCGGCAAGGTAGCCGTGGGCGGATTGCGCGCCGGGGTCGAGCCATTCATCGAGCAACTGGCCGCACCCACGGCGACTCCCGGCGGAGGCAGCGCGGCGGCGGCCGCGGGCGCCATGGCCGCGGGCCTGGCCGGCATGGTGGCCTCGATGTCGCGCGGCAAAAAGGCCTACGTGCAGTACGAAAGCCAGCTCAGCGAAGCCGTCGCGCGTCTCGCCCCGTTGCGCGAGGAACTGAAGTCCGCCATCGATGCCGACGCCGAGAGCTACAACGTGGTGATGAAGGCTTACAAGGCAGCGAAGGAATCCGGCGACGGTGGCCGGGCGATCAATGCCGCGCTGCGGCAGGCGACGAGCGTGCCGCTGGGTGTGGCCGAAAGAGCCGCCGAAGTGGCGCGGATCGCGGCCGCCTTGCAGCCGGTCACCAATCCCAACATGAACTCCGATCTGACCACGGCAGTAGCTCTCGCCGGCGCGGCTCTCAAAGGAGCGCTGGCCAACGTCGCCATCAACCTCGATTCCATCAAGCCCGCCTCGCCGGAGGACGAGGCCTTCGTCAGCCAGACGCGGCAGCGTGCGGAGGCGCTGTAGACGCTCCGGCGCTGGGGCCCCAAGCCTTTCTCAGGCTCAATCCATCTTTCTGAAGCCGATCCATGCCACGAAACGCCGGGCGGAATCGCCGGTACGCCTGAATTTATCCCTTTTTCACAACGAAATCCCTATAGTGCGTCTGTGCGCGCGCATGGACGATCCACGGCTATGTGCGTGTGCATAGGTATGTTTACGGGAGAATCTGATGAATCTGAGATTGACAGTACTTGCTATGGCGTCCGCTGCGCTGGCAACGGGCATGGTCCTGGTCGCTACGGGATGCAGCCTCTCCGAAGAGGGAAGGCCGTCGGATTCCAAGGTCGCGTCCACGCAGATCCGTTCGCTCTCCGCTACTGGAAGTTCAGCCATTGAACCGCTGATCGACCGCTGGAGCAAGGACTACGCGGCCGCCCATCCGGTGCAGGTCAATTACCGCGCCACCGGCAGCGGCGCCGGAATCGACAATCTGCGCCGCGGCTACGGGGCATTCGCCGCCAGCGATGCGCCGCTGGCCGACAGCCAGCTCCAGGGACTTCCGCCCATTGTCCAGATTCCCGTCAGCACCGGCCCGGTTTGCATCATCTATAACCTGCCCGGCTTGAAAGCCCCGCTGCGGCTGAGCGGCCAGACCCTGGCGGGCATCTTCGCCAGCGAAATCATCAGTTGGCAGGACCCCGCAATCGCCCGCGAGAATCCCGGAGCTGCGCTCCCCCATGCCGCCATCATCCTCGTCCATCGCGCAGACGGCAGCGGAACCACCAGCATCCTCACCAGCTATCTGAGCAAGACGAGCGCAACCTGGAGCGCCAAACTGGGGCAGGGCCTCACCGTCAAGTGGCCGGCAGGCATGGGCGTCAACGGGAGCCATGCCGTTCTCAGCGCGGTCATGGACACTCCTGGAACCATCGGCTATCTCGAACTGACCTTTGCCCGAAGCTCCGGCGTCTCCGTGGCCTCGATTCAGAATCGGGCCGGAGAATACGCGGCGCCCACTCCGGCGAGCGCCTATGCTGCGGTGAACGCGGCAGGCGATTTGCTGGCCAAGGATATCCGCACCCCCATCGTCGATCCTCCCGCGACGGCCAAGGGTGCATATCCCATCACCGGCATGACCTTCGTCCTCATCCCCAAGGACAACAAGAGCACCGACGGCGAGCAGGTAGCGCTCAAGGCCTTCCTCGCGTACGCGCTCTCGACGGGACAGGACGCGGCGGAAGGACTCTCCTACTCCAAGCTGCCGCCTGCCGTTCAACAGCAGGGGCAGGCGCTTCTGGCGCAATTGACCGACAACGGCAAGCCGATCCAGTAAGTTGCTGGGTGCGCGATCCGCGTCTGGAATCAGTCCACAAAATCAAAACGGCGGAGCCAACCAGCTCCGCCGCTTCTCGCCTGCCCACCGATCTCCGACCCCTCCTTCCGGTGTTAGCCTGAATGATTATGGCTAAAGCATCTCAGGTGGATTATTTGGTTATGGGCGCGGGCGTTGCCGGGCTGCGCGCCGCGGTGGAGTTGGCGCGGCACGGCGAAGTTCTGGTGGTCACCAAGGAGTCTCTGGGCGAGTCGAATACCCACTACGCGCAGGGCGGAATCGCGGTGGCCATGGAGGGCGACCGGGACGTTGCTCTCCATCTTGAAGACACCGTTCATGCCGGCGATGGCATCGTTTACCGTCCCGCGGCCCAGGCGCTGGTGGCCGAAGGGCCGGTGCGCGTGGCCGAACTCATCGAGTGGGGCGCCAACTTCGACCGCGAGGGAGATACGGGAACCGGCGAGCTGTTGCGCACCCGCGAGGGCGCTCACTCCCTCGCCCGCATCCTCCACGCCAACGGCGACGCCACCGGAGCTGAGATCAGCCGCTCGCTGGTCGCCTTTGCCCGCGTCCACAAGCGCATCCGCTTTGCCGAGTGGACCATGGTTACCGGCCTGGTGGTTGCCGACGGCCGCGTGGTTGGCTCCGAACTGGCCAGCGCCAACTCGCTCGCTTCCGAGCCCCAGCGCATCGCCGTCGGTTCCGTGCTGATCGCCGCCGGCGGCGCGGGCCAGGTCTACAGCGACACCACCAACCCCAGCGTAGCCACCGGCGACGGCATCGCCTTGGCCGCGGAGGCCGGCGCCGAGCTGGCCGACATGGAGTTCTACCAGTTCCATCCCACCGCTCTTTCGCTGCCCGGCGTTCCGCGCTTTCTGCTTTCCGAGGCCCTGCGCGGCGAGGGCGCGGTTCTGCGCAACGACCGCGGCGAGCGCTTCATGGAGCGCTATCACCCGCTGCTCGAACTTGCGCCCCGCGACGTGGTGGCCCGCGCCATCGCCCGTGAAGGCACGGCCGACGCCGCCGATCTGGATTCCGCCGCGCGCCTGGTTCATCTCGACATGCGCCACATCAAGAACATCGACCTGCACCAGCGCTTTCCCGGCATCAGCGCCTTCCTGGCCCAGCACGGGCTGGACCTTGCCCGCGACCTCATCCCGGTCCGTCCCGCGGCCCATTACCTCATGGGCGGCATCAAGACCGATCTCTCCGGACGCACCAGTCTGCGCGGTCTCTACGCCGCCGGCGAGGCAGCTTGCACCGGCGTTCACGGCGCCAACCGGCTGGCCTCGAACTCGCTGCTCGAGGGACTGGTCTTTGGCGCGCGGGCCGCGCACGCCATGCTGGAGGATGGCCTGCCGCCGGCTGGCGGCGATGCGCTTGCCGCCGCTCCCATTCCGCTCACCGCCGGGGAAGAAACCCATATGGAAGAGCTGATCGCCGGGCAGCAAGCCGCCATGTGGGCCTATGCCGGCCTGCTGCGCGAAGAGACCAAGCTGCGCCAGGGATGTGCGGCGCAAGCGGCCTGCGCGGCGGAACTGGCCGAGCTGGCCAGTCAAGGGAAGGGAGGCCGCCGCCTGGCCGAAGCCCAGGCCATGAGCCGCGTCTCCCACGCCATTCTGGCCTCGGCCCTGGCCCGCACCGAAAGCCGCGGCGCCCACTTCCGCAACGACTATCCCCAGCGCGACGACGAGCAGTTCCGCAAGCACTCGGTGCTGAAAAGCGATGGCCGGGTGGTCTTCGAGGAGTGGTAAGTTGGCGAGGGAATAGGGAGTAGGGAGTAGGGAGTAGGGAGTAGGGAGTAGGGAATAGGGAATAGGGAGTAGGAGGCACCATCCTTTGCTTCTGACCTCAAACGTTTGCTTCGTGCCCCATTCTCGCTGTCATGCTGAGCGAGCGCGGCGAGTCGAGGGAGCCGCGTTTCGCATTTCTGTCGCGAGGAGGAAAGCACAAACTTAAATCCGCAGCAGCCTCCCACCCGTTTTGCATAAGGGCGAAAGGGATCGGATACGGAGCTACTCCCTACTCCCCACTCCCCACTCCCTGATCCCTGTTTCCCGCCAGCCAGGAAACAACCGCGCAGACCGTCAGAATTGCGCCCATGATGGCCAGCGAGAGCGTAATCGGAATTTCGATCCAGCGGGCGGCGAGCATCTTGAGCGCAACAAAGGCCAGCAGCGCGCCCAGCCCGTAGTGCAGATAGCGGAAGCGGTCGAGCATCGCGGCCAGGGCAAAGTAGAGCGAGCGCAGGCCCAGGATGGCCGCGATGTTGGATGTGTAGACCACGAAGGGATTGTGACTGACGGCCAGCACCGCGGGAATGGAATCCGTGGCAAAGAGCACGTCGGTGAATTCGATGGCCAGAATCACCGGCAGCAACGACCCGCGCGCCGGTTGCATCCGCCGAATCCACTCTGGGATCGCCGCGTTTGCCGAGCCGCCGCGCAGCAGCCGCCAGGCCGCATAGAGCAAAAAGAGGCCGAAGACCCACGCGATCCAGTCGAAGCGCCTGAGCAGTGCAATGCCCGCCCCAATGAACAGCGCGCGCAGCACCACCGCTCCCGCCACACCCCACAGCAGGGCGTTGTGCTGGCGGCGCGGGCCGATGCCGAATCCCTGGAAGATCACCAGGAAGACGAAGAGATTGTCCACGCTGAGCGAAGTTTCGATGGCGTATCCGGCCACGAATTCGAGCGCCGTCTTGTGGCCCTGCGTGACCGCGATCCAGCCGGCGAAGACCGCCGCGGCCAGCACCAGCACGCCCGTCCAGAGCCAGGCGACCGTCTGCGCGTGGCGCGAATCGCGCCGGTGGCCGGGCAGCAGCGAGTCGGCCACCAGCAACGCCGCCACCGTCGCATGAAACCCCAGCCACCAGACCCAGGAAACACCCGCAATCATAAGGGAATGCTACAGGAAGGCAGGGAACAGGGAGTAGGGAATAGGGAATAGGGAACAGGGAGTAGAAAGACCAGTCTCACTTTTTAAGCTTTCTCATCATCGCGACGAGCATCCGGCCTACTTCGTCGGCAAGGCTTTCGGCCAGTTGCCGTTCTTGCTCCGAGCCGAAACCCAATGCTCCTGCGATCACGAGTTGCGTTTCGACTTCGCATTTTGAGCCGCGTGCATGTCCGAGGAAGAGAAGATACTCTCCTTTTGTCGACCTGCCGTATCCCTCTGCGATGTTGCTGGCAATGGAGACAGATGCCCGGCGCAATTGACTGGTCAGGCCGAATTGCTCGGAGGCTGGGAAAGAAGAGGTGAGTTTGTAGATTGCCACACTCAATTGAACGGCTCGTTGCCAGACCACGAGATCTTTAAAGGATTCGCTCATGCCGTGCTCCTACTCCCTATTCCCTACTCCCTTATCGTTGATTCACCAGCCTTATCGTCTCCAGAAAGACATCGCCGTCGATGGTGAGGCTGCGCGCGCTGATCTTGTCCATCGTGTCCTGGGCGGTGTGGTGATAGCTATTGTTGGGTCCGTAGTCCAGGTCGATCACGTCGATGGAAGGCACGCCGCGCTCGACAAACGCCAAGTGATCGTCCTCGACCGGCATCTCGCTCTGGAAGAAGTAGCGGTCGTAGCCGAACTTGTGCGCCGCCTGGCGCACCGCGGCCACCAGCCAGTCGGTGGACTTGGTCTCGCGCTGGATGTCCAGGTCCTTGTCGCCGATCATGTCGGCCAGGATGAAGGCCTTGATGCGGCCCAGCGTTCCATCCCTGCCCCAGCGGGCGGCCAGGTGGCGGCTGCCGTAGGTCGAGTCGGAGCGCGACCAGCTCTGAATGGCCTCTTCGCCGTCGAAGAAGACCAGCCAAACCGAGTAGCCTTCCAGCATCTTTGCGCGGCCCATTTCGCCGCGCAGTTGATCGGCGATGGCCAGCAGCAGCCCGGTGGTCGAGCCGCCGTCGTTGGCGCCCACAAAGTTGATATTCCGCAGCGGGTAGTTGGTCTCGTAGTGCGTGCTCAGCACGATCACGCCGTTCTTCTTGCCGGGGAAGCGCACGATGAAGTTGCGCATCGCCACCGGACCGATGGGCGTGTTGGCCGTGAACGCGTCTTCTTCAAGCTGGTCGTGCTTGAATTGGTTGCGCAGAAACTGCTCGGCCTTCAGGTGTCCCTGGCTGGTAGGCCAGCGCGGCCCGATCGACACGAACTGCCGCGTATATTCGAGCGCCTTTGCGCCGTTGAAGTGCTGCTGCGCGGGGGAGGCCAGGGGGGCGAAGAGGACTAGGCCGACGACCGCGGCGTGGACGAAGAAAAGGCCCGACGAGCTTTGTGCCCTCCCACCCTTGCCGCAAAAACAAAGACGCTGCAAGGATGGGGCACGGAGCGTTTGTGCCGCTACCTTCTTCGAAAACAAGGGAAAAATCACTGCGCGGACTCCTTGGCTTGCTTGGCCTTGCGCCGCGATGGATGCACCCACCAGGCCACGCCGATGCCGATCAGATAAAGCCCCAGCATGGGGACGGCGTAGATGCACATCGTCCATGGGTCGGGGCTGGGGCAGATGACGGCCGCTACCAGAAAGACCGCCAGAATCGCATAGCGGATGTTCGTCCAGAGGAAGCGCGGGCTGACGATGCCGAACATGGCCAGGAAGAAGATGAGGATGGGCATCTCGAAGCTGATGCCCAGGCCGAGAATGATCGAGAGGAAGAAGCCGCTGTACTCCTCGATGGTGACCATGGAGGTGAAGTTGTGGCCGAAATCCACGATCAGAATCTTCAGCGCGCCGGGCAGCACCCAGAAGTAGCCGAAGGCCGCGCCAGCCAGAAACAGCCCCACCGTGGCCGCCATGAAGGGAACCACAAACCGCCGTTCGCGCTGGTAGAGTCCCGGCGCAATGAAGAGCCATACCTGGAAGAGGATGAAGGGCGAGGCGAGGATCGCGCCGCCGATCAGGGAAACCTGAAGGTAGACGTTCAACGGGTCCATCGGGTGGGTAAAGACCAGCGTCTTGCCGATGCTGCTCAACGGCGCCTGCACCAGGGCGAAGAGCCGCTCGTGGAAGATATAGGCCACGATGAAGCCCAGGAAGAGAAAGATGGCCGAGCGGACGATGCGCCGCCGCAACTCGTCTAGGTGCTCCATCAGGCTCATGCCTGGCAGTTCCGCGCGCTTGGTGACGGCCTCGCGCGCCTTGCCGATTGCGTCCGCGGGATCAACCATGATGGACCGCTTGCTCCGTGGAGGGGGTCTCGCCCTTGCTCTCTGCCGCAGGCTGTTTGCTGGCCGCGGGCGCGGCGGAAGGCGCTGAGACTTTGGCCAGCTCTTCTTCCAGGCTCCATGGCCGTTCCACCGGAACCGTCTCGCCGGTCGAGGGCGGCTGAATCCTGGGAACCGTCTCTTGGGCCGGGGCTTCGGCGGCAGCCGCGATCACCGGCGGATACACCTCCTCGCCGGGGTAGGGGCTCTCCACCGGGACAGCCGCGCTTGCGTCAACGGCCTCGATGGTCTGCGCCGGCTGAGCCGGCGCCGCCAGCGTCCTCAGCCGTTCCTCTTCCTTCTGCCGCCGGTCCGCTTCCTCGGCGTTGCGCAACTCCTCTTCCATCTGGAACTTGAAGTCGTTCGAGGCCTTGCGGAACTCGTACATCAGCTTGCCCATCTGGCGGCCGATCTGCGGCAGCCGCCGCGGCCCAAAGACCACCAGCGCCAGCACCATCAGGATGAGCGAGTCGGTCATGCCCAGGCTGGCAACTTCAATTGTTGGAGGCATCCCCATGAAAGATCATGATACCTGTCCGTGCACGGGCCTCACAAACCGGCCGGACGCCGACCCGTCTTCGCCGGCCCCAAATTGACTCGCGCAGATTGAACCGTACCCCTCTTTGCTTCGACATAATCTACGAAAGCCCATGGAAAGTGAAAATCGAATCCGGTACGAATGGATCGCGCTCCGTTGCCAGTCGGACGAGCCGGGCGCATTCGAAGATCTGATCGCGGCGATGGAGCGGCCCTTGCTCTACTACGCGGCCAGCCTCACCGGCAATCGGGACACCGCGCTCGACGTGCTCCAGGAGGTGTGGATCAGGGCCTTCCGCGGCATGCGCAAGCTCAAGGACCCCGGCTCCCTGCGGCCATGGCTCTATTCGATCGCGCACGGAATCGCCGTGGATCGCATTCGCAAGAACTATTCGTGGGAACAAGCCGAGAAGGTTGATTTGGAGGACTTTCAGGAGGCCGAGGAACCGTCCTTCGCCGAGGAAGACGCCGCGGCCATCCATCAAGCACTGAGTGAAATCGGTCTCAAGCATCGCGAGGTTCTGGTTCTGCATTTTCTGGAGGACCTGCCGGTCGCCGAGATCGCAACGGTTGTGGGATGCAGCGAAGGCACGGTGAAATCCCGCATCCACTACGCAAAGCGAGCCATGAAAGAAATTCTGAGTGAGGGTGGTTATGGAACAGGAAAGTAGCACTCTGCGCGACCGCTTGCTGGCGCGCTTGCCCCAGCCCGAGAACCTTGCGGCCTACCGGGAAGAAGTGGCGTCCCTGCTGGCCAAACACGACGGGAAACTTCGCTTCAACAAGTGGCTGGCGCGCTTTCTCTGGATTTATGTGCTTGCCTTTGGGGTGCTGTGCTTTTATCGCGGAGAAAAGTGGCTGGTCACGCCCAACGGCCAAAAGTTCGAGTTCGCCGCGCTGGTCCTCTTCATCGTCGGCGTCATGCAGCTCTTGAAGTTTTTCGTCCTCAGCACCCGCGTCGAGATCCTCAGAGAAGTCAAGCAGGTGCAGTTGCAGCTCCTCGAACTCCAGGCCTCCTTGCGCAACATCTCGGGCCAAAAACTCTGATCGCCGTGAGGGCGCGGGCTCTTGTCCGCGCCCCTCACTCACCGCTCCGTCCAGAATCCTCCATCCCACCTGCGCCGTTTGGGCCGCCTGTTACGTTTTTGTTACACTATTTGCCAATGGGGCGGTTTTTGCCGGACGTTTTTTGCGTTCTTCCGGCTTCAAATTGCATCCGTTCAATTGAAAGGGCTGCAACAACCCCGTGGATGGGGGTTCCCTCTGAAGTCGCCGGCGTCAGCGCCGATGAACTGAGGGAATGTCAGTGCATCCACTGCAGACCTGTTTGCTTTCAACATCCCCGTCCGGCGCTCTTTTTGGGGGCTTGCCGGGCTGAAGGCGGAATACGGTGAATCTGGTCCTTGACGAACTAACGGCGGCCTCGCCGGAGGCTGGCAGCACGTGCAGTCTCGAAAACTATCTGGCGCTTCCCGACCACACCATGGATGCGCGCATTGCCGAGGCTCGCGCCAAGCTGGGCGCGACCACCCTCCTGCTCGGCCACCACTATCAGCGCGACGAAGTCATCCGCTTCGCCGACGCCACCGGCGACAGCTACAAGCTCTCCCGCATCGCCGCCGAAACCGGCGCCCAATACATCGTCTTCTGCGGCGTGCACTTCATGGCCGAAAGCGCCGACGTGCTCGGCCATCCCGGCCAGCAGGTGATTTTGCCCGACCTCAACGCCGGCTGCTCGATGGCCGATATGGCCGAAATCTCCCAGGTGGAAGCCTGCTGGGAAGCGCTGGAGCGCCTTGGCCTTGCGGACGATTGCATCCCGCTGACGTATATGAATTCCACCGCCGCCATCAAGGCCTTTTGCGGCGAGCACGGCGGGCTGGTCTGCACCTCGTCCAATGCCCGCGCCGCCTTCGAGTGGGCCTTTGCGCGGGGGAAGCGGATTCTGTTTTTGCCCGACCAGCACCTGGGCCGCAACACCGCCTATGAAATGGGCATTCCGCTGGAAGAAATGGCCGTCTGGGATCCATGGGGCTTGCAGGGCGGACAAACGAAAGAAAAGCTCGCCGCCAGCCGCATTCTCCTCTGGAAAGGCCACTGCGCCGTCCATCAGCGCTTTCTGCCCGGCCACGTCGATCAGGTGCGCGCCAAGTATCCCGGCATCCAGGTCATCGTGCATCCCGAGTGCCGTTGGGAGGTTTGCCAGAAGGCCGACGCCCTCGGTTCGACCGAGCGGCTGATCGCGCTGGTTGAAAAAGCTCCCGCGGGCCAGATGTTCGCCGTCGGAACGGAGATTCATCTCGTCAATCGCATGGCCCGCCGGTTTGCCGAGCAGGGCAAACGCGTCATCACCCTCGACGATACCGGGTGCCTGTGCACGACCATGTACCGCATCAGCCCGCAGCATCTGGCCTGGGCTCTGGAAAACCTGGTCGAAGGCCGCGTCGTGAACCGCATCCAGGTCCGCCCCAGCGTCAAGCGCTGGGCAAAAGTGGCGCTGGATAGGATGCTGGAAGTGGGGTAAAGGCAGGGAACAGGGACTAGGGACTAGGGAATAGGGAATAGGGAATAGGGAACAGGCGATCCGAGCATCTGCGGGAGTTCAACCCTCGACCGTCGGCATAGAATCTCCACATGGAAAACCTGCCACTCGATCGTCCATGCCCTGGATGCGGAGCCAAACCACGGGAAACATGCAAGAACGAGAATGGAATGGTAATTCGCGGGGCGCCCGCCGAACGCTGGCCGAAGAAGCGAACCTGAAAGACTAGCAGCCCGGTTGCGAATGCCCTACTCCCCGTTTCGTCGTATCCTATAAGCCAAAGGCGTTTCCCCATGAAGACCTTCACCCTCGAAGAAGCGCAGTCTCTGCTCCCGGTGCTGGAGTCGCTGCTGAAACGCGCGATCGAAGGCAAGCAGTCCGCGGAGGAGGCCGATTCCGGTCTCTCCGAACTCTCGCGCCGCATCTACCTCTCCGGCGGCATGAAGGTGGACGTCGTCAAGGTCTCCAAGCTCCGCGCGGAGATGGAATCCCATCTGCGCCTCGTCCGCGAGAGCATCGCTGAAATCGACTCCATCGGCGTGCAGGTGAAGGACCTTGAAGCCGGCCTGCTCGATTTTCCCTGCCGCCTCGACGATCAGGTGGTCCTGCTCTGCTGGCGCATGGGCGAGTCCGCCATCGAGCACTGGCACACCGTCGAGTCCGGCTTCAGGGATCGCCAGCCCATCGATGAGCGCTTCCGCCGCCGTTCCAACTCCGGCGGCCGGCCCAACTGAGCCGCCGCAGTTCGAGCCTGCACCGCGCGCAATCCCATCCTTTTGAAAGTCTGCAAGCCGCACCGATTCATGCTCTTCTGTGCAAAACGGACAAAAAAACTCCAGAATCCTCCGCCGCAGTCGGGCATCTCTTTAACAGAGCCTGTCGACAGTGCGATTCGCCTCTGTTTTCGCTCCTGTTTGGGAGCGAACAGCCTCATTCTTTCTCTTCCCGCGGAGGGCGGTTGCTTCACCCCCGCGAACGCAGCCAACCCATACACCCTCAAGGAGTTATCGATGCTTACTGTCGGAGAAAAATTCCCCAAATTCGAAGTGACGGCCACCGTCGGCCTCGACCCCAAGTCCGCTTTCAAGACCCTTACGGACGAAAGCTACCCCGGCAAGTGGAAGGTCTACTTCTTCTGGCCCAAGGACTTCACCTTTGTCTGTCCCACTGAGATTGCAGCCTTCGGCAAGCTGAACCAGGAGTTCCTCGACCGCGATGCGCAGATTCTGGGCGGCAGCATCGACTCCGAGTTCGTTCACCTCGCCTGGCGCAACAACCACCCCGACCTCAAGGATCTGCCTTTCCCCATGCTCGCCGACATCAAGCGCGAACTCACCGGCGAGCTGGGCGTTCTGGACCTGGCCGCCGGCGTCGCGCAGCGCGCCACCTTCATCGTGGACCCGGAGAATGTCATCCGCTTCGTCTACGTCACCGATCTCTCGGTGGGCCGCAACCCGCAGGAGGTTCTGCGCGTCCTCGACGCCTTGCAGACCGACGAACTTTGCCCCTGCAACTGGCACAAGGGCGAAGAGACCCTCCACGTCTAAGAACAGCAATCAGCCGACAGCGAACAGCGAACAGTCCGGTTACGAAACGGACGGCCGATCGCTGTTCGCTGTCGGCTGTACGGAGCACATATGACCCTCGATTCCTTGATTGACAGCCTTCCCTCATCCGCCAAAGACCTCAAGCTGAACTACTCCTCGCTGGTGCGCAACAACACCGAGTTGAGCGCGCAGCAGTTGTGGGGAACCGTCGTGGCCGCGGCCATCGCCACACGCAGCGCCAGCCTTACCGGTCCCGCCCTCGCAGCCGCGTCCGCACTGCTCTCTGCCCCGGCGCTGGAGGCGGCCAAGACCGTCGCCGCCATCATGGGCATGAACAACATCTTCTACCGCTTCCATCACCTCGCCTCGAACCCCAAATACGCCACCATGCCAGCCCGCCTGCGCATGAACGGCCTGCGCGGCCACGGCGTGGAAGAGGTGGACTTCGAGCTCTGGGCTCTGGCCGTCTCGGCCATCAACGGCTGTGGCAAGTGCGTGGATGCCCACGAGAAGGTTGTCCGCGAAAAGGGCGCCACCGAGGAACTGGTGGCCGCCGTGGTGCGCGTGGCCGCGGTCGTTCACGCCATCGGCGCGGTCCTCGACCAGGTCGCGGCCGAAGCCCAGCCCGCTGTCGAATCCGTCCTCTCCGCCGCCTCTGCCTGACGCGCTTTCCGGCCGCATCGCGGCGCCGATCCGAGCGAATACCCGCCCGCGCACGTCCAATACCGTAGCAAGACAGGACGCGCGCGGAAGCGATACCTTTGAGTTGGGTCCTGAGAGCGATGGGCAAGGAGCGGCAATGAATTTGGGAAAGTGGGCACGGTGGTTGCTGGTGGCGGCGCCGCTTCTGGCTGGCTGTGGAGATTTCTGGCAGGCGCCGAGCAGTAGCAGCACCTGCACCACCAATTGCACAACCGCGACCAGCGGCAACTTCTATCTGCTCAACGCCGGCTCTACGCCCGAAATTGTCGGCGACTCCATTGTCTCCGGCACTCTGACCGCCATCTCCGGCAGTCCCTGGACAGTGACCGGCTCGCCCTACTCGATAGCCATGGCGCCCAACGGAAACTTCCTCGTGGTCAGCACCACCTCGGGCGTCTTTGCCTACCCCATCTCCAGCGGCAAGCTGGGCACGGCCACCGTTGTCTCCACCGATCAGGCCTACGCCGTTCAGGTGGACACGACCGACTCCTGGGTGATCGAGGCCATCCAAGGCACCGGCGGAGTGACCCTCGGCGCGGTTCCGATCAGTTCCACCACCGGCGCCAATACCGGCACCGAGGTGACGGCTTCGTTTACCGTGGCCAACGCCGCCGTGCAGACCAACAAGATGGCCGTTTCCGGCGACGACGCCGAAATCTTCGTCGCTCTCGGCGCGGGCGGAACGATCGTAGTTCCCTTCAGCTCGACCAGCCCCTTCCCCAGCGGAGTGAAAGCCGTCACGATTCCGGTGGTCACCTCCGGCGGCTCGGCGCTTTCGGTGGCTGTTGACCCCAGCACGACGCCGCGGCTCTTCTACATCGGCGAAACGCTGGCCAACTCCGCGGGAACATCGGGCGGCCTGCGCGCCTTCACCTACAGCTCGCTGGGCAGCTCCACGCTCACCCAGGCCACCGGCTCGCCCATCGCCAGCGGCGGACTGGCGCCCAACTTCATCCTGCCCGTTTCGAGCCCCGACATGGTCTATGTCGCCAGCGGCGCGGGCACCGGCACGGCGGGCAATGTCACCGGCTTCTCGGTCACCGCAAGCTCTTCCACCTACACGCTGGCCAAGGTCGCCAGTGTCGCTGCCGGCGTTCAGCCGCTGGGCCTGGCCGAGGACTCGACCAGCACCTTCGTATTCGCCGTGGGTTCGCTCGGCAGCCCCTACTTCGATGCCTACACCTTCGACTCCACCACCACCGGCCAGTTGGACTCTCAGATCACCTCCACCACCGCGGCCAGTACCATCGCCATCGTGGCAGCGCCGTAAAAGGCAGAGTAGGGAGTAGGGAGTAGGGAGTAGGGAGTAGGGAACAGGGAACAGGGAACAGGGAATAGGGAGTAGGAAGAACCCTCTGTCGTCATCGATGCTCGCCCAAAAGCCCCGTGCCCCATCCTCGCGGTTTTTCTCTGCCGCGAGGGTGGGAAAGCACCAACAACGATCCGCCAGCCTTCCATCCGAAATTCCAAGCCACCACGGAACCCCCACCTCCATGAGCCCATTCACCCAATGAGCTAGCCATCCCCGATGGCCGATCTCCGATCCCTGTTTCTGCTATCCTCAAGAGGAACGCCACCGGCTGTGTCCACGCGATCGCCCATCCCATTTGTCTCGTCCCTCAGGCGCCCCCGGGCCTCGGTACCCTCGTTGCCGCGGCTGCTCTCGCTTTGCCTCCTCACTTTTCTCGTACTGGTCCTGGGATGCAACCGCTTTCACCACATGCTGCACGAGACGGTCTACGTCTCCGTCCGCCAGATGTATCTCCACGACCGCGTCGCCGCCGTCTCCAATCGCGTAGCCGAAGTCACCAACGGCCAGCCGCTCGAAGTCCTCGAACACGGCCGCCGCTTCCTCAAGGTCAAGACCCAGAAGAACGAGATCGGCTGGATTGAAGAGCGCGCCGTCATCGACAGCAAGACCTACGATGCTTTCGACCAGCTTGCCAGCCAGCACAAGCAGGACCCCGTGGTAGCCACCGCCGCCCTCCGCGACGACCTTTATCTCCACATTTCTCCCGGCCGGGATACAGAACACTTTTATCTGCTCGCCGGCAACGCCAAGGTCCAGCTTCTGGCCCGCGCTTCGGTTCCGAAAACCTCCGCGCCGGGCTCGGCGCCAACCTCCCAGCCGGCAGCAACCGGCGCGGCAAAAACTTCACCTCCAGTTCCCGGCCCGGCGAAGACTCCCTCGCCAGTTCCCGCTTCTCCCGCGGCCAAGAAGCCGTCTTCTCCGGCTCCGTCCGGCCAGGCGCTCGTTCCCACTGCGCCTGAAGCACCGCCTGTCATCCTGGAAGACTGGTGGCTGGTGCGCGACGCCTCGGGCCACACCGGCTGGCTGCTCGCCGGTCGCGTGGATGTGGATGTGCCGGACGAGATTGGAGTCTATGGCGAAGGCCAGCGCATTGTCGGCGCCTACGTTTTCGCCAAGGTCACCGATCCCGAGGCCACCACCCCCAACCATGAGGTTCCCGAGTACGTCACCGTCCTCAGCCCGCCCAAATCGGGCCTGCCCTTCGACTTCGACCAGGTGCGCGTCTTTACCTGGAGCCTCAAGCACCATCGCTATGAGACGGCCTTCCGACTGCATCCCATCCAGGGCTATCTGCCGCTCCGCACCAGCTTCCAGCCCGCTCCGGGCGGCAGCGTTCCCGTCTTCAGCTTCGAGATCGCCAACGGCCCAAACGTCTCCACCGATCCCGCCACCGGCATCACCCGCCCGGTCTCCGCGCGCACCATCAGCTACATGATGGTCGATACGCAAGTGAAGCGCACCGGCTCCGACATGGGCCCCATTCCCGTCACCCACTCTCCGGACGAAAAGCCCAAGACCGCCAAGACCGCCAAGCCGGCAAAAAAAGCGAAGTAAATATCCGTTGAAGATTTCCCTTGTCTGAACGCCGGGGTGCACCAGCTTGGGCGCGTCTGTGTTTTTCCCCGTCCCAGCACGCGGTTCACCAGAACTCGGATTCCTCATACCGGACGATCGATTTCATGTGCGGTGCGCCTTCCCGCCGCGCTCGTGTATCTTGGCCCGAGAGACAGATTCCATCTTCCCCAGGAGCGCCGCAGACCGACATGCCCACCTTTGCCGCCATCGATATCGGTTCCAATTCTTGCAGATTGAAGATTGCCAAGGTTGTCGCGCACCAGCTGAAGACCCTCGCCGAGGATCGCGAAGTGACGCGGCTGGGAGCCAGTGTCTTCGAGTCGGGCATCGTTTCGCCAGAGGCGATGACGGCCACACTGCGGGCGCTCAAACGCTTTCAGCGCACGGTGCAGTCGCACGGGGTGGACCAGATTCGCGTAGTGGCCACCTCGGCCATGCGCGACGCCCGCAACGCGCTGGCCTTTCAGGCGTGGGTGCAGGCGGAGACGGGCTGGAACCTGGAGATCATCTCCGGGTTGGAGGAGGGCCGCCTGATTCACCTGGGCGTGACCGGCGGCGAGCAGGGCGTGGGCGGCCGCGTGTTGCTGGTTGACCTGGGCGGCGGAAGCTGCGAGATTACGCTCTCCGAGCACAAGCGCATCAAGGAGACCGTTAGCCTGCCGCTGGGCGCGGTGCGGCTCACCGAGGAGTTTTTGGCCGAGGACCCGGCGCCGGAGGAGGGCCTGGCGCGGATGCGGCAGCTTATCGAGCGCGAACTGCGCCGGGCGCACCGCCGGATTCAGCCAGTGGACGTATCGCTGATGATCGGCACCTCCGGCACGGCCGCGGCGCTCAGCGAGGCCATCGGCTTGCAGGGCAAGAATGGAGGGAGCAAGTCGGCGAGTCAGCAAGTCAGCGGGTTGGCTGGGACGGCGAGCACGCCGGCGGTGCGCAAGCTGGCCGCAAAGATCGCCAAAATGTCGCTGCCGGAGCGCGAGGCCGTGCCGGGCATCGGTCCGCGCCGCGCGGAGATCATCGTCGCCGGCGCCTGCGTCTTTGCCGAACTGCTGGAGAGCTTCGGGCTGCCCGGCTTCCGCTATTCGCCGCTGGGCCTGCGCGACGGCATCCTGGCGCAGATGCTGGCCGAGCAGGACGCCCGCACCACCGCGCATATCGAGTTCGAGCACGAGCGCTGGGAGAGCGTGCTGGCCACGGCGCGGCGCTACGGCGTCGATCCGCATCAGGCGGAGCCGGTGCGCTCCCACGCCGTGCAGCTCTATCGCGAACTCAAGGCGCTGCACCAGCTTCCGCCGGAGTACGAAAGCTGGCTGGCAGCCGCAGCCCTGCTGCGCGATACGGGCAAGTTCATCAACCACCAAAACCACCACCGGCACACGCAGTACATCGTTTCCAGCACGGAGATTTACGGCTATACGCGGCTGCAACGGACGCTGGTCTCGGCCATCGCCCGCTATTTGGGCAAGAGCCGTCCCCAGCCCGGCGACCGCGCCTTGCGCAATATTCCCGCCGAGGAGCACAAGAACGTGCATCGCGCCGTGGTGCTGCTGCGGCTGGCCGTGGCGCTCAACCAGGATCGCGCCAGCGACGTGCTGCGCGTGGCGGCCAAGGTCTATCCCAAGCGGGTTTATCTGGAATTGGAGCCGGGGCGGACGGGCGCGGAGCTGGAGCTGTGGTCGCTGCGCAAGGAAGCGGATTACTTCCGCGAGGTCTTCGGGCGCGAACTCTTTTGCACGCTGGCGTAGATCAAGCGCGCCGAGCGCGGATCGATGAGCCAGTGCAGCCGCGGCGGATGGCAGGCCAGGTCGACGCGCGCCACCGAGCCCTTGCGCAGGCGGATGCTGGCCCCGCCGTTTCCGGTAATCATCCGGCCCAGAAACTGGAAGAGGTTGGGGTTGTGGCCCACGGCCAGCACGCCCTCGCGGTCAGCATATTTCGACAACAGTTGCAGGAAATCGGCGTAATCCGCGTCGGGTCCCAACGCCGGGCTGATCTCCACCTTGGCGTCGTAGCCCAGTTCCGTGCCCACAAACTGCGCGGTCTGCAAGGACCGCTTCAGCGGACTGGAGACGATCACATCCACCTGCACGTTGAGCGCGCTCAAGAGTCGCGCCATCAACATGCATTGCTCCTTGCCTTCCTTGATGAGGGACCGCTTGGTGTCGAGAGCGGGATTTCCCCGGGCGAGTCCGGCATTCGCGTGACGCATGAGATAGAGGTTCATTGGCCTGGTTCCGGAGGGGTTCCGATACGGGCTGCCCGTTCCATGAGGTTCGATATTAACACGTTTGTAACACTCCAATAGAGCTCAAAACAGCGTTGGCGTTGGAGTTAGAGTGGTTCTCACCTACACGTACCCTTGCCAGCTCTGTGCAAGGTGGCTTTTTCTTAGGGAAAAAGCCACTCGGCGGCATGGCTTCGGAGTATAGCAATGGGAGAACCGCAATAGCGCCGATTCGGTCCGGTTTGGAGAGCAAAGTTCGCCGGCGAAAGGCCCGCCCAGGCTTTTCCTGCGGTTGGCCGGCCGGCGCGACTCTTCAGCCCAGGCTCTCCTTCACCAGCGCCGCGATCCGCGCGTCTACGTCTCCCATCCTCATGAAAAACGGCGCGCTCAGGCACTGAACGGTCAGCTTCTGCGTCTCCGGCGCATAGTTCCAGACGATTTCCACGCCGAAATTCGAAGCCCTGCCGCTGTTCCCGCTCAGGCCGATGCCGGCCGCCTGGGCCCTAGCCGTCAGCCGCGCAAATTGCTCGGGCATCATCCCGGAAAAGACTTGGGCTGCGCCTGGTTCCACGGTGGTCTCCTTTGTGTTTTCGATGGATTGCTAACCGGCGGCGGCTGGAGAGAATCGCAAATCTCAGAATCCCGCCCAGACGACCGTCGAGCCTCAATCCGCTGCTTCGGCCTTCCCATTGGAATGCTTCCGGACCGGCTTTGCGGAAACCGGTTTGGGGATGGCCCCTAGCTCCACTTTGCCCTCGGCCAACTGCATGAGAAAGTCCTGGCTGGCGAAGGGCGGGGCGTCCTTGAGCACTTTGCTGGCGCGGATGTAACTGCCGTCGGCCTGTTGCAGCCGGGCCTTGATTGTATCGGCCAGGTACGCGGGCAGAATTTCGTCGTGGATGCGCGCCCTGGCCACCGGATCGCGCACTGGGAAGACCACCTCGCAGCGCTCGAAGAGGTTGCGCGGCATCCAGTCGGCCGAGCCCAGGTAGATTTCGTCGTCGCCGCCGTTGGCAAAGTGGAAGATGCGCGAGTGCTCGAGGAAGCGGCCCACGATCGACCGCACCCGAATCCGCTCCGACAGCCCCTTCACGCCCGGCCGCAGGATCGACAGCCCGCGGACGATCAGGTCGATCTCGACACCGTCCTTCGATGCCTGATAGAGCGCCTCGATCACGCTGGGTTCCAGCAGGGCGTTCATCTTGGCCACGATATGCGCGGGCCGGCCCGCCTGCGCGTGCTCCTGCTCACGGCGGATCAGCCGCAGAAAGCTCTCGGCCATGGTCAGCGGCGCCACCAGCAGCGGCCGGTAGTCGTCGATCTCCGCGTGCGCGGTCAGGTAGTTGAAGACCATGTGCACCCGCTCGGTAATCTGCGGATCGCTGGTGAGCAGGCTCAGATCGGTATAGAAGCGCGCGGTCACCGGGTTATAGTTGCCGGTGCCCAGGTGGCAATAGCGGCGGGTGACGCCGTCCTCGTCGCGGCGCACCAGCATGGCCAGCTTGCAATGGGTCTTCAGCCCCACCACGCCGTGGAAGACCTGCACCCCGGCATCCTCCATGCTGCGCGCCCAGCGGATATTCGAGGCCTCGTCGAAGCGCGCCATCAGCTCCACCACCAGCGTGGCTTCCTTGTTGGCCGCGGCCTCAATCAGCGCGGAAAAGACCGGCGAGTCGTGGCTGGTGCGATAGAGGGTCTGCTTCATCGAGACCACGGCCGGGTCTTCGGCGCCCTGCTGGATAAAGTCCACCACCGGGTCGTACGAGTCGTAAGGATGGTGCAGCAGAACGTCATGCTGGCGCAGTTCGTCAAAGATGTTGGCCGACTTGCGGCTCAGGTGCAGCACCCTGGGAGCGAAGGGCGGAAACTTCAGATCCGGCCGGTTCACGTCGCCATAGAAGAACATCAGCCGCGAAAGGTTCACCGGACCGTCGCCCAGCAGAACCTGGTTCTCCTCCAGCTCGAAGTTCACCCGCAGCCGCTCCACAATCTCCGGATCGGCTCCGGTCTCGATCTCCAGCCGCACCGCGTCGCCCTTGCGCCGGTTGTGCAGCTCCACGCGGATGGTCTCCAGCAGCGAGCGCGCTTCTTCCTCCTCGAAATAGAGGTTGGAGTTGCGCGTGACGCGGAAGGCCGTGCGCGCCAGCACCTCGTAGCCGCGGTACATTCCGGCCAGGTTCTGCGCGATCAGGTCCTGCAGCAGCAGGTAGTCGTACGCGCCGTCGGCCGAGGGCAGGCGGACGAAACGGGGCAGGGCACGCGGCACGGTGACCACGCCCAGCACCTGCGGCCCCGAGCTGCGCCGCTTGCGCCGCAGCAGCAGCGCCAGGCACAAGGCCTTGTTCAGCACGCGCGGAAAGGGATGCGCCGGGTCGATCGCGATGGGCGTCAGCAGCGGGTCCACATCGCGCTGAAAATAGCTCTGGGCAAAGGCGCGGGCCTCTTCGCCCAGCTCCTCCCACTCCAGCAGCCGGATGCCCTGTTTGCGCAGCTCGGGCAGCAGTTGCTGGTTCCAGCAGTCGTACTGGGCGTCCACAAAACTGTGAATGTCGGCGGTCAGCGCGGCCAGCGACTCGTCCGGGCGCAGTCCGTCGTAGCCCTGCTCGCGGTAGCCATCCTCGATGCGCTGCAGCAGCCCCGCCTGGCGGATTTCCACGTACTCGTCTAGGTTCGAGGCCGTGATGGCCAGGAACTTCACCCGCTCCAGCAGCGGATTGCCGGGGTCCTGGGCCTCTTCAAGCACACGCCGGTTGAACTGCATCCAGGAGTGGTCCCGGCCGTTAAACAGCTTCTGCTTTTGTGGAATTCGGGCCATCGATTTGTTTAGTGCCGTGTTGGCAGTCTACAGCGTTTTCTCCGCAACCGGCGCCTAAACTCTCCAGTCTCAACAAAAATTCCCCATCCTGCAACTCATACAGGACCAACGGGGGAAACAGTATGAAGGCCACGCAAAAAAAAGCCGGCCCGGCCCGCCGCAGGTATCTGGGTGCATCATCTACGGATTCTCGGCCCTGGTACAGGCAAGTCCGCCCACCAGAGGCAGCCGAAGGTCGCCAGCCCCACCGCAGGTGGTGGTTGCAGATGAATTGCCCGATTCGGGCCACAATGGATTCAGATCGAACCCACGAAAGGCGACCCTATGGGGCGGATGAAGAGAGAACTGGCGCAACAGGAATTGCAGCGGCAACCGCGGCCCTACCGCAAGGCAGGCAGAAACCCGCGTCCCGATGAAGGATGTCCATGACGAGCGCCGTGCTGTCGCGGTGAAGGTGAAACTGGGTTCAATTGGGTGGCACACCTACCGGCACACAACCCGTTCGTTGCTCGGCGGCAACGGCGCACCTTTGGGTGTTCAGCAGGGTCTGATGCGCCACGCCGACATTTCCATGACCATGCAGTACGGCGACTCGACCATGCGAAGCAAGCGCGCCGCAAACAGCGACGTGTGCAATGTTGTGCTGAGGAGGGCGCAAAAGGAAGGGATATGGGACCATCGCCCAATTGTCAGTCCAATGCCACCCATTCTTAGCATGGGTTGGTTTTGGGTTGGCCACGCAAAAAAGACCTCTATCGGCAACGGATAGAAGTCCTTTAGATCCTGAACTTAGTTTTGGTTGCGGGGGCCTGCAACGCCCCGAATTTGCTTGTCATCCCGTTCTGTCGCTCGATGGCCGCATAGCTCAGAATGTCCTAGCCCGACCTCTGCCGTGCAGAGGCAAAGGTCGATTTGTTTTCCGTCATATCTCGTCTTCGGCATGAGGGTGCGTTTGTCTCAAAATAGGGGTGCTGAAAAGGGTGCTGGAGCACCCTCAGCAGTAGTTTCATCTTATGTTTCAATTGACTACGAGACAGACCTCTGCCTATTACGTTGATCCCTCCCAGGCTTGAAAGGATCTTGCCAAGCTCCCTCGCCGGAGGAAGATGGTCGTGCATCACCGGGACCGGGCCGTGCAGATTGCCATGGAACTGGTTGAGTTCTGCTCTACTCATCAAGTGGCCGACAGCGAGGGGCATTCGTCAGAAGGTTCCTTGTAACCCGAATCGTACCTGAAACGGCTCGACGGGGTGGAAAACATCTGTGAACGCGGGCGCGGCAGTTGGTGTTATCTGGGACTCATAGGCGTAGTCAATGTCGTGATCGCTGCGGTCAAGCAAATTCAAGAACTCGGCCGTGACATGCCATCTCTCGCCGATTCGATAGCCGAGTTCCCCATTGAGCAGCGCCGTTGCCTTCGAGCGATAAATCCCGTCCGACGTCAAGTCTCGCGGGCCAAAGTAGCGCAGCCGCAAACTCCCCAGAAAGCCTACAACATCGGGCACCGTGATACCCGATGAAATCACCAACCCAACCGCTTCGGGTACACGCTTGCCGCCTGGGCTGTCCGGCGCAGCATCGTCTTCATCAAGTTCGGTAAAAAGGGCTTTCGAGTTCGCAAGGTCAAAATCAATGGCAAGATTTTTCGCCGGTGTGTAGTAGTTCGCCCATTCGACGCCATAGCGTTGGCTCGGTTGTCGCGAAGCAGTCGTGCCTCCTGTGTCGCCGGACTGCTGCAGTTCGGAAGCGCTGTGGAGATACCAGAGTGAAAGGGTGCTTTGCAGATGCGGAACGGCCGCAGTACGCACGCCGACTTCCCCGCCTTTGGTTGGGATCAGAGCAGGGATCGGTGTAGCGGGCGTATTGGGGTAAGGGTTTTCTCCCGAAACAGGTTCGACCGTTTGCGTTGTGCCGCGCCCATCGTTGCTGTGAAAACTGAATCCGCCTTGTGCATAGAACTCGGTATTGGACCACGGACCGAAAATCAAACTCAACTTTGGGCTGGGTAGAAACTTGCTCGCTGTGCCGGAGTTGGCCGTAGCAACCAGGCTGGTGACGTCAAAGCGATCCAGGTCGCCGCGCAGGGCAGCAACCGAGCGGAATTTTGCTGCCCACTGGATTTTATTCTCCGCATAGAATCCCGGTTGCGTATCCGTAAAGCGATCCGCTTGCGTGGTCGCGGGCAAAGTATTGCCGGTCGTGGAATCGGTCTTGTCCACGCGGACACGATACTCATCCTGGTAGAGGCCGTTGTGAATCCAATCGTTTCGGATCTGCAGACCGAACGTGTTTTCCACCCTGCGGCTAAACCATTGGCTGAAGATCGTATGGCGCGCGTCCAGCCCGGCCACCCAGCGCCTGTCATGCTGCTCGAACTGGTCGCCGCGATTTGGGTCCGTCAGGTAGTAAGTGAAATCGGAGAATAAATCGAGATCGTAATAGAATCCGTAGGCTGCGACT
This sequence comes from Occallatibacter sp., assembly GCA_049515995.1. GTDB lineage: Bacteria > Acidobacteriota > Terriglobia > Terriglobales > Acidobacteriaceae > Telmatobacter. The sequence goes on along the minus strand of JBEKTO010000036.1, from coordinate 16,332 downwards.
CTCGACGCCGAATTTACGCCCTGGCGATGCCATTCGCCCTGCAAGCTGTAACGCTGGGAATGGCCGCCATCCGTCGGGTTCAGCGTGCCGAAGAAACCAACCAGGGGTACGGCGTTAGCGGCGATTTGATCGCTCGAGTGCCATTGTCCATGGTAGCCGCGGGCCGTGATGCTGAAACCATTGGCGTCTCCGCCCTGGCTGTAGGTTAAAAGGCCGTTGTATTTGTAATAGTTGTCCGGATGCGTCCATGGGCCATCGTCGTGGTACGCCTCTCCGCCATACAGCAAATTGCCCGCATGGAGCTTTTGAGATATGCCGAAAACGACCCGACCATAGCTGTACATGCCGCCTTCCACCCTGAAGAAGTTCTGGGGCAAAGTCTTGAAGAATTCCAGATGGGCCGATCCAGCCGAGCCATAGTTGCCAATATCGGCGTAATAAGGGCCCTTCTCGAAATTTACCCGCCTCACAAACTCAGGGATGACGGTGTTCATGTCCGAGTACCCTTCGCCGTGCGCGTGCGATGGCAGATTCAGTGGCATATTGTCGATAAAAATCGCGAAATCCGTGCCGTGGTCGAGATTGAATCCGCGAAGAAAATATTGGTTGGCTTTGCCGCCGCCGGCGTGTTGCGTGATGATGACGCCGGGAACCGTCTCCAGGACTTCTCCCGAACGAAGAATCGGACGATCCTGGATCTCCGCTGCGCCCACCGTTCCCTGGGTGCCGGATTCGGCAATTCCGATGAGTTCATCTTCCCGGCCTTGCACGTTGATGGTGGTACTCACGGCGCTCACAGCCAGAGAGATGCGTAGCGGGGCCGGCACTCCGGTGATCTCAATGGTGACGGGCATTTCCTTGGTTTCAAAATCGGCTTTCGATACCACGAGTCGATAATTGCCTGCCGGGAGTCCGGAAACCATGAAGAGACCGCTTCTGTCAGACTGTGTTGTTTTTCGCACCGTACCGTTCGCGCTTCGAACCTGCACGATAGCCCCGGCAATCACTGCGCCGGACGTGTCAGCCACAGTTCCTGATAGCTGAGGCGGATAAGCCTTATCGCTGGAGGATGTCTGCGCCGTTGCGAGACGCAGTCCCGAAAGAACGAATAGCAATAAGAGCGGTATGAACAATCTGTAAATCGTGTTACTAGCCTTCATGAATCTCCCAGCCTCCCGATCTTGTCGAATGAATGTTCTGAGGTATGAGCGGCGTGTCCCGTTCGGTCAACAACAACAAGCGGGGGTTTGGGTCCAGTCACTCAATGGGAGCCGGGCCGAATGCGCAAGGGAGAGAGTCGCAAAGCAGGATTCCAGCGAGCGGCAAAAGAATCTCTGGCGAGGGCTATCCGGTCGGTTGCCGAGGCGGCGGCCAAGCGATGCATCGCGGATTTTGCCCCATTCCTGCAATACAGACTCCAGTCGAAAAGAAACGACCTTCACGGGGAAACGTCAGAGTAACATCTTTTCCAAATTCATGCTACCAGCGCTCCCGCACTTCGAGACCGGCGCTTCGAGCGCGCTCCATGACAAACCATTGAGGGCGCGCAAGATGCCGCATTCCCTTGATATTACGTTTTTCGAATTGGTGTTATGATGGCCATCACAGGTGAAGAACGCCCGCGAGGGCTAGATTCCGTTCTTAGAGCACCTTCCAGACTGTCGGAGTTTGCGTTCCCCGACGCCTGCAACTTCCGGAGTTTTGAATGCGCAGTTTGTTTAACGACGCCGCGGGAAATGTCCGAGGCAAGGTCATCGGCATCTACGGCATCCTTCTGGCATTCAACGTGGCCGCGTGGCTCTGGGCGCTCGTCGCTTTCCGGCACTTTCCACTGTTGCTCGGCACAGCATTCCTCGCTTACAGCTTCGGCCTGCGCCATGCCGTCGATGCCGATCACATTGCGGCCATCGACAACGTGACCCGTAAACTGATGCAGGAAGGCAAGCGCCCGGTTTCGGTTGGATTTCTCTTCTCGCTGGGGCACTCGACCATCGTTGTCATTGGATCGGCAGCCATCGCCGCCACGGCGCTCCTGCTGCAACACCGAGTAGACGCTCTCCGAAGCATCGGCGGGATCATCGGGACGCTCGTTTCCACTTTATTCCTGTTTGGTATCGCCTTCGCTAATTTGATCGTTCTGCGCTCGATCTACGCGGCATTTGTGCGCGTGCGCAACGGCGGACAGTACATCGAAGAAGATATTGATCTGCTTTTGGCGGGTTGCGGATTGCTCGCCCGGTTATTCCGCCCCATGTTCGCAATGATCACGCGGAGCTGGCATATGTATCCGCTTGGCCTTCTCTTTGGGCTGGGATTCGACACCGCCACAGAAATCGGTCTGCTCGGCATCTCCGCGGCTGAAGCCTCGAAGGGCCTCTCCATCTGGTCGATCATGGTATTCCCGGCACTCTTCGCCGCCGGAATGTCAATCATCGACACAACCGACAACATTCTGATGCTTGGGGCTTACGGCTGGGCTTTCGTCAAACCGATTCGCAAGCTCTACTACAACTTGACCATCACGTTTGTCTCGGTCATCGTTGCCCTCGTGGTCGGAGGCATTGAAGCGCTCGGACTGCTCGCCGGACAGTTCCGTCCGAGCGGGATGTTCTGGGATGCGGTGCGGAAGCTCAATGAGAACTTCGGGACTCTCGGCTACTTCATCATCGGGCTCTTCGCACTGAGTTGGATCGTCTCGATTGCGTTCTACAAATGGCGGGGGTTTGATGAACTTGAGTTGCGCGGAGAAGTCGAACTCGTGTCATCTCTCCTCCAACAGTGAGCCTCGCACGACCTCTCTCCACTCGCTTCTCGCCACAAGCACATCAGTGGGAATGCTTGAGGACCGCGCCCGAATTCGTCAGGACCAGTTTTCCCAACTCCACGCCCCGCGTCGCCAACATCTTATCCGCCATCTCCTGAATCTCTTTGCTTTTGCCCTTCATAATGATGACCTCAAGGCAGTAGTGATGGTCGAGATGCACGTGCGTGGCGGCCATCACCATCGTGCCGCCCTGGTGCTGCATCTCGGTCAACTTTTGTGAGAGGTTGGGAACGTGGTGGTCATAGACCAAAGTCAGCGTTCCAACCACAGGCTTGTTGGAGTCGATACTCTCTGACAGTAGAGCCTCACGGATCAGGTCCCGTAGCGCCTCCGAGCGGTTCTTGTATCCCCGCCGCGCAATCAGCTTGTCAAACCCTACCAATAGATCCTGTTCCAGGGAGATTCCCGTTCTGCTCAATTCCGCCATTGCCTTATCCCTCGAATCAATTCTACGGGGAGCAGTTACCTATGCCCTTTACTATCGCTGCGAAATCTCCAATGCGTTCTCCGATGACGTGATTAGTGCCGTATGGCTAAAGCGTCGTCCATTCTTCAACACCCTCTTCAATACCCTCGCCGTACCTCACTCCTTGCTAAACAGCGCAATAGTGTCCACTTCAGCGGATGCGCTTGCCTCATACCCCTGCCCTGCCGGAGCTGCAACCTTGTTTCGTACCGTCAGAATGAGATCGGGCAGGACGAAATGAACCGTCGCTTGACGAGGGCGCCAGGAATAACGAACAAGTTCAACGAGGCTTCAAGCAGCGCAGTTGAGGAGCAGCGCACGCAGTACCCTATTCAGCACCCTCAATCGCCTAAAAGCCAAGGTTTCTGCGCAAGACCGTTGCCGTGCAAAGACGGAGGTCTGTTCGGATTGTTTAAAACAACGGCATTTATTGGGACCGATCTTCGAAACGCGGTCCAAATCGAGGTCAACGAGCGCATTGGGCTGTATGCGCCAACGGAACCATCTGTCTGCATTGTTACCCCCACTGGGGATGAAAAGGACGATCTCGCCAACTGCCGTACTTCCCACTCGCGAATCGCCGGTGACGAGCCAGCGATCACGACAGCAATTGTCACCGAACCAGCGCAAAGCTGAGGGCCAGGGTGAGGGTTGTCAGGACCACAATGACCGGTACAGCCCAAAGGCCGAGCAGCACCATCTTTCCAGCACGCACTTCAACACCGTCGCGCCGTGCAAACGCCAGGACAAGCATCGTAGCCAGCGAACCGAATGGAGTAATCATCGGTCCCACGTCAGCGCCTATGAGCGCGGCAAGAACCGTGCCCATGTGAGCGTGGGAGCGCAGCAGAACACTGCGCGCAATCAACGCAGCAGGAAGATTGTTCACGATATTCGAGGCGAAGGCCGTAGCGCCTGCCGCAGTGAGGAGCTTCTCCGGCGATCCCGGCCGCATCTCCGCAAGCCATCCGGAAGGCAGGCCGACAATGCCAAGGTTCTCAAGCCCCTGCACGGCAATGAAAAGACCGATGACAAAAGGGAACAAGTCCCATGAGAGTTCCAGTACTGTTCGTACCTGCACACGCCCTGTCAGCAGACCGGCAATCGCCAGCACCGCGCTGGCTGCGAAGGCGAAGACATACGGTTCAAGCCCCACCAGCGGCGCAAGGAAGTAACAGACGAGCACAGCGGCCAGAACGGTGATGCAGACCACGAAGTAAAAATGATTTGGAACCACGCTCGCCGGATCAGGCAGGCTCTCGCCGCCGAAGCGACTGGGCAACTCGCGACGGAAGTGCCAACTCAGGATTGCGTAGGTCGTGACCAGCGCCACCAGTTGGGGCACGATCATCCGAGCCGCAAATGCTACAAAGGTCTGGTGAAAGGCATCCGCAAAGAGGAGATTGGTGAGATTGCTGATCGGCAGCAGCAGCGAACCCACATTGGCAACGAACGCGCATAGCACCACGTAGGGCGCAGCCGGTATCTTGAGCCTACTCACCAGTGCCAGCAGCACGGGCGTGAGCATCACCGCTGTAGTGTCAAGGGACAATACAGCCGTAACGATTGCGCCAGCAATAAACGCGTTCCGATAAAGCGTATGTGCGTCACCTTGAGCGACCTGCGCGCTTCGAATCGCAGCCCAATCGAAGAAGCCGCTCTTGCCAACCAATAGGGAGAGCGCAAGTAGCGAAAGAAGGAACAGCAGGGCGTTCTTCCCGGCCAGCACTGCGCCGACGGCCTCGTGCGGCGTGACCAGACCAAGAACCAGCATCAATGCTGCCGCGAGCGTTGTCCACCAGGCGTCGTTCCATCGGCGCGGGCGAATGACTACCAGAGTAACCATTGCAGCAAAGATCGCCAGTGTGATCGCAATGCGTGCTGTGCCGGTCATGCATCTTCCAGTCGTATGTTGCGGGTCTCAGGCATAAACAAATACAGGATAGCGAACGCCGCCAGAGCAACTGCAGCAAGAAACAGAAAACCCGCTCGAAAGCCCATGTGATGGACAATGCTGCCGGCAATGACCTGACTCAGGGCCGCGCCAATGCCGACCGCAGTGGCGATGGCTCCCAACGTGAGATTGAATCGGCCGGTGCCGCGTGTCAGGTCAGCAATCACCAGCACGGATACAACGCCGAAGATGGCAGCGGCTATGCCGTCCATGACTTGAATGGCCACTAGTAATATTGTGTTGGCTGTCAGAGTATAAAAAACCGCACGAAGTGGCAGAATGCTGAATGCGATCAGAAGAAGCGGCTTGCGGCCCCAGGTACCAGCCGTCCGTCCCGACCAGGACGCCAGCAGCGTCACCACCAGTTGAGTCGTCACCACGCACGCCGACATGAACAGCATTGAGCTTCGGCCACGCCCCTTTGCCAGCATCTCGCCCAGCAGCGGAAGCATCGCCGCATTCGCAAAATGGAACATCACAGCGCATACCAGAAATAGAACCAGTGTCCGCTCCCGGAAGAGAATCCAGACGCTTTCCAACTTCGCGCTCTCACCGTCGTCCCTGGCTCCGCGAGCCAGTTCGTAGTCAATCTCAGCGGGCCGGATCATCAGCAAGACGAAAATCGTCGGCACCGCGAAAATCGCAACGAAAAAGAAGATGCTTCGGTTGGAAACAAAGTATCCGAGCAAGCCCATCGAAACGGCGGCAATTACGTTCCCCGCCGAGTTGAATGTCTGGTTGCGGCCCTGGCGGGTGTCGAATGCTGCGCGTCCGACGATTCCCAGCGACATCGCGCAAATGGCGGGAAGAAAAACGCTGGATGTACCGCCAATCAGGATCTGTGCGCCCATCACCGGCCAGAACGACGGAAACAACGCGATTCCCAGCGCGCCCGCAGCCAGGGCAACAACGGCCGCGCCCACCAACGCACGCTTCGATCGGAGAAGGTCAACCAGGCCGCCAGCAGGGGTCTGCGTGAGAATGCCCGCAATTCCGCCGACAGTCAGCGCCAGTCCCACGCTCTCTTCGTTCCAGCGGTAGCTAGCCAGGTAAATGGCGAGGAATGGTCCCACGCCGGATTGCACGTCGGCGAGCAGAAAATTGAGCCAGTCAAGGCTACGTAGCGTTCCTCGCGAAGGACGCTTGGCGCGCTCGGCGGCCGCGTCGGGCTGGGACTCTAACCTCATCATCAGTGTAAAACTTAGCCTCCAGACACCGACTAGAGAGCGGTGAGCTTGAGAGCTTTTTTGCCGCGTTCCAACTTGCGCGGTCCGTGCTGCCTCACATGAGCCAAAACCTCAGCCGCGCGCGCAAACTCCAATGCCTGATGGTAGGCACCATGCTTGAACGCCTTGCTTGCGTTCTTGCGCGAACCGTTGTAGATCGCTGTCAAAGCGCTTGGCCTTTCGTCGCGGTCTTCCCGGTGCTCGTCTGCTCTTCCGATCAGTTCATCGAAATGTTCGGTGATCGGCTGCACAAGCACCTCAGAGATCTGAACCTTCTTGGGATCTTCAACCCTGAAAACACAATGACCTCTGCCTGCCTATGTGAGCGGCCGATTTAGCAGATAGAAGTATAATCCGGTGCAGATGGGGGAGAGATGAAAACTCCACTTCCAGTTGCCGAGCCAAAAAACAAGACCTTTGACGTCGCCGCCTTTCTGGCAAAGGCAGGACTGGGACGAAAAATCGTCTAGTTGAAACCCAAGCAGCTCTTCTTTTCGCAGGGAGATACTGCCGGCGCCATCTTCTATCTTCAGACGGGCCGGGCAAAACTCACAATCGTTTCGCCAGACGGGAAGGAAGCTACGATCTCGCTTCTCGCCGCTGGGGAGTTTGTTGGCGAGGAGGCGCTCGCCAGCGTGGGCGAACTGCATTTGGCGACCGCCACTGCCATTACTGATTGTACGGCGCTCAAGATAGAGCGGGAGGAGATGATCCGCGTGATGCACGAGGAGCATTCCTTCTCCGACCTGTTCGTAAAATTTCTACTGGCCCGGAGTATGCGGACCCAATGCGATCTTGTCGATCAGCTTTTCAACTCCAGCGAAAGGCGCTTGGCGAGAATTCTCCTGCTGATGGCCGAATTCGGTGAACCGGGAGAACCGGAACCCCTGATTCCTCCCATCACGCAGGAAACTCTGGCAGAGATGATCGGCACTACCCGGTCCCGCGTCAGCTTCTTCATGAATAGATTTCGCAAGCTCGGCCTTATCGAATATAACGGCCGCATCCGGGTCCACAAGTCACTGCTCAATGTGGTTCTGCATGATCAATTCCCCGATCATAACTCGACGAGACCTCCTATTTCGGAAATTCCACAGAGTCAATCGAAGCTGGCCTGACACGGTTCCGATTACTTGCAGTCACACCCGCAGCCATACAGGTCGCGCCGGAAAGTCTCGTCAGTGCGAACGTTCGCTAAAGGTACGAATTGATATTTTTTGACCAACAAGACACACAGCAACACGACCTGTGATGAGGAATATGTACAGGGTTCGTGGATTCCCCGGTCCCAGTCTCATCGATGCGATTTCCAGTTGCTTCCTCTTGCAAGGTTTGTTCTCGTTCTTGCCCGTTATCGCTCACGTATTGGTTTCCGCTAAGTATTGCATCTTGTGCACTCAAGATCTTCCCTCCCTTGATTAGGGTTAGTGGCTAGTGTCGAGCAGGCTCGCGCTCAAGCTGCGACCCCTGCAATATGTGTGACTCTGGCATGCACGCCCAATGAGATTGGCTGCACCCGAAAGGAGTTCTTCCCTGCTGGAATCATTGCCAGAGAGACGGGGGTTCGATCCGGTTTTCCGTGGAGATACTTGAATTCCAGCCAAGCACACAACCTGGGATCGCGGATCTCCGGCTGATCTTGCCAAAAATCAGGCTCCAATCCACACTGAATCTGCAAATAGTCCAGTTGCAACTCGATGATTAATATGTCCTGGGGAAAGTAACGCAGGACGTTGTTTGCACCAACATTCAGTCCGGTTACACTCCGGCCCCTGTTTTGCGTTTTGACCACCATACATGCCTACGGCTTCCCCCAACGTGGAACTGCGCACTGTAGAGATTCTGTCAGTGTGGCGATCACCAAAGATGGCTGCTTTTGCTCACGTAGTAAACAGCTTGGGCTGGATTTGTCATTCGGGGCCATTGAAAAGATAGGCTTTGATCGCAAACAAGAGCACCCAAAAGCGGGGGGGCAATACGTGGAGTAATTGCGTCAGCACCCACGTAACCCTTCTCCAGATCTCTGCCAGTGACACACCGGCACACGCTTGAAAACGAATGATCTCATGGGCGTTGACGGCCAGGGATCTCGATTTTTGATTATGCTGCGTGAATTCGCTGGCATGTCCGCTCCCCGGTTGGCTTGGTTCTGTGAACTGGTATACTGACCCTGCATTTGCTAAGGCAGATGCAAAGGCGAAGGGGTTCGCCTAAAGTGCTGTTCCATCCTTGATCGAATGGATGGGCGGATGATGACCCCTGACGAGGTTTCGTCGGGGAGTCTCCTGCCCGGACAAAAGCCTCTCCAAATATGGGCTCGCGCTTGCGGAACGTGCTGGCATTTGTGCGCCCAAGAATTGCAGAGGGCTTATGAAGATCGTCATCCTTTCCGACATCCACGCCAATCTGGCGGCACTGAAAGCGCTTCCGGAGCAGGAATACGACCAACTCTGGAGCATAGGCGATCTGGTGGACTATGGCCCGAGACCGCATGAGACCGTTGAATGGGTAAAGCGCCGGGCCACCGTTGCCGTTCGTGGAAACCACGATCACGCCGCCGGGTTTTCAGTTGATCCGCAATGCTCCCCTGCTTTCAAGAAGCTGGCAAGTGAGACGCTGCGGTATACGCAGAGTGTCTGCACCGAGGACGACCTGAGCTATCTGAGGAATCTTCCAATTCAACGGGAGATCACAGTGGATTCGACCGGGTTCTATCTGGTCCATGCCATGCCCACAAATCCACTCTTCGGATATTGCCCGGAAGAATCTAAACGCTGGGAAAACGAGGTGGACTGGATCGATGCCGATGTCCTCATCGTCGGCCACACCCACACGCCATTTCTCCGGAGATCGGGCAGAACGACCATCCTGAACCCAGGAAGCCTCGGACAACCCAAGACGGGGCGTCCTCTTGCGTGCTACGCCGTTTGGGAGGACGGGAAGATCTCACGCAAGGAGTACGAATACCCACTGGCTGATACTGCCCGTGACATCCGCACGATGCCGATTTCACCAGAGGATCAGGAAGCATTGATAGCAATCCTTGAAACAGGAGGATTGCCTCCTCAGCAATCTATGAAATCGGCGACGTTTCGCGTTTGAGTCCGACTCTACTTATTAGAAAGCGAGGCCATTAAGACAATGAACAACTCTCTCGAATCTCAAAGAGCCAAAGCGCTTGGCTCGCTCTTTCAAGGCTATGAAGGGCCAGCATTTTCTATTCGCCTATGGGATGAATGGCAGTGGACTCTCCTGCCGGGCGAAAAGCCAGTTTGCACAATCGTGATCGAGACCCCGAAGGCACTGGAATCGCTTGTTGCTGAACCGAGCGAAATCGCGCTGGGCGAAGCATTCATACACCGGGACCTGGAGATTGAAGGGGATATTTTCTCGGTCTTTTCAATTGCGGAGCATATATTCAATCGCCCACTATCGCCGCGGCAACAATTATTCGAAAGAATCTCCCGCACGCTCGTCGGCTTCGGACGGTGGATGAAACAAGGCCCTCGCCATTCCCTGCGAAGAGATCGTTCCGCCATCTCACATCATTACGATCAGCCGGTTGAGTTCTTCCGACCATGGCTGGGTGAATCACTGGCGTATTCCTGCGCATACTTTCGAACGCGGGAAGACCCGCTCGATGTAGCCCAAGAGCAAAAGCTAGAGTTAATCTCCCGAAAGCTGCGATTGCAACCTTTCGAGCGTTTCCTGGACATTGGATGCGGATGGGGCAGTCTCGTCCTTCACGCTGCAAGCAAGTATCGTGTACATGCTGAGGGAATTACGCTGAGCCGAGAACAGGCAGAGGCGGCAAAGCGCCGGATTGCGCAGGCCAGATTGGATCAGCTTTGTGTTGCGGAGCTTCGCGATTATCGCAACCTTGGCGATCTCCGCGAGTCGTTCGACAAGATTGCCAGCATTGGCATGTTCGAACATGTCGGCCTGGCAAATCTACCTGAATACTTCGGAACCGTACGTCAGCTCATGAGGCCCGGAGGAGTGTTTCTCAACCATGGAATCACACGGTCTTACCGGTCACCAAAGCGAAAAAGCTCTTTCATTGACCAGTATGTGTTTCCGGACGGTGAACTCGTCACTCTCTCGCAAGCTCTTCAAGCCGCGGAATCCGTGGGCCTGGAGGTGCGTGACGTTGAAAACCTCCGGGAACACTACGAACTGACTTTACGTTGCTGGGTTGAAGGGCTGCGGCGCAACGCCGATGCGCTGCTGGAACATGTGCCTCCGGTCACCTATCGAATCTGGCTCTTATATATGGCTGGTTCGGCCGCAGCTTTTCGCCGGGGCGACATTGCTGTTCAGCAGATCCTGTTACGCCGCCCCGACCGAGGTCAAAGCCGGCTACCGCTTACGCGGGAAGACTGGTATTCAGTAAATTCGCCCCGCTCCGTCAGCTCGTCTTGGCAGGAGGTCGAAGCATGATACATCCGCCAACAAACATTTCAGGGCAGCAGGTTGATCGGCTGATCGGCGCACTTGATTCATTGATAGAGGGTGATCTCGCAGTTGAGAAGCTCATCGCATCCGGACGAAGCGCCATTCCCGCTCTCTCGGGCTTCCTTCTAAAAGGTTCGCCGAAATCAATCGCTCTCCCTCGCTGTCGTGCTGTACACGCACTCGGCGAATTGGGTGCCTGCTCGACGCTGATCTCGTACTTCAGGGAGTCTGAGCGTCCCCAGGATGCCACGATTCTGTTCGCCGAGGACGCGGTTCGAAGCGCGGCAGCCCGTGAACTGATGCGCTGGAAATCCGACGAAGTCTTCCATGTCTTGCTCGACGCGGCAAGGCAGCGCGCCACCGAGGGGTTGATTATAGCGTTGGGTGAATTCCATCGCCCCGAGAGCATTCCATTGTTGTTCGAAGTGCTCGAAGACGATCTGTGCAGAAGCTGCGCCATGGAGGACCTTCGGAAAATCTCCAATGGCGCTCGGCAATATGCCTTTCTTGCGATTCGCGGATTGACGAGCGTAAATCTCAATGGCTCTTCAGCGGTATGCCGCAGGCGTGCGGTCCTCCAACTCTTGAGTGAGCTTGGCATTCCATCAGGTGATTGGCCGGAACTGCGGCCATTCCTCTCGGAGAGTGACCCAGCAATCGTGATTGCCGCTGCCCAGGTAGGTTTTTCGGTGGCACCTGAGAGCGAATGGCGCCAGATTGTGACTGCGCTCCTGAAAGTCGCTGACGCCCTTAACTCTGTTCAACAAGAAGATGTGACTCAACTGCTGGACACTCACCGCAGCATTGCGCAGGAAATAGCGTTTGAGATCACGACCTATAGAAAACACCTGGGACAAAAGCCAAACTGGTTATCGCCATCCTGGCGCATCTTGAATCACGTCTTGGATCGGGCGCTGGAACGGGACCATTCTCATCCGAAGAGATGATTGGGTTGCAAATGCCGGGCTGGACGCATTAGCCAACGTATCCGTATAGAGGCATTGGATTCATGGACCTCAAAGAATACGAGCAACAAAAATTCGCGATCGCAGAGATTGTTCGTTCTGCACAGGCTGTCGATACCAAGGATCAAGCCTTGCAGTCCGATTGCCGGGATCTTCTAACACGTCTGGCGGAAGACCGTTTCAATTTGCTTGTGGTTGGTAGATTCAGCCGCGGAAAATCCACGCTCATGAACGCCATCCTCGGCGGCGATCTCTTGCCAACAGGGATTGTCCCACTTACCTCGGTGATCACTACTGTCCGATATGGGAGCCGCAAGCAGTTGGTGCTCAACTTCAACAATTCCGGCTTGCGCCGCGAAGTGCCACTGTCGCAACTGGCGGAGTACGTAACCCAGCAATCAAATCCAGGGAACATCAAGAACATCGCCTATGTGGAGATTGAGTTGCCGGTAGAGATTCTGCGCCGCGGCTTCTTCTTTGTAGATAGTCCAGGGCTGGGGTCTTCGATTTCCGAAAACACGGAGACAACAGAGCGATTCCTGCCGCAGGCCGACGCCTTCGTTTTAGTCACCAGCTATGAAAGCCCGCTGTCGGAAGAGGAAGACCGTATTCTGCACCGCATTCGCCTTACCAACAAGAGGCTTTTCGTTGTGATCAATAAGCAGGACACCGTCAGCGCAGCGCAGCGCGGGGAGGTTATTAAGTTTGTAATGGACCGCTTGGAGCGCTTCTCTTTTTCGGAGGTGCCTCGTATCTTCTCTATTTCCGCGCGGCAGGGGCTCGGCGCAAAATTGTCTCAAAAAGGCGATCAACTCGAAGAAAGCGGGCTTCGCATTTTCGAAGAAGAATTACTGCGATTCCTCACTGAAGATCGAGCGCAGTCATTCCTTTCCAATACCTATGGACGGACGACCGCGTTACTCGCCGAGAGATCAAGATCGGCGAGTCAGGCGGCCGGCGACGATCCATATAACGTGCTCTTGAAAAGGCTCCGAACTCTTCGCGACAAGAACCTGGGCACCAGGGAGCGATCAAGAATCGCAACCGTAGAAGACGAAAGCGCCACTGCTGCTTTTACGCTACAGATCGATAAGCGTACCGGATGCGGGGTTTGCGCTGCCATCCTGGACGCGATCTTTAAGTTCCTAAGCAAGTATCAATACGATCTGACAATTGATCCAGATACTCAGCAGGAACATGCGAGGCGCGGCGGATTCTGCCCCCTTCACACTTGGCAATATGAGAATATCTCGTCGCCTTACGGAGTTTGCACAGCATATCCAGAGCTTACCCATCGTATTGCCCAGGAACTTGAACGACTTTCCGGCGAGGCGATCAACGCTACAGGATCTTTTGACGAGATTAGGAACTTGCCTGCCACTGCGAAGACTTGCAGCGTTTGTGAGGTTCGCATCGACGCGGAGAAGAAAGCAATCGCGATGACTGCATCTGCGGTGCGCGCCGCGACCTCGTCTGGCGAGAAGAACTTTTCAGCCTGCTGTCTGCCGCATCTGGTATTGATCGCGGAATATCTGGGCAAAGGCAAACCGGCTCAGAACCTCCTTCATGCTCATGCTCGATTACTGGAGCGAACTGCTGAAGATCTGCAACGGTATGCCCTTCGGCATGACGCGCTACGCCGATATCTTACCAGCGAGGAAGAGCGGAGGGCGTCTCAACTCGCTCTATTACTACTCGCAGGACACCGTAGCGTGAGCGCACCGTGGAATGTGGAATCGATCTTCTGATGGTGCTGCAATATGACCCAGATTCTGACCTCTGACTCTCGGCAATATCGATTCGGATATCGGATTCATTCCCCTTCGGAAGTCCCCAGGGACTTTCCCCCCTTGCCTCCACCGGGTGAGTGGCTTGCGGCAATCTTCATTCCGGGGGACACGGAAGCATTCTGGCAGCCTCCCGAATATCCGCCACGGATATATCTGCTTCAGAAAAACAGCTTGGCGATCCACTCGCATCCCGCCTCTTGTGAAGCGCTGTTTGAAGAACCGCTGCGCGATTTAGCGGGAGTCGAATTGCAAAAATCGCTGCTTTACGGAACGATTGAATTCCACACTGATAGTGCTTCCAGATGTTTTCGGTACAGCACCGTGCATCAGAAGGTATTGAATCTCTTTCTCCTAACATTGAGGAGGAACTGGCTATCGCCACGGGAGATTTGTCTGCCTGCAATACCTCTTCCGGGCGCTGATAGAGCATCGATGATGCGGTGTTTGCATGCGCTGCAAATGGAGCTTGATTCCGGCGAATTGCTTTATGGACTGTGTTGCCAGCCTGCAATTCAGATGAAAAGCAGAACATGGTTTTTTCCACGGTCACGCACAACACCGGCGATTCTGTTGGCGGCGACGAGTAAACGAGTAATCTCCATCTCCACGGGAGCCGGGGAGATCAATGACCCATACGAGCTCGTCATCCGTTATGCGACACCAAGCGGTCTCGCGGCTGTTGAAGCGCAGGAAAGCACAGCGGGGTTCTCACTGAATATCAGCATTAGGAGCGGCTGCATCTGGAAATTCCTCTTTTCAAACGATCAAATTGGAGCGGTGTCCTCTTTTTTGGCGGTCCTGGAGCGTATGGCCCCGATTGCATCACAAAATATGCCTGCAACATAGATTTCTCTGATATCTGAACGGCGGTCATTCTTCTGTAGTCGCGCGTTTGACATCGCGCTTCGAGTGAGCCTATAGTGAGGGTGTTGTGGTGAGGGAGTTCACCCTTAACCGCTGTCCCTCCTAGTAGGCCGGACAGATGATGACTCCTGACAGGCGACCCTGTCGGTTGAGTCATGTTCCGGCATAGTCCCTGATCAAAAATTTAGGAGCTTGGATTCATGGCTAATCCATGGGTTCTATCCGCTTTGTGGGTTGGCCTCGCGCTGATTGCGACTTTGCTCGCCATCTGGTTCCGCGTGTCCACCGCATTATCGGAGATCGTCGTTGGCACGGTGGCGCAGCTAATCATCGGCGCCTTTCTCGGCACCGGAGGACTGCTGGGCAACACGCAGTGGATCACTTTTTTGGCAGGGACCGGGGCCATCGTCCTCACGTTTCTCGCCGGCGCGGAACTCGACCCTGCAATCTTCAGAACTAAATGGCGCGAAGCACTGATCATTGGTCTCGCGGGATTCTTCGGTCCATTCATAGGCTGCACGTTGATCACGCACTTCTTGCTGCACTGGACCATGATGGCCAGTTGGTTGTGCGGCGTGGCTCTTTCGACGACATCGGTTGCAGTTGTCTATGCGGTCATGTTGGAGTTGGGCTTCAATTCAACCGAGTACGGCAAAGCAATTCTTGCGGCGTGCTTTGTAAACGACCTCGGCACGGTTATCGCATTGGGGTTGATCTTCTCCCCTTTCACGCTAAAGACATTGATTTTTGTTGGCGTGGCGGTTGCAGTCTTTGCAGTTCTGCCCTTCCTCACCCCGTGGTTCTTCAAAAAATACGGCGGACGGGTCTCGGAACTCGAAGCCAAATACATTTTGTTCCTTCTTTTTGCACTTGGCGGCTTGGCCGTCTGGGCGGGTAGCGAGGCTGTTCTGCCGGCCTACCTGATTGGGATGGTCCTTGCAGGCACCGTGGGCAAAGACCACGCACTGATTCGCCGCCTGCGCACTCTCACGTTTGGATTGCTGACACCGTTCTACTTCATACGCGCGGGGTCGTTCGTCTCTGTTTCCGCACTCCTAGCTGCACCAATCACAGTGCTCATCCTCTTTGCGGCGAAGATGCTAACGAAATCTGTCAGTGTCTTCCCGGCGGTGCGCGCATATCGGTACACCGGCTCGGCGGGCACGTACTACACGCTGATGATGTCAACCGGGCTTACGTTTGGAACCATCTCGGCGCTCTTCGGATTGAATCACCAGATCATCACACAGGCTCAGTATTCCTACGTGGTCGGTACGGTTATTGCAAGTGCCGTGATCCCCACGGTGGTTGCGAACACGTTCTTTCTACCCCGGCATCTCCTTCCCCACGACGCCGACGGCCACAAATCGGAACAAGAGGTTCAACCATCCGCTGCGGCGGAAGAGGTATAGGGAGACGCTATGGGAAGCAGAGTATTCATCGGATTTCAAACGATCCTGGTCGCCTATGACAGTTCTCCGCAATCGGAGCATGCGCTCAACATCGCCTTCTCGCTGGCGACAACGACGCATTCCAAGCTGGTTGTCTTTGCTGTGGTTCGGCCTCCTGAGCCGGCGTTACGTGCCGAACTCAATGCAACATTGGATGCCGCTCATGAACACTACGAGCAAAGTTTCGCCTCTATCCGGGAAAGAGCAAAGAAAGAGGCGCTTCGGGCTATTTAGTGGGTACGGGGTTCATATCGAGCCCGCCGCAGTGGAAGTAGATGGCGTTGATGAAGTTCTGTCGGTTGCGAAATCCACGTGCGGTGTACTTCACCCATTGGAT